>NZ_JAQLDQ010000004.1 GCF_028209395.1 Collinsella aerofaciens
GCGCCTTTAGACGCGAGCCCGGGGCCCGTGGGTTATACCCTAAGAGCAAACCACCCTTTTTAAGGGTGGTTCTGATTCAATCTAAGAGCTAGTCTTGCACCCTTAGGGTAAAAAACACATCGGCAAAAGTATTTGCGAATAGAAAGTTCCCTTTATTTACAGCTTCAACTCGAGGGTCATTTAATTTACCGATATAAATTAATGCACACACTCCGTCTACAAAATCTCGACGACTCTTCTCTGAAAGAAGAGATTCATTCGGCGCGGATTCATTAATTTCAATAATCGAGGAATCTAGCTGGTTTAAAAAACGCTTACTATGGCTCGCCAAATTGTAGACAGAAGAGAATGAGTGGCCGCATTTAACCTCATACCATTGTTCAGGTTCATAATAAGAGAGCACTATCAAAACCGGAAGAAGCGCGAACTTCGGAAAGACTTCAGCGGTTCTATAGGAATAAGAGGGCGAAATATATATGAATTCAAAAATGGTTCTAATTTGATCGAACAACCTGTTTAAAGCACGACAAGATGCGTTTTTATAGTCAAGTAATTCTCCGATTATATCGATAAACGGATGACCCCTGTTAACTCGTAGCCCCTTAAACTCTAAGTAATCCAAAGGCATAATGCGTTGAAGCTCAAAACGCTTATCATAAAACCGTTCGAGATAAGCCCTTCCAACAAAACTAGAACCATAAACCCCTTCAAGCGAATGGGAAAGCTGAACAATATCCGTAGAATAAACGACGATTACATTTGGAAGTTGAAATATGGCTTTTGTCTGCTCTAATAGACGAATAGCGAATTCAGGCTTACAGCGATCCAAATCATCAATAAACAGAATGGCAATTTTGCAACTCTTGGAATTAGACTCGTAATTAGTCGATTTAACTTCTGCCGTAACTGAGTTCGGGTCCTATAATCTTCAAGAAAATCCTTTTCATCGGTACAATCGGTAAGATTTCGAATATTGATATCGATATTATGAATTGCAAGAATGCAGTTAATGATTTCTGAAATTAAAAGCGGAATATTTATTGAGGTATCTACGCAACTCTCACCGATAGACTCGCTAAAGGAAGCTAAAAGAGGGAGAAGCGGATCGTCAAAAAAATCGTTCTCCCAAGCATTAAAATACAAGGGAACGAAATGGCAAATATCGTTATTTTGTAATAAATCCTGAAGTTGAGAACCCAATTCAATATAGTTATTACCCAAAGCCGGATTGAGGCTTTTTAGAATCCATTCAATTTGTTTAACAAAAAAAGTCTTACCCGTTCCCCAAGGTGAATCAACTACAAACGTATAAGGTGGCTTGACCATTAGCAACATCTTTAGGAAGTTGGCAATATCATCCTTTCTGCGCAACGAATTTCTATCGAAAGCGGATTGAATAGCAAGTGAAGTTGGCTCTTCATCCACGCGTTTAATAATAGTTCGTCCTACAGAAGCCATACGATGACTAGCCCCTCTTGAATAGATCTCTCGTGTACATTTTGTCCGAGATGTCCACGAACTCGTTGCCCTAACGTTTATCGACGTTCACGTCGCAGCCGGCCTTGAAGGTCTCAGGGCCGTGCGTCACCTCGGAGCTGAAGAACTCCGGCTCGTCCAGCGTAGGCTCGTAGACCACCACGGGCACGCCCTTAGCCTTCACGCACTTCATGGCGCCCTGGATGGAGCTCGCGCGGAAGTTATCGGGTTGGACTTCATCGTCAGGTATTACATGCCCGCGACCGGCATCTTATCTAGTCGCTACCCTTGCTGGCCTTTCTTGATCGAGTCCGCAATGGCATTAACAAATAGGTCCTGCATTTGCGGCGCAGACATCATATTGCCGACAAGGGAACCCATCAGCTGCTTGGTCATTTCATTCTGCGCGTTGGAGTTCGCCAGCTCGAGGGAGTATCTATGCTCCGCTTCGAGTTTCTCCATCTCAAGCTTATGGGTCTCCTTTAAGTTGTCCAAATCAACTTCGTGCTGTTTCATGAGCTTTTCGATTTCATGCTCATTTGATTCTTTGAGCGTTTGAATATCTGAAGCAGATTTATTTCGAGCAACTAAATAAGAGCTGATGCCCGAAACAATTGAGGCGATTATCGAAACGATATACGGCGCAATAGTTGATAGCTCCATGATGCTATTCCTTACTGCCCCTGCGCGCGGTAGCGCGCCTCGGTGGCCTCCTTGGCCGGGCGCCACCAGGCCTCGTTGGCGACGTACCAGTCGATGGTGGCCTTCAGGCCCTCGGCGAAGTCGGTGTGCGCCGGCCTCCAGCCCAGCTCGCGCTGGAGCTTGGTGGAGTCGATGGCGTAGCGGCGGTCGTGGCCGGGGCGGTCGGCGACCCAGTCGAAGTCCTCGGGGTCGCGCCCCATGGCCTGGAGGATCATGCGGAGCACGGTGATGTTGTCCTTCTCGCCGTCGGCCCCGATGAGGTAGGTCTCCCCCATGCGGCCGCGGGTCAAGATGTCCCAGACGGCCGAGGAGTGGTCCTCGGTGTGGATCCAGTCGCGGACGTTCTCGCCCTTCCCGTAGAGCTTGGGGCGGACGCCGTCGACGATGTTGGTGATCTGGCGCGGGATGAACTTCTCCACGTGCTGGTAGGGGCCGTAGTTGTTGGAGCAGTTGGAGATCGTGGCGCGCAGGCCGTAGGTGCGGGTCCAGGCGCGCACGAGCATGTCGGAGCTGGCCTTGGTCGAGCTGTACGGCGAGCTCGGGTGGTACGGCGTCTCCTCGGTGAACTTGGCCGGGTCGTCGAGCGCCAGGTCGCCGTAGACCTCGTCGGTGGAGACGTGGTGGTAGCGGATGCCGTATTTGCGGACGGCCTCCAGCAGGCGGAAGGTGCCCTCCACGTTGGTGCGCAGGAACGGCTCCGGGTCGGCGATGGAGTTGTCGTTGTGGCTCTCCGCGGCGTAGTGCACGATGGCGTCGTGGCCGGGGACAATCTTATCGAGGAGCTCAGCATCGCAGATGTCGCCAACGACGAGCTCGACCCTATCCTCGGGCAGCCCGGCGATGTTCTCGGGGTTGCCGGCGTAGGTCAGCTTGTCCAGGACGGTCACGTGCACGTCGGGGTGGTTGTCCACCACGTAGTGCACGAAGTTGCTGCCGATGAAGCCGCAGCCGCCCGTGACGATGATGTTCTTCGGGGAGAAGGTCTCCTCTGCCATGTCCATGTCTCCTCAGTTCCTAGTACTCGCGCGGGCTGTTGACGATCTCGCCGGCGGCGACCTTCTTGAGGTGCTGGCCGTAGACCGACTTGCCGTAGGCCTTCGCGGCCTCCTCCAGCTCGGCGGTCGTGATCCAGCCGTTCTCCCAGGCGATCTCCTCGGGCACGGACACGGGCAGGTCCTGGGAGTGCTCCACGGCGCGGACGAACTCCGCGGCCTCGTGCAGGCTCTCCATGGTGCCGGTGTCGAGCCACGCGTACCCGCGGCCGAGGGTGACGACGGACAGCGTCCCCTCCTCCAGGTACATCTGGTTGAGCGTGGTGATCTCCAGCTCGCCGCGCGCGGACGGCTTGACCCCATGCGCCTTGGCGGCCACGTCGCCCGGGTAGAAGTACAGGCCGGTGACGGCGTAGGAGCTCTTGGGCTCCGCGGGCTTCTCCTCGATGGAGACGGCCCTGCCCTCGCGGTCGAACTCCACGACGCCGAAGCGCTCGGGGTCGTCCACGTGGTAGCCGAAGACCGTGGCGCGGCCCGACTCGGCGTTCTGGACGGCGCGCGTCAGGTGGCGCGACAGGCCGTTGCCGTAGAAGATGTTGTCGCCGAGAACGAGGGCGCACGGCTCGCCGGCGATGAACTCCTCGCCGATGGTGAAGGCCTGCGCCAGGCCGTCCGGCGAGGGCTGCTCGGCGTAGGAGAGGTTCACGCCGTAGCGCGAGCCGTCCCCGAGCAGGCGCTCGAAGTTGGGGAGGTCGGTCGGCGTGGAGATGACCAGGATGTCCCGGATGCCCGCCAGCATGAGGGTGGACAGCGGGTAGTAGATCATGGGCTTGTCGTAGACCGGCAGCAGCCGCTTGGAGGTCACGAGCGTGAGCGGGTACAGGCGCGTGCCGGACCCGCCGGCGAGGATGATGCCTTTCATTTGTTATAACCTTTCTTTTCTCGCGGCCCTGCGACCAGCGCGGTTTCCGAGAAGACGGGCGCAGCAGTCGACTCCGAAGGCGATGAACTCTGTCAGGTTCCCTTCCCGGAGAAGTTGCGAGGAGACCGCCTTGACGAGTCGCCCGCCCTCACCTATCTCGCTCGCATGCATAAGGACATCTGAGTGCGACTCCAGGAACATACCAACAGCGCGATTGCGCACGAACTGCTGGCTAGGGGTCAGATTGTGGGAGTGATAGACTTCAGCACCCGGCTCATATGCGACCTTCAGACCCGACGCTACGAACCTGGCGGCCATGAGCATGTCCTCGTTGGTGTTGACGTACTCAAATCCGCCGCAGTCGAGATATGCCGTCCGTCTGTAAGCCGAACAGGAATCTGAGGCAAAGAACGTCTTGATGCCGCATTTATTCAAATCGCTTTTTGAACGGACAGAGGGCGAATCGGGATAATTGAAGCTGCGGACAAGCTGCTCAAAACGGCGGGCATCCGCCTTGGGCAGCTGCCTACCGCTGACCAAGGCGATGCTTGGGTCCCCAACCATGGGGGTGACGAGCCGCTCAAGATAAGCATCGGAAGCCGGAAGTGCGTCTTGGGTTAGAAAGCAAACGAAGTCACCAGTCGTTGCCCTCAGGGCCATATCCCTTGTTGCCCCATGGTTAAAGTCACAGCGTTCGATTTGCAACAGGCGAATCCCCTCGTGCATTTTGACCAAAGGCACTGTGTCGTCATCTGATGCGGAGTCGACGACCAATATTTCCATCGGACGCAAAGACTGACGCTCGAGAGCCGCTAAGAGATCTTCGATTTCGTGTTCAGCGTTAAGGGTCGGAATGATAACGGAAACGTCCACCTATCGCCCCGTCCTCTTCTTGCCGAACATAGCACCAAAGGTGCCGGTAAAGCATTTCCAGTCCATACGGAAACAGCGGTTCCGCACGTAATGAAGTTCGATCTTTTGACGTGTCCCGCTCTCGAAGGTCGCGGCGTTGCGGTCGGTTGCCTGCCACAGGCCTGTGATGCCAGGCTGAACAGAAAGCAGCTCAGCCTTCTCCTCGTCGGAAAAGTGCTGCTCCAGCTCATCTCTTGTAATAGGTCGCGGACCAATGACGGAAAGATCACCGTTCAGCACGTTGAGAAACTGCGGCATCTCGTCAATCGAACACTTGCGAATGAAGCTCCCGACTTTGGTAATGCGGGGGTCATCGTCGACCTTGCGCTCGACTTCCCACTGATGAAGCTGCTCAGGGCTCAGATATTTCTGCACGTCGCCCGCATCGGCGACCATGCTGCGGAGCTTAAGGATCTTGATAGTCTTTCCGTGCATGCCAACACGCTCCTGTGCATACACAGGGCTTCCAGAAGACTCAAGACAAATGAGTGCGCACACAATCGTGATGGGAATAATCAGCACCACACTCACGCAAAGGCTGAATACAAGATCGAAAAGTCGTTTTAAAAATCGATAAGCCAATGTACCGCTTGGCTTTATCTCTAAAGCAACCGAGTCTGGCTTCACGACTGCAACACCGGCATATTCAGTTTTATCTCCCACTATTTCCTTCAAACCTACGTCCCCGCCCCGGGGATCCTCCCTGTCCCGTTAAACAGTCGCCCGCATTTAGGCGATCGCCTTTTTAAGGTTGCGCATGACGCGCTGCTCGGCCGAAAGCACGGCAAGGCCAACGCGCGTAGTTACGCGTCGGCCGCACAGGTTGAGCTCCAGATAAGCAGTGCTCTTGCGTCTATTAATGGTTTTGATAAGGCCTTCGTGGCCCAGCAGCGGACCTGCCGTCACTACGACCTGGTCGCCGTCTTTTAAGGCCTCGCTCATGGGCACTACGCGGTCTCCCCTATGCGTAAAGCCGCCAATAAGCTGAACCTCTTCTTTTGCCAGCGGCACAAACTGACCGTCCTGGGAAAGCACCCGGGCAAAGTCGTCCATGCGCAGCAGATACTGTTGCACGGTGCGGGGATCTGCCGTATCGCAGATTAGATAACCGGGAAAGAGCGGCTTGATCGTCTTGACCCATTCGCCGTGTATCTTAATCTCGGTTTGATATTGGGGATAAAAGAGCTCTTGCATGGCACCAGCCGGCACCATGTGCTCGATGCGCTCGCGCATTACATCTTCTCGACCGTTAATGACCTGGATCACATACCACACGAGCATCACCCCCCCCCTGCTGTCTTACATGTTGCTCACGGGGTTTGGGTATGGCTTCGCCAAGGCGCTTGTGCGCGAAGGCGCTCCATATTCAAACCCTGAGCCCAGTTAGACAAGCACGTGGCTCTGCCCCACCGTGAACGGTATGCATAGAAGCAGCGCTGAGGTCACAGGCACGTATCGCAAGAATGCCCACAACCTCAGCTGGCTGCGTGCGATCCGGTCAAGTGATTTCAAAACTGGACCGCACGCAAACAGCTGAAGGACTGCTACGTTTTGCCATGCAATCTATTAATTATTTGCACCTGTGAATTAACTCAATACAAA
Source organism: Collinsella aerofaciens (assembly GCF_028209395.1). Lineage (GTDB taxonomy): Bacteria > Actinomycetota > Coriobacteriia > Coriobacteriales > Coriobacteriaceae > Collinsella > Collinsella aerofaciens_AZ. The sequence goes on from NZ_JAQLDQ010000004.1 coordinate 6,607, forward strand.
TAAACAACGTCGCATGACTTCTTTATTGGAGCTCGTGGTTTTTCTGACACCGCCGTTACGGCCGGATGCTGATCGACCCTGCGCTTTGTGGCTTGCTGGAGCCGTGAGCACAGTTGAACTCATGTAACGTTAGGTATCCTAGCACAAGCTGATAGCGAAACTGATTTGGCTTGTGGCGAACAACATATCGTTCATTTAGCGTGCTTAAGGGGGTTGTTTTGGGATGTTGTTCACGTTGATGCAGGTTATTGAGGCGTTGTCAATAATTGGGAGCGTTCCTGAAGCCCAACTGGAGCAGCGAGCTACACTGGTAATCGCGTTTGGATAACAAACTATGTACAGACATGGGAAATAAATTGTGCAACTTTTTGTTGGCGTAGGTGGGGTTTGTGGCGTATGACGTTTTCGCATGAAAAAAGGCCTTCGGAATACCGAAGACCTTTGCATTCACAATGGTGGAGACGAGGGGGATCGAACCCCTGACCTCTTGACTGCCAGTCAAGCGCTCTCCCAGCTGAGCTACGCCCCCGTGACGAGGAGATACTATAGGGGAAGTTGACGCGACGTGCAAGGACTTTTTTGGGTCAGACTCCAAATGCCCATTGATATAAGTAAGCGATGGCGGTGCCGGTGTGGACTTGGATCGTGGCTGTTGACCTAACGACGTTGCTGATGCCCGTGTCGGCTAGTAGACCTAACGAAGCGTGATCTAGCTCCCACTCTAGGCCGCGTTCGCTTACCACCGTCCCAGGGGCTATAGCAATGATAGAGAACGTCTTGTCCACGACGCCCTCGATGGTCCACGATTCGCCTTCATGCAGAATGCGGGCCGTGATCTCGTCCTCGGCAATCCAGACGGGGGCGTCTTTGTAGTTGGCTAGTAAGCCTAGGACGCTTAGGGCCATATCCGGGCGGCCACCGGTGGCGCAGGTCGCAACCACTTCGGCACCCGTCCAGCGACGGCGGACGGAGTCGAGCGCCAGCGCCAGATCGGTATAGTCCTTGTACGGGTCGTGGCGCTCTACTTCAAAGGCTTCGGCGGCATCGACCAACGCGCGGCCCGCATCGCTCACCGTGTCGGCATCCCCCACATAGACGTCGCAGCTCAGGCCAGCGCCCAGTAGCGCATCAAGTCCGCAGTCCACGGCGACAATGTGGTCGCACTCCCCTGCTAGCCTACGCAACAGATCCGCGCTCGCCACAACGGGCGAGCCACAGACCACTAATACCTTACAAGCCACAGCCCTCGCCTATCCCTCAAACGAAAGTAAACGGGCCAAATCCAGGTCCTCATAGCTGTCGATAAAGATATCGCAGTTGGCGCGCACATCGTCGCGCTCCATACGGCCATGCGGGTCATAGATACCCACGCGCTTAAAGCCGGCGGAGCCAGAGCTCTTTAGGCCAAAGACGGCGTCCTCAAACACCCATGAGCGCTCAAACTTGTGCCCATGGCGCCCCTCCAGACGGCGAAGCGCCAGCTCGTATACGTCGGGGAACTGTTTGGAACGTCCCGCCTCGCCCGTGGTGGTCACAAACTCCATGTAGGCATCGAGCCCGGCGCCCGCAAGCGCAGACTTAACCAGCTCGGCTGGCGTAGACGTGGCAACGCACATGGCAATGCCCGCCGCCTTCGCCTGCTCCAAAAATGCCAAGAGCCCCTCGCGCGGTGGCACCTTGGAGTAGCCATCGATCAGGATGTCGCTCAGCTCGCGATACAGCTTCTCGCCATTCGCTCCAATGCCCCAGGTGTCGTGGTAGGCCTGGCACTCGTCCTCGAGCGACAAATGCTCAAATTGGGCAAAATCGTCGACCGTTACGTCAACTCCGTGGCGGTGCAATAACTCGGGCTGAGCATAGGCCCAAACGGGGGTGCTATTAACCAGTGTTCCGTCGCAATCGAAAATAAAAGCGACATTGGGAGCAGCGGTCTGGGACATAAATGTACCTTTCGATGTCAAATGGTAAACATCCTGCTAAAAACGTTTTACCAAACGTCAGACTAACAATCTTGAAACCCTAATTGGTAAAACTGTCAAGAGTTTTACCATCGCAATTCTGCCAGTGGTCTAAACATGGCGCTCGCCGATTAAACACCGCCGCAAATCCACTTTTCTCCATAAAAGTAACGAACAGGTGTTATCGTATTTCGTGCCGAAAGTTCCACCGAGCACGCGAGGTGGAACGAATCATAGAACTATCGCCGTCCCTTCGATTCGTGCAGCCTTGGACCTTTCGCATCTAGTCACCAAGGCAACACGCTGCCGCGTCATGATGGGATCAAACGTGAGCGATACAAAGCTAAAGCCAGCAACAAAAAAGCCTGCTACCCGTAAAGCCGCCCCGCACGCGCCGGAGCTCACCAAGGACGATGTCTACCTGTTTGGCATCGGCACGTGGGAGCGCAGCTGGGAAAAGATGGGCGCGCACCCCGACACGCAGAACCGTACGCGCGGCTGGCGTTTTTGCGTTTGGGCGCCCGGCGTAAAGAGTGTTCACGTCATTGGCGAATTTAACGACTGGGACGAGCAAGCCAACCCGCTGGTGCCCATGCATACGAGCGCTATTTGGGAAGGTTTTATTCCTGGCGCCGAGCAGGGCCAGCTCTATAAATATCTCATCGAGACCAACGAGGGCGAAAAGCTCTACAAGGCCGATCCGTACGCCTTTAAGGCCGAGTGCCCTCCGGGTACCGCCAGCGTGCTGTGGACCCTCGATGGCTACCAGTGGAACGACGCGGCTTGGCTCAAGCGACGCGCCGGCCATAACCACATGTCGCAACCCCTTAACATCTACGAGGTGCATATTGGCTCGTGGAAGCGCCACGGCGACGCGCCGCAGGGCGAGCCCGACGAGTACGGCAACTACCCCGGTCCCATGGACCCCTTCCCCGCGCAGCGCGGTGAGTTTTACACCTACGACGACCTGTCGGTGGAGCTCGTGGACTACGTCCGCGATATGGGCTATACGCATATCGAAGTCATGCCGCTTATGGAGCATCCCTTCGATGGCTCCTGGGGCTACCAGACGACCGGTTACTACGCCGCCACGTCGCGCTACGGCAACCCGCAGCAGCTCATGCACTTTATCGATGCGTGCCACGAGGCGGGCATCGGCGTGATCATGGACTGGGTTCCCGGCGGTTTTTGCGCCGACTCCCACGGCCTTGCCACCTTTAACGGCCACATGCTGTTTGAGCACGAGATTCACCCCAACTGGGGCACGCACAAGTTTGACTTCGCCCGCGGCGAGGTACGCTCCTTCCTGGTCTCCAACGTGCTGTACTGGCTTGAGAACTTCCACGTGGACGGCATTCGCATGGACGGCGTGTCCAGTATGCTGTACCTCAACTTTGGCATTGACGATCCCAGCCAAAAGAAGTTCAACAAGTACGGTACCGAGGAGGACCTGGACGCCAGCGCGTTTATCCGCCAGGTCAACTGTGCTGTTGAGGCGCACTACCCCGACGTGATGATGATGGCCGAGGAGTCCACCGCGTGGCCGCTCGTGACCTACCCGCCGCAGGACGGCGGCCTGGGTTTCCACTACAAGTGGGACATGGGCTGGATGAACGACACCCTGCACTACATGCAGACCGATTTTCCGTGGCGCCCCGGCAACCACGGCCTGCTCACGTTCTCCATCATGTATGCCTTTACCGAGAACTTTATCTGTCCGCTGAGCCACGACGAAGTCGTGCACGGCAAGTGCTCGCTCATCGGCCGTATGCCGGGCGACTGGTGGCGCCAGTTTGCCGGCCTGCGCACGCTGGCCTTCTACCAGATGACGCACCCCGGTGCCAAGCTCAACTTTATGGGCAACGAGATCGGCCAGTTTATTGAATGGCGCTACTACGAGTCCATTCAGTGGTTCCTGACCGAGGAGTACGAGACCCACCGTCATCATCAGGCGTTCATCAAGGCGCTTAACCACCTGTATACCGCCGAGCCCGCCCTGTACGAGCGCGGCTACACCGACGATGGCTTTACCTGGATCGACGCGGACAACTCCAAGCAGTCCATCGTGAGCTTTGTCCGTCAGGGCGAGGACGTCGATGACGACCTGGTGATCCTGATCAACTTTGACCCGGAGAGCTATGAGAGCTTCCGAGTGGGCGTGCCGCGCGAGGGCGATTGGGAGGTCATCTTTGACTCCGACCGTCCCGAGTTTGGCGGCAGCGGATACGCCGGCGAGGAACCCTACACCTGCTCGAGCGAGCCCTATCCCTGGAACGGGCAGATGGACTCTATCGAGATTAAGGTGCCCGGCCTGGCAGGCGTGGTGCTTAAGCGCCGCGGTCCCAGCAGCTATAAGCCGCCCGTGATCGAGGAGCCCAAGAAGGCGGCGCGCAAGTGTGCGTCCTCGGTGAAGCCCAAGACCGCGGCTGCCAAGAAGGCTCCGGTTAAGGCGAAGTCCGCCAAGCCCGCTGCCAAGGCTACGGCTAAGCCCAAGGCCAAGAAGGCAACCAATAAAAAGGCTGCTCCCAAGGCTAAGACAGGCGCTGTTAAAGCATCTGGCAAGGATGCGTAGCAAAGCCGTTACAGCTGTAATCACCCGCCCCGCGGGGGCGTAGGATACAAGTCAAAACCGTTCCGGGAGAAACATCCCCGGGGGAAAGGAACGTATGAATAAGATCTTCGACAACAAGCAGGAGTTTACCGAGCTCTATCGCGATGCTGTCATGAGCATCAGTGGCAAGAGCGTCGAGGCCGCCAGCGACCTCGACCGCTTTAACGCCCTGGCCAAGCTCGTGGCCGAGAAGGCACGCACCGTTGCCACCAAGAGTGACGCCCGCGTCACCGCCGAGGGCAAGAAGCGTGTGTACTACTTCTCGATCGAGTTTTTGATCGGCCGCCTGCTCGACAACTATCTGCTCAACTTTGGCGTGCGCGACATGGTCGCCGAGGCGCTCGACGATATGGGCTTCGACCTTTCCGTCATCGAGAACCAGGAACCCGATCCGGCACTGGGCAACGGTGGCCTGGGCCGTCTGGCCGCATGCTTCCTGGATTCCATGGCAGCCGAGGGCATCGCCGGCTACGGCAACGGCATGCGCTACCGCTACGGCCTGTTTAAGCAGGAGATCGTTAACGGCAGCCAAGTCGAGGCTACGGACGAGTGGCTCACCCACGGGTATCCCTGGGAGGTCCGTCGTCAGGACAAGGCCGTGACTATTAAGTTTGGTGGCCATGTTGAGGGCTTTGAGGAGAACGGCCGCACGTTCTACCGCACGGTGGACACGCAGGATATCCTGGCCGTCCCTTATGACATCCCCGTCGTGGGCTATGCCGGCGAGACCGTCAACAAGCTGCGCGTCTGGGCCGCCGAGCCGGTCGAGGAGCACTTTGACCTGGAGGCCTTCAACCGCGGCGACTATGCCCTGGCCGATGCTGAGCGCGCCGAGGCCGAGGCCATCAGCGCCATCCTCTACCCCAACGACGCCGGCGAGCACGGCCGTCTGCTGCGTCTGAAGCAGGAGTACCTGTTTGTCTCGGCCGGCATCTACAGCCTGCTCGACACCTTTGAGAAGGAGCACGGCGAGAACTGGGAGCTGCTGCCGCAGTTTGTGGCCATCCACACCAACGACACGCACCCCGCCATGTGCGGCCCCGAGCTCATGCGCATCCTCATCGACGAGAAGAAGCTCGAGTGGGATGACGCCTGGAACATCGTGACGCAGGTCGTGAGCTACACCAACCACACCATCCTGCCCGAGGCCCTGGAGAAGTGGCCCATCGGCATGTTCTCCAAGCTCCTCCCCCGCGTGTACCAGATTATCGACGAGATCAGCCGTCGTTGGCACGAGTCGTTCGACACCACGCAGGAGGGCTGGCAGGAGCGCCTGCGTCAGACCGCCATCCTGTGGGACGGCGAGATTCGCATGGCCAACCTGTCCGTGATCTGCAGCCACAGCGTCAACGGCGTGGCCAAGATCCACTCCGACATCATCAAGAACATCGTGCTCAAGGACTTCTATGCCCTGACGCCCGAGAAGTTCAACAACAAGACCAACGGCATCTCGCACCGTCGCTTCTTTGCCGAGGCCAACCCCACCTACGCCAAGCTCGTGACCGAGGCCATTGGCGACGGCTGGCTGAAGAACGCCTTTGAGCTGGAGAAACTCAAAGAGTTCCAGAACGATACCGAGTTCCTGAAGGCCGTGGGTGCCTCCAAGCGCGCCAACAAGGAGCGTCTTGCCGCCTACGTTAAGGCCGAGACCGGTCTGGTCATTGACCCCAACACCGTCTTCGATGTTCAGGTAAAGCGCTTCCACGCCTACAAGCGCCAGCTCATGAACATCATGAAGGTGATGGACATCTACAACCGTCGCATCGCCGATCCCAACTTCCACGTAACGCCGACGACCTTCATCTTTAGCGGCAAGGCTGCCTCGAGCTACACCTTTGCCAAGGAGACCATCCGCCTTATTAACTCCGTGGCCGACGTCATCAACAACGACCCGCGCGTCAACGAGGTCATGAAGGTCTGCTTTATCCCCAACTTCCGCGTGAGCAACGCCCAGCTCATCTACCCCGCCGCCGAGATCTCGGAGCAGATCTCCACGGCCGGCAAGGAGGCCTCGGGCACGTCCAACATGAAGCTCATGATGAACGGCGCCATTACGCTGGGCACCCTCGACGGCGCCAACATCGAGATCGCCGACCTGGCCGGTCGCGAGAACGAGGCCATCTTTGGTCTGACCGCCCCCGAGGTCGAGCAGCTCTGGGCGTCGAACAGCTACTTTGCGTGGGATACCCTCAACGGCGACCGCGAGCGCCTGGGCCGCGTGATGGACGAGCTCAAGGACAACACGTTTGCCGGCCTTTCGGGCAACTTCGAGAGCATCTACAACGAGCTCATGAACAACAACGACCCCGACCTGGTCATGGCAGACTTCCGCAGCTACGTGGATGCGTGGGAGAAACTCACGGGCAGCTATGGCGACCAGGAGACCTGGAACCGCAAGGCCCTGCTCAACACCGCCTCTAGCGGCTGGTTCTCGAGCGACCGCACCATTCGCGAGTACCGCGACGAGATCTGGCACGCGTAAAGGCGCGCGAGCTCCCCTATGCCAGCACGGCATTACTCGACGGGCGTGACGTTGCGCCGCGCCCGTCGCTAATGGGTTTAGGAACATCGATGACAGAAGGAGAAATCGATGAGTAAGAAAGAATGCATCGCGATGCTCCTCGCAGGAGGACAGGGCAGCCGATTGGGGGCACTCACCCAAAAGATCGCTAAGCCGGCGGTTAGCTTTGGTGGCAAGTTCCGCATTATCGACTTTTCGCTGTCCAACTGCTCCAACTCGGGCATCGACACGGTGGGCGTTCTGACGCAGTACCGTCCCTACCTGCTGCATGCCTATGTGGGCTCCGGCGAGGCCTGGGATCTGGACAGCCGTGACGGCGGCGTATCGATCCTGCCGCCGTACGAGACGCAGACCGGCGGCGCATGGTATGCGGGCACGGCCGACGCCATTACGCAGAACCTCGACTATATCAAGGCCAACGACCCCAAGTACGTCCTGATTCTTTCGGGCGATCACCTGTATCGCATGGACTACCGCAAGATGCTCAAGACGCACATTGAGAACAACGCCGACCTCACGGTGAGCGTTATGCCCGTGCCGTGGGAGGAGGCCAGCCGCTTTGGCATCCTGACCACCGACCCCGAGGACGGCCGCATCACCAAGTTCACCGAGAAGCCCGATAAGCCCGATTCGAATCTCGCGTCCATGGGCATCTACATCTTCTCGGCCGACGTGCTGATCGAGGCGCTCGAAGAGGATGCTCTGGACCAGCGCTCGAGCCACGACTTTGGCAAGGACATCATCCCCAAGCTGCTCGGCGAGGGCAAGCGCCTGTACAGCTACGAGTTCCACGGCTTTTGGAAGGACGTCGGCACCATCGCCAGCTTCCACGAGACCTCGATGGACCTGCTGGGCAATAACCCCGAGTTCGATCTGTTCGACAAGCACTTCCCCATCATGTCCAACATCACCACGCGTCCGCCGCACTACATTGGCCCGGACGGCCGCCTGGACGACTGCCTGGTCTCCAACGGCTGCAAGATCTACGGCACCGCGCGCCACTCGATCCTTTCGACCGATGTCATCATCGAGGAGCGCGCTGTGGTCGAGGACTCCGTGCTGCTGCCGGGTGCGCACGTTAAGAGCGGTGCGCACATCTGCCGCGCTATTTTGGGCGAGAACTCCACGGTCGAAGAGGGCGTGAAGCTCGGCTCTGTCGATACCACCAAGGATACGGCCGTCGTTGGAAATGACGTCGTTATCGGGAAGGGGGAATGATCCGATGATCAATCGCAAGGCCATCGGTTATATCACCGCTAACTACTCTTCGACCTACGGCAGCGTGCTGCTCAAGGACCGCCCCATCGCGTCCGTTCCGTTTTTGGGCCGCTACCGCCTGATCGACTTTCCGCTGTCCAACATGATGAATGCCGGCATTAAGACCGTCGGCGTCGTCATGCCGGGCAACTACCGCTCGCTGATCGACCACGTGGGCTCGGGTAAGGACTGGGGCCTGGACCGCAAGAAGGGCGGCCTGTTCATGGTGCCCGGCAACGCGTATGGCACCACCAAGGGCGGCATGCGCTTCCTGCTGCGCGACATTATCTCCAACAAGACGCTGTTCCAGCGCTCGGACAAGCCCTATGTTGTGATGATGGGCACCAACATCATCTTTAACATGGACCTCAACACCATCATCGACGCGCACGAGAACTCCGGTGCCCAGATGACCGTGGTGTACTGCAAGGCCACGCGCAACGTCGATGACGAGACCAAGCTGCAGATCAACGAGAACGGCCGTCTGACGGGCGTGAGCGCCGGCGTCGTGTACGGCGACAACGCCTCTATGGACTGCTGCATCGTCAACCGCGAGACGCTACTCGAGATCATCGACCACTACCAGGCCGCCGACTATCTGGACCTGCTCGAGGCACTCCAGGGCGACTTTGGCAACATCGACGTGTGCAGCTACGAGTACAAGGGCGAGGTCGTGGGCGTGTTTAGCGAGAAGTCGCTGTATCGCCGCAGCATGGACCTGCTCGACCAGACCGTGGCCGACCAGCTCTTCGACCCCGAGCGCCCGATCCTGACCAAGGCCCACGACGTTCCGCCTTCGCGCTACGCGACTGGCAGCCACGCGTGCAACTCGATCATCTCGGCCGGCTGCATCATCAAGGGCACCGTGCGCAACTCGATCCTGTCTCGCGGCGTCGTGGTCGAGGAAGGCGCTTCGGTGACCAACTCGATCATCAACCAGAGCTGCATCATCAAGAGCGGCGCCCGCGTTGAGAACGCCATCCTGGACAAGAACAACGTGGTTCCCACCAACACCGAGCTTCGCGGCACGCCCGAGAACATCTTGGTGCTGGGCAAGGCTCCGTTAACTTCCGACACCACCATCGTACGTTAACGTTGGCACCGCAACATCGCTCGTAACATGCAGAATAGCCGCCCGGTTAGCGCCAGGCGGCTATTCTCGAATTGCAACATGGGAGACAATATGGCTGATTCCAGCAAGAAGATGCAAATCGTGTTTGCCTCGGCCGAGTGCGCACCGTTTGTGAAGACCGGTGGCCTGGGCGACGTGGCGGGCTCGCTGCCTGCGGCGCTTGTGCGCGCTGGCGCCGAAGTCATCGTGATGGTGCCCAAGTACGCCACTATCAAAGACGAGTACAAGGCGCAGATGGAGCACTTCTCCGACTTTTACGTGAGTCTGGGCTGGCGCAATGAGTACTGCGGACTCGAGAAGCTCGAGCACGACGGCGTCACCTATATGTTCATCGATAACGAGCGCTACTTTGCGCGCGACTATCCGTACGGCTTCTTTGACGACGGTGAGCGCTTCGCGTTCTTCTCCAAGGCCATCACCGAAAGCCTGCAGCACCTGCCGGCCGGCTTTGAGTGCGACATTCTGCACTGCAACGACTGGCAGACGGCGCTGGCGCCCGTGTTTTTGCGCGAGTTCTACCAGGGCCTGCCGCTGTACGACCGCGTCAAGACCGTGTTCTCGATCCATAACGTGGCGTTCCAGGGCCAGTTTAGCGACACCGTGATGGAGGACATCCTGGGCGTGGCGCATATTCCGGCGGCCGCCTCGCAGCTGCGTTGCGACGCCTGCAGCATCAACTACATGCTGGGCGCGCTGCGCTATGCCGACGCCATCACTACGGTGAGCCCCACCTATGCCAACGAGATCCAGACGCCCGAATTTGGCGAGGGCCTGGACGGCGTGCTGCGCGAGCGCTCCTATGCGCTGCAGGGCATCCTCAACGGCATTGACGTGGCGGCCTTTGACCCGGCAACCGACAAGCGCATTGCCGCCAACTACACGGTTGACGACCGTTCCGGCAAGGCCGTGTGCAAGGCCAAGCTGCAGGAAGAGCTGGGGCTCGAGGTTCGCGACGACCGCCCGCTCATGGTGATGGTCACGCGTCTGACGCGCCAGAAGGGCATGGACCTGGTCATGTACGCGCTCGACCGCATCTTGGCCGGCGGCGTGCAGGTGGCGGTGCTGGGCACCGGCGACCGCGACTACGAGGACGGCCTGCGCTACTTCCAGGACAAGTACCCCGGCACCATGGCCGCACGCATCGAGTTTGACCCGGCGCTGTCGCAGCGCATGTACGCCGCCGCCGACATGTTCCTGATGCCTTCGAAGTTTGAGCCCTGCGGCCTGTCGCAGATCATCGCCATGCGCTACGGCACCCTGCCCATCGTGCGCGAGACCGGTGGCCTGAAGGACACCGTGCAGCCGTACAACGAGTTTACCGGCGAGGGCACGGGCTTCTCGTTTACCAACTTTAACGGCGACGAGATGGGCGATGCCGTGTTCCGCGCGGCACGCTTGTTCTGGGACAACCGCGATGCCTGGAACCAGCTGGTCACGCAGGCCATGAGCCAGGACTTTAGCTGGACGCGCTCGGCCGATAAGTATCTGGACCTGTACTTCTTTATGCATCCGGAGATTGAGAGGCCGGCGTCTGTTGTCGACGAGCCTGAGGCTGCAGCTGAGCCGGAGTCCAAGGCCGAGGAGAAGCCGGTTGAAGCTGAGCCCGCAAAGGCCGAGCCTGAGGTGAAGGCTGAGGTTGCTCCTGAGGCAAAGGCTGAGGTCAAGCCCGCTGCAAAGCCCGCAGCTAAGAAGACCACGACCCGCAAGACGACCACTAAGAAGGTTACGACGACCAAGTCTGCCGCGACTAAAACAACGGCTGCCAAGGCAACGACCACGCGCAAGCGCACGACCGCCGCTGCCAAGAAGGCCGCCGAAGCCGAGGCTGCTCCCGAGGTAAAGGCCGAGGTCGCTAAGGCCAAGCCGGCCACCAAGGCTCCGGCAAAGACTGCTGCCAAGAAGACAACGGCAGCCAAGAAGACCACGGCAACGAAGTTGACGACCACGAAGGCCGCCACGACCAAGTCAGCCGCAAAGCCGGCAGCCAAGGTCGAGGAGACGCCTGCAGAGTCCAAGGCGGAGGTAACCGTCGAGACCAAGCCCGCCGCCAAGACCACCACGCGAAAGCGCACGACGACGGCCAAGAAGACCACGGCAAAGACCACGACTCCCAAGGCAGAGACTAAGCCAGCTGCTGCCAAAGAGGAGCCCAAGGCCGAGGTAAAGACTAAGCCGGCGCCGAAGGCCGCTGAGGTCAAGGCCGCACCGAAGGCAGAGACTAAGCCCGAGCCTGCCAAGGAGACCCCGGTCTCCCCCGCCGCTCCGGCAGAGAAAAAGGCCCCGTCCAAGAAGACGTCCGTCCGCAAGGCAACGGCCACCCGCAAGCGCCGCTAGCCCACAGACGATCCAAAACCTAATCAAACCCTATGCAAGGGGCGCTCCAACCGGGCGCCCCTTCTCTGTAGGTAGTTGGTAAAACGATTTTCTAGGACAACCGTTCGCCGATGGTAAACGGATGTTGTTTATACAGCCTGTGTACAACAGATATACTTACATCCTGTGCGTAAAGCCCATGGCCCGCAGGCCGTGATTCTATTGAACTGGACCGTATTATGAGATTGATTCACAACAGCCGTCTGCCGCAGTTTCGTACTCCGTTTGGCGCTGTGACCACTGGAACTTCCGTTTCGCTATCGGTGATTTTGGAGGATGCCGACCCCAACCAGGCAACGCTTACCCTGCGTACCTGGGTCGATGAAATCGGTGAGTCTCTGTATCCCATGACGCACGAGGGCGACGGCATATTTACCGTAGAGCTTGAGTGCACCGAGCCCTGTCTTATTTGGTACAGCTTTATCTGCAACATCGAGGGCCAGCCCGAGGTCCGCTTGGGTGCACCGCAGGGTCGCACCGGTGGCGAGGGTGTGACCTACGATTACGCCGAGGTCCCGTCGTTCCAGATTACCGTCTACAAGCATCGCGAGAACCGTCCCACCTGGTACGAGCGGGGCATGGTCTACCAGATCTTCCCCGACCGCTATGCCCGCGACGAAAACTGGCGCGAGCGAACGCTGGCCGAAGTTGAAAAACCGCGCAACGGAATCCAGCGCCGCATGGTCGAGGACTGGAACGAACCGCCCGAGTACGAGCGTGCCGAAGACGGCTCCATCAAGACCTGGGATTTTTACGGCGGCTCGCTCAAGGGTATCCAGAATGACCTGCCTCGCATCGCCGAACTGGGCTTTACAGCCATCTACCTCAACCCCATTTTTGAAGCCGCGAGCAACCACCGCTACGACACCGCCGATTACACCAAGATCGATCCGATTCTGGGCACCGAGCAGGACTTTACTGAGCTGTGCGAGGCGGCCGAGAAGCTGGGCATTTCCATCATTCTGGACGGTGTGTTCAACCACACGGGCGACGATTCGATCTACTTTAACCGCTACGGCAACTATCCCGGTGTCGGCGCGTGGCAGAGCGAGGACTCTCCGTGGCGTGATGCGTTTTATTTCCACGAGGACGGCTCGTACGACTGCTGGTGGGGCGTGGGCAATATGCCCGCCATCAATGAGAGCTCCGAACTGGTACGCGAGCGGATTCTGGGCAAGGACGGTATCATCCGCAAATGGCTGCGCGCCGGTGCCCATGGCTGGCGCCTCGATGTGGCCGACGAGCTTTCCGATGACTTCCTGACCGAGATCAAAAAGGCCGTGCTCGCCGAGAAGCCCGACGCGCTGCTGCTCGGCGAGGTCTGGGAAGATGCCTCCAACAAGATCAGCTACGGCCATCTGCGTCGCTATCTACAAGGCTCCGAGCTCGACTCGGCCATGGATTACCCCTTCCGCGACATGGTCATCGGCTTTTTGATGGGCTACAAAAACGCCTACCAGGCAGCCGAGGATATCGAGACCCTGCGCGAGAACTACCCGCGCGAGGCATTATCCTGCGCGCTCAATCTGCTGTCGAGCCACGACCGCCCGCGCATTATCTCGGTGCTCGGCGGTGGCCCCGACGAGTCGCAGCTGCCCGAGAGTGAGCGCAGCAAATGGCGCCTGGACGAGAACTCCATGGGCCTGGCCAAGAGCCGCTTTTGGCTGGCGACGCTCATGCAGATGACGTTCCCGGGCGTTCCCTCAATCTATTACGGTGACGAGTACGGCTTGGAGGGACTCACCGATCCGGGTAATCGCCGCACCTTGCCGACCAAGGAAGACCTGCACGACTTCGATACGTTCGCAATCGTCAAGAACGCATCTGCTGTGCGCCGCGCGCTGCCGTTTATGATCGACGGTGAAATCAAGGCCTTTGCGCTCAATGACGAGGTGCTGGCCTACAACCGTACCGGTAAAGACGGCGAGTCCGCGACCGTCATCATCAACCGCAGCCTGCGCAACTCGCATCGTGTGACGATTCCGGCGCTCGACGAATGTGCAAGTGACGTGATCAGCGGTCATGAGTGCGAGATCCACAACGGCACGGTCACGCTCGACCTGTACCCGCTCGGTTCGTCGATCATCTATCACCACGCCGAGCAGCGCCTGCAGGAGCCGCTCGATCACGGTGCGGGTGTTGTATGCCATATCACATCAGTGCCGACCGACGACGGCGAGCCCGGTACGATCGGCGCGCCCACGCGTCGTTTTATCGACCATCTGGCCGCCATGGGCATGCGCTACTGGCAGGTTCTCCCCGTCAACCCCACGGACTTCTTCCGCTCCCCTTACGCCGGTCCTTCGGCCTTTGCAGGCAATATCGACCTGCTGCCCGAAAGCCACGAGGAGCTGGCAGCCGACTTTGAGACCTGGAAGGCCCGCGGAGGCGAGGATGCCGATCCGCTGTACACCGCGTTTAAACATCGCAATGCCGATTGGCTCGAGAAGTACTGCGTCTACATGGCCGTCAAAAAGTACTTTGAGGGCGAGTCTCGCCACAATTGGCCGGCAGATGTCGCTCGCTACAACGAGCATCTAATCGACGACAAGCGCTTCCACAACGAGGCCGAGCTTCAGGCGTACATGCAGTACCGCTTTGACCTCGCTTGGTGTGAGCTCATGAACTATGCGCACAAGAAGGGCATCGAGGTCATCGGCGATATTCCTATGTACGTGTCCGACGATTCGGCAGACGCGTGGAGCGAACCCGAGAACTTCTGGCTGTCCGATACCGGCAAGGCGATTGAGATTTCCGGCGCGCCGCCCGACAACTTTGCGCCCGAGGGCCAGATGTGGGGCAACCCGACGTTCCGCTGGGACCACATGAAGCAGAACGGCTATAGTTGGTGGATGGATCGCCTGCGCCGCGCGTTCTCGCTCTACGACCGCGTGCGTCTGGATCACTTCCTGGGATTCCACAGCTATTACAGCATTCCCGCGGGCAAGGCATGCGCCGACGGCCGCTGGCTGGCGGGCCCGGGCAAGGACCTGTTCCAGACCGCCTATGACGAACTGGGTCCGCTCAACTTTATCGCTGAGGACTTGGGCTATCTGACGCCCGGTGTTCGTGCCATGGCATCGACCTGCGGTTTCCCCGGCATGGACGTGCTGGAGTTTAGCGACTACGACGTTCGTTGCGGTGTGCATCCCACGCCCGGCAAGATTCTGTACACCTCGACGCACGATACGTCGACACTCGCCGGTTGGTGCACGCGTTCCTTTGCGGGCGGCGATGAACCGAGCGGTGTTGATGCGGCGGCCAAGCTGATGGGTGACGCGCTGGCAAGTGACGCTCCCCTGGTGATGATGCCGCTGCAGGATGTCCTGGGGCTGGGCGACGATGCGCGCATGAACGTTCCGGGCGTGGCCACGGGTAACTGGACTTGGCAGGCTGACGAGGCCGACGTTGCGGCCGCCGAGGACAAAACCGCACAGCTCCTGCGCAACAACCATAGATTCTGGGGCGAAGCGTGATAAAACCCCCGATATAGGGTACAGTTACAGACGTTTGAATTTTTGCGGGCAGAGTAATCTGCCCGCTTTGTGCTGAAAAGGAAGTATTATGGCGCGCTACGATTACAAGTGCTCGAGCTGCGGCAACGTGTTTGAGGTTGAGCATCCCATGTCCGAGACTCCCGAGGTCGTGTGCCCCAGCTGCGGTGCCCCGGCGGCCAAGACGTTCTCGGCCAGCGGCATTAAATTTGAGGGCAGCGGTTTCTACAACACCGACCAGCGAAGCGGCGGCGCCAGCACCAGCGCCACCAGCGGCTGCTGCGCCAACTGCCCGCACAACCACTAGAAACAACGCGGCCCCGCGATCAACGCCGATCGCGGGGCTATTTCTTTGCTCTATGGGTAGTTAATTAAGCTACCCAGGTTTCCTTGTGAGTTGCGGTGAAATAAGGACTGTTTGGCGGGCAGAAGCGGCTTTTCATTCCCTATTTCACCGCAACTTAGTCGTTACTTGTGGACCAGTCTGGCGCAGAAGTGGCCGTCGTAGGAGTCGGCGTTTACCGGCACGCTTTGGAAGAGGCCTCGATCGTTCTGGCGTACGGATACGAGCTTCTTGGCCTGATCGAACTCGGGGAGTTGCAGAATCTGTGCCTCGGAAAGCGGTGCCACGCTAAAGCCGGCACCCTCGGGAGAAGCAAGGAACGCGTCCACCACCTGCGTGTTCTCCTCGTCGAAGACGGAGCACGTCGCATAGATGAGCTCGCCGCCGGCAGCCACGCGCGCGGCGGCTTCCTTGAGCATCGACAGCTGCAGTTTGGGCAGCTCAACCGTCACATCCTTTTCGGTCAGACGCCACGGAATCTCGGGATGACGACGCATGGTTCCGGTGCCCGAGCACGGCGCATCGATAAAGACCGTGTCGAATTTAACCGGCTCGCCAAGCATGGCATCAAACGATGTGAGCACCTCATCAAGCTCGCAGGCATCGCCCGAAACCGTACGAACGCCCTGAATACCCGCCTTGTGAAGGCGCGCGAGATTTAGGTCGCACTTACGGTCATGAAGATCAAGTGCCGTATGCAGACGCTCATAGCCGGCGCGCTTGGCCTGGCACATCATCACATAGGTCTTGGTACCGCGACCGGCGCCAATCTCAAGGCAGCTTCCAGGGCGCGTGGCAGCTGTGGCGATGAGCTGAGCGTTAAGGTCCGAGGCCACCGCGGCAGCACGCTCAAACACACCCGAAGCAACGGTAACCTGGGCATCAACCGGAGCATGGCAGCCCGGGAAGACAGGCGCGACGAGCTGCGAGATATACGGATCGGGCTTAGTCGCAAAGGCGTTCTCATGCAGGGCCAGCGGCGCGGGGGCCAGATTGCCGGCAAAGTTAAGCGCACCCTCGGGCGTGTCAAACGACGCCATAATACGAGCGCACAGCCAACGCGGCAGACCCATCAGGCGCGACAGACGAACCAAGCGTCGCTCAGACTCGTCTACATCGGACGCCGTGGCAAAGTCCTCAACGTTGTCCGCGACCTTATGCAGCACGGCATTGGCCAAACCGGCGGCAGACTTAGCTCCGCTGCGCACCAGCTCAACGCCCTGACTCACCGCAACGCGGCCAGGCGTATGCAGATAGAGCATCTCGAAGGCTGAGATACGAAGTGCCATGCGAACACGCGGCGCAACCTTTTTAGGCTTATCGAGAAACTGATCGAGCAGCTCGTCCAAAATACCCTGCGTAGCGGCCACACCCAGCGCCAAGCGGGCGGCAAAAGCGGAATCGCGCTGGTCAATAGCCTTGGCCGATGCGCGAGTGGACAGCACGTCACGCGCATACATGCCGCGGCGATCGGCCTCCATTAGCACATCGAGCGCAAGTTTGCGCGCGGGAGACAGCTTGCTCATGACAAAACACCCCAGATAAGATCGGCGCCTTGCAGCCCAGCAGCCCAAGCAGAAGCGGCCATGGCACGCTTGCCATCGGGCTTAACCTCGAGCAACTCAACCGGGCCATCGGAAAGACCAAGGTAGACGCGCTTGGCTTGAACGGCAACAGCGCCTTCGCCAAGCGACACATCAGCCGGCTCAGCATCGAGCACGCGAACCGACTTGCCGGCAATCACACAACGAGCGGGAGCGGTGTCGGACGAGGCAAGCACATGACGCACACAATCAAGTGCCGCCATCTGAGGGTCAAGACGCATCTCCTGCTTAGAAATCTTGGCAGCATGGGTAACAAGCGACTCATCCTGTTCAATCCACACGGCGGTGCCATCGGCAAGCGAAGGAAGCGTATCGGCAAGCAGTTTGCCGCCAAGCTCACCAAGCTCCATGGTCAGCGCCTCAGCATGCTTACCAGCAACCAAGGTCGAGGCCTGCGCACAATAAGCGCCGGTATCCACGCCATGCCCAATACGCATAATGGAAACGCCGGCAACCTCATCACCAGCGAGAATCGCACGCTGAATGGGAGCAGCCCCACGCCAACGAGGCAGCAAGGACGCATGAACATTCACAATACCAAGCGGCGCCATATGCAGCACGTCATCCGGCAAAATGCAACCATAGGCAGCCACGCAGAAAATGTCAGCCTGGGCAGCCTTAAGCGCCTCAACGACCTCAGGCGTCATACGATTAGCCTCAACAACCGGCAACCCCAGCTCAAGCGCTTTAGCCTTAACAGGAGACGGCTCCAGCTTCTTACCACGCCCGCGAACAGCATCAGGACGAGTAACAACAAGCGCAATCTCGTTACCAGCCTCAACAAGCGAAACCAGCGAAGGCACAGCAAAATCAGGCGTACCCATAAACACAATACGCATAAAGAACGTCTCCCCTCAACCAAAGCCGAGACGGCTACAAATAGCGGCGGAAAGCCAAGTCACCAGCCCATCCGCAATAACATTTCAACAAAAACAAATATACCCAAAACCAAAGAAAGAGCCGCATAAAAGCAGCCCTCCCAACAAAGCACCTATCAGCGAAGACGCCCCTCCCTGGCCCGACGGCACCCGGGCGAAACGAAGAGCGACAACGTAGTCCCTGGGATGGGGCCCACACATATCGTCCCGCGCGCAGTTTCGCAGCGCAGCGAGAATGTTTGAGCACGGGATGATATGTGTGGGCCCCATCCCAGGGACGGACAATTAACCTATTCGGTCTCGCCCGGTCGAGCGCCGCGGGCCAGGGCGTCCTGGTACTCCTTGACTGCCTTGAGCCTCTGCATGGGCTTCAGTCGCTCGAACATGGTGTTGCCGTGCAAGTGATCGATCTCGTGCTGCAGGCACACGCAGAACAGGTCGCCCGTGGCCTCGTAGCGAATCAGGTTGGCGTCCAAGTCGTACGCCTCGACGACGACATGGTCAGGACGCTCGATCTCGCAGCTAATGCCGGGGATGGACAGGCAGCCCTCGCTAAACGGCACCAGATGGTCGCTCTGCTCCACAATCACGGGATTGATGAGCACGTACGGGTCGTAGTCGTTTTTGTCGCTGTAGTCGCAGTCGATGGTGACGAGCTGAATGAGCTCGCCGATCTGCGGGGCAGCCAGGCCGCAGCCGCCGTTCTCGAACATCATCTTCTTCATCTTCTCGGCAAGCGTCTCGATCGCCGGGGTGATCTCCTCGATGACGGCGCACTCCTGGCGCAGACGAGGGTCGGGCGACAGTACGATTCCGTTGGCTTCCATGGCCATCCTTTCGGGTTGTTACATCAAATCATAGGCGTCGACGTCAACGCTCACACTCACGCCGCGCACAGAGCCCACCTCTTTGAGGCAGGCGTCGATATCATCAGAGACATGGTACCCCACGGGCGACTTCACAAGCAGATGGAAGCGGTAACGGTCCTTGGCTCTCTCGATTACACACGAAGCCGGGCCCAGCACCTGCGGCACGGCACTCCCCGCCTGCAAAAAGTCGGGCGCGGCAGCATGCCAACGGCGCTTGAGGAGCTTTGCAATGCGCCCGATGTAGTCCTGTGCTTCGTCTCGGTTCGCTGACCACACCAAGATGTTGACCAGGCGAACAAAAGGCGGGTACAGCGCGTCGCGGCGCTGGTCCAGGTCGTAGTCGGTAAAGATCGAACGGTCATGCTCAGCGACGGCGCGAATGACCGGGTCCTCGGGCAGGTAGGTCTGGATGATGACCTCGCCGGGGCGATCACCACGACCGGCACGGCCGGCGACTTGCTCCAGCAGATCGTAGGCGCGCTCCCCTGCGCGGAAGTCCGGCAGCTTGAGGGCGAAGTCGGCATTGACCACACCCACGAGCGTGACCTCGGGAAAGTCGAGGCCCTTTGCGATCATTTGGGTGCCCAGCAGCACCGCGCAATCGGCGGCATCGAACTTCTCAAGCAGCTTTTTGTGCGCATCCTTGCCGCGCGTGGAATCGGCATCCATACGAATAATGGCGACGTCCTCGGGCAACATCTGGTGCAGTGCGTCCTCGATCTGCTGCGTACCCAAGCCCATTTTTGCCAGGTAGCGACTGCCACATTTGGGGCAACGGCTCGTGGGCGCGGGATACGGCTGCACGCGCCAAGACGAACCGCATGTGTGACACTGCAGCGTGTGCGTGCGCTCGTGATACGTAAGCGCGGTGGAGCAGTGGTTGCAGGTGGGGACGCAGCCGCACTCGCGGCACATAAGGAACGGCGCAAAGCCACGGCGGTTATGCAGCAACACGGCCTTCTCGCGGCGCTCGACCACACGCTCCAGGCCTTCCATCAGCGGTTTTGAGAACATAGAGCGGCTGCCGTGCGAGAACTCGCGGCGCAGGTCGGCAATGCGGACTGTCGGCAGCACGGCGTGTCCCGGGCGCTCGGGCATCTCGACGCGCGTCCAGGTGGCACCGTTATACGTGCCACGGCGGCAGCGGTCGAGGGCCTCAGCAGAAGGCGTGGCCGAGCCCAGCGCGAGCGGGCAGCGATAGCGACGCGCCATCTCGGCCGCCACTTCGCGCGCATGGTAGCGCGGGCTGGAACCCTGCTTGTAACTGGTCTCGTGCTCCTCGTCGATGATGATAAGGCCCAAGTCGCTGAGCGGGCAAAAGAGCGCCGAGCGGGCGCCCACGACCACGCGCGCGGCACCGCTGGCGACCATATCCCATTGGTCCAAGCGTTCACCGGCCGAAAGGCGCGAGTGGAAGACCGCAACCGTTTCGCCAAAGCGCGAGCGAAAACGGCCGACGGTCTGGGCCGTCAGCAAGATCTCGGGCACGAGCACGCAGGCCGAACGGCCGGCTGCCAGCACGCGCTCGATGGCGGAGAGGTAAACCTCGGTTTTGCCGGAACCGGTGACGCCATCGACGAGCACCACGTCGCCGTGTGCATCCAGGCGAGCTCGCTCAATCTGCGCGAGCGCCTGCTGCTGGCCGTTGGTGAGTGCCACCGGCGCCTTACCGCTCGCCGAGGACAGCGTGGTCTGCTCGCTGCAGCCACGCCACGCACGGCGCTCTTCCACCACCACGACACCGCGTTTTTCAAGCGCCTTGATGGTCGCCGACATGCTGTTATAGAGCAGGTTGAGGTCGCGCGTCGTGACCGGGCCGCATTGGAGCGCCTCGATGAGCTGACGTTGGCGAACCGCTGTCTTGGGCGGCGTGTAGTCGAAACCCTCGGGCGTGAGCATGACCCAGCGGTTTTGGATAGGCTTGACGGCGGGGCGCTCAACCGTCCACACGCCGTCATCGCCCTTGACCACGCGCGGACTTCCACCCGGGGGCAAGAACAAACGCAGGCACTCGGAAAGCGTCGCGACATACTCGCGGCTCATCCAGCGTGCGATACGGGCAGCCTCGACAGTAAAGAGCGGTTTGCTGAGGATAGCCTCGATGGGCTTGATGCGTGCGGGGTCGAGGGCGATGTTGCCTTGTAGGTCGCCCAGCTCAGGCGCAATGTCGACAATATAGCCCGCGGCGGCACGGTTACCAAAGTGGACCAGGACCGTTGATCCGATCTGCGCTTCGCTAGCAAGAGGTTGAGGAATGCCATAGGCAAACGGCTCGGACAGCGCACGCGTTGGGATGTCGAGAACCACGCTCGCATAGGCGGCGATGGGCTCAGGTGCGGGCTCGGGCTGCGCCGGGGCGGCGGCAGGAGCCGCGGACTTCGGAGCTTCCTCCGGTTCCGGCGAACCAAACAGCGAAAGTTGCTCGACCATGGCCCCAGCACCTCCTATCCCATACGTCTACAGAAACAAGAGCCCCGCTCGGGTGAACGGGGCTCGGATACATACGTTTGCGCAGCGATTACAGCGCCATCGTGCGGGCGCGGTCGATGCGCGCCAAGCAATCGTCGCGGCCGACGAGTGCCATGGTCTCGCCCAACGGAGGGCTCACCATGTTGCCGCAAACGGCGACGCGCACGGCCTGGAACACCACGCGCTTCTTAAGGTCCATCTGCTCGGGCAACGGCTCAAGCGCAGCGTCGATGTTGGCAGCCGTCCACTCGTCCACGCCCTCGAGCGCGCCCTTGGCGGCATCCAGAATGGCACCCATGCCCTCCTTGGCCAGGCCCTTGTTGACGGACTTCTCGTCATACTCGAGCGTCTCGGCCGTAGCGAAGATGGGAGCGGCGACGGTCACGGCGTCGGCCGGCATCTTGGTGCGCGGCTTAACGATGGCGGCAAGCGCGTCGATCCAATCCTCGCCGTACTCGACATTACCCTCGATGAGACCCGCCTCGTGCAGCTCGGGAACCATGATCTCGTCGGCAAACTGAGCATCGGACATGCCATTGATGTACTCGGCGTTGACCCAGTCGAGCTTCTTGGGGTCGAAGGTCGCCGGGTTCTTGGAGATGCGGTCGAGCGAGAACTTGCTGGCCAGGACATCGCGCGGGATGATCGTGGTTTCGCCGTCGAGCGACCAGCCGAGCAGCGCCAGGTAGTTGACAAAGGCGTCGGACAGGTAGCCGGCGTCGCGGTACTCCTCCACCGAGGTGGCGCCGTGGCGCTTGGAGAGCTTTTTGCCGTCGGCGCCCAGGATCATGGAGATGTGAGCGAACGTGGGCACGGGAGCGCCGAGGGCCTCGTAGACCATGACCTGACGCGGGGTGTTGGACAGGTGGTCGTCGCCGCGGATGACGTGGGTGATCTTCATCATGGCGTCGTCGACGACGGTCGCGAAGTTATACGTGGGCGTACCGTCGGAGCGGAAGATGACAAAGTCGTCGAGCTCCTTGGCGTCGAAGGTCACCTCTCCGTGGACGGCGTCGTGGATAACGACGTCGCCGCGGTCCTCGGGCACCTTGATGCGCAGGACGTAGGACTCCCCGGCCTCGATGCGGCGGCGGGCCTCCTCGGGATCAAGATCGCGGCAACGGCGCTGATAGCCCTGGAAGGGGTCCTTGCGCTCCTGCGCGGCCTTGCGGTCGGCGTCGAGCTGCCCCTTGGTGCAGAAGCAGGGATAGGCCTTGCCCTCGTCCCAAAGCTTCTGGGCGGCCTGCTTGTACAGGTCCAAGCGCTCGGTCTGGGCGTAGGGGCCAAAATCGCCGCCCACCTCGGGACCCTCGTCCCAGTCCAGGCCCAGCCAACGCATGGCGCGCAGGATGATCTGCGTGTTCTCGTCGGTGGAGCGGGTGGGGTCGGTGTCGTCGATGCGCAGGATGAACGTGCCGCCGTTAGCACGGGCGAAAGCCCAGTTATAGATAGCGGTGCGGGCGCCGCCAATGTGCAGCTTGCCCGTCGGTGAGGGTGCAAAGCGGACGCGAACGTCTGATGCCATGGAAATCTCCTCGATTGCAGGATGGATGTCTAACCGCACCAGTATAAAGCATCAAAGCAACCTCCGCACAAAGGGCACCGACCTACTCATTGGGGATACTCATTGGGGACAGACTTAAATGACCAGTCATTGGGCAACCTGTCGGCACTTAGGAAGGCTGGTCATTTAAGTCTGTCCCCAATGAGTAGGTGCGGAAAGGGTGTGAATGTTTGATTTACGCGCTATGATGGGCCCTTGCATAGAGAGCCCGGCGGAATGGTAACGGTCGCCGGGACACGTTTTTGAAAGGACAATCATGTCAGAAGAACTTCGTTCCATCCCACCCCAACACGGGTCCTTCGTTTTTACGTCGGAGTCGGTGACCGAAGGCCATCCCGATAAGATCGCTGACCAGATCAGCGACGCCGTCCTCGATGCAATCCTCGCCAAAGAAATAGAGCTGCAGGAGCAGGGCTACATCGCCCCCAACGGCGTGCCTGCCAACGTGGAGAACGTCCGCTGCGCCTGCGAGACCCTCGTGACGACCGGCACCGTCATCGTCGCCGGCGAGATCCGCACTCAGGCCTACGTCGACGTGCAGGAGATCGCCCGTGGCGTTATACGCCGCATTGGCTACAACCGTGCCAAGTTCGGTTTTGACTGCGACACCTGCGGCGTCATGAGCCTCATCCATGAGCAGTCGCCCGATATCGCGCAGGGCGTTGACGAGTCCTTCGAGACCCAGACCGGCGCTACCACCGACCCGATCGACCTGATCGGTGCCGGCGACCAGGGCATGATGTTCGGTTATGCCTCCAACGAGACCAAGACCCTTATGCCCATGCCACACTACCTGGCAAGCCGCCTGGCCGAGCGCTTGGCCGCCGTGCGTCACGACGGTACCCTCGCCTATCTGCGTCCCGACGGCAAGACCCAGGTCACCGTGCGCTATGAGGAAGGCAAGCCCGTCGAGGTCACGACCATCGTCATCTCCACGCAGCACGCCGCCGAGATCGAGGACATGGGCAAGATCAAGGCCGACCTCATCGAGCACGTCATCACCCCGGTCATGGCCGCCGAGAACATGCCGTGGGACAACGCGGACATCTACGTGAACCCCACCGGTCGCTTTGTCGTGGGCGGCCCCATGGGCGACACGGGCCTCACCGGCCGCAAGATCATCGTCGACACCTACGGCGGCTACGGCCGTCACGGCGGCGGTGCCTTTAGCGGCAAGGACTGCACCAAGGTCGACCGCTCCGCCGCGTATGCCGCGCGCTGGGTCGCCAAGAACGTGGTCGCCGCCGGCCTGGCCGATCGCTGCGAAGTCGAGCTTGCTTACGCCATCGGCGTTTCCAAGCCCCTCTCAATCATGGTCGACACCTTCGGTACCGCGCATGTTGCCGAGGACAAGATCGTTGAAGCCGTAGAGAAGACCTTCGACCTGCGCCCGGGCGCAATCATCCGCGACCTAGACCTGCGTCGCCCCATCTACGAGAAAACAGCAGCCTACGGTCACTTCGGCCGCGAAGACGCCGACTTCACCTGGGAGAAAACCGACCGAGTCGATGAACTCAAAGCAGCCTGCGGCCTGTAAGCTAACGAGAAAAGCCACAGCCAAATAGAAACGCACCAATAGAAGTACCGGCTCCAACCGGTACTTCTTTTTTATTAATCCGGTGGTGAAGATATATCGATATGAGCCCACGCTGCGTCACCAGCTAATGAATTTTGCAGCATGCGCACTTCTACCATGTATCCTTAGTCCCGAGGGGCGGGGCATAAGGTTGATCGCGAGTTCCGCACGAGCCGGAGAGCACTTAATGTGCTCTCCGTGCGAGCAGGACTGCCCGAGCAGGCGACCTTATGCCCCGCCCCTCGGGACGACGAGACAAGGCAAAGGAGCAGCCATGGCAGGCAAGCCGCAAACACTAGCTACGACCTCGGCATTCGAGATCTTGGGGCCCGTCATGGTCGGCCCCAGCTCATCGCACACCGCCGGCGCCCTGCGCTGCGCCCAAGTTGCCGCCAGCCTGCTGGAAGGCCGCATCACCAAAGCCACCTTTGGCCTGTGGAACTCCTTCGCCCACACCTACCACGGCCACGGCACCGATCGTGCGCTCGTCGCGGGCATCCTAGGCCTCGACACCGATGACGAGAATATCAAGCAGGCCTTCGACCTCGCTCGCGAGCAGGGCCTCGAATATCACTTTGACATCAAGGGCGACGACGCCTCCATCCACCCCAATACCGTCGACATTGACATGGTAGACGACACGGGCGCCACGGCACAGGTCCGCGGCGAGAGCCTGGGCGGCGGCAAGATGCGCATCAGCCGCATTAACGGCGTCGGCGTCGACATCTCGGGCATGTATTCCACGCTCTTCGTGGCGCACAAGGACGTCCCCGGCGTGCTCGCCGCGCTCACGAACCTGCTCGCCTACGCCCATGTAAACATCGCGTTTTGCCGTACCTACCGCACCGAGGTGGGCGGCCAGGCCTACTCCGTCTTTGAGACCGACGGCGCGCCCGACGACACCGTCGTCCCCATGCTACGCAAGCTCGACAATGTCGATTACGCAACGTTTATCGAGCTCCCCGGTTCTGCCTCGTCGCTCTCTCCCGGCGTCTCGGCCAAGGAGATCTTCGACGACGGTGAGCAGCTGCTCGATGCGTGCGAGGAACTGGGGCTCAGCATCGGCGCCGTTATGGCCGTGCGCGAGGCGCGCCTGACCGGCGAGGCGCACGCCGTCGCCGCCATGCGCCGCGTGCTCGACGTCATGCGCGAGGAGACCACGGCCCCCATCGCCAATCCGCAGCGTTCGCTCGGCGGGCTTATCGGCGGCGAGGCCAAGCTCGTCGAAGCAACCCGCCGCAACGATTTGAGCACGAGCCTGATGGGCACCGTCCAGACCGACGCCGTGGCCCGCGCGATGGCCGTGCTCGAGCGCTCCGCCACGATGGGCGTGATCGTCGCCGCCCCCACGGCAGGCTCCGCGGGTGTCGTGCCCGGCTGCGTGCTGGCGCTCGCCGATCACCTGCAGCTCGATGACGAGCAGGTCATGGACGCACTCTACTGCGCAGCCGCCATCGGCCTCAACCTCACCACGAGCGCCTGCGTCGCCGGCGCCGAGGGCGGCTGCCAAGCCGAGGTCGGAAGCGCCGCCGCCATGGCGGCCGCCGCGCTGGTGCAGATGCTCGGCGGCACGCCCGAGCAGGCGCTCGACGCCAGTTCCATCGCGCTGAGTAACCTGCTGGGCCTCGTTTGTGACCCCGTCGGTGGCCTCGTGGAGGTGCCCTGCCAAAACCGCAACGCCATCGGCGTGGCAGCGGCCTTTAGTTCGGCACAACTCGCCCTCGCAGGCATTAAAAGCTTGGTGCCGTTTGACCAGATGGCACATGTCATGCTATCGGTGGGCCACGCGTTGCCGGCCACGCTGCGCGAGACGGCAAAGGGCGGCATCGCGCAGGCTCCGGCCGCACTTTCAGCCTGTGCAAAATGCGGCGTGTGCGGATAGCGGCAAAGAACGACTCAAAGGTGGGACAAATGTCCCACCTCTTTTGAATGCCACCGTTTCCGTACCACAAACAGCAGGGCAATCGCTATAATGCAAGCCCAGTAAAAACACGATGAGCCGCAAGGCGAAAATCGAAGGATATGCATACGATGTCGCAAAACGATCGAACTCAACTGATTCCCGATCCGCAGCAGCCGAGCAGGCACACCGGCGGCGTTCAGTCGCCGCGTCCTATCGCGCCGAGCCACGGTCAGCAGCGTAGTGCAGCAAACGCTTCCCAACACCCGAACCAACAGCGACAGCAGCGTCAACAACGTCAGCAGCGCCAGGCAAACGGCAATGCGCCCAAGCAGCCCCCCACGCACGCTCGAGGCGATCGCGGCCCCGCGCGCAAACCCGCCGAGAACAATAAGTCGGGCAAAAAGACGACGTTATTTGTCGTCCTGGGCCTAATCGTCATTGTCTATATCGTAGGCGTCGTAGCGTTTTCGCAGGTAGCCTACCCCAACACCACCATCGCCGGCGTCGACGTCTCGTTCTCCAACGCTTCGTCTGCCGCCACCAAGGTCAATTCGGCATGGAAGCACTATAAGCTCGCCGTGACAGGCGATGACTTTAGCTGGACCTATCAGCCCGAGTCCGATGAGCCCATCGTCGACGGCGAAGCTGCCGCAAAAGAAATCATCAGCCACAACGAAGCCTTTATATGGCCGGTCCGTCTTGTGGAATCCTTAAGCGGCAAAACCAAAACAACCGCTACCCCTAACGAAGTCGATCTTGATCAAGACGTCGACCTGTCCATGCTCTCCGACACCTTTGACCAAAAGAAGTTTGAGAAGGATCTGGGCACCGCCATCGACGAGTTTAACGAGGGCCGTTCGGGCACGTTCGAGGCCAATAGCTCCTATGACGAGCAGGCCGGCAAGTTTACCGTCGAGAAGGCGCGCTCCAACGAAAAACTCAACCGCGAGCATGTCATTAAGTATGCCGAGCTCGAGCTTGCCTCGCTGGCCGAGACCGTAGATCTTTCCAAGCTCGGCAACGATGCCTATGAGCCACTCAATGGAACGCTGACAGATGATCAGATTCAGGCCGCATGCGATGCCGCCAACAACTTCTTGGGCGTCAACGTGACCCTCAAGCTCAACGGCGAGGATGCCGGCAAGGTTGATGGCAGCTCCGTGTTGCAGTGGATCAGCTTTGCCGATCCGGCCAACCCCACGCTCGATACGTCGCAGATCAGTAGCTGGGCAGCCGAGCTCGCCAACGGCTTTAATACCGTGGGCTCCACTCGCTGGTGGACGCGCGCCGATGGCAAGCAGTGCGCCGTCGAAGGCGGTGACTTTGGTTGGTCCATCGACAGCAGCTCGCTCGCCAAGCAGGTCGAGGACGCCATTAACAACAAGCAGACCGGCGAAATCGAGATCAAGTACTCCCAGAAAGCCGACACCTTTACCGCAAAGGGAGAGCCCGACTGGAAGGCGTATATCGACGTCGACCTGTCCGAGCAGCACGCGCGCTACTATGACGAGAACGGTAATATCGTTTGGGAGGCCAACTTTATTTCCGGCAAACCGGGCGAAGACGCCACCCCCGAGGGCGTGTGGCAGATCAACAGCAACGACGGCGGCAGCACCCTGATCGGAGCCAAGGACCCCGAGACCGGTAAGCCCAAATATGAAAGCCCGGTGAGCTACTGGATGCCGTTCGAGGGCAATATGATCGGCTTCCACGACGCCACCTGGCAAAACGACAAGAGCTTCGATAATGCCGAGTCGTACAAGTGGTGCGGCAGCCACGGTTGCATCAACCTGCGCCTGTCCGATGCAAAGGCACTGCACGATTGCATCAAAGTCGGCCTGTGCGTGGTTGTCCACTCGTAGGAAAACACGCCTTCACACAACGGGAAACTGACGCTCCAATCTAACAGTTCCGAAAGAATCCGCCATATGCGCCCGCCTCACGCGACGGGCGCATATACTTATTGAGGAACTTTCTATAAAGGAGACGCCATGTCGAATGTCCCCACCATCAGCTCGGGACCAAATGATACCGAGCGAGCGCCCGAGGGTGCCACCGAAACGATTCCCCTCACAACAGACGTGCACGCCACACAGCAAAATGGCAGCACAAGCGATACAACCGAGATTTCTGACGAAGAGGCCTACGCCAAGCTCAAAGCAAAACGTGCCGAACGTCGACGCAAAAAGCTGATTCGACGCGGTATTGCCGCCGGCGTCGTGGGTGCCATCGCGCTCATTGCCATTGTCGCAACCCTGGTTGTCAATGCGCAGCCTCAGAGCGCTAGCGGGCCTGTGACCGACATGGTGACCGAGGGCACGTTTACCACAACGGTCGAGGCGAAAGGCCAGCTCAAACCCATTTCGTCCTCAGTGGTCTCCCCTTCTGTCGACGGCACGGTCGATTCAATCAACGTGCAGGCGGGCCAATCCGTCAACGAGGGCGACGTGCTTATGACCATTAAAAACGACGAGCTCGATCGCAACGTTGCCGAGGCGCAGCGTGCAGTTGCAGCCGCTCAAGAAGACCTCGCCAACGCACAGAAAGCCGCAGCCGCCGCGCAGGCCACCCCAACGACGAACGTTGATGGAGCTTCCGCAGCGGCTGGCATCTCCGCCGCATCGGCGGACACGAACGCCGTATCGGCCGCGCAGCGCAGCCTCGCATCGGCCCAGGCAAACCTCGACCAGGCGAACGCCAAGGCCGCCAGTCGCACGGTCACGGCCCCGAGCTCGGGTAGCATCGTGGAGCTTAACGCCAAGGTGGGCGCCACGGTAACAGGCGGCATGATCATGGGCGAAAGCGATACGAGCGGCGGCAAGCAGTGCATGCAGATCGCCGACCTATCCAAGATGAAGGTGACCGTGCAGGTGGGCGAAAAGGACATCGCCAAGATCGCCGTTGGGCAGAGCGCCAACGTCACGTATCCCGCGTTTCCCGATATCGTGAGCCAGGGCACCGTCACGGCTATCGCGTCGGTGGCAAACTCTGACGCCGCCAACGGTGGCGGCGGCAGCGTAACCTTTAACGTCGACATTCTCATAGAGGCGCCCGACGCGCGCCTGAAGCCGGGCATGACAGCCGAGGTATCAGTGGTGACCGAGCAGCTCGACGACGTGGTGATGGTGCCGACGATGGCGCTCATGACCGAAGACGGCGAACACTATTACGTCAACGTGGCGACTGATGACGAGGGCAAGCAAACCCGTCGCGTGAAGGTGACCGTCGAGACGCAAAACGACAACGAAGCCGTAGTCGGCAAGACACAGGTCAAGCGCGACGACCAGGGCAACGAGATCAACCCCAACGTGCCGGTTACCAAGCTGCGCGATGGCGACACCCTCGTCATGGACACCGGAGCGGACGCAGCGGCTGACGGCGGCTACGGCGCGGATTCGGGCAGCATGTCTGCCGACGAGGGCATGTAATGCGTCCCGTTATCGACATCCGCAACGTGCACCGCATCTTTGAGAGCGAGGCGGGGTGCGCCCACATCCTGCACAACGTGAGCCTGGCGGTAAATCCCGGCGAATTCGTCGCTATCACTGGCCCCTCGGGCTCGGGCAAATCAACGCTCATGAACATCCTAGGCTGCCTGGATAAGCCGACGGCGGGCGACTACTACCTGCAAGGGCTCAACGTGGCCGAGCTCGATGATGACGAGCTCACCGAAGTTCGCGCCCTGAGCATTGGCTTTGTCTTTCAGAGCTTCAACCTGCTGCCGCGCCTGTCGGTTATCGAAAACGTCATGCTGCCGCTGGCCTACACCAATGTGCCCCGTAGCCAGCGCGAAATGCGCGCCGTGCACGCGCTGCAGGCCGTCACGCTACCGGTCGACCACTGGGACCACCGCATATCCGAGCTCTCGGGCGGCCAGATGCAGCGTGTCGCCATCGCACGCGCCCTCGTTAATGACCCGCCCATCATCCTGGCCGATGAGCCGACGGGAAACCTGGACTCCGCTACCGGAGCGCTTGTGATGGAGACCTTCCATAAGCTCCAGAAGCGCGGCAAAACCATCGTGCTTATCACACACGACCCCGGCATCGCCGCCGAGGCCGACCGTGCCGTGACCATCCGCGACGGTCGCATTCACGACGGCGCGTATATTCCACATGCACCGCGGACCCTACGCAGCGCCGTAGATAGCCTGCCCATGATTTCCGCCTCCGCCAACCCGCCGAAAGGAGAGATGGCATGAGCGCCCGCGATCTTATCCAGGAAGCCCTTCACTCGCTCGAGGCCAACAAGGGGCGCAGCTTGCTCACCATCCTGGGCATTGTCATCGGCATCGCCTCGGTTATCGCCATGACTTCGCTCATCGGCGGCATCCAAAACAGCTTGGTCAACAGCCTGGGCCTCAATGCGGCACGCATGGTGCAAATCTATTCGTCGCAAGAACTCACCGAGTCGGACATCGAGAAGCTTCAAAAACTGGTGCCGCAGATAGAGCAGATCGGCATTGTCGACAGCGCGTATACCGAGTACAAGACCGGCGATAAAAGCTATACCGTCATGGCACAAGGTGTCGATAGCGACATGCTCGACGCCGTGGGGGCCAGCAAGCTCGTTGCGGGGCGCACCTATTCCCAGGCCGAGTCCCAATCAGGCTCGCGCGTGGCGCTCGTCAGCCGCAACGGCGCCGATCAGCTTTACGGCAACGAACAGGATGCGCTGGGGAAAACCATCAAGGTTTCCAACGGCGAGGTGCAGATTGTAGGCGTGATTGATGGCGGCAGCGACTCCATGGGCTCGCTCACGCTGTATATGCCACGCGAAACCATCTCCGGGCTGTTTAGCAACGAGAATCCTTCATTCCCCAGCGTGACGGCACTTGCCGCCGAGGGCACGGACATGGATGAGCTTTGTAAGACCATCGAGTCCAAGGTGCGCGCGATGAAGGGCATCGAGGAGGAGGATGAGTACGACAGTGTATCGGCGACATCCATGAAAAGCGCCATCGATGCACTCAACTCCTTTATGGGCGCGTTCTCGCTCATCATGGGCGCTGTCGCCAGCATCTCGCTGCTTGTCGGCGGTATCGGCATTATGAATATGATGCTCACCAACGTGACTGAGCGCATCCGCGAGATCGGTATTCGCCGTGCCCTGGGCGCCAGTCGTCGCGATATCACCGCGCAGTTTTTGGCCGAGTCTTCGGCGCTGTGCGTCACCGGTGGCCTGTTGGGTGTCATGATTGGCTATCTGCTGGCCTGGGGCCTCGCGATGTTTGCCTCCGGATCTGGGGTTCTTGGCGAGCTCGGTGCCAGCGGGCAAATCACACCGAGCTTTTCAATCGCCACGGTGCTGCTGGCCTTCGCCGTCTCCGTCGGCATCGGCGTAATCTTTGGCTTCTACCCCGCTCGCCGCGCAGCAAAGCTCGACCCCGTCGAGTGCCTACGCTACCAGTAAGCCAACACCAACAAGTTGCGGTGAATTAGGGACTAAATATGCTATCTAGCAGCAAAACAGACACTATTTCACCGCAACTAATTGAAGGGCTGCTTGCGCCAGTTCCGCGCGTCGTCCTCGAGCTTTTGGCGGATGACGGGCTTGTACGGGTCGAGCTTGCTCGGGGCGCTCCTCCTCGCGGGCGGGAGGGCGCGCAGGCGCGGCGAGCGCCTAGCGCGCGAACTCCCGTAAGAGTGCGTCTTCCACTTCCCGAAGCGAAAGGGCCCCGCCTCCCTCGGCGGGACGGGCGACCACGATACAGCGCACTCCCACGTCGCGCGCGGAGGCGATCTTCTCGGCCGTGCCGCCTACGGTTCCCGAGTCCTTGGTCACAAGCCACTGGGCGCCCACCTGCCGAAGCATCGCCTCGTTGAGCTCGCGGGTGAAGGGCCCCTGCATGCCGATGACGTGCGACGGCGAAAACCCCGCGTCGATGCACTTCGTTATAGCACCGGGCAGCGGGAGCACACGCACGAAGAAGCGCTCCGCGAAATCGGCGACGCGCGTGTAGGGAGCAAGCTCCTTGCTCCCCGTCGTGAGAAGCGCGCGACCCGGGTTCTCGGAGAGAAAGCGCGCCGCGCAGGCGATCGACGCGACCGACACGACGCCTTTGGGCAGCGACTCGGCCGGGCGCGCAAGGCGCAGGCATCGTGCACCCACGGCGAGCGAAGCGGCCCGGATGTTGCCGCTTGCGAGCGTAGCGAAGGGGTGCGTGGCGTCGACGACGATGCGCGCGCCGGAAAGCTCGCGCTCCATGTCGGCCTCGTCGAGCCTGCCCGCATGCACCTCGATGCCCGGAAGCTCGCCCAAAAGCTCGCCTCCGTACTCGGTTGCCGCGTAGGCACGGGCGGGGATTCCCGCCCCGCTCGCCCATTCGCACAGAAGGCGGCCCTCGGTGGTGCCGGCGAAGATGCGCAGCGCCGGCGCGGATGCGGGGGCCGTCACTTCGGGCCGCCTGGGCGCGTGATCTGGTAGAGCAGCGCGTTCATAATGGCGGCCGCCACGGTCGAGCCGCCCTTGCGACCCCTCGCGACGATGGCCGGCACGCGTCGCGCGAGTAGCTCCTCTTTCGCCTCGACCACGTTCACAAACCCAACCGGCACCCCAACGACGAGCGCGGGCGCGATCTTCCCCACGTCCATGAGCTCGGCGAGGCGCAGAAGTGCTGTGGGAGCGTTGCCGACGGCCACGATGAGCGGACCCTCGATGCCGCAAGCTTTGTCCATGCTCGCAACGGCGCGAGTCGTGCCCGCGGCGCGCGCCGTTGCGGCGACATCAGGGTCGGCCATATAGCACACGGCCTGGCAGCCGAGCTTCGCGAGCGCGGGCTTGCTTATGCCTGCGAGCGCCATGTTCGTGTCGGTGAGCACCGTGGCCCCTGCGCGCAGTGCGTCGAGCGCACAGTGCGCGGCGTCATGGGTGAACACGAGGGAATCGGCGTACGAGAAGTCGGCAGTGGTGTGGATGACGCGCTTCACGACGGGCTCTTCGAGCGGCGGGAACGTGCGGCCGCCGAGCTCTTCGGTGATGATCTCAAAGCTGCGCCGCTCGATGTCGCCGGGCGCCATCTCCTTGGAATCCATCTAGTACTCCACTCCTTCCCTTGCACATATCCCCTGCTCGTAGGGGTGTTTCTCGCACCGCATCTCGGTTATGTAGTCGGCCTTCTCCACGATCTTGCGGGAAGGCGCGCGCCCGGTGAGCGCTACTTCGACGCCGCGCGCGGACATATCGAGCGCGCGGTCCACGAGCGCCTCGTCGACAAGCCCCTTCGAAAGCGCGTCGAGCGCCTCGTCGAGCACGACCAGCCCCTCCTGCGCGCCCTCGAGCTCGGCGAGCGCGGAAGCGAGGTTCCCATCGTGCAACTCGCGCGTCGCGGCAAGTTCTTCCGACGTCATGGACCAGGTAAACTTGTCCGACGCCTTCCCCGCGAACACGGGCACGCCGAAATGCTCGGCGAGCAGGCGCACCTCCCCGCTTTCGCCGTCTTTCAGGAACTGCACGACGACGACGCGGCGGCCTGCGGCGAGCATGCGAAGGGCGAGGCCCATCGCCGCCGTGGTCTTGCCTTTGCCGTCGCCATGATACACGTGGATCATACGCCCTCCTCGATAATGCGGTAGACATACTCCATGTCGAGCGCCCCGCGCACGGAGTCGGCCAGGCGGTCGAACTCGCGCGCACGGTGATCGGCCGCGGACACCGCGCCCTCAGCACCCACGACGCTCTCGGGGAGGCCGCGCATGCGCGCGAGCGAGCGCGCGAGGGCGAGTGCCACCCCCGGTTCGTCGAACAGGCCGTGGAGATAGGTTCCGAACACGTTTCCGCAGGCCGCGCCTTCTGGTTTGCCGCCAATCGTGCCCGCAGGGGCGCAGGAGACGGTCGTTTCGCCGTCGTGAATCTCGTACCCACGCGCCGTCATGCCGTTCCACACCGAGAACGCGCCTTGAGCGCCCGTGATGCGCAGCTCCGACTGGGCGAGGCGCTTTTCCTCCTTGAACACCGTACTTGCAGGGATGAGCCCGAGCCCGCGCGCGGTGCCAGCGCCTTCCCTGCCGTGCGGATCGGAAAGCTCGTCTCCCAAAAGCTGGTAGCCTCCGCATATGCCGAGCACCGGCGTGCCCGCGCCCGAAAGCGCGCG
The DNA here is from genome assembly GCF_028209395.1 of Collinsella aerofaciens. GTDB lineage: Bacteria > Actinomycetota > Coriobacteriia > Coriobacteriales > Coriobacteriaceae > Collinsella > Collinsella aerofaciens_AZ. Next base: position 41,251 of record NZ_JAQLDQ010000004.1, read on the forward strand.
TACACAGGCTCCGATGCCGCTAGCCGCAAGCCAGCGCGCGTCGTCGAGCGTGGTCTTCGAGCCGGGGAGCACCACGAGGTCGGGCCGGCCCAGATCGGTCGTCGAGGAAACGTAGCGCACGCCCACGCCGGGCACGCGCGAAAGCGGGTCGAAGTCGGTGAAGTTCGACAGGTGCGGAAGGCGCACGACGGCGACGTCGATGACGCCGCGCGCCTCGCGGGCAGATAGGCGCGGCGCGAGCGAGTCCTCGTCGTCCAGGTCGAGCGTAAGATACGGCACGACCCCAACCACGGGAACCCCGCACATCTTCTCGAGCGGGGCCAAACCCGGGCGCAGGATTTCCACATCGCCGCGGAACTTGTTCACCACAAGCCCCCGCAATAGAGCGCGATCCTCGGGCGCAAAGAGCGCGACCGTGCCGTAGAGCTGGGCAAACACCCCGCCTGGGTCGATGTCGCCCGCGAGCAGCACGGGGGAGGACACGGCGCGCGCGAGCCCCATGTTGACGATGTCGTTTTCGGCAAGGTTGATTTCGACGGGGCTGCCGGCGCCCTCGATGACGATGACGTCGTTTTCCTCCGCGAGCGAATCGAACGCCTCCAAAATCTGCGGCATGAGCGCCTTCTTTCGCGCGAAGTAGTCCCTCGCAGCGAAGGCTCCCTGCGCCTTGCCGGCCACGATGAGCTGGCTTCGGTGGTCGCTTTCGGGCTTGAGCAGGATGGGGTTCATGCGCACGTCGGGCGCGATGCCGCACGCCTCGGCCTGCATGATCTGGGCGCGCCCCATCTCGAGCCCATCGGCCGTGACACCGCTGTTGAGCGCCATGTTCTGGCTCTTGAAGGGAGCCACGCGCAGGCCGTCCTGCGAAAGCACACGGCACAGCCCCGCCGCAAGCAGGCTCTTCCCCGCGTTCGACATGGTGCCCTGGATCATGATGGGCTTCGCCCTACCCACGGGTATCGACCTCCTTCGCCGAGCCTCGGCCATCCGCGCCCGCCATAGCGCCGCTGCAAGAAGCGCCGCCCCGTTCGTCGGGTTCGCCTTCGTCCGATGCGCCTTCCGCCCGAAGCGCGCGGCTGAACGCCATCGCAAGCCGGGCGTTCTCCTTGCGCGTGCGCACCGCGACGCGGCACCAGAAACGGGACAGTACCGAAAACGAGTCGCACGTGCGGACCAAAACCCCCTGTTTATACAGGCGCTCGGGGATGTCTTTCGCCGGTGTGCGGACTAAAAGGAAGTTCGCATCCGACGGCACGACGGAAAGCCCGAGCGAGGAGAGCTCGTGGGAAAGCCACGCTCGCTCGCCCGCCAATACATCGCGCGTGCGCGAGACGTATTCGACGTCTTCCAGGGCGGCGATGCCCGCGGCCTCGGCGACCGAGGAGACGGGCCACGCCTGCCCCGCCCGGCGAATCCCCTCGAGGAGTTGGGCGTTTCCGCTGATCAGATATCCTAACCGCAACCCCGCCATTCCGTAGAGCTTGGTGAACGCGGAGAGCACGGCCACATGGCGCGAACACGCGGCGCGTGCGGCCACGCTCCTTTCGCGGGCGTCGGGCGCAAATCCGAGGAAGCACTCGTCCACGACGAGCAGCGCGCCCACCTGCTCGCAGCGGCAAGCCGCGGCATCGATCACGCGGGGGTCGACGAGGCGCCCCGTCGGGTTGTTCGGATTGCAGAGGTACGCCACGTCTCCCGGCCCCTCGATCGCGCGGGCGAAGGAGGCAGGCACGTCGAAGTCGTCCGCTTCGGAGAGCGGGAACTCCTGCACGCATGCGCCGTAGTACGATGCCGCCTCCGCATATTCAGAGAACGTCGGCGCGCACACGACGATGCGTTTCGGGCGCACCGCCGCAGCGAGCCGCCAGATGATGTCGGACGCGCCCGCGCCGCAGACGATAGTATCTTCGGGAATGCCCTGGGCGCGCGCTAGGGCGCGAACGAGGGCGAGGCTTTCCCTATCGGGGTAGGCGTCGATTCGAGAAAGCGACTTGCAAGCTGCGGCGACGGCGCGCGGCGAGGGGCCTGCCGGATTCACGTTCACCGAGAAGTCGATGAGATCGGAGGCGCCCCCTTCGCAACCGATGCCGAGCGATTGCGCGCTGCCCCCATGCGTACGGGCGCGCAGGATTCCCCCGGTAGCCCGGAGCGCGGCGTGGTCTTCCCTCATGCCATCGCCCCCACGGCGAGCACGACCGCCGCGCGCGCGGCGCCGAAGACGACGAGCGCGCATACGGACGCGGCGAGCATGAGCCTTGTCGCCCGGGCGATGTCGCCCCACTCGATTTCACGGGACGCGTCGCCTATCGTCGGTTTCTCAACGAGCTTGCCGAAATACACCGCGGGTCCTGCCAGGCGCAGCCCGAGCGCGCCCGCACACGCTGACTCGGTCTGCGCCGAGTTGGGGCTCGCATGGCGACGCCTGTCGCGGCGCCAGATGCGCGCCGCCCCGCGCGCGTCGAGCCCAACGATCGGGCACACGGCGATCATGAACAGGGCCGATAAGCGCGAGGGAATCCAGTTCACCGCATCGTCGAGGCGCGCCGAGGCGCGACCGAAGTCGATGTAGCGCTCGTTTTTGTAGCCCACCATGCTGTCGAGCGTGTTCACCGCCTTGTACGCCATGCCCAAGGGCGCACCCCCGATTATAAGGTAGAAAAGTGGCGCGATGACGCCGTCGCTCGCGTTCTCCGCCACCGTTTCCACGGCGGCGCGCGCGACGCCCTGCTCGTCGAGAACAGACGTGTCGCGTCCCACGATGAGCCCGACGGCTTCACGCGCCGCGACAAGGCCGCCCTTCGAGAACGCGCGGGCCACGGCCAGGCTCTGGCGGCGCAGCTCGCATGTCGCGAGAATCTGATAGCTCGCCCATGCCTCGGCCACAAAGCGCAAGCCAGGGTGAACCATGCCGCAAAGATGCAGGATTCCCCAGGTCAAAAGCCAACACGCAAGCGGAAGCGCCACCGCGAGCACAAGCCCTGCGGCGCGCGTGCCCGCGGACGTTTGCGGGAATGCGCCCCGCAGGCGGCCTTCGGCCCACGTGATCGCGCGCCCCATGGCGACGACGGGATGGGGAAGCCAACGCGGGTCGCCGAAGGCAAGGTCGGCCGCGAACCCGGCGGCGACGGCAAGAATCGTCATCACCGGGCATCGCCCCCCGAAGCGGGGCGAACGTCGCGAAGGCAGCGCCCATCCCAGGTGGCGGCCCATGCGCCGCCCGGCTCGGTATGCACGTCGAAGTATCCCATTTTCGGGACAGCTAGCTCGGAGAGCAGCGCTTTCACGGTACCCGCGTGAACGACGAAGACGGCGCGCCCACTCCCCTGGGCGCGCTCCGATTCGCACGCCCCCCGAAACGCCGCGACGACGCGGCGGGTGAAATCGCTCTTGCCCTCGCCATGCGGGCAGCGCGTCTCGCACCAAGAGTCTACCCAGGCGCGGTAGCGCACATCCTCTTTAAGCTCGGCGGCACTTCGCCCCTCGAAGTCGCCGAAATCCATCTCGCGCAGACCGGGGCACGCCATAAGCCCCGCGTTCGGGAAGAGGATGCGCGCCGTCTGGTCGGTGCGGGCCATGCCGCTCGTGATAACACGGAACACGTCACGATCGCACGCGAGGTCGCGCAAAGCGCGCTCGCCCGCGCTCGACAGGGGCTCGTCGGTACCCGCCCCGCTGTAGCGATGGTCTTCCGTGCCCGCCGTGGCACCATGGCGCACGAAGACGACTTCCAAAGGCGCGCCCGCGCCCTGCGTCCCTCGAGGCGCATCGGCAAGGTTTCCTTTGATGACCTGGGGAATCCCGCACGTCATGCGCACGACGACGTCGGCGCGCGCAGCGAGCGCGCATCCCAGGCGCCCCGCGAGCTCGCGCCATTGGGCGTCTTCCGCATGCATAGGGACAACCCCAGAGCCGACCAAGGACAGAATCACTGCGTCGAAGCCGATCAGCCGCTCGAGCGCCCGGTCAACGTCGAGCGCGCGTACGAGTTCCTCAGCACGGTACGCGACGCGGCCGGAAAAAGACGCGGGCACGCCGCCCTCCGCAAGCTGCGCTGCGTCGACGAAATCGTCCGCCGCGAACCCGAGCTTTTCGCGCACGAAGGCCCTCTTCCCCGAGTGCGAACCACCTACCACGAGCATCATAGGAGCATGCCCCCCGCCACCAGCATGGCAAGCATCGCGAGCTCGGCCCATTGCAGAAACCATCCGGCCAAATCCCCCGTCACCCCGCCGAAGCGGGACAGCGCAACATGGCGGTACCACGCGAGCGCCAAAAGCCCCGCCACCGCCATAAGGGCGCCGACGACATGAGCGCACGCGACCATCCCTGCAGCCGAAGCCGCAGCGAAAGCGCAAAGCGGCACGACGATCGCCGCGCGCTTCTTCGCAGGCGAGAGTCCCGCGGCCATGCCGTCCGCCCGCGCGGCAGGCCAGCATTCAGCGGCGAGTCCCGAAAGCGCGCGGGAGAACACGAGCGAGCACAGAAGCGCGAGGAACGCCCCCGCCGTAAGCGGCAGCGCAGTGAACAGGGAAAACTGCAAAATAAGGTACACAACAACACCGATGACCCCGAAGGCGCCCGCCCGCGGGTCGTGCATGATCTCGAGCTTTCGCTCGCGCGGAGCCCAACTTGCAAGCGCATCGGAGGTGTCGCAGAGCCCGTCTAGGTGGATGCCTCCCGTCACCGCCACAGGCAGCGCCGCGAGCACGGCCGCGACGATGGTCGCGGGCACGCCGAGCAGGTTCGCCATGTACCCCCACGCCGTCATGAGGAAGCCTTCCGCAATGCCCACCAGGGGAAACGCGGCAAGCGCATGGGTTGACCCGAAATCGGTCCAGGCCGATTTCGGGACGGGGATGCGCGAGAACGTTCCGAACGCCGCGCCGATTGCCTCTGCTATCTTCACCTTGTAGGTCCTTCGCCTTTCATCCACACGGGAATCCCGCATACCACTTCGACTGCGCGGTCGGCCAGCGCCGCCACGCCCGCGTTCACGCGCGCGAGCGCGCGCCTCCATGCCTCGGTCCCCTCATCGTAGCGCATCCCATCGGCGAACACGTCGACGGAGACCACCACCGTATACGCAGCGGCCTGAGCGAGCCGTTCGATGTCTCCGAGCACCTCGCGCGCCGCAGCGTCGGGGTCACGTGGGGACAAGCCGCCTTCCGCGAAGAGCTCATTCGCAACCAGGTTGCCCACGTCCTCCAAAAGAAGCGTGCAGCCGCGCGGAAGCCCGGGCACTGCGGCGCCCACGTCACGCGTGCGCTCGAGGGTGGAAAACCCCTTGCCCTCGCGCAGCGCCCGATGGCGCGCGATGCGGCGGGCGCCCTCTTCCCCGAAGGGCTCCATCGTTGCCAGGTACACGCGGGGGCCGTCGCGCCCGAGGCACAGGGACTCGGCGTAGGCGCTCTTGCCGCTCGCGGCGGCGCCGTTGACGAGCGTCACCGTCATTTCCCGGCCTCGAAATGCTCGTAAGCAGCCATGCCAGTCGCCGTGAACGTCTTCCCATCCCGGTACACGCGCAGCGCCGAATCCAGAAGGGGCAGATACGCCATGGCGCCCGCGCCCTCGCCCAAGTGCATGCCTGCGTCGAGGGGTGCCTTTATGCCGAGCTCGCGAAGGAGCTCCTGGCTTGCGGGCTCGCTTGATGCGTGGGTGCCCACGAGGTAGCCCAAGGCGTTGGGGCACAGGCGCGCCGCGCACAGGGCCGCCGTGCAGGATATGACCCCGTCGAGGAGCGCCGGCGCCTTCGAGGCCGCGGCTCCCAGGTAGAAGCCGCACATCGCCGCGATGTCGAATCCGCCCACCTTCGAGAGCACGTCGATCGGGTCGGCGGGATCGGGCGAGTTCGCGTCGATAGCGCGCTCGACCACGTCGCGCTTGCGCGCGAGCGAGGCGTCCGAGAGCCCCGCGCCGCGGCCGACGAGGCTCCGCGCGTCCGCCCGGATGAGCACTGCGGCCACCGCCGCCGAGGTGGTCGTGTTGCCGATGCCCATCTCGCCCGCGGCGAGAAGGCGCACGCCGGCGCGAGCAAGCCCGCACGCAACGGCGATTCCGACCTCGATCGCGCGCACGGCCCCATCGCGAGACATAGCGGAGCCGTGCGCGATGTTGCCGCTCCCCCGCCGCACATTCGCGCGTACCATGCGCGCGTCTTCTATGCCCCGGGCCATACCCACGTCGACGGGCACGACCTCGGCACCCGCGAACGCCGCCATGCGGCAGGCACTCGTGGCCCCCTCGCACATGTTGCGCGCGACGGCTCGCGTCACGTCTTGCCCGCTTTGCGACACGCCTTCGGCAACAACCCCGTTGTCGGAGAAGAATACCGCGAGCGCACGGGGAAACTCGGCCACCTCGGCGCTCCCCTGAGCTGCGGCGATACGCGCGACGGCGTCTTCAAAGTCGCCCAATCCCCCCAAGGGGTGCGCGATGGAGTCCCACGCGGCGTACGCGGCGGCGCGGGCGCACTCGTCTGCGGGCGCGATCCGGGAGAGCGCGGCTTCGAGCACGGCGCCCGGCGCCGACGAGAACGCGCGCTCGACTTCCTCGTGGATGCAGGCAAGCGCGGTTTCAGTTGCTTCAGCCATGCCGTCTCCTCTCTGCGAACGACGCTGCGGCAGACGCGAACGCGCGCGCAACGTCGGGGTTCGCAGGATAGTACACATGCGGGAAGCCCGCAACCAGGGACGGGGTGGTCGTCATGCACGGCCAGCCCTTGTCGCGCCGGGGCTTCTGCGCCCAGAAGTCGCCGCCCGGGCAGGTGGACTGCCAGTAGTGGAACTCGTGCGCACGGATGCGTGTGCCGCGCGGCCCGTAGAGCCCGTCGCGTTGGGAAGTGAGCTCCACGTACCCGAAATGGGACAGCCTTCCCCCGTTCTCGCTTGCGCCCTCAAGGGCGCCCGCAACAGGCCAGCGCCGCCCCTCGCTATCGGCGATTTCGCGCTGCAGGTACAGAAACCCACCGCATTCGGCGACCGTCGGCATGCCGGATTCCACCGCATGCCGCACCGCCTCGCGCATCGGCGCGTTCTCGGAGAGCTGCTGCGCATGGAGCTCCGGGTAGCCGCCTCCTAGATAGAGGGCGCTTGTCCCCCGGGGCAGCTCACGATCACACAGGGGGCTGAAAAAGGCCAGCTCACAACCCAGGTCCTCGAGCGCGCGCAGGTTCTCCTCGTAGTAGAACGAGAACGCCTCGTCACGCGCGACGGCGACGATGGGCCGCGCTCCCGCGATCGGCTCCAACCGGTAAGGTTCCTCGCGGATATCGGGTGCCGTCGCCGCTATTTCGAGCAAGCGGTCGACGTCGACGCTCTTTTCCACCAGCTCGGCCATTTTGTCGATGCGCGCGGAGAGCTGCTCGACCTCGTCGGCGGTCACAAGCCCCAGATGCCGGCTTTCGAGCGAGAACGCCTCGTCGGCGGGGATATTCCCCAAAACCGCGACGCCCGTGTGCTTCTCGATCGCAGGCGCCGCGTAGGCGCAGGCAGCGGCGCTCGTCTTGTTCAGCACGACGCCGCGCACGTTCGCACAAGGCAGGAACTCGGCGATGCCGCGGATTACGGCGGCGAGCGATAAAGACGCCCCGCGCCCGTTCACCACTAAAACGACCGGCGTTTCCGTGTCGCGCGCAACCTGGTAGCTGCTCGCATCGGCCACGCCGGGCGCCATGCCGTCATAGAAGCCCATGACCCCCTCGAGCACCGCGACATCCGCGCCCGCAGCGCCGCGTGCGAGCAGGGCGCGCAGCGTCGGGGCATCGGTGAAGAAGCCGTCTAAGTTGCCCGAGCGCGCACCCACGACGCGGCGATGAAAGAGCGGGTCAATGTAGTCGGGGCCGCATTTGAAGGCCGCGCATGCAAGGCCGCGACGCGCGAGCGTGCGCAGAAGCGCGCACGTTACGACCGTCTTGCCGCTCCCGCTCGAGGGCGCAGCGACCATGAAGCGCGGGATGGACGTGCTCACCGGGCACCGCCTTCCCCACCTGCACCACGCGCGCTGACGAGGAACACGGGGTTTTGCGCCTTCATAAGATGGTGCGAGCCTACAGCCTCGGCGCGGGCGGCCGACACCTGGCACGCCTCGAACCCCTTAAAGCGCGAACCCGAAAGGAGCGCGCACGCCTCGGTGAGCGTCTCAACGGTGACGCATGGCACGCACAGGCGAACCTGCGAGTTCTTCTCGAGCGCCGCCTCCACGATGGAGGGAAGCTTACCCGCGCTCCCGCCGACGAACACGGCGTCGGGGATGGGCAGTTTCGCGAGCGCTTCGGGGGCGACACCGGGGACCGCATGCACGTTGCCGCACCCAAATGCATCCGCGTTCTCTCGGATGAGCCGCACGCCGGTCGCGTTGCGCTCGACCGCCCATACCGACCCCGCTCGCGTGACGAGCGCCGCCTCGATCGACACGCTCCCCGTGCCGGCGCCGACGTCCCACACGGTGTCGGTCGCGGCAAGGCGCAGCTTCGCGAGCGCGACGGCGCGTACCTCCTGCTTGGTCATGGGAACGTCACCGCGGATGAAGAGCTCGTCGGGAATGCCCGAGGAAGCGTACGGCCAACGGGAGCTCGCGGCGCGGGATGCACCCGCAGGCGACCCGGCGCCGACTGCGAACTCGATAAGCATCACGTTCAAGTCGTCGAACGTCTGACCTGCGATTTCACTTGCGGTCGCACAGGTGATGCGCTCGTCGGGGTACGACAGGCGCTCGGCCACCGTCACGCGCGCGTCCCCGAAGCCCGCCTGCACAAGCTCGCCCGAAAGCCGCGAGGGGTCTTCCCCGCCCGACGTGGCGAGGAAGAGCTCACCTGCGCGCTCGGCCTCGGCCACGATGTCGCACGCCACGCCGTGAGCGCTCGCAAAGCGCCAATCCTGCCATGGACGCGCGAGGCGCGCGGCGAGATACGACGCTGAGCTTATGCCGGGAACAACGCGCACGTCCACCTGCGCGTTGCCGGAGAGCGCCTCCACCAGGCGGCGCGCGCCGCTGAACAGCCCCACATCGCCCGTCATCACGACCACGACGCGCTGCCACGAAGCCACATCGGTGAGCGCGGCGACGATGTCCGCCGTCTTCACGAGCTCGCATCTCACCACGTCGGGCGGCACGTCGATGCCGGCAAGCGCGCGATGAGCGCCGATGACCACGTCGGCGATGTCGATCGCGTCGAGCGCCGCGCGCGAGAGCAAGTCGGGGTTTCCGGGCCCCGCCCCGATAATCGTTACCTTTCGCATGGAATCTCCCGATACCCGCGCGGCGTGACCATACGGCCGCCTACGAGCTTCGTGTCCGCGTTGCCGACGAACACGGTGGTGAACATGTCGGCGTCGATCTCCCCCAGCTCGGAGAGCCTGCACATGCCCGACTGCTGCCCCTCGCGCCCGATGTTGCGTACCCAGCCGCAGAGCGTGTCGGGGGCCTTCCATTCGAGCATAATCTTCGCCGCGCGTGAGAGCCTGTCGGCGCGCTTTCTGCTGCGCGGGTTGTACAAACAGATGCAAAAGTCGGCGCTCGCCACGGCGGCGAGCCTGCGCTCGATGACCTCCCATGGCGTGAGCAGGTCGGAGAGCGATACGACCGCGAAGTCGTGGGCAAGCGGGGCGCCGAGCACCGCCGACCCGCTCTGAGCCGCGGTGGCCCCGGCGATAACTTCCACGTCTACATCGGGGTAGTCCTCCGCAAGCTCCAGCACGGGGCTCGCCATGCCGTACACGCCCGCGTCACCGCTGCACACGAGCGCCACGGCTTCTCCGCTCTGCGCGCGCGAAAGCGCCAGGCGGCACCGTTCGACCTCGTGCATCATCGGCGTCGCGAGATGCGCCGCGTCGGGCACGGCGGCGAGCGCGAGCTCCACGTATTTTGTGTACCCCACAACGATGTCGGCCGCCTCGAGCGCGCGCCGGGCCGCAATCGTCATGCCGTCGGGGCCGCCCGGGCCGATCCCCACCACGAAGAGCTTTCCCATCACCGCTCCTTAAACGAAAGTTTAATAGTTACCTTGGAAAACGCGACGGTCACGCCGCCGTGAGCGAGCTTCGGGAAGATAAGTTTGCCCCCGTCCGCGAGCGCCGCGCGCTCGCACACGTTGTCGACCCCCACCGTCGCGCGCACGAAATCAGATGGCGAAACGCTGCCTTCGACCTGCGACAACTCATCTGCGGAATACGTCGCAAGCGGAATATTGCGCGCGCGGCAGAAGGCGAGCAGACCCTCCTCGTGCGCCTTCACGTCGATCGTCGCCGCCTTGCGCACGGCCGAAGGCGAGATACCCGCCTGCCCGCACGCGAGAAGAAACGCCTCCCCGATCGCTTCGGCGCACGCACCGCGACGGCATCCTATGCCCGCAACGATGCAGGGCACGACAAGGCGAAGCGGCTCGGGCGCAGGCGCCTGCGCCCTCACGCCCGCCGGCTTCCCCGTCTCACCGGCGGGCAAGACCCCGCCCGTTGTCTCCGCCGCGCGAAAGGACGCACCTGCATTCGCGCCAGCAAACGGCGACACGACGATATCGGCCCGCGCGCGGTCGGAAGCAATGTCAACCCCCTCAGGCGGCTGTCCCGAAATCGGCATGTCGGAATAGAGCGCCACGCGCCCGCCCGAAAGCAGCCGCGCCGACACTCGCTTGATGGCCTCGGGATTCGAAACGGCGAGCCCCGCACGGCGCGCCCACGTATCCACCGCCCACACGCCGCGGACGTCAGTCGCCGTGGTGATGACGGGGATGGCCCCTGCCGCGCGTGCCACAGTTTGCGCAAGCTCGTTCGCACCGCCCAAATGCCCCGACAAAAGCGGGACGGCAAAGCGCCCCGCCTCGTCGATCGCCACAACCGCGGGATCGTTTGCCTTCGAGGCGACATGCGGCGCGATCGCCCGCACGGCGATGCCCGCCGCACCCACGAACAGAAGCGCGTCCGACGCTTCCCACGCGAGCGCCGTCCATGCGCGCAGGTCGGCCTTCCCCTCGCCGAACCCGCGCGAAACGGAAACGTCCCAGCCAGGGTCATCTTCACCTGTCTGTGCGCAATCGGAAAGCGCGCGTGCGGTGCGCTCCGCCAACGCATACCCCCTCTCAGTGAACGCTATGCAGGAAACCCTCATCTAGCGCACCACCATCGTCGAGAAGTAGCTGCCCCGATCGGGCACATCGTCGAGCGAACGGTACACGCGCTCGCCCGGAAGCCCACAGTCCTCTACGAGCTCGGCACCGTCGAAGGCGCCCTCCTCGCGAAGGATGCGCTTCGTGTCCGCAAGCGAGCGGCGCGCCTTCATGACCACCTTCGTCCCTGGCCAGCCGATTGCGCGGCCCACCCCATACAGCACGCCTTTACTCATACGTCGCCCCCAATTCCCCGATAACTGCTTCGGCGCCCGACGTGCGGAAAAGCTCGCGGCGCTCGGCGTCGAACACGACCGCGGCGATGTCGCATGCGCCCGCCGCGCGGCGGCGCAACCTGTCCTCGATTGCCGCAGCGAGCGAGGCGCGCGCAGCGTCCCCCACGCCGGCGGCCTCGATTACCTCGAGCGCCGCCGTGGTCGTGACCGACGACATGATCTCGCGCACGGTCTTCGCGCCCGCGCCGGCCAAGGCCGCGTGGGCGGCCAGAATCTCCGCGCGGCAGTCGGCGGTACGCGAATGGGTGTCCATGATGCCGCCAGCGACCTTCACCAGCTTGCCGATGTGTCCCACAAGAAGGACATTGGTGAATCCCTCGCGAACGCAGCAATCAATCGCATCGCCCACAAAGTTGGAGATGAAGACCACCGGCGCACCGTTTAGGTGAAAATGCCCCGAGATGAACTGCCCGCCGTAGTTGCCAGGCGTGAGCACGACTCCGCGCCGCCCCATAGCCGCATGCTGCCGGATCTCGAGCTCGATGCTGTCGCGCAAGGCAGCGAGACTGCGCGGCTCGACGATGCCCGTCGTACCCAGGATGGAGATGCCGTCCTCTATCCCCAGGTGCGGGTTAAAGGTCTTTTCGGCAAGGGCAACACCCTCGGGTACCGAAATCGTCACAGCAATATTTCCAGAAAAGCCGTGCGCGGCACACACCTCGCGCACCGCCGAAGTGATCATCGCGCGCGGCGTCGCGTTGATGGCGGCCGCCCCCACCGGCTGCTCGAGCCCGGGCAACGTCACGCGCCCCACGCCCACGCCGCCATCGACGGAAACTTCCGATTCGTGCGCGGGCACGTCCTTGCTGCCCGCAGCACCCGTGCCCGACCCCGCATGTTCCACGCGCGCGTACACGAGCACGCCGTCGGTCACATCGGCATCGTCGCCTGCGTCCTTTCGCACGGCGCACTGGGCACACCCCTCGCCGATGCATGCGTCGACCACGTTCGCCTCGACGGGCAGCCCGCCGGGGGTGACGATCGACACGAGGCCGACGGGCTTTCGTGACAAGAGCATCTCGCAGGCGGCCTTCGCCGCGAGCGCGGCGCAGCTCCCCGTGGTGTAGCCGCAGCGCAGGCGGGTCGTCCCGGTATATATGTAATGCTCGAAGGCCACGCTAGCTGCTCGCCTTCCGATACCCCGTGGCAAACGAAGGGTCGTAAAGCTTGCTGCGCTCGTACGACTCCGCTTGCGCGCCGTTGTGCGCAAGCCCGCCGCGAGCTCCGAGCACGCGGCCCACCACCACGAGCGCCGTGCGGTCGATGCCCTCTCGCGCGCCCGCATCGGCGAGCGTGCCCACTGTGCATCGCACCACGCGCTCCTCAGGCCAGGTCGCCTTGTACACGAGCGCCGCCGGCTCGTCGGAGCTGCGGCCCGCGGCCAAAAGCTCGGCGGAAAGCTCGGCGAGCATACCCGAGCTCAGGAAGATGACCATAGTCGAGCCGCTTTCCGCCATGGTGCGCATGCCCTCGCCCGCGGGCATGGGGGTGCGCCCGGAAAGCCGCGTGATCACGACCGACTGGCTGATTCCCGGCAGCGTGTATTCCTGGCGAAGCGCCGCCGCGGCACCGCAAAAGCTCGACACGCCGGGCACCACCTCGTAGTCCACGCCGCGCGCGTCGAGTGCGTCCATCTGCTCCTGGATGGCGCCGTACAGGGACGGGTCGCCTGTGTGCAGGCGCACCACTTCCTCGCCCCGCGCATCCGCCGCGCACATCACGTCGAGCACTTCCTCCAAGGTCATGTGCGCGCTGTCGTAGACGACACAGGATTCCTTGCACTCAGCGAGCAGCTCGGGGTTCACAAGGCTTCCCGCCCAAACGACCACGTCGGCCGCGCGCAGAAGGCGCGCCCCGCGCAGCGTGATAAGGTCGGCGGCGCCCGAGCCTGCGCCAACGATATGAATCATCCGAGCCTTCCCTTCCCGTTTCTCATCGCAACCGTTTACGCCGCCATTCGCGCAGCGGGCAAAACACGGCGCATGCGGCGCAATCGGCGCAAATACGCAGGCAGGAGGCGCAATGCCGCCCGCCCTGGCTTTGACACGTTCACAAGTGCCCACTATCATAGTAAAAGATTCGGCAACGAGCATATGACAATCGGATAAAAGGAAATGACCGGCGCGGCGCCGCACAGCCCGCGCTGGCTTGCGGAGGGAACCAGGTGGGAATCCTGGGCAAGGGACATTACTGTATAGGACGCGCGGGCGAACCGCCTCGCGCCCCAAGCCAGACTGCTTCGCCTTTTCCTCACGGCATCGCCGTGGCGTTAGCTCCTTGTGAACCCCGAGGGGTGCGCTTTTCTTTCGCTTGTGCCGACAAGCAACTGTCGCCGGGGGACCGGCAAACCGAGGAAAGGAAAAACCATGTCCGACCAGATGTCACGCCGCGGCTTCATGGGCGCCGCAGCAACCGGAGCCGTCGCGCTCGCCGGAGTCGCGCTCGCGGGCTGCTCCAACACCTCCGCGAGTTCCGAGAAATCGAGTGAAAAGGAGAAGGCCGTGAAGCCGGTCATCCTCGTCACGAGCTTCGGCACGAGCTACAACGACTCGCGCCACATCACCATCGGCGCCATCGAAGACGCTATCCGCGAGAAGTACTGGCAGGACTACGACATCCGCCGCGCCTTCACCGCGCAGATCATCATCGACAAGCTGAAGAAGCGCGACGGCATCACGATCGACAACATGACCGAGGCGCTCGACCGCTGCGTGAAAGACGGCGTGAAGGAAATCGTCGTGCAGCCGACGCATCTCATGGGTGGCCTGGAATACACCGACGTGAAAGACGAGCTCGACAAGTACGCCGACAAGTTCGACAAGATCTCGCTCGGCGACCCGCTGCTCACCTCCGACGACGACTACAAGAAGGTGGCCGCAGCCATTAAGGAGAACATGGCGTCCTTCGACGACGGCAAGACGGCGCTGTGCCTCATGGGTCACGGCACCGAAGCCGATTCCAACGCCGACTATGCCAAGATGCAGGAAGTGTTCAAGAACGAGGGCTTGACGCAGTTCTTCGTCGGCACCGTCGAGGCTGAACCGACCTGCGAGGATGTTATCGCCGCCGCGAGCGCCGCAGGCTACAAGAAGGCCGTGCTCGCGCCGTTCATGGTGGTCGCGGGCGACCACGCGAACAACGACATGGCAGACGAGACCGACCCCGACAGCTGGGCTGCGAAGTTCGTGGCCGCCGGCTTCGAAGTGACGTGCCTGCTCCAGGGTCTGGGACAGAACGTCGCGGTCGACGAAATCTACGTCTCGCACGTGGACGACGCCATCGCCAAGCTGTAAACTCGCCGCGCACGGGGGCGCCGGTCGCGTCCCCGTGCAACGGGCATGCGCCTTCCCCGACTGACGGCGCATGCCCGTTGCATTCGCATCCCGCCAGCCCACCGCACGGCGCGGGCGGTCGAAGCGATTGAAAGGAACCCCCTCCATGTTGAAGAAAACCCTCGCCTTCGCCCTGTCAGCGGCGCTTTTCGCGTTCTCGCTCGCCGGCTGCGGCGGAAATTCAATCGACAGCGCAAAGGCAAGCGATGCCGATTCCCAGGAAAAGACCGAACAGGCGGCCGATGCGCCCGAGGGCGCAAGCGCTGCCCCCATCACCGCCGACAAGGTGGCCGACGGCACCTATCCGATCACCGTAGATTCCAGCTCGAACATGTTCAGGATTGTGGACGCCCAGCTCATCGTGGAAAACGGCTCCATGCACTGCGTGATGACGCTTTCCGGCACGGGCTACGGCAAGCTCTTCATGGGCACGGGCGACGAGGCTGCCGCCGCAAGCGAGGCCGACTTCATCCCCTATGTGGAAAACGCGGAAGGCAAGTACACCTACGACGTGCCCGTTGAAGCGCTCGACGAGGACACCGCCTGCGCCGCGTGGAGTATTAGAAAAGAGCAGTGGTACGACCGCACGCTCGTGTTCGAATCCGCCGGCGTCGATCTGCGCGCCGACGCACTGAAGTAACGCCATGCGGTCGATTCTTCCCAAGGGGGAAAGCAGGAAGCGTCGCAGCATCGCGGTGCGCGCGATCGCCTGCGTTCTCGTCGCCCTGCTCGCGCTTCCCTTCGCGGGGTGCAGTGCGAGCCCGAACGCGACCGGTGGCACGGCAGGCTCTCAGGAATACACTGTGAGCGTCTCGCTCTCCGGCGGGTCAGGGCGCGCAAGCATCGCCTCACCCACCACAATTGTGAAGGATGGCGACAACTACACCGCGACCATCACCTGGTCGAGTTCGAACTACGACAAGATGACCGTCGACGGCGTAGACTACGCGCCCGTAAACGACGGCGGCAACTCCACGTTCGAGATACCCGTCACGCTCGACGAGGACATCGCCGTGTCGGCCGAGACCGTCGCCATGTCGACGCCGCACACCATCGACTACACGATCCACTTCGACTCATCCACCATGAAGAAGAAAACGGGCGACGATGCAAGCGGCGACTCCCCTGCGGGAACGGCTTCAAGCGCCGCGGCCGACTTCCACAACGCCGATTTGGGCTGCGGCTGGGAGCCGACGGGGACGCTTCAGCTAGAATACGCCAAGCACTTCACTGTCGACGAGTTCGAAGGCGGCTTGCGGCTTATCTGCGTTTCGAACGGGGAGCGCTTCCTCGTGGTGCCGCAGGATGCGAAGGTACCTGATGGGTTGAGCTCCGACATCGCGGTCATAAGGCGCCCCGCCGACAAGGTGTACCTCGTGTCGTCGGCGACGATGTGCCTGGTCGACGCGCTCGATGCGAACGACAATATCCTCATGTCGGGCACGAAGGCCGACGATTGCTCGGTCGGGGGCTTCAAAAGCGCGCTCGAAAGTGGGGCGATCGCCTACGGCGGCAAGTACAGCGCGCCCGACTACGAGCGAATATCGGCCTCGGGCTGCACGCTCGCCATCGAGAACACCATGATCAACCACACGCCCGATGTGAAGGAAAAGCTGCAGAAGCTCGGGCTCGTCGTGCTCACCGAACAGTCGTCGAGCGAGCCCGAAGCACTCGGGCGCGTCGAGTGGATTAAGCTTTTCGGCGTCCTGTTCGACAAGGAAGACGAGGCCGCGCACCTGTTCAACGAGCAGAAGGCCCGCGTCGAGCAAACGTCGAGGCTCGCGTCGTCAGGTAAAACCGTGGCGTATTTCTACATTAACTCGAACGGGGCCGCCGTCACGCGGCGGGCGGGCGACTACGTGGCGCAGATGATCGAGCTTGCAGGCGGCAGCTACGCGCTCGATGACGCGCAGACGGCGTCGACGTCAGGTTCGTCAGTAACGCTCGAAATGGAGCGCTTCTACGCGACGGCGAAGGATGCCGACATCATCGTCTACAACGGCACCATCGACGAATCGGTTGCCACCTTGAACGACTTCGTAAGCAAAAACGCGCTATTGTCGCAGTTCAAAGCCGTGAAGAACGGCAACGTCTGGGTCACATGCGCCGACATGTACCAGCAGATGACTTCTACCGCCGACATTATCGACGAGCTGCACGGAGCGTTCACCGGCGATGACGCGAGCGACTTCCATTATCTGAGGAAGCTTGGCTAGCGTCATGAGAAGCCGGCTTTCCATGACATACGACGAATCGGGACGCGCCGCGCGGTGTCGCGTCGTGACGGCGCTGCTCGCTGTTGTCCTCATCGTGCTCGTCGGGGCCAACCTGTGCATCGGGAGCGTGCTCGTGCCCGCAGACCACATCCCCGGCATCCTTTCGGGCGGCGCGGCCAATTCCATGGAAAGCCAAGTCATCTGGGAGATTCGCCTGCCGCGCGTGCTTTCAGCCGTGCTTCTCGGCGGGGCACTTTCGCTCTCCGGGTTCCTGCTGCAGACGTTTTTCTACAACCCCATCGCCGACCCGTTCATCTTGGGCGTCTCCTCGGGCGCAAAGTTCGTCGTCGCGCTTACGATGATCGTGCTTCTGGGCGCGAACCAGGCCATGTCCTCGCCGGCCATGGTGGCCGCAGCGTTTCTGGGATCGCTTATCACCATCGGCTTCGTGCTCCTCATCGCACGGCGCATAAGTTCCATGGCCATGCTCATCGTGGCGGGCGTCATGGTGGGATACATCTGCTCGGCGGCGACGAACTTTCTCATCGCCTTCGCCGACGACCAGTCCATCGTGAACCTGCACAACTGGTCTTTGGGTAGCTTCTCGGGTTCGAACTGGGACGACATTGCGGTCATCGCGGTCGTGGTGATCACCGTGAGCGCATGCGTATTCGCGATATCGAAGCCCCTTTCCGCCTTCCAGCTGGGAGAAGCCTACGCGAAAAGCGTCGGCGTGAACGTCGCACGCTTCCGCGTGGTGCTCGTCCTTCTAGCGAGCATGCTCTCCGCCTGCGTGACCGCGTTCGCTGGTCCGGTGTCGTTCGTAGGCATCGCGGTTCCGCATCTCGTAAAGTCGGCGCTGAAGTCGTCGAAGCCCATCCGCGTGATTCCTGCGTGCTTCTTGGGAGGCGCCATCTTCTGCGCGGGTTGCGATTTGATCGCGCGCACGCTGTTCTCTCCCGTCGAGCTTTCCATCAGCGCCGTCACCGCCATCTTCGGCGCGCCGGTGGTTATCGCACTCATGTTGAAGAAGCGGGTGAGGTAGATGGGGGAATTCGTGCCGCGGCCCAAAACGCTCGGAGGGGAGTCGAACCTCGAAACCCCGGTCGAAACGCAGGCTGACGGAGCGCCGTTTTTCCGCATAAGCGACCTGTCGGCGGGCTACGACAAGAAGGTCGTAGTCGAAGGCGTCGATCTGGAGGTTCGCGCGGGCGACGTCGTGGCGCTCATCGGGCCGAACGGCTCGGGCAAGTCGACCATCTTGAAAACCATCACGCGCCATCTGGCACCGCTTGCCGGCGCGGTCGAGCTCGACGGGCGGGAGATTTCCCGATGGAAGACGGCGGAATTCGCAAGGAACCTTGCCGTTATGCTGACAGATCGACCCCGGACCGAGCTCCTCACCTGCCGCGATATCGTAGAGGCGGGAAGGCATCCCTACACCGGGCGAATGGGAACACTTTCGCCTGACGACCATAGTCGGGTCGACGAGGCCATGAAAACCGCACATGTGGAAGAGCTCGCCGAGCGCGACTTCATGCAGATAAGCGACGGGCAACGCCAGCGCGTCATGCTCGCACGCGCCATCGCGCAGGATCCGCGTGTGCTCGTGCTCGACGAGCCCACATCGTATCTCGATATCCGCTACCAGATCGACCTGCTGCGAATACTTCGCCACCTTGCGAAATCGCGGAATGTGGCTGTCATCATGTCCATCCACGAACTCGAGCTCGCGCAGAAAAGCGCCGACAAGGTGATTTGCGTGAAGGACGGTCGGGTCTTCCGCGCCGGCGCACCCGAGGACATATTCACGCGCGAGACGATTGGCGAGCTCTACGGCCTTCAACATGGCACCTTCAACGAGCACTTCGGCAGCGTGGAAATTGGGCGCCCACACGGCGATGCGCACACGTTCGTCATCGCCGGCGCAGGTACGGGGTCAGCTGTGTTTCGCCAGCTCATCCGGCAGGGCAAGGCGTTCTACGCGGGCATTCTGCACGAAGGGGACATCGACTGCGAGCTCGCGCGCGACCTGGCGACGGAATGCGTGGCCGAGCGCGCCTTCGAGCCGATCGGGGATAAAACCATAGCCCGCGCCAAAGAGCTCCTCGTCCACTGCGCGCGCCTTATCGTGTGCCCCGCTGACTTCGGCACCATAAACGCCCGCAACGCAGAGCTCGTCGAATTCGCACGCTCGCATGGTATCGAGGTCATGCGAGCGTGCGAAGGTGCATCGGAGGATTCCCAATTGGAGTGGGAAGGATAAACTGGACTTTCATTTAAGGATCCTCAGGCTACAGCTCCTACGCCGGCGAGGTCTCCAAGGCGCCGGAGAACCTCGTGAACAGGAATTTCCACGCCGACGAGCTCAACTAGGCCTAATCCAAACGAGATTCCAGACTCGACAGACCGTTGAGAGTCAGATCGTTGGCGACCTCAGAGACGCGCTCGATAGGAACCGAGCCGTCAGACAGTGCCCACGTGCGATAGATACCGATAATACCCGACAGCAAAAACGCCAGATAGTAGTCGAACATCTCGTCCTTGAGACCTTGGGGCAGCAGATCACGCTCGGCAATCTCGTGTTCGAGCGGCGCACGAAGACGAGCCATGAAATCATCGAGCGGAATATTCTCGATCAGCTGACGATTGAGCACTAAGTTGTTGCACAGTGCCTCGTTAACGGTTTTAAAGAAGGTCGCCGCCGCGCCAAGAGCGCGCTCGTTGGTGTCGCCGTCCATAGAAGCAAGCGTTTTCTCGACCGAGTCGACAATCATCTCCACCACATCGACGGCAATGGCATCGAGCAGGCCGTCAACCGTACCAAAGTGAACGTAAAAGGTCTTGCGGTCGACATTGGCCTCGCGCGCGATGGCACTCACCGTAATGTCTGCCAGCGGCTTTTCCATGAGCAGGCGCTCGAAAGCCGAAAGGATGGCATTACGGCTGCGAACGATGCGGCGGTCAAGACGCGGTTTGCTGGTTGCCATGGAAGTGTCCCTTCGATATGCGAGCATTCATCAACAGATGAGAGATAATCTACGTAAGAGGATTATCCCCCATACAGCACAAATATGCCCCGCATCATGAAGAACGCACGACTGCCCTACTGCGACTTAGGGTGCTTCTTCTTATTGAGTGCCGACGGAGATACGCGAATACCGTCGCCTGTCTGGCGCACATAGGCTTTATGAGCCGGCTTAGCGGTCCCAGAAGCCTTCTGAGCGCGCTTCTTGGGATCACCGGTAACAGCATTCGTGGGGTGCGGCATAGTGGGCGCAGAGGGCGTCTGAGGCGTGCGGCCGAGCTTGCGCATCACGCGATCCCAGCGCGCATGGATACTCTCGTTGTGGGCGCTCTTAAGGCCCAGCAGGGGCGCAGCCAAAATGGTCGGCGCGATAAACGTAATGAGACGCCACAGCAGATAGCCGGCGGTCGAAGCCGACCCAAAGAAATGACCCAAGAACAAAGCAAAGCCGCCCTCGGCGCCACCAGTTCCACCGGGCAAGGGAACCGCAGAGCTCAGCAGCTGGACAAAGGCGCTCGCGGCCATGACCGAGAAAAAGTCGACTTCGTGGTGACCAAAGGCAAGCATCAGGAAATACGGCACGAGGTAGAAAAACGCGAGCTGCAGCATGGTGATAAACACGGTGAGCAGCATGGAAGAAAAATGTCCGGCCGAAAGCTTGAACTTCTCGGAGAAGGAGTAGATCTCGCCATCGACAAACGAGCGCCATCCATCGATCTTAGTGGCCGAGACACCTATGCGCTCGAGCCAATTGATGATGCAATGGGCGACGCGCGTGACGGTCTTAGGCATGAGCGCGACGGCGAAGATGCCGAGCAGGATGCAGCAGTGACCGCCAAAACTAAAGACGCACAGCAGCGTCATGTCGCCATAGCGCTCGGCAAAAAACGGCATGCGAGCAAGCAATAGGATAGCGCCCCAGGCAACGAGGCCAAACTGATAAACAATAAATCGGGTGAACTGCGTGGCACCCGCTTCGCCCACGTTTTGGCCCGCTTTGGTCAGGCGGTAGATCTGGGCAGGCGTAGAGCCCATCATCATGGGCGTCAGGTTGCCAAAGAAGATGCCACTCGCCTCGACCGAGATCAGGTCGCGAATGCCGACGGGTGAATTGGGGTCGAGCCAGACGGCGATCGCATAGGCCACAATGCCAAAGAACAGATACATAAACATGCAAAGACACGCGACAACGAGCCAGGGCGCCTGGACGCTCGACATAGCAGCCCAGAACTGCCCCATCTGCCCGGTTACCACCAGATAGACGATATAACCCACCAGCACAACGCCGATAAAGATTGCGCCGCGGCGTGCGCTCTTATTGTCATCGCCGCCCGAGGCCTCAACCTCGACCTGGGGCTTGGACGTATGC
Organism: Collinsella aerofaciens; assembly: GCF_028209395.1. Classification (GTDB taxonomy): domain Bacteria; phylum Actinomycetota; class Coriobacteriia; order Coriobacteriales; family Coriobacteriaceae; genus Collinsella; species Collinsella aerofaciens_AZ. Next base: position 62,590 of record NZ_JAQLDQ010000004.1, read on the forward strand.
TGAGAGGACTCCGTCATGAGACTCCTTCTAACAGTCAAAATATCTTGGATATTGTACCCGTAAGGGCCATAGGCAGAACGCAAAGCTCTGGTTCAAACGGGAATTGCAGACGGTTGTTTGAAAATAAAAACCCGGGCTTCCATAGGAAGTCCGGGTATCAGATGCGTGGTAGCCCGTACCAGATTCGAACTGGTGATCTCCGCCTTGAGAGGGCGGCGTCCTAAACCGCTAGACGAACGGGCCACATGACATCTGCACTGCCGTGCTGCGAGGAAATATATTACGGGACAAAAAACATCAGCGCAAGAAGAAATTCCAAATTGCCGAAAAAATTGTCGGCAGGTTATGGAACGCGCAGGTCAACTGGTTAGCTAGTTCAAGTTGAGATGAGCCAGGAGGGCTTCGCGGTTGTTGGGGATGTTGTCCTCGATCACGGCGTCGAGGGCGGCGTTGAGAAGCTGTCCCAGCTCCGGCCCCGGCTTGACGCCGGCGCGGATCAGGTCGCCACCATTGATGGCAAGCATCTTGCGTGTATAGGGCTCCCCCGCCTGCAGCAGATCGTGGGCGAGCGTACGCATCTCCTCGATCGTCTCGACGTAATAGAAGCACGAGGGCGCCTTGCCGAGCGTGTCGCCACGCTTAAGGTCCATGAGCTCGTCCATCAGACGCGGCGTATCGACACCCTCGCCCGAAAGCGCGCGCATCATATTGAGCAGGCAGGAGCGCTCGGGGCGCAGCGGCTTGTCATGGTATTTGATCAGCAGGCACACATCGCGCACCAAATCGTGCGAGAGCGCCAGGCGATCCATGATGACACGCGCCTTCTTGGCGCCGAGCTCGGGATGACCGTAGAAGTGGCCGCTGCCGTCGTGATCGACCGTAAAGCACTCGGGTTTGGAAACGTCGTGCAAAAACGCCGCCCACATAAGGCTCGACGAGGGCGCGACGCCGTCGCACAGCGCCAGCTCCCCTGCCACCGTCAGCACGCGGGCGATATGCTCGTAGACGTTAAACGCATGATAGACGCTGCGTTGATCAAACCCGCGAGCGGACGCGAGCTCGGGCACGGCGGCGCAAACAAGCTCGGGGTAGCGCAGCATCGCGTCTCCCCCATGGCCGGTCGAAAGGATACCCTCGAGCTCAATGCCCACGCGCTCGCGCGCCACAGCATCGAGCAGCGGCGCGCACTCGGCAAGCGCCTGTTTAGTCTTAGGCTCGATCATAAAATCCAGACGGCAGGCAAAACGCACCGCGCGCAGCATGCGAAGCGCGTCCTCGTTAAAACGACGCTTGGGATCTCCAACGGCGCGGATGAGCTTGCGGTCTAGGTCGCCCTGACCATCGTAGCGGTCGACAAGACCACGCTCGGGATGCCAGGCCATAGCGTTAACGGTAAAGTCACGACGCGCCAGATCGTCCTCAAGCGACGCCGCACGCTCCACACTCTGGGGATGGCGGCCGTCGGTGTAAAAGCCGTCTAGGCGGTAGGTGGTGACCTCAATGCGCTCATCATCGCAAATAGCCGTGATGCCGCCAAATTTTATGCCCGACTCAACCACGGCAATATCAGCCGCTTCGAGCGCCTCTTTGGACTCCTGCCACAGGCCGCTGCAGCACATGTCAACATCGTGGCTGGGGCGTCCCATCAGGGCATCACGTACCCAACCGCCCACGTACCAAGCCTCAAGACCTGCTGCCTCAAGCGCACGCAGGACACGGATAGAGGCATCGGTCGGCTGCGTACCGTTGAGCGAAACATTGCACATGCCTATGGCCTCCTGCGACTATCAAATTGGCTATCGATTGCGTCTGCAAGAAGTCTAGCAAGAAACAGCCTCCACTGCACACGCAAGTCCGATAAACAAAAACGCATCCGTCCTGGTCTAAGACGGATGCGAAATAATTGAACTATTCAGGCAAGGTGCCGGAACTAGCAAACCTGACGGATTGCAATACCCTTCTGATACTCATCGACCTTGGCAAAATCGCCCAGACCCGGGCACTCGACCACGTTGGCGCCGGTGGCCATCGAGAGGCGCAGGGCATCCTCGACGCGCTCGGGGGCGTCGTGCCACACGGAAAGGAAGGCGGCCAGCGAGGAGTCGCCCGCGCAGACGGTCGACAGCAGCTTGACGTCGAAGGTGCGGTTGGCAAACCAGATGTGCTCGCCGTTGGAGAAGTACGCGCCGTCGCCGCCGAGCGTCAGCAGTACATTCTTAGCGCCCTTGGCGTGCAGCTCGGCCATGGCGCCCTTGACGGACTCGTCGTCGCCACCGCTCACCTTAATGCCAAAGATGTCGAGCAGCTCGTCGTCGTTGGGCTTAATGAGCAACGGCTCCATAGCAATGAGGTCGGCCAGCTGATGGCTCGAGATATCGAGCACGAACTCGGCGCCCTTCGCCTTCACGCGACGCAGGACCTCTGCCAGAAAGCCCTCGGAGGTGTTGGGGGGCAGCGAGCCGCTGATAACCAGGCAGGTCATGTCATCGAGCGAATCGATAAGCTCAAACATCTCCTGCTCGTTGGCTTCGTTGATGGCGGCACCGGCGTTGACCATGTTGTACTCGGTGTCGGGACCGGCATTGAGGAACACGTTGACGCGCGTGATGCCGTCAGTCCACACGGGCTTGACGGGCACGCCCAGGGCCTCGGCACCCTTAACGATAAACTCGCCCGAGAAGCCGGCGAAGAAGCCCAGGATCGTGGTGTCGACGCCGTAGTGGTCGAGCGTAAACGAAACGTTGAGACCCTTGCCGTTGGGGGTGTAGACAGCGTTACGGGTGCGGGTAACGGTGTTGGCGGACAGGCCATCGCAGGAGATGTTGTAGTCAATAGCGGGATTTGCAGTAAGCGTGTAAATCATGAATGTTCCTTTCACGAAGCAACGTGTTAATGAAAGTATATTCCACGCTTCGGTAAAAGGCTACAACAACTCGGTGAACGGTGTGGAACGCGTGAAGCGCGGCTCCGAGGTTCGAGTGGGACAAAAAAACGGCGCCCCGGTCGAAACCGGGACGCCGTATGCGCACGAGTTTGTCGCGTTTCGCTTACTTGCGATCGAGCTTGCGGACAGCAACGCGCTTGCTGTACTCGTCGACGTGACCAAAGTCGCCGATGCCGACGGACTCAGCAACGTTGGCGCCGGTGGCCATAGCGAGCTTCATGGCCTCCTCGACGTTGTCGCGATCCCTGTACCACTTGTGCAGGAACGCAGCGAGGGTGCAGTCGCCGGCGCAGACGGAAGAGACAAGCTTGATGTTGAACTCACGCTTGGCATACCAGATGTCCTCGCCGTTGGAGAAGTAAGCGTCACCGCGGCTACCACGGGTGAGCAGCACGTTCTGGACGCCGGCCTCGTGAGCCAGCTTCATGGCAACGCGGACCTCGTCGTCGGTGTCGACCGGCACGCCGAAGATAGCCTTCATCTCGTGATGGTTCGGCTTAATGAGCAGCGGCTTCTTGTGAGCGAGCTCCTTGAGCTTGTCGGAGGACAGGTCCAGGACGACGTCGGCGCCGCGGGCCTGAGCGTGCTCCATGACCTGAGCCAGGAAGTCAGGCGTAGCTTTGGGAGGCACGGAACCGGAGACGATCAGGCACTCAAGGTCGCCCGCGGTGTCCAGGATGTTGTAGAGCTCCTCCTGGTGCTGCGGCGTGATCGGAGCACCGGGGTTGAGGATGCCGTACTCGTGCTGGCCATCGTTGACGTAGGTGTTGATGCGCGTGATACCGTCGGTCCAGACCGGGCGGCAGAGGCAACCCAGGTTCATGACCTCCTCGACGATGAACTTGCCCGTGAAGCCGGCGAAGAAACCGAGCGCGACGGTGTCGACGCCCATCTTCTTAAAGGCGAAGGACACGTCGAGGCCCTTGCCGTTAGCCGTGTAGCTGGCCGAGCCGGTGCGGACGTTCTCGTCGGGCTCGAGCGGAGAGCTCGAAACCGTCATGTCGACAGCCGGGTTAGCGGTTAGCGTGTAGAACATTTACAGTACCCCCTGTATATGTGAGGGCCGCGTGGCCGGCCCATTCCAACCACGCGGTTACCTCTGATACCAAATTAGCGAGCTGCGGACTCGAGCAGTGCCTTGACCTCGGCAGCGGTGTTGCAGGCGAGCGCCTTCTCGGCGAGCTCGTCGCACTCGGCCTTGGTCCACTGGCTGATGGTCTTGCGGGCGCGCAGGATGGACGGAGCGCTCATCGAGAACTCCTCCAGGCCCCAGCTGATCAGCAGCGGCTCGAGCAACGGATCGGCAGCGGCCTCGCCGCACATACCGACCATGATGCCGGCCTTCACGCCGCTCTCGATGATGTTCTTGAGCGAGCGGAGCACGGCGGGATAGTAAACCTGGTACAGGTTGGAGATGGTGTCGTTGCCACGGTCGGCGCACATGGTGTAGCCGATCAGGTCGTTGGTGCCGATGGAGAAGAAGTCGGCGACCTCGGCCAGGCGGTCAGCGAGCAGCGAGGCTGCAGGCGTCTCGACCATGATGCCGACCTCGATGTTCTCGTTGAACTTGCGACCCTCTTCGGTCAGCTCGGTCTTGCACTGCTCGACGAGCTCCTTGACAGCCAAGACTTCCTCGACGCAGGTGACGAGCGGGATCATAATCTTGACGTCACCGAAGGCGCTGGCGCGCAGCAGGGCGCGGAGCTGGACCTTGTACTGGTCGGGGTTGGCCAGGCAGTAACGCACGGCGCGGAAGCCCATGAAGGGGTTCTCTTCCTTGACCATGTGCAGGTACGGAATCTCCTTGTCGCCACCCACATCGAGCGTGCGGATGATGACCGGAGCGCCCTTGAGCGCGCTGGCGACCTTACGGTAGGCGTTGAACTGCTCCTCCTCGGAAGGAAGCTCAGCAGAGTCCATGAACAGGAACTCGGAACGGAACAGGCCGATAGCCTCGGCGTCGTGATCGAGCGCGTTGGGCACGTCATCGGGGTTGCCGATGTTGCAGGCAATGATCTTCTTGATGCCGTCGGCAGTCACGGACGGCTTGCCGCGGAAGGCCTCGAGAGCCGCCTTCTCGGCAGCGAAAGCCTCGGCCTTGGCAGTGTAAGCGGCGAGCGTCTCCTCATCGGGATCGGCCTCGACGATACCCTTGCCACCGTCGACGACAACGGTCATGCCGTTGCGCAGTGCGGTGCAGCTGTTGGAAACCGAAAGGACAGCAGGGATCTCGAGGGCGCGCGCAATGATTGCGGAGTGCGACGTGCGGCCACCAGTCTCGGTGACGATACCGGCAACGTGCGCCTTATCGATCGTGGCGGTCATGGACGGCGTGAGGTCGTGCACGACAACGACGGTGTTCTCGGGCAGGACGGAAAGGTCGACGACCTCCTTGCCCAGCAGCTCGGCCAGAATACCGGTGCGGATGTCGGCGATGTCGGCCGCGCGCAGACGGAACATCTCATCGTCCATGGACAGGAACATGTTCTCGAACATGGTCGAGGTGTCCATGAGCGCCTGCTCGGCGCAGGTGCCGCCGTCAATGGCGGCGTTGATGGCGTCGGTCATGCCCGGATCCTGAGCCAGGACAATGTGTCCGCTCATGATCTCGGCCTCGGCCTCGCCCACCGTCTCCTTCATGTGGTCGGCCTGAGCCTGGGTCTTCTCGCAGAAGACCGAAAGAGCGGTCTGATAGCGCTCCTTCTCTGCTGCCGAATCAGCAACCTCGTGCGGCTCAAACGTCAAGTCGGGATCGACGGCGACCATGACGGTGCCGATACCGATGCCCTCGGAAGCGTTGACTCCCTGATACATTCCCATTCCTCTCTCCGTGTCATGTGATAAAGCGTTTTGCCATATCCATGACAAAAGAGCGCAGCTACCTTAAGACAGGTCACTGCGCCCCCAAATATGAACTTAGTTGTTCAACATGCGACCCGTTTGAGTTCTACTCGCCAAGACCGCTCTTGATGAGCTCGATGGCAGCAGCCAGAGCCTCGGCCTCGTCGGCGCCGTCGCACTTGACCTCGACCTCGGTGCCGCAGGGGATACCAGCAGCCATGAGGGCCATCGGGGACTTGCCGTTGACCTCCTTCTCGGGGGTGACGACCGTCACGTCACAGGCGTACTTGCCCATGGTGGAGGCGAACAGACCAGCCGGACGCATGTGCAGACCCTGAGGATTAACGAGGGTAGCCTTCTCAGAAACCATAGTTGACTCCTTTTTTGTGTTTAACCCCTGTCATGCATGTGGCAGGAGTCAGATTCACGACGTTGTTTATATTAACTCACATCAAACGGTTTTTCATTGTGTTTCGCACGAATTGTTGGACGGATGTCTGTCTTGTCCGCTCGCCTGCCGGGCGGGGCGGTTAAGTTTTCTGCTCTACAGTCCTGCGCAAGACGGAAAGCACATTAAGTGCTTTCCTTTGCGTGCGGAACTCGCGACAAACTTAACCGCCCCGCCCGGCAGGCGAGTTGCGGAAACTCGGATGGTCCAGAGCAATATCGTGCGAAAGGAATTCTGGCTGAATTATTGTTCGCGTGGGTGATTCAGTCGATGAGGGCTATTAATGCCCTGTTGGGGACTAAGGAGTGTCCCGGGGTGCCGGCAGGAAAAGGACGTCCCTAAGTGCCGGGTGGCATGAAAAAAGGCGAGGACCCGTAGGGAGTCCTCGCCTTTGTTACAGGGGGCGATGTTATTCGCGTACTGTTGAATTAAACCAGGCGGGCGTTGATCGTCTTGGCGATCTCGGCGGCGTCGGTGGAACCCTTGACGGTGGCACGGAAGTCCTCGTCCATGAGCGCCTCGGCGACCTTGGACAGGATCTTGAGGTGCGTGGTGCCAGCCTGTGCACCAGGGATGAGCAGAGCGATGGCCACGTTGACGGGAACGCCGTCCATGGTATCCCAACCGGTCACGCCGGACTCGTCCTTAACGACGATGACGGCAGCCTCGGTAATGGCGTCGGACTTGGCATGCGGAATGGCGAAGCCCTCCATCATGCCCGTGGTGCCCTCGGCCTCGCGGGCCAGGAAGGCGTTCATCACAGCGTCGGCGTCGCTGGCGATACCGGCCTTGACAGCCTGGTTGGAAACGAAGCTCAGAGCCTCGTCACGAGAAGCGAAGTCCTCGGCGACAAAGACATTCTCAACCTTCACGAAGTCGGCAGCCTCGGCCTTAGGGGCCTCAACGGCAGCGGCCTTGGAAGCCTCAACCGGCTTGGCTACAGGAGCGGCCTTCTGGTTCTTCTCGAAGTCGTACTTCTTGAAGGCCACGAACAGGATGCCACCGACCACAGCGCCGATGAGGATCGCGAGGACCCACAGCGGACCGTTCTCGACAACGGGCAGGACCAGGAAGCCACCGTGGGGCGCCGGATCGTGGACGTTGAACATAATGGTCAGGATCGAGGCGATGGAGGAACCGAGCATCATGATGGGCATGACCGGCCAGATGTTCTTGGTCATGAACGGAATGGCGCCCTCGGTGATGTGGGTGCAACCAAGAATGAGGTTGACGATACCGGCGTCGTGATCCTCCTGGCTGAAGTACTTCTTGCCGACAACGACAGCGAAGGTGGTGATCAGCGGCGGAACGATGCAGGCGGCGGAGACGGCAGCCATGAAGTTGGTGCCGAAGTTGTAGGTGTCGGTGCCGACGCCGGCGGCCAGGGCCTCGGTGAGCATAGCGGTACCGGTGACGTAAGCAGCCTTGTTGACCGGGCCGCCCATGTCAACGGCGCACATGCAGCCGATGGCAAGGCCCAGGACAATGGCGCCAGAGGCGGACAGGCCCTTGAGGAAGTCCATCATGGCGGTGTTGATGGCAGCCATGGGGCCGGAGATGCCGAGCATGACCAGGCCGACGATGGCAGTCGAGAACAGCGGGTACAGGAAGATAGCCTTGAGGCCGTCCAGGTTCTTGGGCAGCTTGGAGAAGACCTTCTCGAGCAGCAGGATGACATAGCCAGCGAGGAAGCCGCCGACGATGCCGCCCAGGAAACCGAAGCCCACGCCGGCGCCGCCGGCGTCGATCATACCGGTCTCGGCGTTAACGGGCAGACCCTGGATGGCGATCATACCGGCAACAAAGCCGGGGACGAGTGCCGGGCGCTTGCCGATGGACTCGGCGATGTAGGCGGAAAGCACGGGAACCATGAGGTTCATGGCGATGCCGCCGATGATCTTGAGCATAGCGGCAAAGCTGTTGTAGTCAGACGCCGTCGAATCGAAGGACGTGATGCCCCACAGGAACGAAACGGCGGTCAGGACACCACCGGCGACGACGAAGACCAGCATGTGGCTGACGCCGTTCATGAGGTGCTTGTAGATGATGTGGCCGATGGACTCCTTCTCCTCGACCTCATCCTCGACATCGGCAGCAGCCGCAACCGAGTCGTCACCCTTGGCGGCGAGCGCGCGGTCGATCAGCTTACCGGCTGCCTCAACGGACAGGGCCTTGGAAACACCAACGGAAACCATGCGCTTGCCGGCGAAACGCTCCGCCTGGACATCCTTATCGGCTGCGACGACGACGGCCTTGGCACCGGCGATCTCGCTCTTGGTGAGCTCGTTCTCGACACCGACCTGGCCATGGGTCTCAACCTTAATGGTCAGACCTCGCTCGGCAGCTGCCTTCTCCAGCGCCTCCTTCGCCATGAAGGTGTGCGCGATGCCGGTCGGGCAACCGGTGGCGGCGATGATGTCAAACTTAGGCATGTGTCCCTCCTTCTTGAGTACTGCGCCCGCAGGCGCTCCCCTACACGCGCATCCTTGCGCGCTTTTCCACAACTGAAAGATACCAACCTACCGTCCGCGTGAGAAGAGACAAGGCGCAATTCTCCGGTGAAAGGTTCTTTCATAACCGTAAACGGTAAGTGAAAGTTTACCATCAACACTTGAAACGGCAAGGTGTATCTTGTGATTGAAAATGCCCGTATACTATGGCATTGCAAATCAAGTTAGATTTTCATGCCAACCAGGAGCCATCCATGACCGATAGTAGCAAGAGCGCACTTTCCCTCATTAGTACCCACCAGGGATACAGCGAGTCCGAGCAGCGCATTGTCGACTATATATTGGAGCACCAGTCCGAGGCGCCGCGCCTGACGGCCGCCCAGCTCTCACGAGCCGCCGCCACGTCCGAGGCGACGGTTTCGCGCTTTTGCCGCAAGCTGGGCTTTGGCAGCTTCCGCAGCTTTCAGTTTTCGTTGGCGAGGGATTTGGAAAGCCAGCGCAACGAGGGCCTGACTGACGAGGTCTCGCTCGACAATATGGAGCAGAGCCTCAAGAACATCCTGGCTGCCAAGGTGAGCGAGCTTAATGCGACCATCGACGGGATCGACCACGATACGCTGGCGGCTGTTGTGCATGCCCTTAAGCATGCAGGGGTTATTGAGTTTGCGGCTGTGGGCAATACCAACGCGGTCGCGCTCGATGCGACGTTTAAGTTTTCGCAGCTGGGCCTGCGCTGCATGGCGAGCACCATAAGCGAGACCTCGATTGGTTTTGCGCTCACGTTACGCCCGGGTGACGTTATCGTACTGATTTCGAACTCGGGCAAGTCGCGCCGTTTGAATCGCATGGCAAAAGCGGCTCGCGACTGCGGCGCAACCGTAGTCGTCATCAGCAGCGACAGCAAATCCCCGCTCGCGCGCCTGGCAGACTACACTTTTAATACCGTCAACCACGAAGCGCTGCTGACGACGGGCGACTTTGCGTTCTCCAAGATCAGCGCCACGATGATCATCGAAGTTATCTACAACTTCCTGCTGCCCGAGATTGAAGACGCTCGCGAACATATCAGCTACTACGAGGAGCTCATCCAGCCGGACAAGGTCGTTGAGTAAAACGCGTAGTGGGACAAAAAATTTCAGTCTATTTTGTCCCACCAACACCGCTGATACGACCTAGCCTCGAACTTCTTCGAGCATCTGCTTTGCGTGGGCCAAGCTTGCCTCGGACTGATCGCCGCTCAACATGCGGGCAATCTCGGCGGTACGCGCTTCGCCGGTTACCTCGTCCAAATGCGTCTGGGGAACATCGCCCGGCTCCTTGCTGACAACATAATGCTTGTCGGCCATGACGGCGACTTGCGCCAAGTGGGTTACGACAATCACTTGATGCGTAGCGGCAAGATCGGCCAGCACACCAGCAAGAGCACGAGCCGTGGAGCCGCCGACACCGGCATCGACCTCGTCAAATACCAGTGTGTCGACGCCGTCAGCATTACCCAAGACCACCTTGCTCGCCAGCATGACGCGGCTGAGCTCGCCGCCCGAGGCAATGCGGCGCAGGGGACGCGGCGTCAAGCCGACACCGCTGCGATACAAAAGCTCGTAGCTTGAAGGACCCGCCGGCGTCCACTCGGCGCGCGGAAGATCACGCGACTCCCAAACGAGCTCGGCGCCGCCCATCTCCAGGCGCGCCATTTGGCGGCCAACCTCGTGACAAAAACGCGGAGCAGCGGTATTACGCGCACGCTTGAGTGCCTTGGCGGCAGCGAACAGCTCGCGCTCGGCGCTCCCGAGTGCCTCACGCGCCTTTTTGATCTGTTCATCGCCATCATCGACCAGGGACATCAGCTCTTGCGAGCGATCGCGCATGGCAAAAACATCGTCCATGGTGGGACCCCACTGACGCAACAGGCCCTTGAGATCGGAATACCGCTCACGCATGCGAGCGAGCTCGCGCGGGTCGAAGGCGACGCCATCGCGATAGGCACGAAGCTCGTTCGCGCTATCCTCAAGGGAGATGCAGGCATCCGAAAGCGCATCGGCAATGTCGCCCAGTTTGCGATCGACGGTAGCCATACGGGAAAGCTCTGCCACGGCGCTGTTCACGGCATCGAGCGCTCCACCTTCGGCGGCAAGCGATGCATGGGCATCGTTAGCTGTGGCAACCAGTACCTCGGCATGTTCGGAGCGCGGCAGCAGTTCCTCGAGTTCCTCATACTCACCCGGCTTGGGGTCGACCTCGGCGATACGCTCCAGGGCGAAGCGCGCCTCCTCGACGCGACTCCCCTGCGCACGCGACGCCTCCTCTACGCGACGGACCTCCTTGGCAGCCGCACGCGACGCCTTGAAGCAGGCACGGTAACGGTCGAGCGCCTCGAGCGCAGAGCGACCAGCCCAGGCATCAACCATGGCAACATGATGCGCCGGATCGAGCAGACGCTGATGTTCATGCTGGCCGCACAGATCCATCATCACGCCGACGCGCTCGGAAAGCTCGCGCACGCTGGCGATGCGGCCGTCAATCTTGACGCGGCTGCGACCCTCGGCAGAAAGGCTGCGCTGCACGGTAAAGCCCTCCGTGTCGTGCGGGCCGTCGAACAAGCGTGCCTCGACGCTCGCCAGCGCCTCTCCCTCGCGCACGGTCGACGAATCTGCACGCTCGCCCAAAATGAGCTTGAGCGCCGAGAGCAGCGCGGTCTTGCCGGCACCGGTCTCGCCAGTCAAAACCGTTAGGCCCGCACTCGGCACCAGCGTCGCCTCGCGAATGAGTGCAATGTTGGAAACCTGCAGCTCATCGATCATGACGCACTCCGTAGAACACGCGGCTCACGGAGTTATAGAAGCTCTCGGGACCGTAATCGAGAAGCAGCACATCTCCGGGACCGCGACGCACCGCCACGCTCTCAACGGTGCCATCGCAGGTAATAAACTGTCCATCGATAGCGATCGCCGGAACACTCGGACGGTCATCAGACATAAAGATCTCGACGACATCACTCGGCGAGGTCAAAAAAGCGCGAGCCTGAATGGTATGCGGGGCGATGGGCACACAGACCATACCCGTGTAATCGGGGCTGACAATGGGACCGCCGGCGGAAAGCGCATAGCCGGTGGAGCCGGTCGCCGTCGAAACGACGACACCGTCGCCGCGCAGGCGATCGATATGATGGCCGGACACCGTGATGTCAAACTCAACCATATCGGACAGGGGGCCGCGCGTAAGTGCCATATCGTTGAGGGCAAACGTGCGCACGACATCCTTCGTGCCATCGTCGCGCACGGACACGATATCCGCGGCGATGGTGGCGCGGCGGCTCACGTGCAGCTCACCGGACAGAGCATCGCTCACGACCTGCAGAATGTCGCGCTCCTCGGGGCTCGCAGCAGTTAAAAAGCCCAGGTGACCATAGGAAAGACCAAGGATAGGAATCTCGCGATGGTTGAGGATGCGGGCAGCGCGCAGCAACGTACCGTCGCCGCCGAGCGTAATGACCAGATCTGAGCCATCAATATCAGGCGTGCTTTGAATCTTCGATCGCTGGTCGGCAGCCCATGCGACCTCGTAGCCCTGGCGCGAAAGCCAAAGCTCGAGCATCAGGCCGCTCTCGACCGCCTCTTGCTTGTAGTAATTGGGAACCAGAAAGACCTTCATAGCGTTGCAGCTTTCTCGCTCAAAGCCGATACCTGGGATTGCAGCTCATCGTCGGTGCGTTCACCAGGGGCAAACCTTGTGCCGTACAGGAAAAACTCAACGTTGCCCTTAGAGCCATGGATGGGCGACACGCACACGTCAAGCGGAAACAGGCCCTTGGCGGCAAAAAGCTCAATCGCCGCCACGAGCGTATCGCGGCGGACGGCGGGGTCGGTCACGATACCGCGCTCGCCCACCAGCGCAGCCGGCGCCTCAAACTGGGGCTTTACGAGCGTGCAGAACGAACCCGAAGGCTTCAGGCACGCCAGCACCGCATCGATAATGTTCGCGATGCTGGTAAACGAGACATCACAAACAGCCAGGTCGATGGCGCCGGCATAGCCAAGCTCAGGCAGCTGCGTCACGTTGGTGCGCTCATGCAGCGTCACGCGATCGTCCTGACGCAACGACCAATCGAACTGTGCGCGACCAACGTCCACCGAGACAACGGTCGCAGCTCCGCGTTTGAGCAGGCAATCGGTAAAGCCGCCGGTAGAGCAGCCTACGTCCAGGCAGGCAAGGCCCGTGGGGTCGATACAAAACGCATCGAGCGCACCCTCAAGCTTAAGGCCGCCGCGCCCAACGTACGGAATGCGCCCCTTCACGTGCAGCGGCAGGCCCGGCGTCACCTTGAGCCCCGGAGAGGTCAAACGCTCACCGCCGCTCGAAACCAAGCCGGCCATAAGAGTGCGAAGGGCATCCGCGCGATCGGCGCAGATGCCCTGTGAAATCAGTTCGTCATCAAGACGCACGCGTTTCATGAATGCCATCAACCATTCGTATCCGGAGATGCGGCTAGCTATCCTGGGATTCGTTTGCCGCATCCTCATCGTATTCCTGCTCGAGCTTATCGGCCTCACGCGGCGTCAGCTCAAACTTGTCGACCATATCGACCGCGCGGGAGCCCAGCTCAATCGCTTCGTCAAACAGATCGAGTGAACGCTCCAAGGACGTATCCTTGGAGCGAACGGTAGCGATGATCTGGTCCAGACGGTCCGAGATCTCGTCAAAGTTGCGGACAGAACCCTCTGGCATGGCTACTCCTCGACGGAGTCGGACTCGACGGCCTCAGCAGCGTCCACATCCTCGGCAAGTACACCGGCGGTAGCCTGAGCGGCAGCGACCTTGGCGGCAGCCTCAGCAGCCTGGGCCTCCTCGCGAGCGCGATCCTCGGCCAGCAGTTCCTGGTACAGGTCCTCGCCCGGCAACTCCTCGCTGCGCGCGATCTTGCCCAGCACGCCGTTGACGAACGACGCGGACTGGTCGATGCCATAGGCCTTGGCAAGTTCGACGGCCTCGTTGATCACGATAGCGTCCGAGACCTCTTCGTCGGTGAGGAAGCGCATCTCGTAGACGGCGATACGCAGCAGATTGCGGTCGGCGCCGGGCATGCGCATAAGATCCCAGTTCTTGGCGACGGCGCGCAGGGCACAGTCGATGCGATCGATATGCTCGTAGGCACCGCGGCACAGCTCCAGCGCATAGGGGTCGAGGGGGCCCTTCGAGATCAGGAAATCGCCCTCGAGGACGCGCTCGAGCGGACTGTCCGTGGCCTCGGCCTGGAACAGCAGCTGCAGCGCCTGACTGCGGGCAAGCGTACGCCCGCGATAAACCTTAAGGCTCAAAGGTTACTCCTTGGGGAAAACGAGGCCGTCGATGCAAACGTCAACGCGCTCGACCTCAACGCCCACCTGGGCATCGATGGCAGCGACCACGGCAGCGCGAACGGCCTCGGCGAGTTTCTTGAACGGATAGCCAAAGAACACCACAACGCGCACGGTGAGTGCGAGCTTGTCGCCGACGACCTCGGTCTCGACCGCCGGCTCGGAAGCCGGGGCCTTGGACGAGAGCATCATGGAGACAAGGTTGGTGGCAAGGTCCTTGACGCCAACGGAGGCGATGCCCTCGACATCGGACACGGCGCGCGAGACGATGGCGGTCAGAACATCGGGCGAAATGCCGATGCCGTCAATCTTGATTTCCTGGGGCATGAGTCCTCCTAGAAGAGTTGGTTGCTAGACGCGGGAGACGAACTTGCCGTCGCGGGTGTCAACCTTGATGACCTCGCCCTCGTTGAGGTACATGGGGACCTGGATGACAGCGCCGGTGTCGATCGTGGCCGGCTTGGTGGAACCCTGGACGGTGTCGCCCTTAAAGCCCGGGTCGGTCTGGACGATGGTGGTCTCGATGAACATCGGCGGAGTCACGCCCATGAGCTCATCGTCGGCGAAGAGCAGCTGGCAGATGTCGTTCTCGCGCAGCCACTTGGAGTTCTCGCCCACCATGTCCTCGGGAACGGGAACCTGCTCATAGGATTCGTTGTCCATGAAGATGTAGTCGGTGCCATCGTTGTAGAGGTACTGGAACTCACGGGTGGTGAGCATGACGCTCTCGAACTTGGTGCCGGCGTTGCAGGTGTTCTCGACGACGCGGCCGCTCTTGATGTCGCGGGTCTTGTAGCGCACAAACGCGCCGCCCTTGCCCGGCTTGACATGCTGGAACTCGACGATGGTGTAGACCTTGTCCTTAATGCGGAGACCGAGGCCGTTCTTGAAGTCGGCGGTAGAAATGGTAGGCATAGCGACCTTTCTTGTTATGGGCAGAACGCACAAGCGTCCAAATTACATACGAGCGAAATTATACACTTGCAGACGGCGCCTGCAGCGAGCGCATAAAAAGAGAACGCGGGGCGTCCGAATTGCTCCGGAGGCCCCGCCCCAAACTATCTACCGAAGTAGACTAGCAATCGATGACGTGAAGGTCATGCGGCGTCTTGGTGAAGGGCTCGTAGCCGTTCTCGGTGACCACGCCGTAGTCCTCCAGGCGCACGCCGCCCACACCGGGCAGGTACACGCCGGGCTCCATGGTGATAACCGAGCCGACCTCGATGATGTTCTTGCTGCGGTTGAAGTTAGGCAGCTCGTGGATGTCAATGCCCACGCCATGGCCCAGACCATGGTTGTAGTAATCGCCATAGCCGGCATCGCCAATGATCTTCTTGGAAAGCTTGAAAATGTCGTTGCCCTCGACGCCCGGATGAATGGCGGCAACGCACTCCTCGTGCGTACGGCGCACGAGCGCGTACAGGTCGAGCTGCTCCTGGGTAGGCTCGCCCATCACGACGGTGCGCGTCATGTCAGAACGATAATCGCAGTAGCCCGCGCCGTAATCCATGAGGACGAAGTCGCCCTTCTCGATCACGCGGTCGCTCGGAACGGCATGCGGGTTGGCGGTATTGGGGCCGCTCGCCACGATGGAGCCAAAGGCCAGGCTGTCGGCACCGTTGGCGAATATAAAGTTCTCGAGCTCGTTGCGAACCTGCTTCTCGGTCATACCGGGCTTAATATAGCCGAGCATGTGCTGGAAGGCGGCGTCGGTGATCGACTGCGCGTGGCGCATGAGCTCGATCTCCTCGGCGTCCTTGATGGCGCGCATCTTACGGATGTCGTCATGCATCAGCGGCAGCATGCAGGCAACGGAGCGGTCCTCCAGGCCACGCTGAATACCCTGGTAGAAATTGATCTGCATGTCGTCCTCGACAGCGCAGACGCGGCACTTGTTGGCCGCGATCTTGCCGGCGACCCAACCGGGGATGGTGCCCTCGTCCATGTCGTAGACCCAGGGGCTGCCGGCGGGCGTGTTCTCCTCAAAGCTGTTGAGATAGCGCGAGTCGGTATGGAACAGGCACTGGTCGGCCGTAATAAACGCAGCATGCGGGAACTCGAAGGTGTAATCGAAGACGCCCTTGACGCCCGTAAGCCAACGAAGGTTGGCCTCGTCGCGCACCACGATAGCGTCGTAGCCACGCTCAACCATCAGGGCACGGACACGCTCGATACGACCGGCAGGACCGGCAGCAAACTCTGACATGCAGATTCCTTTCTTGTTGTCTCTATAAAGACGGAACGGGTCTCAACCGAACGACGGAATCGCGCGCGATTCGCAACCGATTGGAAACCCGCCCCTCAACATGATACGAAAGACGATGTATGTCAATAAATCCTAGAGAAGTTCTTTGCGAGAAGCCAAGTAGGCGTGAGCATGGCGGTCGAGGACCTCGTCCTCAACGCTCGTTAGACGAATGGCGCCGAGTGCCGCGGGCAGCGGCAACATACTACGGTTCGAGCGGTCAAACTGCTGCCTGCGGAACTCCTCGATATATGAGGCAGGCTCCAGATCGAAGGCAAGCTCCTCGATACCAAAGTCCTCCAGGCAGTCATCGACCTCAAAGACGTAATCGATATCAAAGTCGCAGGCATCATGTGCTAAGCGCGCCTCAAAGCGCATGCCCTCAGACAGCAGCTGGTAGGCAGGAACCTGCGCCGCGGCTTTACCCAGGCAGGCGCGCAGGGTACGCTCCCCCATCTTGCCAAAATCGAGCGCATGGCGGGCGCTCGGGTTCGTGGCCATCAGTACGTCCTTACGGGCAGTCTGAGACCACTGAACGGCATTGACGAGCGCGACCTCCTCGCCCGCAAGAATCTCGGGGACGGTCTCAGTAAACTGATTCCAGCGGGACTTGCTGCTCGAAAGCATGGTGCCAACAAGTACCGCATAGCCGAGCTTGAGGTCCTCGGGGTCCGCCTCGCGAACAAGGTCGAGGTCGCACACGACCAAGCCCGGCTCGGGACGGAACGCGATAGCGGGAAGCGCATTCGTCGACGAGGCGACAAGCGGCTTCATGGTCGTCGCAACCGTGAGCATGGCGTCGAACGTCGTCGGCAGCAAGGCGCACTCGGTGCGACCGCACCACTGATTGGCACACCAACAAACGACCGAGCAGGTCGCCGTGTCACCGACAGCGACAACGAGATCGTCGCAGGTAATGCCGTTAGCCGACAGGGCGCCAAAGACGGTATCGGCATCGGCCAGCGTAGCACCGGCAGGAGAAACCTCGAGGACGAGCAGCGACACGGCAAAACCGGCGTCGACCAGCGCATGCTCGACGACCTCGCCAAAACGCTCGGATGTAGCGTCGTTCCAAACCACCATCGCGCGCTTAGGCTTGCCCACGGCCGAGGCAAACATGCGCGACAGCTCCTCGAACGCGCCCAATCCAACGCGGACATCGACACTGCGGTTTTGGAAATTGATAAGTTGACGGCGAATCATAGCAGTCCACGCTCCAAAAGCATCTCGGCACAAAGGTAGGAAACGTCCTCGAAGGACTTGTTGCGAATATCAAGGGTAATATCGGCGGCCTGGCGATACAGCGGACGGCGATGCTCAAACAGGCGCGCAGCGTGCTCGGGCGAGCGGAAATCGGGCCGGGTATCGGAGCGGCGAATCTGGCGCAACGAGTCCTCAAAGTCGCCTTCGAGGTACACGCATATACCCATCTCATGCATCAGCTCAATGTTCACCGGCGTCTCGACGATGCCACCCCCGCACGACACCAGCAGGCTGCGCTCGCTTTGAAGCGAACGGAGTGCCGAGGTCTCAAGCTCGCGAAAACGATCCTCGCCCTCGGTCTCAAATATCTCGGTCACCGACTTGCCACATCGACGCACAACCAAACGATCGGTATCGATAAAACGCCGCTTGAACATAGTGCCGACGTTGCGCGCGAGCGTCGATTTGCCCGCGCCCAAAAAGCCGATAAAGAAGATATGGTCGCAGCCGTGTTTGATGTGCTGAGACATGGCGAAACCTATTCCTCGCAGGGAAGGTCGCGCAGGGCCCGGCGCTCAAAGATACGGAAGATCTGCGTGTACCACAGGTCCTGGGTTGCCTGCGGCTTGACCAGAATAGTGTCAACGCCGGCAAAGTTACCGCTCCACACGTCCGTGTACAGCTGATCGCCGATCAGCACCGCCTCGTCTGCCGTGGCGCCAAGGCGCTTAAGACCCGCCTTCAAGGCAAACGGGGCGGGCTTCATGGCGTGGCTGATGGCCTCGAGTCCCAGCTCGCGTGCAGAGCTCATGACCTGATCGCGATGCCAGTTGTTGGACACCATGCACAGCTTAAAGCCTTTGGCGCGGGCGGTATCGAGCCAAGCGGAAACCGCGGCGGGAACCTGCTCGGTGTCGCGCGGAACCAGAGTGTTATCGCGATCGAGCAGAATGGCGCGTTTGCCGTCGGCCCACAGGGTATCAAGGTCGATGCGATCGACCGAGGCAACGTATCGTTTGGGGCTAAAAATCCTCATGCTAATTCCAAGACAGTTGATGCTCTTCGTAGGTTTGCGAGAAGTACTCCTCGTCCTGCGTAATGTAGAAATACAGGTCATCGGAGTCGGTTGGCTCAAGCGTGGCCTTGAGTGCCTCGAGCGACGGAGAGCAGATGGGCGTGGGTGGCAGGCCCTCGTGCTTATAGGTGTTATACGGGCTATCGCTCTGCAGGTCGTCGGCGGTAACCTCGCCACCGGTGACATACATCATGGTCGCATCGCTGTTGAGATAGCGCAGACCGTCGAGCTTGCCGGCAAGGCGGTTGTAGAAGACCGAGGCCACGTGTGCACGTTGATCGGCGTTGAGGCCCTCGCGCTCAACGATAGAGGCCAAGTTGACGATGTCGTAGTCGGACATCTCCACACCGTAGCGCTCCTTGATCTTGGCTTCGCAGCTCGCAAAGTCAAGCGACTTGTACTCGGTCTTAAACTGATCGAGCATGGCGCGAATCACGTCATCGGCCGTCGGCGAATCACCCAACGAATAGGTCTTGGGGAACAAGAAACCCTCGAGCGAGTCGTTGGCGGCGCCCTTAAGGAAGCTATAGTCGTCCACGTAGTTGGAGGCCTTGGCCTGGTTGAGGAAGTCTTCCTTAGAGATGCTGTCGTAGGCCTGGGCCACGCGATCGGCGACTTGATCGACTGTCAGACCCTCAGGGATAGTCAGCGCATTGGAGCCCGCGTTGGGGCCTTCCATGAGCTGCTGAACAACCTTGGTCGCATCCATGAGTGTGGTGAACGAGTAGGTGCCAGGCTTAAGCGACATATCGGCGTTAAGCTTTTTCACCGCCGCGTAGTAATCCTTGGGATTTTCGACGATATGGTTCTCGGAGAGAATCGAGGCGATCGTATCGCCCGAAGCACCGTCGGGAATGGTCACCGTAACTTGCTGGCCAGCAGCGACTTTCGCATCCTCACCGGCAAAGAAGCCCTTAACGGCAGGTACGACAAAGAAAGCGATAGTAGCAAGCGCGATTACGGCCACCACAACGCCGATGATCATAGGAACCGGAGAACTCTTCTTTTGAGCACCGCGACGAGCATGCGTGTTGTAGCTCGAGCGAGTCGCCGGAGCAACGCCATGCGACCCGCGAGCGTGATGCGAATGCGATTGGGGGGCCTGCGTTCGCTGGGTAGGTGCCTGTTGCTTAAAGCGAGCACCGCCTGCAGGCTGAGCCGAACGAGCAGTGGGCTGCTGAGCCGCGTGAGAAGCCGGATACTGAACCGAACGAGCAGAAGGCTGCTGACCCGTCCGTTGAACAGGTTGGGCCGAACGAGAGGAGGACTGCACCGGGCGCGCGGCAGACTGAGCTGCGCGCTGGGTCGGCTGTGCCGGACGCTGGCCAGGCTGGGCAGGGCGCGACGCCGACTGACGTGTACAATTCGGCTGGCGCGGATCGGAAGCGCTAGGCATGCGAAACCTCCTCGTTTTTACGATCAAGCCACGTCTGCAAAAACAGGCTGGCGGCAATCATGTCAATCTTGCCCCTCATCTGCTTTTCGTTGAGGCCCTGCTCGCGCAGGATACGCTTTGCCTCTTGCGAGGACAGGCGCTCGTCCTCAAACTCCAACGGAAGATCGAGCTCGTCGGCAATCTTTTGCGCAACAGCGGCAACGCGCTCGGCCTGGGGACCGGGCTCACCGGCCATGGTCAGGGGACGCCCACTTACCAGGATATCGGGCTCATAGTCCTCAACCAGGTAGCGGAACGTCTTGGCCATACCGGTGACCTCTGCAGCCGGGAGCACCTTGACAGGCATCGCCATCTTGCCATCACGGCTCGAGACGGCGATGCCGATCCTGGTCTCCCCTATGTCCAGCGCAAGCGCGACCACAGCGACTACCTAGATTCTTAGGCGCCGAGCGCGGTCTTAGCGGCCGCGAGGGCATCGGCGATGCCGGCGGCGTTCTTGCCACCGGCCTGGGCCATGTTGGGACGGCCGCCACCGCGACCGTCGACCAGGCCCGCGATCTGCTTGATCACGTTACCGGCGTGGAAACCGGCCTTGACGGCGTCATCGGAGCCGGCGGCGAGCAGGGCCGGGGTGCCCTTCTCGGTCACGCTGGCGACGACGCAGGCGACAGGACCGGCGACCTTCTGGTGCACGGTATCCCAGACGTTGCGCAGGTCGGCAGCCTCAAGGCCCTGGAGCTCAGCGACGACGAGCTTGTAGCCGTCGAGCTCGACGGCGCCCTCGATGGCGCTGGAGATAGCGTCGGAGGAGCCACCGGTCAGTGCCTTCTTGAGCTTGTTGGAAGTCTCGCGCAGCTCGGCCTGCAGGTTCTCCACGCGGGCGGGAACCTCATCCACGCGGCACTTGAGCGCAGCAGCGGCGGCGTCGACGAGCGCCAGACGGTCGGCCATGTAGTCGAGAGCACCCTTAGAGGTCACGGCCTCAATACGGCGGACGTTGGAGCCCGTAGAGGACTCGGAAATGATCTTGAACAGGCCGATCTCGGCGGTGTTGGCGGCATGGGTGCCACCGCAGAGCTCACGGGAGAACGGCTGGTCCTCGGCGCCCACGGAGACAACGCGGACGACGTCGCCATACTTCTCGCCAAACAGGGCGACAGCACCGGCGGCCTTGGCCTCGTCGATGCCCATGACGCGGGTCACGACCGGCTTGGAGGCGAAGATCTGCTGGTTAACCAGGTCCTCGACAGCCTTGAGCTGCTCGGAGGACAGGGCCTCGAAGTGCGTGAAGTCAAAGCGCAGGTGCTCGGGCGTCACCAGCGAGCCAGCCTGGGAGACATGCTCGCCCAGGACCTGCTTAAGCGCAGCGTCGAGCAGGTGGGTGGCGGTGTGGTTGCGGCGCAGGAAACCACGGCGCTCGGCGTCGAGCGCGGCGGTCACGGTAGCACCGACGGTCAATGTGCCCTCGGCAACGTGGGCGACGTGAGCATACAGGCCATTGTGGTTCTTGGTATCGGAAACGGTCAGCGCAACGCCCTCGGCGAAAAGCTCGCCGGCATCGCCCTGCTGGCCACCCATCTCGGCGTAGAACGGGGTGCGGTCGAGCACGACCTCGACGTCCTCGCCGGCGGCAGCGGACTCGACGGACTCGACGTTGCGCACGATGGCAACAACCTTGGCGCCTACGATCGCATCGTTGTCATAGCCGTCGAACTCAGTCGCGGCGACCTTGTCGGAAAGTTCGACCCACACGTCGTTGAAGCTGCCCCAGGCGTCGCCCTTGGCATTGGCGCGGGCGCGGGCCTTCTGGTCCTCCATGCAGGCGGTGAAGCCGTCCATGTCGACGTCGTGGCCAGCGGTGCCGGCGATCTCGACGGTCAGGTCGATGGGGAAACCAAAGGTGTCGTGCAGCTTAAAGGCAACGTCGCCCGGAAGGACAGCACCCTCGGCAAGCGCGGCCAGGGCCTCGTCCAGGTAGACGCGACCGTTGTCGAGCGTCGTGGAGAAACGCTCCTCCTCGGAAGCGACGATACCCTTGACGAGCGCGACGTTCTTGAGCAGCTCGGGATAGGCCTCGCCCATCTGGGCGTTGACCTCATCAATGAACTTGGTCAGGAAGGCGCCCTCGATGCCCAGCAGGCGACCGTGGAACACGGCACGGCGGAGCAGGCGGCGAAGGACGTACTCGCGACCCTCGTTACCGGGGAGAATGCCGTCCGAGATCATAAAGTCGACGGCACGAGAGTGATCCGCGATGATGCGCAGGGAGCGGCTGGCACCGGAGTAATCGTCGGCGTCATAGGTCTTGCCGCTGATCTTCTCGCCCAGCTTGATGAGGTGCTGCATCAGATCGCCGTCGTAATTAGCGGTCTTGTGCTGCATGATGGCGGCCATGCGCTCCAGACCCATGCCCGTATCGAGGTTGCGGTGCGGCAGCTCCGGCATGGAGCCATCCTCCTGGCGGTCGTACTGGGTAAACACGAGGTTCCAGAACTCAAGGAAGCGATCGCAGTCGCAGCCAGGCTTGCAGTCGGGGCTGCCGCAACCGACCTCCTCGCCCATGTCAAAGTAGATCTCAGAGCACGGACCGCAGGGACCGGTGGGGCCAGCGGCCCAGAAGTTGTCGTCCTCGCCCAAGCGGGAGATGTGGTCCTCGGCAACGCCCAGGGAGCGCCATACGTCATGGGTCTCGTCGTCCTCGGTAAAGACGGTGAAGTACAGGCGATCGAGCGGCAGCTTGAACTCCTTGGTGATGAGCTCAAAGGCCCAAGCGCAGGCCTGCTGCTTGGAGACGCCGCCAAAGGAGAAGTCGCCGAGCATCTCAAAGAAGGACAGGTGACGGCCGTCCTCGCCGATGCAATCGATGTCGTTGGTGCGGACGCACTTCTGGCAGGAGATCGCGCCGATCTCCTTCATGGTCTTCTTGCCCTGGTAGTACTCCTTAAACTGATTCATGCCGGCGTTGGCAAGCAACAGCGAAGGATCGTCGGGGACGAGGGACGAAGAAGGATAGAGCTTAAGACCGCGCTCCTCAAAGAAGTTGAGGAACTTAGAGCGAATCTCGGCCGTAGTCATTGACGGGTAGTCAGCACTCATAGAGGGAATCTCCTCGGTTTCACATCGAAACAGTTCAAACGTAACGATATTACCATCCCACCGCACCTGTGCAAAAAAGAGGGCCGCCAAACAGCGACCCTCCAGCGAAAGTGCACGTTATTTAGGTCTGTCAAATACTTTGAAAAAAAATGATTTCGGTATAATTGCATATAAGAATCGTCCGGAAGGAGCGATCGATGAATAGCAAACGGTTTGTCGTGAATGCACTAACCTCGGTAGCCCTTTTAGCAATCTTCGCTTACTCGAGCTGGTATGTGAACCAGCCGAGATTTGGCTACGCATTGTACGCAGTAACATCTGGCGATAAAGCGTATTACACCCTAAGCGCAATTGACGCCATCTTTTTCTATGTGGCTGGCCCCTTATCAATCACTTTGATCGCGTTTATTGTTATTTACAACATCAAGAAACGCTAACAGGGCCTATTTGGAATCCGAATCGTCCATGGAGCCGTCGATGCCGGTTTTGGTGTCGTCGTCAGAGCTTGTGTCGTCGTCCTTGGCAAAGGGGTTCTTAAAGAAACCCGTCGCGTCGGGCTGCAGGCCTGAGAGCTTAATCCAGGGATTATCGAGCTCGGGCTTGGGCATGGCCTTGGCCTCGGGCGCGGTCTCGTTGCCGATGAGCTCGGACTCATAGATGAACGTATCGTCGCCAAGCGCGTCGTAGGCGGCAACTGGGTTACCCTCGGTATCGCGATACGGAGTGCCCTTAAACACGGCGCCATCGTATGCCACGAGCTGACGCCCGGTCTCGTTCTCAAAGTAGTAGACGAAAATGCCCTTGAGGGCCGCGCACAGCGGAATGGCGATAACCATGCCGATGGGACCCATGAGTGCCGAACCGATAACGAGAGCCGTCAGGCTCATAACGGGATGCACCTGCACCGAGCTCTGCATGACCTTAGGCGAAATGACATTATCGGTGACGTTTTGAGCCACCATGGTCACGACAAGCGTCCACAACGCCAGCATGGGGCTGAACATAAAGCCGAACACCGTGGCGATCGCCGCACTCACCCAGGGACCGACAACCGGAACCAGGTGCATAATGCCGGTAAAGATAGCCATGAGTGCTGCATACGGATGGCCGATGATCGTAAAACCAATAAAGGCAAGAAAACCGCCACAGATCGATGTGATGACCATGCCACGCATGTAGCCGCCGACCGAACGCGAAAGGATGGCCACCATAAAGCGGTACGAGGTCTCCTTTTCCTGCCCGATGATGGTGCAGACCTCGTGGTGCATGCGGGGATAATCGCAGGCAAGCCAGTAGGCAAGCACCAGACCCAGGAAGATGACGAACAGCTGCGAGGCCGTGTTGGTAATGAGCGGAAACACACCGCGGCCGAGCTCAGCAGCGATTTGCGAGACGTACTTGGACGCTACGGTAACCAACGAAGAAAGATTGTCGTCCAGATACTCCTTGAGCGGCGTGTTGTTGAGCGTCTTAGCGTGCGAGAGCATCTCGTTGAGATCGCCACCCGCAACACGAAGCTGCTCGGGCAGGCGGCTCAGGACTTCCATGATTTGACCGAGCAAAATAGGCGATAGGATGCAGACGACGCCGACGAGCACGGCAACAACCACAATGAGTGCGATGAGCGAACCGAGGCCACGTCCGACACCGTGATGCTCGAGCCAGTTGGTGATCGGAGACATCACAAAAGCGATGATGGAACCGACAGCGAGAAACTCGATGACCGGTGCCAGGATGCCCATAAGGTTAAAGATGACGGCAGCGATGACAATGCAGCCGACGACGCCCCAAATGCGCAGCGTCAGAATGCGGGTATCGCGAAGCGTGCGGTCGATTTGTTGGGGGTGCTCACTCATGAACGAATCATCACTCCGTCGGGGTCAATCTTATCTTGAATCTTCTTAAGGGTACGGCGCAGCAGGCGCGAGACCTGCACCTGCGAGATGCCAAGCTTCTTGGCAATCTCGATCTGGGTCATGCCCTTAACGAAGCGCAGCTCGATAACCTCGCGCTCGCGCGGCGAGAAATCGCGGATGGCTTCCTCGATTACCAGGCGGTCATCGGTAAAGTCGAGCTCGTTGTCGTCGTCGGCATAGCGATCGAGAATCGAAGGCGCATCATCGGAATCGGACGCACCGGGGGCCTCGATGGGCACCGAGGTGTAAGCCGAGGACGATTCCATGGCTTCGAGCACCTCGTCGACGGTCACGTCCAGGTATTCGGCGATTTCCTCAACCTTGGGCGAACGCTGCAGCTCGTTGGTGAGCTTATCGGTAGCCTGGTTGACCTTGGCCGAGAGCTCCTGCAAACGACGGGGCACGCGCACGCTCCAGCCCTTGTCGCGGAAATGACGCTTAATCTCACCCATAATAGTAGGTGTGGCAAACGTCGTGAACTCGAGCCCGCGCTCAGGGTCAAAGCGGTCGATAGCCTTGAGCAGGCCCAAATAGCCGACCTGCAAAAGGTCATCGAGCGGCTCGCCGCGGTTCTTAAATTTGTTGGCAAGAAACCTTACCAGGTTCATATGGGACATGACGAGCTGCTCGCGAGCATCCGGATCACCGGTCTCCTTATAACGACGAAACAGCTCGCGGGTTTTCTCCTTGTCCCAAGCGGTCTTGCCGCTCCGGGAACGTTCGGTCATATTAGATATCCGCCTTGAGGTCGAGGGAAAGCGTTAGAGGCGCCGCAGTCTTTTCGTAGGAATCGCACACGCTTGCAAGAATGAGCTCGGCATACACAGCAGCCTGGTCATCCTCGTCGACGGTGGCCTGTTCCCCAAAGGTAAAGGTCATGCCGACGTGAGATTCGTCCACATCGAAATTGATCGTGATGTCGTCGCAGTCGACCGCGGTGCACCCAAAGATGAAGGCTTCCTCGGCAGCCATGCGGATATCCTCGATGCGATCGACGGACATAGAGCACAGGGCGCCGACGTTGGCGGCCGTCATGCGCACCAAGCGCGCGAGACGCGGATCACCGGCAACGCTCAGCGTAATGGGGCAGGTTGCTTCACTACTCATCGCAGGACTCCTCGGAGGTCTCGGCAGGCGTATAGGTGTAATACTGAGCAGGCTTAGCAGCGGGCTTCTGAACATCATCGTCGTCAGCAGCGGCATCGTCATCGTCAATCAGAACGCGCTCAGTAGGCTGCTCGGCCTCGGCGGCGGCAGCGGCGAGCTTGCGATCGGCGTCGGCTGCAGGAGCCTTCACCTTATTGAAGAGCTTCTGCACGGCGCCAGCAGCAGAATCAGTCACGCTCGATACGGCATTGCTAGCCTCGGCCACGCTGCCCGTGACCTCGGAGATGTCGCGAACGACCGCCTCAACCTCAACGAGGTTAGACGTCAGAGCATCAACGGCAGTCTTGCTCGACTTGAGGAGCGGCTCAACCTGGGCAAGTGCCGGCGTAAGCTCGTCAACGGCGCCATCGAGCTTTGCCACCACGGGCTGTGCCTCGGCGAGCGTATTGTTAAGGTCACTCACCGTCTTGTCGAGCGAGTCGACGACGGTGCGGGTCTTGCGCAGCGTGAGCGCGAGCTCGACAACAGCCCACACGCCGGCAACGGCGAGCACCAGCAGGGCGATTTGAATGGGACTCATACAAGCCTCCCGAAGGAATCGAAATACAGACGTTTTTCATGGTACCCCAAAGAAGGGCAAAGATACCCAAAGGGAATGCGCGAGGCGCCAATGGCCTACTTGGGAGCGTTGCCGCTACGGTCGCGCTCGCTTTGCTCCACACGCCACTCTTCCCAACCGCGGCCGGCAGGCTGCCAGAACGCACCGCGCTCCAACCCCTCGGGCAAATAGCGCTGATCGACCCAGCCTTCGGGATAATCGTGCGGGTACTTGTATACACCGTACTCGTCGCTGCCGGGACGGTGACGATCGCGCAGGTAGCTGGGCACCTCGCGAAGACCACTGCTGTGGATATCGGCCAGCGCCGCATCGATCGAGGCCTCACACGCGTTGGACTTAGGCGCCAGGCACACATAGAGCGCAGCCTGAGCCAGGTTGATGCGACACTCGGGATAGCCAATGACCTCGGCAGATTTAAATGCGGCATGTGCCACCAAAAGCGCCTGCGGGTCGGCGTTGCCAACATCCTCGGAAGCCTGAATCATAATGCGGCGAGCGATAAACTTGGGATCCTCCCCCGCATCGATCATGCGCGCAAGCCAATAAATGGTGGCATCGGGATCGCTGCCTCGCATGGACTTGATGAACGCGCTAATAATGTCGTAGTGCATATCACCGTTTTTGTCATACGAAAACCCACGACGCGGATTGGCGATCTTCACGTCATCCACGGTAATGGGATAGCGTTCCCCCGCCGCCGGCGCTGGCGTTCCCTCGGTATCGGGACGCGTAACGGCAATCTCACTCGCAAGCTCGAGCGTCGTGAGCGCCGAGCGCGCATCACCCGCGGCCAGCGTGCAAATGGTCTTGACTGTATCCTCATCGGCCGAGAACTTACCGTTTAAACCCTGCGGCGCCTCGAGCGCACGCTCAATGAGCGTGGCGATATCCTCGTCCTTCAGGTGCTCAAGCTCTACCACACGCCCACGCGAGAGCAATGCCGAGTTGACCTCAAAGTACGGGTTTTCCGTCGTGGCGCCAATCATAATGACGGTGCGGTTCTCGACCGCATGCAGCAGGGCATCTTGCTGCGATTTCGAAAAGCGATGGATCTCATCGATAAACAGAATGGTGCGGCGGTCGTAGGTGTTCAGACGGGTCTTAGCCTCATCGATTACGCGGCGCAGGTCCTTCACAGTGCCCGTCACGGCGCTGACCTCGACAAACTCGCTCTTGGTATGGTTGGCGATAATGTGGGCCAGCGTCGTCTTGCCCGTGCCAGCCGGGCCGTACAGAATCACGCTCGACAGCACGTCATGCTCAATCGCGGCGCGCAGCCACGAGCCCTTACCGACGGCCTTTTGCTGGCCCACATACTCGTCGAGCGAATTGGGGCGCATACGCACCGCAAGCGGCGCATTTTTAAAGGAGCGCTCGCGCGTCGAAGCAGAAAAAAGGTCGTCCATAGCCATCCCGTGCATTAATCAAAATCGTTGTTGACCAACAGTATACCGAAAGGATACGAACTACCGTTCGTTAATATAGGTGCGGTGCGGAAACTTTAGACCTGGGAACAATTTGCTCGTCAGCTCGCAGAAATAACCATCCGTCATGCTTGCGATGTAATCGACGACGGCCTGATCCTTGTCGTCCTGCCAAGCATAGGTGCGGCCATAATAGGAAAGCTGCTGCTCAATACGCGAAATGTGGTGCTTAAAGATGTAGGAGGACTCGTCACCCTCGTTTATATCCTGCAGGCAACGGTCGTAGAGCTTTTCGAAGGCCTCGCGCAGTTCCGCTTCAGAGTCGCCTTCGATACCGCCCTTGCTATAGATCTTCTCGTAGTTCTCGCGCTTAGCCCGGCGGATCTCCTCAAACAGGTCCCCGCTCATCTCGATACGCGGTTTGCCGTAGCTATGCTCAACGATATCGATGGATGCGTGCGTGAGAATCCAGCTGTTATAGGCGCCGCCCCGACCGTCGTCAAAAGCGTCGGGCGACAGCAGGCCAGCCGCAATGGCGTCCTGGCGATCGCGCCCAACGTAGGCAAGGATATCCGAGATGCGAACGACGCAGCCCTCGAGCGTCATGGGACGCAGGTGCTCAATCGCGCTATAGCCTGTGGCAATGCATTCCTCGACGGTTCGGTCGAACTGGTCAAAGGAACCCATGTCCGAAAGCTCAAAAACACGCTGCTCGTACTCGCCGTTATGGCATAGCACGCCATCGAGCGTTTGAAGCGACACGTTGCGACCGTACAGCGCATCGAGGACGCGGACCGACTGCACGTTATGGAAAAAGAAGCGACCCGTACGCTCGTGATAGATATCGTTGAGGAATCGCTCGCCGGCATGGCCAAAGGGCGTGTGACCCAAGTCGTGGCCTAAGCCAATCGCCTCGATCAGATCGCAGTTGAGCCCCAGAGCACGTCCGATATCACGCGCGATGCGCGAGACAAGCTGCACGTGCAGGCCTCGGCGCGACAGGTCATCGTTACTGCGAAAACTGAAGACCTGAGTTTTGCCGGCGTATCGGGCATACGCAGGCAGATGAAGAATCTTTTCGGTATCGCGCATAAAGGCCGGACGCATGAGCGTGCCCTCGTCTGCGGCTCGATCAACGCGACGGATGACCTGGTCATCGTCGCAACGGTACGGGTTGACATAGCCCGAAGCACGATCTGCGGCAATGCGCTCGACAAGTTCGGGCGATAACGCCGAGGGAATACGGTCCATGCGCGCCTTAATGACGGCCGTTTCTTGATTAGATGCCATGGCATGCTCCTTAAGAAGGATGCGCAATCGGTTACAATGTGCAGCCCACGACCTCGATTATGGCAAAAATCGGCACCAAAAACGGCAGCAAAGGCAGGGAGCGCGATTTTGTGAAGAGGCAGGAGAGGGCAAGGGCCAGGAGCGCAACGGCAAATGCCACGATGCCGCCCATAGGGTCGAGCGTGCAAAGCGCGAAGAGCGCCTTGGCGTCCCCCATGCCAATGCCAGGGACGTGGCGAACACGACGCCAGAGTGACTCAGTAAGCACAAGGGCAAGGTAGACGATGACCGCAAGACCGGCGTGGTCAAACGCCGTGTTAACACCCTTGTCGAGCCAAACGCCTGCAAGCGCCGCCACCGCACACGCGCCGGCAAGCTGATTGGGAAACCGCCGCTCACGGGCATCAATCACCGCGCCGGCAAAGAAACAAATCCAAAACGGGATATAGACCATCGTGCACCTCCATGAACAGCTGCTCAAAAGCAAAAACCACCACAAAGGTACAGGCACCTTTGTGGTGGTTTTGATGGTGGTTATTTGGCGCCTTGCATGACCTCGTCGAGGGTAACGTTGACGGCGTGCTGCGTCGGGACCCAGTCGACCTTTAGGAACAGCGCTGCCACCGTGATGGGGATATAGCTGAACATAAAGATCGGGAAGGTAAACAGGTTGGTCACCAGGCGCCACTTTTGCGCACAATGAATGTGCTTGTACTCAAAGATGGTCGTAAGTAGCGCCAGGATAAAGAAGGTCTGGTACATCATCGCGAAGGTCATAATGAGCGAGGCGGCACAAGCCTGCATCTCGACCTCGGTGGCCAAGAAGCCATGCGAAAGCCCGCCCACGATGAGAAAGGTAGCGTTGGCGAGCATGGAGATCAGGGACAGCAACATGCCCGGAGCGATGGTCATAAACATGTCATATGCGGCAAAGCGATGATAGCAAAACGTCGATTTGACCAGATGCTTACCGTAGGTAAAGAACACCTGGTAGAAGCCCTTGGTCCAGCGCATACGCTGCTTCCAAGACGCTTTAAACGTCACGGGTTGCTCGTCAAAAAACTCCGCCGGCGCATAGCCAATGCGAATGCCGTGAATGGCGCAGAACGTGGTGAACTGAATATCCTCGGTCAGCGTGTGGAACTGCCAGCCGTGCATACCCTCGATAACACTGGCGGAGATGAGGTAGCCCGAACCCGAGACGGCACAGGACGTCTTGCAGATATTACGCGCGTTGTTAAGGAAACGCGCCTCGCGCAGGTACCAAGTGGCGTTGGCAGCCGAGATCCACGAGCTGCCAAAGTTCTTGGAGTTGCGGTAGCTTGTGACCACATGGAATCCCTGGTCAAAGGCGTCATTCATCTTGGAGACGTAATCGCGGGAGATAACGTTGTCGGCATCGAAGATAAAGTAGCCCTCAAAGGTATCGGGATACTCGTTAAGAATGCGGTCAAAACCAAAGTCCATGACCCAGCTCTTGCCTTTACGGGCCAGGTCGTTTCGCTCGTACACGACAGCGCCCGCCTCGCGCGCGAGCTGCGCGGTGTTATCGGTGCAGGCATCGGCGACGACAAAGACCTCGATGAGCTCGGACGGATAATCCTGGTCCTTGATGGAGCGAACGAGGTTGGCGATAACGGCCTCCTCGTTGTGTGCTGCAATAAAGAAGGCATACCGGTGGAGTTTTTTGGCCTTGGGAGGCGCGACCTCGCCGCGGAGAGCACCGATGACAAAGAAGACCACCTGGTACAAGAAGCAGACCGTGAGCAGCGTGACGACAATCTGGTTGAAGATCACGATGGGTGTGTTGGTTTGTAAAAAGGCGAGCATGCAGGCTCCCAGGAACGCGTTACGTAAACAACCGTATATCTTACCGCAGGCTAGGGGCGTTCAAGAAACCACCTAATACTGGCTAGGCTTCGAGCAGGCCGAGCTGCGGTACGATTTCGTCGCCGGCAGCAGTGCGACCAAGCGAACGCGGGGCCAGGTCGTCAAGAACCGCAGCGAGATCCCACGGCAGCTCGTCGCGGCGCTCAATGCGCTCCCCCGTCACGGGATGATCGAACGCTACGCGCCAGGAATGGAGGAATTGCCTGGTCAGACCCTGATCGGCGCGTGCATCGCACTTGCCGTAGAGCGGATCGCCCACGCAGGCGTGGTTGATATGGCGCATGTGCACGCGAATCTGATGCGTGCGACCGGTAAACAGGTGACACTCAACGAGTGTGTAGCCGTCATCAAAGCGCGTGGAATCAAAACGCTCAAGGACCTTGAAGGTCGTGATGGCTTGGCGCGCAAAGGGATCGTCCGAAACCGCCATCTTCACGCGGTCGCGCGTCGATCGGGCAATACCGGTGTTGATGGTGCCCTCGTCCATGGCGATGTGCCCGTGAACGAGCGTAATGTAGCGGCGGTCGAGCGTGCGCGTACGGATAAGATTTTGGAGCGCGCGCTGGGTGTCGTCGTCCTTTGCCGCAAGCATAAGACCTGAGGTATCGCGATCCAAACGATGCACGATACCGGGGCGGTCCTCGCCCTGCACGGTGCCCAGATGGTCGATACCACAGTGATAGACCAGGGCATTCGCGAGCGTACCGCTCTCATGACCATGCGCAGGATGGCACACCAGGCCGCGCTGCTTGGAGAGCACGATGAGATAGTCGTCCTCGTAGCGAATGTCGAGCGGGATGGCCTCGGGAATCACATCGGTGGGATCGTGCGGCTCGGGCAAATCAACCGAAATACGGTCACCGGCTCGCACGGCGTACTTTTTGGACAGGCAGGTCTCGCCATTGACCACTACGGCCCCACCCTCAATCAGATGCGCGCAGGCAGAGCGCGTAGGGCAGCCGTCATTGGCGCCCAGATAGGCGTCAAGACGCTGACCAGCGGCATCGTCGGCAACAAGGATATGGATGTCGGCCATTAGCGCTCATTCCTTTCACGAATCTTGCGGGCACGCTCCCCACGTTGTTTAGCCTTGCGCTTGGCGCGGGCCTCATCACGGGCGTTAAGCTCGGCGGTCGCATCGACCTCACGGGCCGCGGGGCTCAAGAACATGTAACCGAAGAGGGCGAGCACTACACCGACCGTAATGCCGATATCGGCCACATTGAAGACGGGGAAGTCGATGAAGGTGGTGGCAATAAAATCGGTCACGAAGCCAAAGGCCAAACGATCGATTGCGTTACCGATAGCACCGCCCGCAACCATCGCCATGCCCACAACCTCAAGATGGGCAAGCTGGGGTGCACGAACGAGGTACACAAAAATAGCGATAATGACCGCCAACGCCAGCACGGCAAACGCGATGCCATGCCCCTCGCCCATGCTAAAGGCGGCACCGATATTGCGGACAAACATAAAGTCGATGACACCAGGGATGACGGTCACATGCAAAGCGTCGCCCACGGCACGAACCGCAAACTTGGTCAGCTGGTCAAGA
Source organism: Collinsella aerofaciens (assembly GCF_028209395.1). Lineage (GTDB taxonomy): Bacteria > Actinomycetota > Coriobacteriia > Coriobacteriales > Coriobacteriaceae > Collinsella > Collinsella aerofaciens_AZ. The sequence continues at coordinate 95,443 of NZ_JAQLDQ010000004.1, forward strand.
AGCAGCACAACCAGCGCCATCCCACCAGCAACACCCAACCGCCAACGCAAAGGCGGCGTCATATCCCCAGTACGACCCAAATCAATCCCCTACCCTCAAGAACATCGAATTACGTTTAACGCAAATCAATATCTTATATTGACCAGCAACGAAATAGCCGATGATTCGTTACCAACAGCGAAAACCCGCCAGAGCGAGCAAGGTGCCTTGAAGCAAGGCGGCATAGACCTTCTGGTCATGCCGCCGAAGCTGAAAGGCAGATTGCCGCTCTGGCGGGTTTGCAGCGTCAACCTGTTACGCGGTTTGGTAAAACCGCGTAACTACAAAGCGTTCGCACACCTCTCGCAGATGTGAGCGTGGCCGTTGTACTCGCCGACGGTGGTGCGGTAGTTCCAGCAACGGTCGCAGCACTCGCCCTCAGCAGCCTCGATGGCAACGGAGAGCTCCTCGCCCTGGGTCAACTCAACATCGGAGACGATGTAGAACTCGGCCAGGTCGACGGCCTTGTCGCCGGTCAGCAGCGCGTACATCTCGGCGGGAACGACCGCCTTGACGCGGACCTGCTGGCTCTTGGTGAAGGTACCGGCGGAGCGGGCGTCCTCAAGGGCCTTGGTCACGGCGCTACGGAGCTCGAGTGAAGCCTCGAGCACGCCCTCGAACTCATTGGCCTCGTCGACCGTAATGGGCGACTTATACCAATCGAGCAGCGCAGCGTACTTCTGGTGATCGACGCAGCCGGCAGGCGCATAGGCCATGGCCTCGTCGACCGTGTAGGACAGGATCGGCTGCAGGTCGCGCATGAGCATCGAGAAGAGCTCGGCAAGCACGGTCTGGGCGCTGCGACGCTCGAGCGAGCCGGGCTTATCGCAGTACAGACGGTCCTTCAGGGCGTCGAGGTACACGTTAGAGAGCTCGGTAACCACGAAGTCGTAGAGCGCACGGTAGGCGCGCGGGAACTCGTAGCAAGAGTAGGCGTCGTCAACCTCGGCCTGGACCTGAGTCAGGCGGGCAACCATGAGCTTGTCGAGCGGCAGCAGGTCGGCAAAGGCGACGCCGTCGGTCTCGGGCTCAAACTGACCCTCGAGCTCGGAGAGCAGGAAGCGCAGCGTGTTGCGGAAACGACGGTAGGCATCGGAGGTACGAGCAAGGATCTCGTGGTCGATGGACACGTCGGAGCTGGTATCGACGGAGGCAACCCACAGGCGGATGATGTCGGCGCCCATCTCGTCGCAGACCTTGTTGGGGTCGATGACGTTGCCGAGCGATTTCGACATCTTACGGCCCTGGCCGTCGAGCGTGAAGCCCTGCGAGACGACCGCCTTGTACGGAGCATGGCCGTTGGCGCCCACCGAGGTGAGCAGCGAGCTCTGGAACCAACCACGGTGCTGGTCGGAGCCCTCGAGGTAGACGTCCGCCGGGTACTCCAGCTCGGGACGGTACTCGCAGACGGCCTTCCAGGAGACGCCGGAGTCCCACCACACGTCAAGAATGTCCTTATCGGCCTTGAGGTGATGGCCACCGCACTTGGGGCAGACGCAGGCCTCGCCCAGGTAGCTCTCGGGAGCGTCGGTGAACCAGGCGTCGGAGCCCTTCTCGTGGAAGAGCTTGATGACGGCGTCGAGCGTAGCGTCGTTCATGACCTTCTCACCGCAGTCGGCGCAGGTGTAGCTGGGGATAGGCACGCCCCAGTTGCGCTGACGGCTGATGCACCAGTCGGGACGCTGCTCGACCATGGCGCCAATGCGGTTGGCCGCGTGGGCCGGATACCATTTGACGTTCTCGCGGACCTCCTTGCCAGCCTGCTCGCGCAGACCGGTCTTGTCCATCGAGACAAACCACTGGTCGGTAGCACGGAAGAGCACCGGATGCTTGCAGCGCCAGCAGTGCGGATAGCTGTGCGTGATCTTCTTCTCGAGGACCAGGGTACCGCGCTCGCGCAGGAACTCGATGATGTGTGGGTTGGCCTCGTCGGTGTCCATACCGCTGAAGGGGCCACCGGTACCAAACTCCTCGCCGGTGTAGAACTTGCCGTCGTCATCGACCGGCATGCAAATGTCGGTGATGCCCTCCTTGAGGCAGGCGAAGTAGTCGTCGACGCCGTGGCCGGGCGAATTGTGGACGATACCGGTACCGTCATCGACACCGACGTAATCGGCCAGCAGCGCCACGCCCTCAACGCCGTCAAAGATCGGCTGCTTGTAGTGGATGTGGTGGAAGGTCTCGGCGGGCACCACGTAGGGCTTGCCGTCGACCATGACCGGGGTGTACTCCCAGCCAAACTCATCGCAGCACTTGGGAGCCAGGTCCTCGAGCATGACCTCGGCACGGCCATCGTGCTCAACGGCGACGTAGGCGGCGCCGGGCTTGAGGGAAACTGCCTGGTCGGACGGGATGGTCCACGGCGTAGTCGTCCAGATGATAAAGTCGACCGGGCCGTCGAAGTTCTCGAGGCCGGCGGGCTTGGAGGTCATCTCAAAGCGAACGAAGATGGAAGGGCTCGTCTCGTCGGAGTACTCGATCTCGGCCTCGGCGAGCGCGGTGTGACAGTGCTTGCACCAGTGAACCGGCTTGTGGCCGCGATAGATCATGCCCTTATCGAACATGGCCTTGAAGACCTCGATGTCGGCGGCGTCATGCTGGTGATAGAGCGTCAGATATGGGTTGTCCCAGTCGCCGAGCACGCCCAGGCGACGGAAGCCGGCCTTCTGCAGCTCGATGTTCTCGACAGCGAACTTGTTGCAGAGCTCACGGATCTTGGCCGTGGAAGTCTGGTTGAACTTCTCGGTGCCGAGCTTCTCCTCGACCTTGTGCTCAATCGGCTGACCGTGGCAGTCCCAACCGGGGACATAGGGAACCTCATAGCCCTGCATCATCCAGTAACGGTTGATCATGTCCTTGGAGATCTTGTTCATGGCGTGGCCGATGTGGATCGGGCCGTTGGCGTACGGAGGGCCGTCGTGCAGCACGAACTTCTTGTGACCCTCGTTCTTCTTCAGAACCTGCTCGTAGACCTTGTTGTCCTGCCAGTCCTTGAGTCGCTTGGGCTCGGACTTGGAAAGACCGGCACGCATGGGAAAACCGGTCTTGGGCAGATTCATCGTCTGCTTGTACTCGTTTGCCACGGTACCCCTTTCATGTCGTGGGCGCGCACGCCCTCTGGGCACCAAAAAAGCGCCCGTCCCTACAAGCTGGGACGAAGCGCCACAAAACGGGCCGTGTGCCCGCAAAAGCTCTTCGCTTAACCACCCAGCTTAGATGCCCTCGCCCGCGTATTCGCGCGCTCGCATCCGTTACTCGGCTGGTCTGTATCGACGACCATCTCGGCGATGTCTACTAAGACGTGTCTGCACGACGCGTCCGTTGGGACCGCAGCTCCGGGGTGATTTTCATCGGTCGCATGCGCGGGTTCTCAGCACTCCCCGCTCTCTGTAGCATGCGGATGGCCGACTACTCGTCCCCATCAACGCTTATGCGGAGTATGCTAGCACGTTCCGCGCCAGCGAAAAACCCTCAACATCGGTTTCATACTTTAGTAATTTCTCACGGTCGCAAGCACTCACTTGGAGCAAAATGCCTGTAAGCACTTTATCGAACGAAAGAAGGTTGCTATGCGCACGATTGGGATGAGCGATTATACCGTCGGCGAAGACTGCTTTGACGAGCTGCCCGGAGCGCTGGCCGAATACGGAGCGACCAAGGTCGCAATCATCGGTGGCAAGCGGGCACTGGCCGCAGCACTTCCCGGTATCGAAGCTGTGCTGGAAGGTACCGACGTCGAGATTCTAGAGACGCGCGTCTACGGTACCAACAGCACACGCGCCAATATCGCCAAGGTCGTAAACTCCCCCGCCTGCCAGGAAGCCGACGTGCTTATCGCATGCGGCGGCGGCAAGGCGCTCGACACCATGAAGACGGCGGCCATCGAGCTCAAGAAGATCGTCTTTACGGTGCCGACGATCTGCTCCAACTGCTCGGCCGCGACCGCCATTGCCGTCGTCTACAACGACGACGGCTCGCTCGAGGGCTATTCGTACCCCAACCGCCCCGCGCACATCTTCATCAACCCCAAGATCATCGCCGAGGCTCCGGCGGAGTACTTCTGGGCGGGCGTGGGCGATGCCCTGTCCAAGCAGCCCGAGGTCGAGTACGCCACGAGCGCCGGCAACCTGGAGCACACCGCAGGTCTTGGCCTGGCGCTCGCACACACCTGCTCCGAGCCGCTGTTTACCTATGGCGTGCAGGGTCTTGAGGACGTTCGCCAGAACCTGTCGACCGAAGCCGTCAAGCAGATCGCGCTCGATATCGTGGTCAACACGGGCTACGTCTCCAACCTGACCAACCAAAACGATTACTACTACAACTCGAGCGTGGCGCACGCGTTCTACAACGCTTCCTGCAGCATTCCGCGCGAGGGCTCCTACCTGCACGGCGAGGTCGTGAGCCTGGGTGTGCTGGTACTGTTCGCCTATACGGGCGATACCGAGAACCTTGAGCGCTACGCCGCCTTTAACAATCAGATGGGCCTGCCCGTGACGCTTGAGCAGGTCGGGCTTTCCGAGGCTGATATCCCTGCCCTGTGCGAGTACGCGCACGCCACCAACGAATGGAAGCAAGGCAACCCGGAGCCCTTCACCGACGAGAAATTCGCCGCCGCCATCAAGGCCGCCAACGCTTACGGCCACACGCTCTAGGACTGACCCAAAACCACCACAAAGGGGACGGGCACCTTTCTGGTGGTTTTTTATTGCTCCAGCATTCAGTTCGTACTCGAACCCGATTCTTTACGAGAAAGGGTTCGGGTACGTTTTTTGTTTATCGGAAATTCTGCGGAAGGACTACTCGGAACGGTAAACAGAAACGAACAGAGGCAGGGTATCATCGTGGTGATGGTATCCTGCCTTTTGTTTTGCAGGATCAAGGTCGCTTTATGCGAACTTGATCGCCACTTATATGGCGCATTGATGGCAATTGCTTCGTACGTGCATACCGGGAGCCTGTACACCTCTGGCAAGGCGTAGCACACTAGACTTTGTTCCAAAGTCCGTGTGCTAAGGGGGCAGGCCCCTTAGAATTCCTGTGGAGTGTGTACGCACGTACGCAGGAAAACGGCAAAATTTCGCTATATCAGGGCGTTCTTTCATTGGAGAGTATGGTATACACGGCTTAGTTCAACAAATAAGAATTTATATATAAAGGAGAATACTGATGAAACTGTTTTTATGTTCTCACTTTTCAAGTGTAGGAAGTCTGATTAAGGAAGAAGTTGAAAGTAAAAAAGACGCATTTATTCCAACAGCTTCGCTGCGTGAAGGCTACACCGGTTATGTCGGCTCGGCTCGAAAATTATTCAAAAAGTTGGGAGCAATCGTAACTGAAATTGATATTTCAACGGAGGCTTATTCAACGATACAGTCTCTTTTTGAAGATGCGGATGTGATCTATTTTACCGGCGGAAATTCTTTTTTCCTTATAGACCAGCTCCGTAAAACGGGAACGGATGAGCTGTTGAAGAAAGAATTGGCAAAAGGAAAACTGATGATTGGTGAATCGGCAGGTGCGATTGTATGCGCTCCAAGCATCCAATATATCGAGCAAATGGATGAAAAGCCGGAGGACTACTCACAAGAAGATGATGCAGGGCTTAATTTGATTGATTTCTATGTTCTTCCGCATTTTCTTACAGCACCATTTAAGAAAGTTACCGAGAAAATAATAACTGAGTTTTCGGATTTGAATCTATGCCCAATTAACAATCGTCAGGAAATTGTAATTGATGGTGAAGGTTCAAAGGTTATTTGCAAAGAGTAATTTAAAATTCCAGTTTGCTGCACTCGTTCCTAGCAGGGTTTGAGGCAGGCACGCCCCAACAAGAAGCCGTCCCAAAGGGGCAAGAATGGGGACTGCGGACGATTTCTTGGACCGTTACGCGGCCCTTCCCAGCGCGGAGCGGAACTCGGCCGGCGTGCGGCCGCCGAGCGCATCGCTGCGCCTCTCCGTATTGTATCGGCCGATCCAGCCCCCGAGTTCCTCGATGAAGCGGGCGGGGGTCCAGTCCGACCAGTCCCTGCCGTGCCAGAACTCCTTCTTGAGCAGGCCGAAGAAGCCCTCCATCGCCGCGTTGTCCGGGCTGCAGCCCTTGGCGGACTGGATTGGCTACGCTGATGTGGACAGTTCCGGGAGAGGCGCAAGAGACGGGAAGGCCGTGTGCGCGTTCCTGCGCGAGGGCCGTGGGGAGGGGCTGCCTGGGTACGGCGCCTGTCAACTCGGTCTACGTCTTTGATGACCGGGTCGTACTCAATATCAACTTCACGGATGATGCCAAAACGGTCACCCGTGAGGAAGTGTTGGGTTCGAGTGCTGTGGACAATGTTCCAGCATGCTGGGATCGAACTCGCTAGCCGGAATCACACGGTACCCGTGACGCAGCAGCAGATCGACAAAAACACCATTGCCCGCGGTGAGCGTACCGCTAAAGGTGCCATCGTAGACGTGACCCGTACCGCACGAGGGGCTGCGGTCCTGCAAAATGCACGCAACGATCTCGGACGGGCCGCCCGCCTGCTCGCACATATCGAGCGCGCGCTGAGCACCCTGGCGAAACTCGCGATCGACCGAGATGCCCTCGCAGGTACAAACCTCGCCATTCACAATCTCGGACGGCTTGCGCGGTGTGGGCAAGCCGCCAAAAACCTCGGGGCACACCAACAGGACCTCGGTCCCTGTGCGTTCGCAGGCCTCGACCAACGCGCGATGGTAATTGTCGAGCCCGTTATATTTGCAGCTCTCTCCCATCAAGCAGGCACTCACCACGATCTTCATACATATCCCTCCCAAACAAAACGCCCCATTTGAGATAGAAACTCAAATGGGGCGTTCGACGTTGTGCAACCAGCCTTACTGCTGCTTTGGCATCAGCGGATTCTCGCGCGTGAGGAGATTCATGAACTCCTCGCCCGTGATCGTCTCCTTCTTGTACAGATAACGAGCCAGCTCATGGAGCTTAAACTTGTTCTCCTTGAGGATCTGCAGGGCGCGGTCATGTGCGTCCTCGATCAGCTTGGCGACGATCGCGTCGACGCGCTCGGCCGTACCGGGGGCACAGGTGAGCGACGTGTCCTGGTTGAGGTAGGCATTCTGAACGGTACCGAGCGCCATCATGCCAAACTCTTCCGACATACCAAAGCGCGTCACCATGTTGCGGGCGAGCTTGGTGGCCTGCTCGATATCGTTGGCCGCGCCAGTCGTCATCTCACCAAAGATGAGCTCCTCGGCAGCACGTCCGCCGCAGTAGACAGCGAGCTTGTCGAGCACCTCCTGGCGCGTGGTCAAGAAGCGCTCGTCCTCCTCGACCTGCATGGTGTAGCCCAGAGCACCGCTCGTACGCGGCACGATGGTGATCTTCGTAACCGGCGCAGAACCCTTCTGGCGGGCGGCAACGATGGCATGGCCGATCTCGTGATAGGACACGACCTGTTTCTCGTGATCGGACAGCACCGTGGACTTACGCTGCTGGCCGGCGATGACGACCTCCACCGACTCCTCAAAGTCATCCTGCGTGGCGCGCTTGCGACCCTCGCGGACAGCGCGCAGGGCGCCCTCGTTGATGATGTTGGCCAGGTCGGCACCCGAGGCACCGGGCGTGGCGCGGGCGATCGCGGTCAGGTCGATCGGCGGCTGCGTCTTCACGCTCTTGGCGTGCAGTTCAAGGATATTCTTGCGACCGGTCAGGTCGGGCAGCTCAACGGGGATGCGGCGGTCGAAGCGGCCGGGGCGCAGCAGGGCCGGATCAAGGCTGTCGGGACGGTTGGTCGCAGCGAGGACGACGATACCCTTGTGGTTATCGAATCCATCCATCTCGGTCAGCAGCTGATTGAGCGTCTGCTCGCGCTCGTCGTTGCCACTAAAGCCGCCGCCATCGCGCTTCTTGCCGATGGTATCGATCTCGTCGATAAAGACGATGCACGGGGCCTTTTCCTTGGCCTGCTTAAACAGGTCGCGAACCTTAGCGGCGCCGCGGCCGACAAACATCTCAACAAACTCAGAACCAGAAATACTAAAGAACGGCACGCCCGCCTCGCCGGCCACAGCCTTGGCGAGCAGGGTTTTACCGGTACCCGGAGGGCCGACAAGGAGAGCGCCGCGTGGCAGTTTGGCGCCGATCTCCTCGTAGCGCTGCGGCTTCTCCAGAAAGTCGACGACCTCCTTGAGGGACTCCTTAGCCTCTTCCTGGCCGGCGACATCCTTAAAGGTCACGCCCACGTCCTTGGAGGCGATCACGCGCGCGCCGGACTTGCCCAGTCCGCCGCCGCCAAAACCACCGCCGCCAAAGTTCATCGACGGACCGTCATCACCCATGGCCTTCTTCATGCGGCGGTTGAGCCACCAGCCAATCAGGAAGAAAATCACCATGGGAAGAATGAGGGTGAGCAGGTAGTAGGTCATCAGGCCCGAGTTCTTATCGGGAACGACCGACTCAAGCGAAGCACCGGACTCAAGCACGCGATCGGTAAAGCCCGCGTCATTCGGCACACCGGTCGTCTTGTAGGCGATATTCTCGTCCTCGCCCTTCTTGGTGTAATAAATCGTGTAATCGTCCGTGTTGTACTCGACCTTGTCGACGCTCTTCTTATCGAGCGCTTTGACAAACGTCGAGTAATCGGTCTTCGTAATCTGCTGCGTGTGACCGATGTTGGGGAACAGAACGGTCGAGAGCACGAGGTAGACGACGAAGGCGATGAGCACGTAGAGGATCATATTCCGTCTACGTTTATTGTCATCCATCTCCATCTGCTTGAACTCCATCTACTGGGGTTGATAATTTTTTCTAGAATACCCAACCCGGACGGCGATAAACCGACGCCGGGCACGAAAGGACAGAGAAGGCATCACTGGGAGTCGGCAAGGTTCAAATCTATACGGGCGACGGCAAGGGCAAGACGACGGCTGCGCTGGGGCTTGCGCTGCGCGCCACGGGCTATGGACTTAACGTACTCATGCTTCAGTTTGCCAAGAAGCTGCACTGCGCCGAGCATGATGCGGCGCCCCGTTTAGGTCTGCGCATCGTACAAGCCGACCGCGACACGCCCGAAGCCTGTGCCGCACAGATCATGGAGCTGGCGCGCGAGCAGATTAGCCAGGTCGACGTGCTGATCTTGGATGAGCTGGGAGAAGCCATGCGCCGAGGCTTTGTGACGCGCGAAGATGTCGAAGCGTTGATCGCAATGAAACCGACCACCACAGAGCTCGTGCTCACCGGCCGCGGCTTGCTGCCACTGGCCGATCTCGCGGACCTAGTAACCGAAATGCGCCCCGTCAAACACTACTTCGACGAAGGCCTCCTAGCCCGCCAAGGCATCGAATACTAAATGATCCGAAGGGGACGGAGGAAAACGGATCATTTTGCCTTATCGCCAGGTCAATGATCCGTTTTCCTCCGTCCCCTTCGGATCATTAGGCGGTGGCGCGGCCGAGCCAGTTGCCGCTGTGGTGGTAGATGGTAAACATCGTGGCCGTGATTAGCCAAGTTACGGGGTAAACCAGCAGCAGGTGCTCAAGCGACGGATCGAACGGCATAATCGCAAACACCCAGATCACCCTGAGCACGACGGTGCCAAAAATCGTGAGCATCATAGGCTGGAAGCTCACGCCAGCGCCGCGGATGGAGCCGGACGCGTTTTCGATAATCGAGAAGATCGCGTAGAACGGCGCGATGAAATGAAGAATCGTCGTGGTGTAGGCCGAAATCGAAGCATCGTCGACAAACAGACGCGACAACGGACCCGAGAACACCAGTAGCACGGCAGACGGGCCACCAATGAGCATAAACGACAGCACAAGCGACGTATGGTAGCCCTTGCGCATGCGCTCGTAGTTGCGCGCGCCAAAGTTCTGTGCCGAGAACGTGGTGATCGAAACGCCAAGCGCCTCGGTAACCATCCAGACAATGCCATCCAAACGGCCCGAAAGACCCCACGCCGTGGTGACATCGGCACCAAACGAGTTGACCGACACCTGAATCAAAACGTTGGAGATCGAATACGCCGCAGACTGAACGCCCAGCGGCAAACCGCACGAAAGCATGCTCTTGCAAATGCCGCGATCGATACCGAGTTTGAATAGCGACAACCGCCACGCCCCCGGAGCGCGCATCATGCGGATCACAATCATCGTAGCATTGGTGCAGATAGTCAGCGCCACCGCGATGCCGCAGCCCAGCGCTTCCATGTGCAGCACGGCGACAAAGAGAATGTCGAGCGCCACGTTAACGAAGCAGCCGGAGGCAATAATGACCGCCGGACCGCGCGTGTCGCCCACGGCGCGCAACAACGCCGTCCCCATATTGAGCAGCAGCGCTGCAAACATGGCGGCAAAGTAGCAACGGGCATACGCCACACCCTCGGCCAGCAGCTCATGCGGTGTATTCATCAGCACAAGCATCGGCTCGACAAACACCATGCCCAGAATGGAAATGACAATGCCGCCCACCAGCGCGAGCGTCATGGCCGTATGGACCGATCGGCTCAAGCGCTCGTCATCGTGCTGGCCAAAAAACTGGCCCGTAATGACCGCACAGCCAGCACCCACACCGACGCAAAAACCAATGCAGAGCTCCGTGAGCACCATCGTGGCTTGAATGCCACCCAGCGCGAGCTTGCCGCCAAACTGACCGACGATATAGGCACCGATAAGCGTGTAAGCCTGCTGAAAAAACGAGCTAAAGAAGATAGGGACGCACAGCGAAAGCAGCTGCTGCCAAATGACACCCTGCGTCACATCGATAGCCGTAGATTTCTTAGCCACACGCCCTCCCCACCAGCGTACATCAAACAACAAAACGGCAAGTTAAGACCAAAGCCAACACCAGCTTAGCACCGACCGGTATCGGCCGAAACGCCCCGAACCAGAGCCCAATGCGAAATAATTGCCTAGTGATACAGCCCCGGCTGGTAGTGGTACTCGTTGCTCACATGCGGGCACAGCTGCCAAAAGGCGACAGCACTTGCCGCGGCCACGTTAAGCGAATCGACCCCGTGCGCCATCGGAATACGCACGGCGCGATCGCAGCCCGCAATGGTTTTGGCGCCCAAGCCAGCACCCTCGGTGCCCATAAAGATTGCCAGGCGGTCAATCTCCTGCAGCGCGGAATCGTCCAGCGACACCGAATCATCCGTCAACGCCATGGCGGCACACGAAAAGCCGGCATCGTGCAGCGCCGCCAGCCCATCATGCGGCCATACGCGCGCCTCGCTGCCAATGCGCGTCCAGGGCACCTGGAACACTGTGCCCATGCTCACGCGGGCCGAGCGACGGTACAGCGGGTCACAGCAAGTGGGGCTCACCAAAATGCCATCGACGTTCAGCGCAGCCGCCGAGCGGAAAATCGCGCCGACGTTGGTGTGGTCGACAATGCCCTCGAGCACGCACACGCGCACCGGGCGCTCCCCCGCTGCCTCGACGACGCCGCCCAAGAACTCATCAACCGGAATCTGGCGTGGACGACGGAATGCCGCGAGCGCACCGCGCGTCACGTTAAAACCCGTCAGCTGCTCCATAAGCTCCATCGAGGCCACGAACACGGGAACCGGACCCGCGCCCTCGCGCACAACCAGGCGTTCAAACAGTGGCATCATCTGATCGAGCCAGCGTTCGCCCAAAAGAAAGCTCACCGGGTGGTATCCGGCGCGAACCGCGCGCTCGATGACCTTGGCACTCTCGGCGATAAAAATGCCCTTCTGCGGCTCCAGCACGCAGCGCAGCTCACGCTCGGTCAGTCGCACGTAGGCATCAAGCCGCTCGTCCTCGAGCGAATCGATTCGCAGCACCTCAACGGCATCAGTCATAGCAGCCAGCCCGCACCTTTCTTTACAGCGCATCTATACCAAACGAGGCGACGCTAAGCGCCGCCCCATGCATTCAAACAATCCGATGATACCGTTCACGCCGGACGATTTACGCCTCAACGCGACGATACGTTACGAACTCATAATCGACACCCTCGTCGCCCTCGCCCGAGGCAATCGTGGCAACACCGCCACGCCGCGCAATCTCCCACGCGGGATCGGCATCCAGATCGGGAAAATACGTATCCACGTCATGCACGCAATGGTCATGCGTAACCTCGGCCTCGGCGCAATACGGCAAAAACTGCCGATACACCTCGCCGCCACCGATCACCCACGCAACGGGCTCATCGGCTACCGCGGCGAGCGCTTCGTCGATGCTATGCACCACGTCGACGCCCATGGGAGCAAAGTCCCCATCGCGCGTGAGCACGATATTGCGTCGATTCTTGAGCGGCCGTGCGCCGGGAAAACTCAGCAGCGTCTTGCGTCCCATAATGACCGGACAGCCTTTGGTGCACGCCACAAAATGGCGCATATCGGAGCGATTGGACACCACCATGTCGCCCTCGCAACCAATGCCCCAGTCGTCACACACGGCGACAATGGCAGAAAGCTTACACGTCATGCGCGTCACCTACACCGCAATGGGGATGTTCTTGACCTGAGGGCCGTGCTCATAGCCCTCGACGATCAGATCATCGGTCGTAAACGCATAGAAGTCATGCACATCGGGGTTGAGCGTTACCTTGGGCGCGGCAAACTGCGGACGCTCAATAAGCTCGCGAACGATATCGACATGACGGTCGTAAATGTGGGCATCGGCAATCACATGCAGCAGCTCGCCGGGAATCATATCGACCGACTGCGCGACCATCATCAGCAAAATGGCGTACTGGCACACATTCCAGTTGTTCGCAGCCAAAATATCCTGGCTGCGCTGGTTGAGAATCATGTTGAGCGTCGGTTTATCATCCTGCGGACGCTGCGTCACGTTATACGTCACGCTGTAGGCACACGGATACAGGTGCATCTCGGACAGGTCGCTAAACACATAGGTGTTCGTCATAATGCGGCGGCTGTACGGCGTGTTCTTAAGGTCGTACAGAACGCGGTCCATCTGGTCGAAATCGCCCTCGGCATAATGGCTCTTCTGCCCAATCTGATACCCGTAGGCCTTGCCGATGGAGCCGGTCTCGTCGGCCCACTCATCCCAAATATGGCTGTTGAGGTCATGCACGTTATTGGACTTCTTTTGATAGATCCATAGGATCTCATCCATGGCAGATTTGAGGGCCGTACGACGCAGGGTAAGCGCCGGAAACTCCTCACGTAGGTCATAGCGTGCCGTGACACCAAAGTTTTTAATGGTATAGGCAGGAGTGCCATCCTCCCACACCGGGCGGACCTTTTGGCCCTCGGTGGTGGTGCCATGGTACAGAATATCGCGGCACATGGTTACAAACTGTTGATCAGCCTTGCTCATTGACCCTCCTGTCAGTCGCCTATAAGCGATTTTAATTGTAGCCCAGGCGCGCAGTGTCGGATTGGACACTTGGGTCGGCACACGCAATGCACGGCAGCCAGCACCCCCACAATCGCAGACGTAACAACTTTGAATTTCTGACATATGCTAAAAAAGCTTGCGCGGAACCGCATACACGCTATCCTATTACTGACATATGTCAGATTTGGAGAGAGTATGGCAGGAAGACGCGAAAAATTACGCCGTGTTGGGATCATCCCCGAATATCGCGGCTTTACCCCCGACGGCCTTGCCAGCGGAGACGCCATCGAGATGACGGTCGATGAGCTCGAAGTACTGCGCCTGTGCGACCTGGAAGGCCTCAACCAAGAGGCAGCCGCACAGCAGATGGGCATCGCGCGCGCCACGGTGGCGGCTATTTGCAGCCGAGCGCATCGCAAGGTGGCAAACGCGTTGGTCAATGGACGGGCAATCGTCATCGAAGGCGGCAATATCGCGTACTCCCCCATTACCACGGCAACGGCCGTATGGCCAGCAAAGGAGATCGACACCATGAGGGTGGCAACCACGTACGACAACGGCAACATCTTTATGCACTTTGGCCACAGCGAGCAGTTCAAGATCTACGACATTCAGGATGGCAAGGTACTCAACGAGCAGGTCGTGGGCACCGACGGCACCGGCCACGGTGCCCTTGCGGGCCTGCTCGACAACGGTGGCGTGGACACGCTCATCTGCGGCGGCATCGGCGGTGGCGCTATCAACGCGCTTGCCCAAGCCGGCATCACGGTGTACGCAGGAGCTCAGGGCAGCTGCGACGCTTGTGTCGAGGCCCTTATCGCCGGAACGCTCGCACAGAACGGCGAGGCCACGTGCAGCTGCCACGGCCATGACCACGACCACGCCCACGAACATGGCGAGTCCTGCAGCTGCCACGGCCATCACGAGCCCGAGGGCCACGAGGGTTGCGGCTGCCACTAACGGCACGGCACCGCGAGCTCGGGGCGCGACGCTGAACGCAGCCCAACTATCAAAGCCAACAACAAAGGCCACCCGGTAACTTCCGAGTGGCCTTTGCCATATCAAGCTGGAATTACAGCCCTATTTCTTATTGCGCATCTGCGCTTCCATCTGGCGCAGCAGCTCCATATCGGACTTGGGACCGCCCGTACCCAGGCCGCCCATGCCGCCCAGACCCATAGCGTCCAGCCCAGGGATATTGGGCATGCGCATCTTCTTGCCCTTCTTGCCCTTTTTGCCCTTCTTGCCGCCGGCCTGTGCCTGATTGGCCATCGTGCGCATGCGGCCCATCATCTTGTTCATCTCGCCCCACTGCTTCATAAGGCTATTGACCTCGGTGGGGGTCACACCGGCGCCCTTGGCGATACGCGCGCGACGCTGGCCGTTGATGATGGAGGGACGCAGACGCTCCTCCTTGGTCATCGACATGATGATGGCCTCGTTCTTGTCGAAGATGCCCTCGTCCAGGTTACCGCCCATCTGGTTGAGCGCGCGCTGGCCACCGGGGAGCATGCCCAGGATACCCTTCATGCCGCCCATCTTTTTGACGGCTTTCATCTGGTCGAGCATGTCATTCATGGTAAAGCCCTCGCGCAGCATGCGCTCGGCAGCCTCGAGCTGTTCGGCATCGGCGGCCTCCTGGGCCTTCTCGATGATGCCGACAACGTCGCCCATGCCCAAGATTCGCTTGGCCATGCGATCGGGATAGAACGGCTCAAGCGAATCGGGTTTCTCGCCCATGCTCACAAACTTGATGGGCTTGCCGGTCACCTGACGCACCGAAAGCGCGCCGCCACCACGAGCATCGCCGTCGAGCTTGGAGATAATCACACCATCAAAGTCGGTGCGCTCGGCAAACGTCGAGACCACGTTGACGATATCCTGGCCGGTCATGGCGTCGACGACCATCAGCACCTGGTCGGGCTTGACGGCCTTCTTGATGTCGACGGCCTCCTGCATCATCTGCTCGTCGATCTGAAGACGACCGGCGGTATCGACGATCACCACGTCACGAAGGTGGTCGACGGCCTCCTGGATGGCGCCCTTGGCGATGTCGACCGGGTGCGCACCGTCGCCGCGGAAGACCGGCACGCCGATCTCGCCACCGAGCGTGGCAAGCTGATCGGCAGCAGCGGGACGGTAGACGTCGCACGCGGCGAGCAGCGGCGAGCGGCCCTGCTTCTTGAGCAGGTAGGCAAGCTTTACGGCAGCCGTGGTCTTACCGGAGCCCTGCAGGCCCACGAGCATGATGACATTAGGAATGCGGTTACTAAAAACGAGCTTGCTCTCGGTGGAGCCGAGCATCTCGGTGAGCTCGTCGAGCACAATCTTGACGACGTTTTGCGCCGGCGACAGCGACTCCATGACCTCGGCGGTCATGCAGCGCTCCTTGGTCTTAGCAACGAACTCCTTAACGACCTTAAAGTTAACGTCGGCCTCGAGCAGCGCCATGCGAATGTCGCGCATGGCCGAGGTGATATCGGCCTCGGTCAGCTTACCCTTGCCGCGCAGGCGGTCAAATGTGTCGTTGAGGCGATCGCTCAGAGAATCAAACACTAGTCACTCCTTAATTGGACTCGCCCACCAGGGCGCGGCAGAAATCTTTGGCGTTAAACTCCTGCAGGTCATCGACCTGCTCGCCCACGCCGATGCGCAGGATCGGGAGCTTGAGCTTCTCGGCCACGGCCATGGCGATACCGCCCTTAGCCGTGCCGTCGAGCTTAGTCATGATAATACCGTCCAGGCCCAGCGCCTCGTTAAACTCGAGCGCCTGGTTCAGACCGTTCTGACCAGTGGCGGCATCGATCACAAGCACGACCGAAACCGGCATGGGGCCGGCGGCCATATTGGCGGCGCGCTTACGCGTCACGTTGACCACCTTGGCGAGCTCGCGCATGAGCTCGGGGCTCGTATGCAGACGACCGGCGGTGTCGATAAGCACCAGGTCGCTGCCGCGCCTGTCGGCCTCGTCGAGCACGTCGTAACAAACGCTCGCCGGGTCGGAGCCGCGGTCGCGCTTGATGACGGGAACACCGGCGCGCTGACCCCACACATCGAGCTGCTCGATGGCGGCGGCGCGGAAGGTATCGGCCGAACCGATCACGACATTCTTGCCGCGGGAAGCCATGGCGCTCGCAATCTTGCCGACCGTCGTGGTCTTGCCGGCACCGTTGATGCCCACAAACAGCACGCAGCTCGGCGTATCGGAGAACGGATCGCGCTCGATGGGCACAAAGTGCTGCTCAAGCTGCTCGGCCAGAGCGCGACGAAGCTGCGGTGCGGTCTTGAGGTTCTTCTTGGCGGCCGTCTCGCGCAGGTCATCGGAGACCTGAATAGCGACCTCGGCACCCATGTCACCCATAACGAGGGTGTCCTCAAGGTCCTCCCAAAAGTCCTCGTCGACCTCGCCGCCAAAGTAGAAGACCTCGTTGAGGGCCTCGCGGCTGCGCTCAAGTCCGCGCGAGAGAGCGTCAAAGAATCCCATTATGCATTCACGACCTTTCCGGTTTCGCGATCGAGTTTTTGCGAGACGACGCGGCTGACGCCGTCGGCTTGCATCGAGACGCCATAGAGAACGTCAGCGTCCTCCATAGTACGGCGCTGATGCGAAATGACCAAGAGCTGTGTATCGGAACGCAGCACATCGAGGGCTCCGATGAGCTTGGACAGGTTGGCGTCATCAAGCGCCGCCTCGACCTCGTCAAGCACATAGAACGGCACCGTGCGCGTGCGGTACACGGCAAAGAGCAGGGCGAGCGCCGTCAGACTCTTCTCGCCACCCGACATGAGCATCATCTTAGTAATGCGCTTGCCGCGCGGCTGCGCCACAACCTCAATGCCCGTCTCGGCAGGATGCTCGGGATCGGTCATCTCAAGATGAGCCTGGCCACCCGGGAACAGCATGGCGAAGATCTCGCGGAAGTTCGCGTCGACCTTCTCAAACGTCACCAGAAACGCCTTGCGCATCTTGCGATCAATGGCCACCGTGATCTTGGTGAGCGCCTTGCGCGCGCTCTCCAGATCGGCCAGCTGGTCCTCGATGTAGTCGGCGCGGCGCTTGAGCTGCTCGTACTCCTCCATGGCAACCTGGTTCACGGGGCCCAGATTGTTGATATGACGCACGAGCTGGTTGAGCTCCCGCTCGGCGGCGTCGCGGTCGGTGGGAGCAGGAAGCATGAGCGCTTCCTCGAGCACCGTGGTGCCATCGGCGGTAATGGCCTTAATGGCGGCCTCTACCTGCACCTCAAGCTTGCCGCGTGCGACCTTGAACTCGTTTTGCGTGGCAGTGGCGGTATCGACCCGCTCCTTAGCGCGGGCAACCTCGGCCTTGGCATCCTCGATGGTCTTCTTGAGCGAAGCGGAGTCCGCCTCTTCCAGAGAGGCCTGGTCACGCAGGCGCTCTGCCCAATCCGATGCGCGTTCCAACAGGGCAGAATAGCGTTCGTGCATGGGGTCGACGCGCAGGCGCAGCAGCTCGAGCGAGCGCGAAGCCTGGCGTGTTCCGCGGATACGACGGTCGATGCCCTCAAGACGATGCTCAAGGTCGGGCACGCGGCCCTTCAGCGAACGCAGGCGCTCGCTCGTCTGGGCCAGGCGCACCTTGGCATCGGCGAGCTTACCGGCGGCCTCGGAATCGTCACGGCGAACGCGATCGAGCTCATCGTTGGCCTCGGCAATCTGGAGACCCAGGTCGCTTGCCTGTGCACGCGCCTCGTCACGCGAACGGGTGAGTTCGTCAACGCGCGGGCGCGCAGCGCGAACGGCCTCGGCGGCCTGCTCGCGGCGCTTGGAGATGCGCACGCGCTCGACCTCGGCGTTGTTGGCGCTTTGCTCCAGGCGGCCAATCTCGGAGAGCAGCGAGCGGCGCTCGCCCTCAAGACGGGCGATCTCGCCGGCGGCATCGCCCTCGGCAGCACGCGCCTCCTCAACGGCCGCATTGGCCTCGACGACCTGATCCGACACATGCTCAAACACAGCAGCCAGATCGGGTTCCAGGCCCTCGAGCTCACGGATGCGGCGCTTGCGCTCCAAGGCACCCGAAGCCTCGCCGGCATCGAGCCCCACGCGCACCAGACCACCACAGCTCACGCGGGCGCCATCGGGAGTCACGTAGGTCACACCGTCAACGACAGGGGCAGCCAACGCGGCAGCCAAGTCATCGACCACGTAATAGCCGCCGAGAAGGGCCTCGACAACCGGGCCATAACCGGAGCGCACGGACAGACGATCGACCAGACGCGTACCGGCAGCGCCATTGGCAGCAGCACCGCCGCTCACGCCGCGCGCCATCAGCAGTGCCTCACCCGAGGCCTTCTTCTGGTCCAGGGCAGCGCGACCGGCGCGCTCGAGTGCGGCAGCGTTATCGAACAGCAGGGCATCGATATCACCTGCGAGCAGCTGCTCAACCAGACCCTCGAGCTCACGCGGTGCCTCGAGCACATCACCCAGACGGCCCGAAACATCGTCGCCCAGCGCGCCCACCAGACGGCTCACCAGCGGCGAGCTGTCTGCCATGCGGGCATCGAGCTTCTTTTGGCTGGCAAGCTCCGAGCGAACCTCGGACAGCTTGTTGCGCGCTTCGCTCTCGCGATTACGCAGGTCCTTGAGGGCAGCGCGTGCCGTCTCGGTGGCCTCGCGCGCATCGTTCTGGGCCTGACGAGCCGCCTCAAGGGCACTCTCAAGCTCCTCAGCACGGTCGCGACGGCTCTCGAGCGAGGCCGTGACCTCCTCGAGCTGTTCATCGATCTGCTCCAAGCGCGAGGCGTACATGTTGTCCTCAACCTCGGCGTTACTCAGCGAGTCCTTCACCTTGGCGAGTTCGAGCGCCGCGTTATCGGCCCGACGCTGCACATCGCGTTGCTCACGCGTAAGCTGCGAAATCTGATTGTCGAGCGCAACGCGACGCTCGTGGAGCTCGGCGGCGGCAGGTCCGGCGGCGTCAACGTCCTCCTGGGCCTGCATGTGCGCGCCGGTCACTTCCTCAAGCTGTGCACGCGCGTCCTCGAGCTCCTCGACCACGCGACGACGCTGATGCTCGGAACTCGAGATCTGGCCACGCATGTCGGACAGGCGCGACACCATGTTGTGGCCCTTTTCCTCGAGCAGGCGCATATCGGAGTTAATGCGGCCGACCACGTCTTGCATATGGCGGCGCTGCTCGCCCAGGTCGCCCACAAACAGGCCCTTTTCCTCGAGCATAACCTGGAGCTTCTCGAGCTCGCGCTCCTTTTCGCCCATGCGGTACTGCGCAAGCTCCAGCTCGGCGGCGCCTTCCTTGGAGCGGCTCTCCAGGTCGTTCCACTGCGACTGCAGCGAACGCAGCTCGTCGACGGCTAGCATCTGCGTAAGCTCGTTCGCGCGCGAGGACAGCTCTTTGTACTTGCGCGCACGATCGACCTGACGCTCCAGCGGTCGCAGCTGACGGGCAATTTCCTTATTGATGTCGCGGGCACGCGTCAGGTGCTCGTCCATCGACTTAATCTTTTTGAGCGCACGCTCCTTGCGGCGCTTGTGCTTGGAGATGCCGGCGGCCTCCTCGATGAGGGCACGGCGCTCCTCGGGGCGGCTCTGCAAAATGGCATCGAGCTTGCCCTGGCTGATGATGGAATGCGTATCCTTGCCCAGGCCCGAATCGTGCAGGATGTCCTGAATGTCCATCAGGCGGCACGGACTCGAGTTGATGAGGTACTCGCTTTCGCCCGAGCGATACATGCGGCGGGTGATAGCCACCTCGTCAAAGTCGACAGGCAACATATGGTCCGAATTATCGAGCACCAGCGTGACCTCGGCCACACCCACCGGCTTGCGCGCCGACGAGCCCGAGAAGATGACGTCCTCCATGGCCTGGCCGCGCAGCTGCTTGGCGCTCTGCTCGCCCAGGACCCACAGAATCGAGTCGGAGATGTTCGATTTTCCCGAGCCGTTGGGACCGACGATGACGGTTAGGCCCGGCTCAAACGTCATATGGGCGCGGTCGGCAAACGACTTGAACCCTTTGAGCGTGAGGGACTTGAGATACACGGTTCCTCGCTTAAACAGGCTTCTTGTTGAGAATCACGCCGTTAGTGGTGTAACCCATGCGGTCGAGCGCCTCGAGCGCAGCGGCTCCCTCGGCCTCCTTCTTGGAGGAACCGGTGCCGCGGCCCTGGCGAATACCGTCGATGAGCACCACGGCGGTAAAGGTCGGTGCATGCGCCGGGCCTTCAGAGCCAACGAGCTTGTACGCCGGAGGCTCGTGGCCGTCGGCTTGCACGCACTCCTGCAAAAACGACTTGGGGTTCGCAGGATGCTCGGCACGCTCGGAGGCCAAATGGGGCTTAAGCGTACGGTGGATGAACTCCGCCGCCGCATCCCAGCCAGCATCCAGATACAGCGCACCCACGAGCGACTCATAGACGTTCTCGAGCGCCGAGTGCAGGCCGCGCGTGCCGGTACCGGTCTCGGAGGCACCAAAGATGATGATGTCGTCGATGCCCAGCTCATGGGATACCTCGGACAGCGTGGCACCCGAGACGAGCGACACCTTCAGGCGCGTAAGCTTGCCCTCGTCAAACTCCGGATAGGACTCAAAGAGCGAACGGGCGACGACGGCGCCCAAAATGGAATCGCCCAAGAACTCAAGGCGCTCATAGCTGGCAGAAACCGGCTGGCCCTCGACGGCCGAGGGATGCGTAAGCGCCGCGCGCAGCAGCACCTTGTCATTGAACTCGTGGCCAAGAATCTCCTGGGCGCGCGTAAGTCGTTCGGATAAAGCCAAGACCTAAGCCTCCCTGGCGTTTTCGATCGCGTCGACGGCGTCGGCGACAGAGTTGAGCGAGAGCAGGGTCTCGTCATCGATCTCGAGATTGAACTCGTCCTCGATAGCCGTAACCAGTTGCAGGCGCTCGAGCGAGTTGGCATCGAGGTCGTTAAAGGTGGTCTCATCGCTAATTTCGGCAACATCGACGCCCAGAACGTCAGCAGCGACCTCGGCGATCTTGTCGAAGATTTCGGAGCGGTCCATAGCGCTTCCTCTCATAGTGCATGAATACCAAAAGAATGGTACCGCCCGGGCGGTACCAAGACACGGTTCTGATTCTACCCCACGAAGCAGGCCGCGAGGCACATAACAGCGCTCTAACTCGCTCTTACAAAACGATGCCGTCCATGGAGTTGGCGACGTTCTCGACCAGCCCCGCGCGCACGGCTTCGGCCGCCGCAAGCGTACCGTTTTTAACAGCCTCGACCGAGGTGGCGCCATGGCCGATCAGGACCACGCCACGCAGGCCCAAAAGAATCGCGCCGCCCTTGGCATCACCAGAGAGCTTGGCCTTAATCTCGCGCATCTGCTTTTTGATGAGCAGCGCGGCGATCTTGGTGCCGAGCGAGGCCATAAAGGCGCCCTTGAGCTCCTGCAGCAAAAACTTGGCAGCGCCCTCGGTAGCCTTGAGAGCGATATTGCCCGACATGCCGTCGGCAACAACGACATCGAAATTGCCCGAGGTGAGGTCGGTGCCTTCGCAGTTGCCCACAAAGCCCGGAACTGCGGCCTTCATAGCAGGGAAGCAGGCCTTGGTAAAGTTAGAACCCTTCTCGTCCTCGGTGCCGTTACCAAGCAGGCCCACGCGAGGATGTTCGATGCCCAGGACGACGCGGGCATAGGCGCTACCCATCTGGGCAAAACGCACCATGTCATCGACCTCGACATCGGGGTTGGCGCCCATATCGCACAGCACCGTCAGACCGCCGGCGCGATTGGGCAACGCATTGGTCAGACAAGGGCGCACCGGCTGCTTCTTGCCTTCGGCCTGATACCTAAACGGCGTCACGTATGCGGTAGCAGCGGCGGTCATGGCGCCGGTGGAGCCGGCGGAGAAGAACGCGTCCGCGTTGCCCTTTTTGATGGCGCGGCAGGCAAGCACGATCGAGGACTTGCGCTTGGTCATCACGGCGCGAATAGGATCGTCATCCATGGCGATGACGTCAGGGGCTTCCAGAGCCTCCACACGTGCATGGGCCGCGGCAAAGGGATTGACGATTTCGGCGGGGCCAACTGCCAAGACCTCGATATCGGGATCGGCGGCAAGTGCGGCCTCGATACCATCGAGAACAACCTGAGGCTTCTCGTCTCCGCCCACAACGTCTACACAAACGCGAACGTTACTCATATACATGCTCCTTATACAAAAATGGCCGACTCATTGAGCCGGCCATTGTGGTTCCATTTGGAACGGCATCGCATCCAGAGTATACCGTTACTCGGTAACGATAACCTCGCGGTCCTTGTAGAAACCGCAGCTGGGGCACACGTGGTGCGGAAGCTTGACAGCGCCGCAACGGGGGCACGTGGACTGAGCCGCAGCCGAGATCTTCATGTTGGCGGAACGGCGGGTGTGAGTGCGGATACGACCCTGCTTTTGTTTAGGTACGGGCATAGTGACCTTCCTTATGAACTATCCAGTGTGGCGATTACGCGCAAGTAGCGATACTACCACAGTTTTACTCGTCAAGCTTGAGATTCTTCAATGCTGCAAATGGATTTTCCGTGGCAGCGGCCCATTCGGCCTCTGCTTGAGCGGCGCAATCGCATTGCTCGACGTTGAGATTGCAACCGCAGGTGGGGCACAGGCCGCGACAATCGGGCTTGCACAGGACAACGAACGGCGTGTCCATGACAACCGCGTCGTTGATGGGCTCACCCAGATCGACGATGCGATCCTCGCCCAGGAGCTCGTAGCCGTCTTCGTAGGCCTCGGGATCCTCGGGCTCCTCAAAGAGGTAGAACTCCTCGATCTCGCCGGCGATATCAAACGAAGCAGGCTCCAGGCAACGGTCGCACTCGCCGGTGGCGTGCGCGCGGACCATGCCCGTGAGCAAGACACCGGTACCGGCATTGGTAAAGACAACGTCGTAGTCGATGCCGTCCTGTAGCTGGTACTCCTTCTCGCCCACCGTATAGGTGGCGACATCGACCTTGCCGGTCAGCGGATACGAATCTCCGGGAAACTCGAGCTGTTCGGAAAGATCGACGGTAACGCTCGGGAACTCAGCCATTACCACTGACCATTCTGTTGGGCGGCACCCTCGTTGAGCTGCTGACGGCAACGGGTAACGGTGCCGGTCAGGCTCTTGAGATTCTCCTCCAGGTGCGTAAAGACCTGCTCTGCGTAGTCCTCGGCAGCATAACGCGTCTCGCGCTCGTACTGCTGGGCACGATCGCGGATGTCGTCGGCCTGCTGCTGTGCCAAGCGGACGATCTCCTGCTCACCGGCAATGGTGAGGGCCTGCTGCTGAGCGTCGGCGATGATGGAATCGGCCTGAGCGGCGGCGGAAGCCATAAGCTCCTCGCGCTCCTTAAGGATACGGCGGGACTTCTGCCACTCCTCGGGATAGCTCATGCGGATCTCGTCGAGGATGTTGAAGAACACGTCGGCGTCGATGACCTTGAACTGAGCGTTCTTGCCGAAAGGCGGCTTGGCTTCCTCGATCAGCCCTTCGAGCTCATCGACCAAGCTGACGATCCTATCGCCAGGAAAATTCTCGCCCGGCATCCGGTCTCCTTTCATAGGTAACATATCATCGTGCTAGTTTACCACATGCCACCAGGCAATAAAAAACGTCACGAAAAGCGGTGTCTGAGCGCTTCGACCACGTTGGGCGGGACAAACGTCGATACATCGCTGCCGAGCGAGGCGATCTGGCGAACGACCGAACTCGAGATATAGCCGTACTGCGGCGCACTCATGACAAAGATGGACTCCAGCTCGTTATCCAAGCGATAGTTGAGGTCTGCCTGCTGCAGCTCGTACTCAAAGTCGGTCATGGCGCGCAGGCCCTTGACCACGGCCCCCGCCCCCTGCTCGCGAGCGAAGTCGACCAAGAGGCCGGTAAAGGGCAGGACATCGACGCCGTCGATATCACCGAGCGCCTCGCGAGCCAGCGCCACGCGCTCATCCAGCATAAACGTGGTGCCCACACCGTTTTTACCCTGCGACTCGGCGACAGCGACGATCACGCTGGGAAAGATGCGGCGGGCGCGGCGGATGACGTCGATATGGCCAAACGTGATGGGATCGAAGGTGCCCGGGACGATCACGCGGTTGATGGTGTCACTCATGGGCGTTCTCCTGAACCGTCATGGCATCGTTGTTGTGAGCATCGGTGCCGGTGCAATCTTCCTCACCATCGTCATCGCCGACCCAACGAAGCAGGTCGACCGAGGTAATGCCGTAGCGCTTCTCGCGCACGATCTCAAAGCCTGCCGGATGCGCGCCCGCATCGGCGGCGGCATGCTCAAACAGGGCATAAGCGCCAGGTGCAAGCAGACCCTGCTGAGCCAGGTTCTGCAGCAGTATCTCGACCGGCTCGGCACCAAAAGCATAGGGCGGGTCGAGCAGGACCAGATCAAAGGGGCCGCCCGGCACACGACCGCGCGAGGCACTCGCCAGCATGTCGCCCGTTACCACGCGCCAACGCGCACGGTCACGGCAGAGCGACTCGATATTCTTGGTAATGAGCCGCGCGGCATTCCGATCGATCTCGAACGTCGTGAGTGAGCGGGCACCACGTGAGAGCATCTCTAACCCTAAGGCGCCGGAGCCGCCAAAGGCGTCCAGCACGCGGACCTCGTCCAGATCGAAGTCGAATGCCGACATGACCATAGATGCGCATGCCTCGCGCACGCGATCGGTCGTGGGGCGGGTGACATCGCGACCACGGGGCTCCTCGATCTTACGACCGCGCCATTCGCCGCCGATGATTCTCATCCTCCGCTGACCTCCTTAAAAATGTGTCGATATCGCATGGCGACCGCATCGCGCAGGGGGCGCGTCGCCACGGAGTCAAGGTTGCAAGCATACCGCAAGAGCTCGACTGCGTCCAAATGGGCCCACTCGATCAGCTCCTCGTCGGCATCCAGGTCGACAAAGCGCAGGGTCACCCCGCCATGCTGGCGGTACCCCAGGATTTCGCCCTCGTGGCGCAGACGAAGGTCCATCTGGGCGAGCGTAAAGCCGTCCGAGGTCTTTTCGAGCGACTGGAGACGGTCTTGCGCCGCCGAAGCGCCGCCGTTGCCCTTGGAGTGCGTCATGACCAGGCAGGTGCCCGACACGCTGCCGCGGCCCACGCGGCCGCGCAGCTGGTGCAGGGCCGCCAAGCCAAAGCGCTCACCGTTCTCGATGACCATGACGGTGGCGTTGGGCACGTCGACGCCCACCTCGACCACCGTGGTCGAAACGAGCACGTCGATCTCGCCGCGCTTGAAGGCGTCGATCACACGATCCTTCTCCCCTGCCGGCATGCGGCCGTGAAGACGCTCGATGGTAAGCCCCGGCAACGCCAGGCGTAGGCGGTCGAGCTCGGTTGCCGTATCGTGCAGCGGCACGGGCACGGTTACGCGACCCTCGTCGTCACGGACGATACCGGGCACATCCTCAAGCTCATCGGCCGAGTCGCTCGGCTCCACGAGCGGGCAAATCACGTAGGCCTGCTGACCCTTTTCATGCGCCTCGCGGATGGCGCCATAGGCAAGGTCGCGGCTCGACTCGGTAAGCACGCGTGTCGTCACGCCAGCGCCAGGGACGGGCCGATGGCGGATGATGCTCGTGTCCAGATCGCCGTAGACCGAAAGCGCCAGCGTACGTGGGATGGGCGTTGCCGTCATAACGAGCAGATCGGCACCAGGGCCCTTCGCACGCAGGGCGTTGCGTTGGCCGACGCCAAACCGGTGCTGCTCATCGATGACCACGAGCGACAGATGCTTAAACGCCACGTTATCCGAAAGCACCGCGTGGGTGCCAAAGAGGACATCGAGCTCGCCCGATTCCAGCTGGGCATGGATCCGCTCGCGCTCGGCCGCCGGCGTGGCGCCCGTCAGGAGCGCCCAGGTCATGCCAGCCTGCAAGAGCAAGGGGCCGGTCTTATCGGCATATTGACGCGCCAGCACGCCCGTGGGCGCCATAACGCAGGCCTGCGTGCCGCTATCGGCAGCCACAGCCAGCGCGCAGGCGGCAACGGCGGTCTTACCGGTACCGACATCGCCCAGCAGCAGGCGGTTCATCACGCGCCCGCCATCGCACATATCGCGCAGGATATCTTGGAACGCGGCCTCCTGCTCGTCGCTCAGAGAAAACGGCAGGGCCTGCTTAAGCGCGGCCAGGTGCTCGCCCGCGGCGTGGGCGTAGGGCACCACATCGACCAGGCTGCCGTCGTTGCGCAGGCGCAGCGCCAGCTGCAGGTAGAGGCACTCCTCGTAGGCAAGCCGTGCGCGCGCGATATCGCGCTCAGCCATGCTCGAAGGAAAGTGGATCGATCGAAGCGCACGAGCATCGCTCATCAGGCGACGTTTAACGCGCAAGCGTGCGGGAATCGGGTCGAAGGGATTGCCGACGACCTCGAGCGCGCCACTTACGATGCGGCGCATCCATGCCTGGCTCAGGCCGTCACTCACATAATGGACCGGCAAAATGGTGCCCGCAGCACGCCCGTCATCAAGCTTTTCAAAGTGCGGCGAGGCCATCTGCTTAAAACCGTAGGCAAACTCGACCTTGCCCATCACGGCCAGGCGGTCGCCCTGCTTAAGCTGCTGGGCAATCCAAGGCTGACGGAAAAAGGCGACCTGCAGCACGCCCGTCTCGTCAACGAGTGAGACCTCGGTCACCTGCATGCGCGGACGCGGCTTCTTTTGAACGATACGGTCGACCGTGGCGATGATGGTGCACACGGTACCGATGGGCGCCATCTCGATGGACCAGGAGCGCGTAAAGTCCAGGTATCGATGAGGGATATGGAGAAGGAGGTCCCCCACCGTCCGAATTCCCAGACGGCGAAGGGCCTCCTCACGTTTACCCGAAACATATTTGAGTCGCGCGATATCCTCGTCGAGCGCATTGCTCTGGGCAAAGCGATCCGAGACGCGCGGCACGGAGCAGAGCTCGGACATGGGCAGATGCCTACTCGATCGAGAAGATCACGGGATAGAGCGGCTGCTCGCCACGATGGGCGTCGATCTCCAGGTCGGGCTGAGCCTCCTCGATAGCGTCGACGATCTCCTGGAAGGCCTCGTCGGACAGCTCCTCGCCGGCCAGAATCGTCAGCGCGTCGCCCTCCTCTTCCTCCTGCATGCGGTTGATGCAATCGAGCGTGACCTGCTTCACGTCGGAGCCGACCACATCGATGGAGCCGGCAATGATGCCCATGACGTCACCGGAGTGAATTGGCGAACCGTCGGAGGCGCTGGAGTCGCGCACGGCGCGGGTGACCTCGCCATCGCGGACCTCGCTGATGGCGTCGACCATAGCGGCGACGGCATCCTCGAGCTCGGAATCGGGCAGGACCGCGAACAGCGCGGAGAAGGCCTGCGGAACGGTCTTGGTGGGAACGACGGCGACCTTCTTGTCGGTGCAGGCTGAGGCAGCGGCCTCAGCGGCCATGCGGATGTTGCCGTTGTTGGGCAGGATGATGACCGAGGTCGCGTTGACCTGGTCGACGGCGCCCAGCAGGTCTGCAGTCGAGGGGTTCATGGTCTGACCACCCGACACGATCACGTCGACGCCGAGGGACTTGAGGATGTCTGCCTCGCCGGACCCAGCGGCAACGGCGACAAAGCCCAGCGCCTTGGCGGGCTCGGCGGCCTTTTCCTGGTCCTCATGAATCTTGGCGGTACGGTCGTGGGCCTCCATCTCCATGTTGTGGATAAAGACCTCGTAGATCTGACCAAGCTGAAGCATGTGCTCGAGCACCAGGTTGGGGGTGTTGGAGTGCACGTGGATCTTGTAATCGGGGTAGGCGCCCACGAGTAGCTCACAGTCGCCCATGGAACCCAGGAACTTAAGGCACTCATCCTCGTCAAACGGGGCGTCGGCCTTAAAGAGGAACTCGTTGCAGTAGCGGAACTCCGAGCCCTCCCAATCGTCGTTGGCCTCGATCTCAACGCGGCCAAGAGCGGCATCGCGTGCAGAGCAGGCGGAATCAAACGTGGCGGAGAAATCCTCGACAACGGTGCTGCGGCCAAGAGCGGCGGCAACAAAGTTCTCAAGGAAAATAGCAAAGCCAAAGGCGCCGGAGTCGACCACGCCGTTCTCCTTCAGAACGGGCAGCAGCTCGGGCGTGCGGGCGACGGACTGGTAGGCCTCGACGACGATGGCGTCGAGCGCGTCCTCGGCCGAGAACTTCTTCTTTTCGCACTCGTCGGCCTTGGTCGAGACATCGCGCAACACCGTGAGGATCGTACCCTCGATGGGCTTACGGACGGCCTGGAAGGCAACCTTGACGGCACGACGGAAGGCGAAGGCGATGTTGGCGGACGTAATGGGCTCGTCGGCGGAGACAAGGCCCTCGGCCACGCCGCGCAAGATCTGCGAGGTGATGACGCCGGAGTTGCCGCGGGCGCCCATCAGGGAGCCGTGGGTGATGGCGCCGGCGATGGCCTCCATGTCGGCGTCGGCGGGAAGGGCAGAAAGCTCCTTGGTCACCGAGGCGAGCGTGAGCGACATGTTGGTGCCGGTGTCACCGTCGGGCACGGGAAAGACGTTGAGCTTGTTGATCTCCTCGGCCTTGTCGGAAACGGCAGCCGCAGCGATCGGAAAACAGGTGCGAATGGTCTTTGCAATCATGGGTATTTAAATCTCCGTTTTCGGATGCTAGTTCAGACGGCTCTTGAGCGCGTCGATATGGATGCCGATCTTAAGGCTGGCGGGATCGATCTGGGCGATCTCCTGCAGGGTGAAGGCAACGGAGCTCGAAAGATTGTGGCAGACGGATTTCATGTTGACGCCGTTCTCGAGCACGACGTGAAGATCGACCGTAAGGCCGTTCTCGTCGGCGGAGACAAGCACGCCCTTGCGGAGGCGCTGACCGGCAAGCAGGCGCACGCTCTCGGCGCCCTGGAGCTGCTCAGCCATACCGACGACGCCATAGCACGTCATCGCGGCATAACCGGCAATATCGGCAATAACGTCGTTCGAGACGCTCAGGCTGCCGTTAATGGTCTCAGACACAAGAATCTCCTTATCTGGTGCTCGCGGCACCATGTCGTGGGAGCAATCATTGCAATATTCTACAACGACCGCGCCATGTTGAGGTGGTGGGTCGCGGGATTACATCCTCGACACGAAATGTTGATATGGCAACGTTCGAGTCAAGTGGTCGCGGCATGAAAAAACCCGCCGCATAAGCGACGGGTTTTACAACCTGGCTCCCCGGGTAGGACTCGAACCTACAACAGCGCGGTTAACAGCCGCGTGCTCTACCATTGAGCTACCGAGGAATTTAAAAGCCCAGCGGAATGGGCTGAGAAATTCTGGCTCCCCGGGTAGGACTCGAACCTACAACAGCGCGGTTAACAGCCGCGTGCTCTACCATTGAGCTACCGAGGAATAGGTGCGTGCTCTCAAGCAACGAAGTTTATTATACGGACGAATCGGCACAGGGCAAGAACTTTTTTGAGAAATTTTCTAGCCTTGATCCCTTGGGGACGGCCTAACTGCCGGCACCGGCAACGGAAACGCCGATGTTTTGACAATGCCAGCGAGCGGGCACCAGAGCGAACAAATTGGCATGAAAAGAGGACGGCATAGACCTTCTGGTCATGCCGTCCTCTTTGAATGACAAGTTGTCGCTCTGGTGTCCGCGCAGCGTCGGCCAGTTACGGCGTTTGGTAAAACGCCGTAACCCTAAGACTCGATATAGTCTTTGAGCTTGCTGCTGCGGCTCGGGTGACGAAGCTTGGCCAGGGTCTTGGACTCGATCTGGCGGATACGCTCGCGCGTGACACCAAACTCGCGACCGACCTCCTCGAGCGTGCGGGGATGCCCGTCGACAAGGCCAAAGCGCAGCTCGATAACCTTGCGCTCACGATCGGCAAGCGAGTCGAGCACCTGGGTGAGCTGCTCCTGCAGCATGGAGAAGCTGGCGGCATCGGGCGGAACGATAGCCTGGGAGTCCTCGATGAAGTCGCCCAGCTGGGAATCCTCTTCCTCGCCGATGGGGGTCTCGAGCGACACGGGCTCCTGCGAAATCTTCTGGATCTCGCGGACGCGGTCGGCGCTCATGTCCATCTCGGCACCGATCTCCTCAGGGGTCGGGTCGCGACCCAGGTCCTGAAGGAGCTGGCGCTGCACGCGGACGAGCTTGTTGATGGTCTCGACCATATGCACGGGAATACGGATGGTACGGGCCTGATCGGCAATGGCGCGCGTAATGGCCTGACGGATCCACCACGTGGCGTACGTGGAGAACTTAAAGCCCTTCTGGTAGTCGAACTTCTCAACAGCGCGGATCAGACCGAGGTTGCCCTCCTGGATCAGGTCAAGGAACAGCATGCCGCGGCCGACATAGCGTTTGGCGATGGAAACGACCAGACGCAGGTTTGCGCTGATGAGTGCCTGCTTGGCTTCGAGGCCCACGTTCTCAATGCGCGTAAGACGACGCATCTCGGCACGCGTGAGCTCGAGCTCGCCGGCATCGGCAGCCTCGAGCTTCTCGGTGGCCTCGAGACCGGCCTCGATCTTCATGGCCAAATCGACCTCTTCGGAGGCGGTCAGCAGGTCGACCTTGCCGATCTCCTTGAGGTACATACGAACCGGATCGCCGGTCAACATCACCGTGGAGGCATCGATGCCACGCACGCGGGAGCGTGAACGGGACGTGCGCACGGTGCGCTTCTTCTTGCTCTTGGAAGAACCCATCTCGGCGTCGGCCTGACGGGCCATCTTGAGCTCGTGCTCGTCGTCGTCATCAAAATCGTCGGTATCGGTATCGTTATCGTCATCGTCGACGTCCATGGGGGCGTCGTCGTTACCGCTCGCGGAGATAATCTGGATGCCGCTGTTGCGCAGCGCGGAATACACCGCGGTGAGCTGCTCGTCAGAAACATCGATATCCTTCAGGGCGACCTGAATCTCGTCCTCGGTTACCGAAGTCCTGTTTGAGCCGTTGCCCATGAGCTTTGCAACGTAGGATTCCAGCCCAGTACCCGTGCTCTCAGTCTTTTTTGGCACAGATTCTCCCTTCATAGTCCACAGGACTCAATACTTTAGCACACACATAGACGTCTATACCCAAAAAGAGGACTGGATATAGGCGAGAATACGCTGGTTGACCACAACATCTAGGCCTGTTCGGTGCCTGCGGCCTCCATACCGATCAAACGGAACGGGTCCGCCACGCCGCCGATCGACTTTTGCAGCTCGCGTTGACGCTGCGAATCCTGCGCGGCCTGCACGGTCAGCGCGCGACGGGCTTCATCATCGAGCGAACGGTCCTGGCGCAGCTTGGCCTGTGCGGCACGCATGCGGCGCTTGATGGTGTAGAGCTCGAGCGTATCAAGCATAAACACGATGTTCGTCTCGGTGGGGTGCTTGCTCGTCGCCGAGATGCGCCCGGCACTCACAAGCGTTGCCGCCTCGGGACACACCGAGCGCGCCGCATCCATGCAGGCTGCAGGATCGGTTCCCGGCGGCGTTGCCAGAACGGCCCATGCGATGGACTCGTGACGTGGGTCAACCCACTCGATAGAGCAGATGCGGTCGGCATACGTGCGGAACAGGTCGGGGTAGCTCGTGAGCATCGTCAACAGCTCGCGCTCCCCTGCCAAGGACTTGCGCTCAAGATCAGTAAGAACCATCGGCGCCGCCGCAGCCGGAGCGCCCGAACCATCAGTCACAGGCACAGCACCCATATCATCAGGCACATCGATCGGCGGCAGATCGTCGACGAGCTCCACGGGCGCGGCGCCGTAGGCATCGAGCGGGACATGGTCGTACGGCTCCTCCTCGACCGGCGCGGACACCGGCGGCGTCGCGCCCGATGCCCAAGCACCGCGAGATGCCCCCTGCGAACCAGACGTCCGACCGCCCGCGCTACCAGAGCGCTCGGCTTGCGCCCGCTGGCGTTCATAGTTCTGCTCACGACGTCGTTCCGCATCTTCGCGCTTGGCGACATCGCGAAACACGCGACCCGAACTCGCGCGAACCGTCTCCAGATCCAAGCCCAGCAGATCGGCAATCTGGATAAAGTATGTGTCGATCATATAGCTATCGCGCAGCGGATAGATAAGCGTCAGCGCATCTTCCAGCGCCTTGGCACGACCGCCCGGCGTGGTGATGTCACTCGACTCCTGCAGCGAACGGTAGACAAAGTCCATGAGCGGCTCGGCAGCGTCGATGCGCGCCTGAAGCTCCTGTCCACCATGCGCCGTGATGAACTCCATGGGGTCGTTGCCGTCGGGCAGCACCACGCAGCGCAGGTCCATCGAATCCTGCTCGATAAACTGAATCGCACGGCGAGCGGCCTTTTGACCGGCGGCATCGCCGTCAAACATATACACGATGCGCTTAGCAAAGCGGGTGAGCGTCTTGACGTGATGCTCCGTGAGCGCGGTGCCCAGCGTGGCGACAACGTTTTTAATCCCCGCCTCCCAACAGGCGATGCAGTCGGTATAGCCCTCCACCACGATGGCGGTATCCTGCGCAACGATAAACTCCTTGGCCCAGTTAAAGCCATAGAGGTTTCGTTTCTTATGAAACACGCTCGTCTCGGCAGTGTTGAGGTACTTGGGGTGACCATCGCCCATGATACGCCCGCCAAAGGCGATATTGTGACCCTGCTCATCAAAGATGGGAAACATCACGCGGTCGTAAAAGCGGTCGGCAAGCTGCCCGCGCCCTCGACTCACGGCAACGTTGGCGTCGATCATCTCCTGCGGAGTAAAGCCCGCCTGCGACAGATGAGCCACCAGCATATTACGACCCGGCGCAAAGCCCAGGCAGTAGCGGCGGCAGACGTCGCCGCCCATGCCGCGGCTGGCAAAGTACTCACGTGGACGGCCATCCTTACCGCGCATAAGCATGGTGTGGTAGAACTGGGCGGTCTCGGCACACAGATCGTAGATGCGGGCACGCTTGGTACCGCGCTCGCGGCGATCTCCGGTGTCGTGCAGCTCAATACCTGCACGATCGGCCAAATAACGGATTGACTCGGGAAAGCTCAGGTTCTCGCGCTTCATGATATAGGTGAAGACGTCGCCACCCTCGCCGCAGCCAAAGCAATGCCACACCTGTGTGGCGGGGATAATGTGGAAGGACGGCGTCTTTTCGCCATGAAAGGGGCAGCAACCCCAAAACTCATGGCCGCGGGGCTTGAGCTCAACCGTTTCCTGCACGATGGCAACTAGGTCGGACGCAGCGCGTACCTGGTCTTTTTCATCATCGCTAATCACGGATACTCACCCCCTGCTCGCCCAAGTTGTGACGAATATCCTCGATATTACCCTCGACGGTCGAGATCAACTCATCCAGCGATTCGAACACACGCGAGGGACGCAGCCAGCGCGTAAACGCCAGCGAAACGGAAGCGCCGTACAGGTCGCCCGTATAACCAATTAAGTTAGCCTCGAGATGCGATGAAGCGGCATCGTCGGCATACGTCGGCGGCAGGCCGACGTTAACGGCAGCAGGCCATACGGTGTCATCGACGAGCACCAGGCCCTCATACACGCCATCGGCAGGCACCTGAATGCCGTCGGAAACCTGCAGGTTTGCCGTGGGAAAGCCCATGCCAGAGCCCTCGTGACGGCCGCGAACAACACCGCCGCGCAGCATATACGGGCGGCCGAGCAACTCAGCAGCCAGCTCCACATGGCCCTGTCCCAGCTCATGACGGATGCGGGTGGCGCAAATGGCCTCACCGCCCTCGCAAAGCAGATCGTGACCATACACGTCAACGCCGTGCTCGGAACCCCAGACGCGCATCTCGGCAACACCAGAAGCACCGCCACGACCCAGCCTAAAATCGCTGCCAACGCGAATCGAACGAATGTCGACCACGCGTGACAACAGTGTGAGAAAACCAACATGGTCGAGTGCCGCAACCTCAGGCGTAAAGGGAACGGCCACCACTGCATCGACCCCGGTCTGAGCCAAGGCATGTAGACGGTCGGCCGTCGTCATCAGTTTTTGAGCGGGCGAAGGACTCACCACAACGTCCGGATCGGGATCGAAAGTGACCACGACCGCCTTGCAGCCATGGGCACGGGCATCACGGACAAGCGCTTCGATGAGTTCCTGGTGTCCACGGTGCACACCATCGAACACGCCGATGGCAATCGATGCAGCACCCAAGTGCTCGCACTCATCAAACGCATCGGCAGTGACGATGCGGGCCTCGTCCGACTCGCCCTCGAAAAAGATACGCGCGAGCTCACGAGCGGACAACATCATCGAACACCGCCGATTGCCTGCGGAAACACGTGCTCCATGACAAAGCGGCCACTCTCAATGCGGGCAAGCGCCTTGAGTCCCCCATCGAGCACCAACGCAAAAGGCGCCTTCGCGGAATCGAAATCGGCAAGCGCACGCTCAACGGGAATGCGTCGGCCGCAGAGCAGGTCGTCGGCAAGATTGCCCGGCAAGTCAACACGCGTGGCGCCCAAGGCCGCAATGGGATCCAGGGCAAAGCCAGCCGCGGACTCGGGAGAAAGCTCCTCGACCGCATGACAAGCGCCAATGGAAACAACACCGGAGGCCGTGCGGCGCAGCGCGGAAATGTGCGCGGCGCTCTCGCAGGCGCGGCCCAAATCGCGAGCGAGCGCACGGATATAGGTACCCTTGCTCACTGAGAACGCCACGGTCCACACACACGTATCACCTTCGCCTCCCACGGCGATCAGGTCGGCGGCATAGACCTCGACGGGGCGCGGAGGTAGGTCCACCGCATTGCCCTCGCGAGCAGACTTGTAGGCGCGAACGCCATTGACCGAGATAGCCGAAAACGCCGGCGGCACCTGCATCTGCGGACCCAGCATAGCGGCCAAGCGCTCACGGGCATAGGCAGGATCGCGGAGCTCGTTGGCAACAGCCACCGTGCGGACCGCCTCGCCCTCCGCATCATCGGTATTGGTCTCGGCGCCAAACGAAATGTCGGCGACATAGCTTTTGGTATCGAGGGTTAGCATGCCCAGCAGACGGGTGGCCTGGCCCACACCCACCACCATGACACCCGATGCCATGGGGTCGAGCGTGCCGGCATGGCCGACGCGCCGCTCATGGAGGGCGCGTCGGCATTTCGAAACCACATCGTGGGACGTGCAGCCCACCGGCTTATCGACGGCGAGCAGCATATTCAGTTGAGAAGGCGTACGACGAGCCATGTACCATCCAAAAAGTTAAAGCTCGACGGTCACCGAAGCGGGATCCTCCCCCACCAGCTCGGCCAGCATGGGAAGTGCCACGGTAAGCGTCTCGAGAATCGTTCCGTTGTTGGAGAAACCGGCGGCAGCGGGATGTCCGCCTCCGCCAAAGGCAGCAGCGATCTCGGACACGTTGAGGTCGCCCTTGGAGCGCAGGTTGCCGCGCACCTTGGTATCGCCCTCAATGCCCTTCAGGAACAGACAGACCTCGACGCCCATCACCGAGCGCACCACGTCAACCAGACCGTCGCACTCGTCCGAGGTGACACCGCAGGCCTCAAGGTCACTCTGGTACGCGTAGCTATACGCGACGCGCCCGTGGGCCACCGTCTTAATGCGGCCCATAACGATGGACTTGAGGTGCAAAAACTCAACGCGCATGCTCTGGTAAACCTCGAGTGCCACACGCGCCGGATCGGCACCGTGGGCAACCAGACGCGAGGCTGCATGGAACGCGGCTGCATCGGCGTTTTGGTACTGAAAACGGCCGGTATCGGTAACCAAGCCACACAGCAGGCAGGTCGCAACGCCATCACGTGCGACAATGCCGCAATTGTCCAAGAAGCGGTCGATGATCATGGCGCAGGCTGCAGCTTCGACGCGCCTCAGGCTGAGCTCGGCAAACTCCTCGCGCGCCGGATGGTGATCGAAGCACACCACATGCTTGGAGCGACGAAGCACCTCGGCGGAATTATTGAGACGCTCGACGACCGGCACGTCCACCGAGATGAACAGGTCCGGATTGTCGGTGTACGCAGATGCCGGCGTCAGGCGATCGGAGCCTTCCATAAAGCGGTAAATGCGCGGAACTGGGTCATCATCTGCCAGCAGCAGCGCAATGTCCTTGTTGGGGAAAAACTTCATGAGCGAAAGGCCCAGACCCAAAACGGAGCCCAAGGCATCGCCATCGGGAGAAGTGTGTCCCGAAATCGCAATGGAGGACGCACCCTCGATGAGCTCGAGGATGCGTCGCTGAATATCTGCAGACTCGCACGAGGTGAGGTCGGCGGAATTAGTCATCTAAAGCTGCCTCCTGGGCGGCATCCGCTATCGGATAGCCGTCCTCGTCCTTTTCGATCGCAAGCGTGGCGGGAACGTTTTCCAGCGCACGCGTGATGCGCTCGGCCTCATCGGTCGAACGATCGATGCGAAAATCGAGCTCGGGCGTAACACGCCAATCGAGCGAGCGAGCCAACAGGCTGCGAATACGGCCCTTGGCGCTTGCGAGCGCCTCCATGACCTCATCGTAGCGGCTCGCATCGCACGACACGTACACGCGCGCGAACGAACGGTCCACCGCGACCTCGACCGCGGTCAAAGTAACCAGGTCGAGACGCGGATCGGAAACCTCAAAGAGCAGGATATAACCGAGCTTCTCGCGAAGCTGCTCGCCCAGACGGCGGGTTGCCTGCGTTTGCTTCATAGCGCTACCCCCTACTCGGTACGGGCAACCTGGTCGATACGGTAACCCTCGATCTGGTCGCCGGGCTTGATGTCCTGGAAGTTCTCCAGGCCAATGCCGCCCTCGGAACCGCTCTTGAGGCTCTTGGCCTCGTCCTTGTAGTGACGCATCGAGGCGATCTTGCCGTTGAAGACCACGATGCCGTCGCGCACCAGACGCACGGAATCGGTCGCGGCGATCTCGCCCTCTTCGACGCGGACACCGGCGGCGATACCGACTTTGGGCACCTTAAAGGTGTCAAGGACGGTCGCGGTACCCGTGGAGACCTCGACCTCGGTGGGCTTAAGCATGCCGATACGGGCAGCGTCGAGTTCCTCGAGGCACTTGTAGATGACGTCGTAGCAACGGATCTCGACGCCCTCACGCTCGGCGGCGGAGCGGGCCTTACCGTCGGGACGGACGCCAAAGCCGATGATGATGGCGTTGGAGGCGTCGGCCAGGACGACGTCGGTCTCGTTGATGGCACCAACGGCGGAGTGGATCGTGTTGATGCGAACCTCGGACTGATCCATCTTGTCGAGCGAATCCTGAAGGGCCTCGATGGAACCCTGGACGTCGGCCTTGATGATCAGGTTGAGCTCCTTGACCTCGGCGTCGGCAATGGTCTCGAAGAGGTTCTCGAGCGTGACGTGCTTGACGCGGCTCTGCTCCTCGATACGGGCCTTGAGCGAACGCTCGTCGGCAAGGGCACGAGCCTCGCGCTCGTCCTCGAACACGCGGAACTCGTCACCGGCGTTGGGCACGGACTGCAGGCCCAGGATCTCGACGGCGTCGGAGGGACCGGCCTCGGTGACGGCGCGGCCCTTGGGGTCGAGCATGGCGCGGACGCGGCCGTAGGTGAGGCCGGCGACCAGCGTATCGCCCACGTGCAGGGTACCGCGGGTCACGAGCACGGTAGCGACCGAGCCGCGGCCCTTGTCGAGCTTGGCCTCGAGGACGTTGCCGGAGGCAAAGGTGTCCGGGTTGGCCTTGAGCTCGAGCACGTCGGCCTGAAGCAGCACGGTCTCGAGCAGATCATCGATACCAATCTTCTGCTTGGCCGAAATGTTGACGAACATGTTCTGTCCGCCCCACTCCTCGGGGATGACACCGTACTCGGTGAGCTCCTGGCGCACGCGGTCGGGGTTGGCGCCCGGCTTATCGATCTTGTTGACGGCGACGACGATGGGTACGCCGGCGGCCTTGGCGTGGTTGATCGACTCGACGGTCTGGGGCATGACGCCGTCGTCGGCAGCCACGATCAGAATGACGATATCGGTCACCTTGGCACCACGGGCACGCATGGCCGTAAAGGTGGCATGGCCCGGGGTATCGATGAAGGTGATCTTGCGGTCGTTGATCATAACCTGCGAAGCGCCGATTGCCTGGGTAATGCCGCCCGCCTCGCCGGCAGCGACGCCGGTGTGACGGATGGCGTCGAGGAGGCTCGTCTTGCCGTGGTCGACGTGGCCCATGACGGTGACGACCGGGGCGCGCGGCTTAAGGTCGGCGGGATCGTCGTAGAACGAGAAGGTGTTCTCCTCCTCGGGGGTGATGATCTTGATCTGACGACCCAGGTCGTCGGCAACGAGCTCGACAAGGTCATCGGACATGGACTGCGTCATGGTGAGCGGCGTACCCAGTAGGAACAGGCGCTTGATGATGTCGTTGGCCGGAACGTCGAGCGCCTCGGCGAGCTCCTGGACGGTAACGCCCTGGGAGACCTTGATGGCGTCGAGCTCCTCGGGGTTCACGCCCTGGGCCAGCGCCTCCTCTATCTTGCGCTCCTCCTGAGCCTTGGCAGCCTCGCGCTCGCGCTTCTCCTTGCGCTTCTTGCGGCGACCGGTGGACTCGCGAGAGGCCTCCTCGACGGCAGCACGAGCCTCCTCGAGTACCTTCTCGCGGCTATACTCCTCGGCCTCGCGAGCCATGCGGCTATAGTGGTCCTCTTCGTTGTTGTGACCGCCCTTGCGCTTCTTGCCCTTGCCCTGCTTATCGGGGTTGGGGAAGTCCATGCCGGCAGCGACGTTGTTGCTGGCGTTGGTGCGATGGC
Source organism: Collinsella aerofaciens (assembly GCF_028209395.1). Taxonomy (GTDB): domain Bacteria; phylum Actinomycetota; class Coriobacteriia; order Coriobacteriales; family Coriobacteriaceae; genus Collinsella; species Collinsella aerofaciens_AZ. The sequence goes on from NZ_JAQLDQ010000004.1 coordinate 134,446, forward strand.
TGTGCGGACGGCTCTCGGAGGCGTTGCGCTCGGAGTTGTTGTCAGAGGCGTTGCGATCGTTACGACGGCCACCGCGGCGGTCGTTGTTGCCGCCACGACGGTTACCGCGCTCGGCGGCGCGCTCAGCTTTGGCCTTGTCCTCGGCGTCCTTCTTCTCCTTGAGCACGGTCTCCTGTGCGGCGATCTGGTCGAGCAGCGAACGGAAGCGCGAACCGGAGTCGGAAGCGGGAACGGCGCGGCGCTGGGCCTCGCGAGCAGCCTCCTCCTTCTCGCGAGCAAGGCGCTCCTGCTCGGCCTTCTTCTTGGCCTCGGCCTCGGCGCGGGCAGCCTCCTCGGCAGCCTGGGCTGCGGCAAACTGGCGGCGCTCCTCCTCGCGGGCCTTCTCGGCGGCGATGCGCTCGCGCTCGGCCTCGGCAGCGCGGGCGGCCTCCTCGGCGGCAGCCGCCTGCTCCTCGGCCTGCTTGGCGGCCTCGACTTCCTGAGCGCGGGCCTCAATCACCGAGGCGAGCTGCTTGCGGACCATGGCAACGTAGGCATCCTCCAAGGTGGAGGAAGCGGACTTAGCGGGAATCTTCATATCGGCGAGATGACCCATCAGTTCCTTAGAGGTCATGCCGAACTCTTTGGCCAGGGTGGACACACGGACTTTTGCCATATGACTTCACCTACCCTTTCTGGCACCTTGGGTGCCTAGAGACTGAACGAGCGTGGGAGATGCGCCGGGACCTGCCCGGCGCGACCGCGCGCTAGATCAGGTCCTCCGCATCATCGAAGGCGTCGGTGTCGTGGACACCGCAGAAACGGGAGCCGGGACGGGCCTGGTTGCGGCACTGGATGCCGTCCTCGGACACGTACTCGCAGCGACGGACGTCCTCGTCCTCCTCGTCACCGATCAGGTCGGCGGCGGGCTCCTCGTGAACGGGAACGTTCTTGAGGATGTCGGCGGCAAGCGTCTCGGACTTGATGTCGATGTGCCAGCCGGTCAGGCGCGCAGCGAGGCGGGCGTTCTGGCCCTCCTTGCCGATGGCGAGGGACAGCTGGTCATCGGGCACGATGACGCCGGCGTAGGCCTTCTCCTCGTCGATGAGGACGCGGGTGACCTTGGCAGGCGACAGGGCGTTGGCAACGTAGACGGCAGGATCGGCATCCCACAGGATGACGTCGACGCGCTCGCCACGGAGCTCGCCCACGACAGCGCGAACACGGCTGCCCTTGGGGCCGACGCAGGCGCCCACGGGATCCAGACGGTCGTCGAGCGAGTGGACGGCGACCTTGGAACGCTGGCCGGGCTCGCGGGCGATCGACTTGATCTGGACGGTGCCCTCATAGATCTCGGGCACCTCCTGCTCAAACAGACGACGCATGAGCTCAGGGTGGGTACGGGAGATGACAATCGGCGGACGGCTGTGTTCGCCACGAACCGGCTGCAGGTTGGAGTTGGGGTCGCGAACGTCGATGATCACGGCCTTGATGTGCTGGTTGTGCAGGTAGCGCTCGCCCATCGGACGCTCGTTGCGCTCGTTCTCGTAACGACGCTGATCGAAGTGCGGCAGCTCGGCCTCGACGCCTTCGCGAATCTTGACAATCGTGAAGTCGGGCGTGGACTGCAGCACGGTACCGCTGATGAGGTCACCGATGCGGCCGGAGAACTCCTCGTAGATCTGCTCTCGGGCGGAGTTGCGCACGATGGCGTTGATCTCGGCCTTGGCGTGCTGGGCAGCGATGCGGCTCGTGTTCTTGGGGGTAACGTCGATCTCCTCGAACTCGGTGAAGTTGCCCTCCTCGTCCATGGAATCGTCGATCGGCTCCAGGCGGTAGACGTAGATCTTGCCGGTGGTGCGGTCGATGGTCACCTTGGCGCCCCACTCAAGATGCAGGATCTCGGCATAGCTCTTGGCGAGCGACTGCTCCAGGCGGTCGATCAGGTAGAGCTGGTCGATGTGCTTCTCCTGGCAAAGCTCCATCAGGGCGGACATCATGTCGGATGCTGCCATCTTACTTTCCTTCCTTCGCGGGCTTGAAGTCGTAGGTGGGCTTCAACTTGCACTTTTTAACATCAGAGAAATCGAGGGTGACGGACTCGCCGTCCTCGAGCTCGAGGGTCACGTCGGTCTCGGTCGCAGCGGCAATCTTGCCGGCGTACTTGCGACGGCCCTCGGTGGCGGTGGAGGTGAGCTCACAGTTCTCGCCCACAAAGCGGGCAAAGTCGCACGGGCGGCGCAGCGGGCGCGCCATACCCGGGCTCGACACCTCGAGCGTATAGCTCGAAGAGATGGGATCGAGCTCCTCAATCACATCGCCGACCCACTTGGTGTTGGCCGTGACGTCATTGAGCGACAGGCTCTGGCCCTCGGCACCCTCGATACGCACACGCACGCAGGGGGCCTTGGTGGCACCCACGAGCTCGACGTCGACGATGTCGACATCGTGCTGGGGAGCAACGGCCTCGAGCGCGTCGATGATCGCCTGCTCGGTCTTGGTCTTGACCATTGCGGCACCTCCATCCATACAAAAAAGAAGCGGGGCCGAAACCCCACTTCTTTCAATACAACTTCATTTGCAAGCAAACTATACCAATAGCTGCGGAAACGCGCAAGCACAGTACGAATCTGCAGGTCAGCGTGCGCACAGGTTCTCCACAAGAATAGAACAATTGACCGCGGGCGCTTTGGGCAGGCAAAACAAAACGAGGGACGACCCAACCGGACCGTCCCTCGTTTATTGCATGTCAGCTTTACACGCAGAGCTTATTTGACCACCAGGTTGACCAGCTTGCCGGGCACGCAGATGGCCTTGACGACCGTCTTGCCCTCGAGCCACTTGGCGACGGCTTCCTCAGCGGCAGCCTGCATCTCCTCGTTGGAGGCGTCGCGGGCGACGTCGATGCGGCCGCGGACCTTGCCGAGCACCTGTACGACGATCTGCACCGTGTCCTCGATGGACTCGGCCAAGTCGAACTCGGGCCAGGCGGCGGTGTAGGCATTGCCCTCGCAGCCGAGCGCCTCATGCCACAGCTCGTCGGCCCAGAACGGGCAGATGGGGGCAAGGACGCTCACGATATCCTTAGCCACGCCGTAGCACATCGCCTTGTCACGGGAAGCGCCCTCAGTAGCATTGAGGTAAGCACTCGCGGCATTGACGAGTTCCATGACGGCCGAGATGGCGGTGTTGAACTGGCCTCGGTCAAAGTCCTCGGTGCACTTGGCGATAGTGCGGTGACGCTCGCGATAGAGCTTCATCGCGGTCTCGTCGAGCGCGGACTTGTCGAAGGCCACGTTGGCGTCGCCGGACTGGACGAGCTGCCAAACGATACGCCAGGCGCGCTTAATGAAGCGGTTGGCGCCCTCAACGGCCTTGGGATCCCAGTCGAAGTCCTTCTCGGGCGGGGCGATAAACAGGATCGCCAGACGCATGGTGTCGGCGCCGTAGGGCTCGATGACCGAGCTCGGGGGCACGACGTTGCCCTTGGACTTGGACATGGTGTCGCCGTTCTCGTCCTTAACCATGCCCTGGCACAGCAGGTTGGTGAAGGGCTCGTCCACACTCAGCAGGCCCAGGTCGCGCAGCGCCTTGGTAAAGAAGCGGCTGTAGAGCAGGTGCAAAATGGCGTGCTCGATGCCGCCGATGTAGTTATCGACGGGCATCCAACGGTCGGCGGCTTCGCGGGAGAAGGGCAGCTCGGTGTTGTGCGGGTCGGTATAGCGCAGGTAATACCAGCTGGAGCAGGTAAAGGTGTCCATGGTATCGGTCTCGCGCTTGGCCGGGCGGCCGCAGACCGGGCAGGTGGTCTCGTAGAAGTCCTTGCACTCGGCAAGCGTCTCGCCGGCGCCCAGGTCCAGGTTCTCGGGCAGCGTCACCGGCAGCTGATCCTCGGGCACGGGCACAATACCGCAGTGCTCGCAGTGAATGGCCGGGATGGGGTTGCCCCAATAACGCTGGCGGCTGATGAGCCAGTCGCGCAGGCGGAACTCGACCTTGCGACGACCGCAGCCCATGGCCTCGAGGTCGGCCACGATCGCAGCCTCGCCCTCGGAGTGCTTACCGCCGCGCATGCCGGTGTACTTGCCGGACTGGACGAGCGTGCCCTCGGCAGCGTGGGCGCAATCCCAGTCGACGGTCTCGGCATGGAAGGTATCGATGGTCTCGCCGCTGGCCTCGACGGCAGCGCGATCATCGTCGTCCAAGATGATCGGCACGATCGGCAGATCATACTTGCGGGCAAACTCAAAGTCGCGCTGGTCGCCGCAGGGAACGGCCATGACGGCGCCGGTGCCGTAGTCAGCCACGACGTAGTCGGCAACCCACACGGGGACCTTTTCGCCGTTAACGGGGTTCACCACGTAGCGGCCGGTAAAGGCACCGTGCTTCTCGAGAGTGCCCTGGGCACGCTCGACGGCAGAAATGTGCTTGGAGTCCTCAACGATCTTGGTGACGGCCGCCTCGTACTCCGTGCCCTCGACGAGCTCGTGCAGACGGGCGTACTCGGGAGCCAGGACAAAGAAGGAGACGCCAAAGAGCGTGTCGGCGCGCGTGGTGAAGACGGTGATCTTGCCCTCGTCGCCCTCGATGGGCTCGCCATCGGCATCGCACAGGGTAAAGTCGACCTCGGCGCCCTCAGAGCGACCGATCCAGTTGGCCTGCATCTGCTTGACGCGCTCGGGCCAGCCGGGGAGCTTCTCCAGGTCGTCGAGCAGCTCCTGGGAGTACTCGGTGATCTTGTAGTACCACTGCACAAGGTCGCGCTTCTCGGGCTCGGTGCCGCAACGCCAGCACTTGCCCTCGGTCACCTGCTCGTTAGCCAAAACGGTCTTGCAGGTGGGGCACCAGTTAACCGGATTCTTCTTACGATAGACCAGGCCCTTTTCCCACATCTTCTCAAAGATCCACTGGCCCCAGCGATAGTAGTCGGGGCTGCAGGTCTTAACGGTGCGATCCAGGTCGTAGGAGAAGCCCATGCGCCTCATCGTGGCGAGCGCCTGGTCCATGTTCTTATACGTCCAGGCGGCAGCCTGCGTGTTGTGCTTGATGGCAGCGTTCTCAGCGGGCAGGCCAAAGGCGTCAAAGCCGATGGGGTGCAGCACGTCAAAGCCGCGCATGCGGGCCTGACGGGCCATGGCATCGCCGATGGTGTAGTTGCGCGCGTGGCCCATGTGCAGGTCGCCCGACGGATACGGGAACATTTCGAGCACGTACTTCTTGGGCTTGCTGGCGTCGGTGTCGACGGCAAAGAGGTTGGAGTCCTCCCAGGCCTTCATCCACCTGGACTCGATGGCCTGCGCGTCGTAGGCAGGGATCTCGTCCTTATGATCTGTGCAATCGCACATATCAGCTCCTTTAATCTTAGCTGGGGTCGGTCGGCTAGGCTTTGCTCGCTGCTGCGGACAGTCCTGCTCGCACGAAGGCCACATTAAGTGGCCTTCGGCTCGTGCGGAACTTGCAGCGAGCAAAGCCTAGCCGCCCGACCCTAGGGTTAACTTGGATGATTCTAGCAAATACAACAAGCGAGATGCCTGCGACTTGCGGGCATCTCGCTTTATCTAAATAACGTGGCTGAGAATCAACCTTTGTCTGAAACTCGTTCTAACACGAACGGGTTTTCCAGGTGCCGCAGATTGCCGTGAAAGAGGAGCGACGCGTACTTTGGTACGCGAGCGACGGTTTGAACGGCAAGGTGCGGTGCTTGGGAAAGCCGCTTAGCGGTAGCTGACGCTTTGCTGAGAGTCTTTCACGACTACATCGTGGGCGCCGCCTTCGACGATGGAGGTGGAGCTGACCAGTGTCAGGCGTGCCTTTTCCTGGAGCTCGGGGATCGAGAGGGCACCGCAGTTGCACATCGTGGACTTGACCTTGTAGAGCGTGCCGCCCACGCCGTCCTTGAGGGAACCGGCGTAGGGAACGTAGGAGTCAACGCCCTCGACGAAGCTGAGCTTCGCGGCGCCGCCCAGGTCGTAGCGCTGCCAGTTGCGGGCACGCGCAGAGCCCTCGCCCCAGTACTCCTTCATGTACTGGCCGTTGACGTTGACGCGCTCGGTCGGGCTCTCGTCAAAGCGGGCGAAGTAGCGGCCCAGCATCATAAAGTCGGCGCCCATGGCAAGGGCGAGCGTCATGTGGTAGTCGTAGACGATGCCGCCGTCGGAGCACACGGGCACGTAGACACCGGTCTCCTCGTAGTACTCGTCACGGGCGCGGCAGACGTCGATCAGCGCGGTGGCCTGGCCACGGCCGATGCCCTTGGTCTCGCGGGTGATGCAAATGGAACCGCCGCCGATACCGACCTTGATGAAGTCGGCCCCGCAGTCGGCCAAGAAGCGGAAGCCCTCGGCGTCGACGACGTTACCGGCACCGACCTTGACGTCCTCGCCGTAGTTGGCGCGGATCCACTCGATGGTGCGCTTCTGCCACTCGCTGAAGCCCTCGGAAGAATCGATGCACAGGACATCGGCACCGGCCTCGATGAGCAGCGGCACGCGCTCGGCATAGTCGCGGGTATTGATACCGGCGCCGACCATATAGCGCTTGTCGTTATCGAGCAGCTCGTTGGGGTTGGTCTTGTGGCTGTCGTAATCCTTGCGGAAGACGATGCCCATGAGGTGATCGTTGTCGTCAACGATGGGCAGAGCGTTGAGCTTGTTGTCCCAGATGACGTCGTTGGCAACCTTGAGGCTGATGTTCTTGTCGCCCACGATAAGCTGCTCACGCGGGGTCATGAACTCGGAGACCTTCTTCTGGTGGTCATCGCGGCTGGGGCGATAGTCACGGCTGGTGACGATGCCCAGGAGCTTGCCCTTGGGGGTGCCATCGTCGGTGACCGGCATGGTGGAGTGACCGGTCTTCTCCTTGAGCTCGATGACCTGTTCCATGGTCATGTCGGGGGTCAGCGTGGAATCGGACTGAACAAAGCCGGCCTTGTGATCCTTGACGGCCTTGACCATGGCGGCCTCGGACTCGGGGGTCTGAGAACCGTAGATGAAGGACAGGCCGCCCTCGGTAGCGAGCGCGACACCCATGTCGACGCCCGAGACGGACTGCATGATGGCGGAAACCATGGGGATGTTCAGGGTGATTGCCGGCTTCTCACCGCGCTTAAAGCGGGTTAGCGGCGTCTTAAGAGAGACGTTGTTGGGGATGCACTGCGAGGACGAATAGCCAGGGACCAGCAGATACTCCGAAAACGTGTGGGACTCACCGGGAAAGAACGTAGCCATGTTTCTCCTTTTTCCATGCGACCGGTCGGCTGCAGGCCTCGTAGGACCCAGCCCAACCTTGGGCGCCCAATACTGGGGAAGTATCTTAACGCACTTTGACTGCTACAATGCATGATTTAAGAAGAGCACACGAGGGTTTGACGCAGGCTTTGCGTTTGCCCAGCAAACACTTTAGCGGGGAGACGTGGAGCGTATGAAGTACAAGACGACGGCAAAGTTGGTCATTCAAGCGTGCGACAAAGACCTGCCGGGCGTGTTCGGTCACGGCTGCGTCTTGCTGCTGCAGGGTATTGCCCACGAACACTCGCTCAACCGTGCCGCCAAGAGCATGGGTATGGCGTATTCCAAGGCCTGGCGCATTGTGAACGAGGCCGAAGGACAGCTGGGCTGCAAGCTCATCGAGCGCGACGGCGCCCGCGGATCCACGCTTACCCCCGCCGGCGAGCGAGCCATAGCGGTCTACGAGGAGCTGCAGACCGACATCAACAACGTCATCGCCACCAAAGCCGACGCCCTCATCGCCAGCATCAACGCAAAGTAGTCTATTTGGTCTGATTATTGATTCGCCGCACGAACGAATTAAGACGCGCGCCATAAAATGGGCCTATCTACTACGTTTAGTTGAACACCCTCTACCACACCAGATTTCGTGAAAACAAAACCGCTGGTAGACAGCTTGCCAGTTTTCAAAAAAGGCAGGTATGGTCGACCCCTAAGGGTTAAACGTAGTAGATAGGCCGTTTTCGTGGCGCAGTCCCCCACGGCCCAGTCCCAAAGTAGCTAAAAAAGCCCATCCCAAAAAGACTACCCCGAGACAAGCCCCAAAATAGCTAGTTGCGGAGGGCGTTGTCTAGGGCGGCGGCTACGGTTAGGGGGTCGTCGGTGCCGGCGAAGAGGCGGATGGTTCCCCCCTGCTTGCCGCGTGGGGCCGAAAGGCGTGTCGTTGCACCGCCGGCGGGCGACGTGCGGAACTCCCCCGGCAATGTGTCGAACAGCTCACCCGCACTTCGCACGATAAGGTCAAACTCAACTGCCGGGCCAAAGCCGTGCTCGAGGATTCCCGTTGCAACCGCATGATCGGGATGCGAACCCAGCCCAGGATAGCGAACGTTACACACCATCTCGTTAGCAGCCAGATACTCGGCCAGAGCACGGGCGCGATCGAAGTGCGCCTGCATGCGGGTATCGAGCGAGTCCAGCCCGCGTTCTAGCACGTCGGTCTCCTCGGCAGACAGGTCAAGCGCGGGCGCACCGCAGCCCGCAAACAACGCGTGCGCGCACTCTGCAGCGGCATCCACGCGATGGCGCTTAAGCTGCGAGCGCGCCACCGAAGCGGCGACGAGCTTGCGCGGCGCAACGCCGGCACACACGCGGTCGAGCGCCTCGAGCGAAAGCACGGCGCCCAGACGCAACGGGTTGCACCCAAAGACGCCCGACACAGTGTTATCAACCACGAGCAACGCATGCGACTCACGAGCCGCGCGGCCCAGAGCGCGAAGGTCGGGCACACGCAGACCAAACCCGCCAATAGAGTTGACGAACCACCACAGGTGAGGCCCCTCGACCTCAAACGAAACATCAAAGCCCTCGGATGCAACAGCAAACGCCGCAACCGACGGCTCCCCCACGAGCACAACGTCGCAGGCATCAAAGCCGCGCGCAAACGCATCGGCAAAGTCGTCCGCAAAGGCCACCAAGCGATCGCCGGGCTGCACAATCCCCAGCATCGACAGCGCCGCCGGCACATGCGAGGCCGCAACAAGACACGTTTCACGTGCGCCGGCCCTTACGGCCCAGGTCTCTTCAAGCTGCTGCACGTCCAAGCGACACCGCCCCTTAAATAAAACTGAACCAAACTAGCCGTGATATTCGCCGTTGTACTGGATGAGCGTCAGGTCCTCAACGCCATCGAGCGCGCGGATGGCGTCGGCGTAGGGCATGTCCACACCGTCCGAGAAGACCTCGACGGCCATCTCGACCTTGTCACCGCGCATCGTCTTGGATTTGACGGTGAACTTGGTGCGTCCAAACGCGCGAACGATATCATCGCCGGTGGTCTGCCCCGTGTAGTGGATGACCATCATGTACACGCGTGCCTTGTCCTGGTGGCTCGCAAAGCCAGCGATCATCACCACGATCACCACTGCCGTGAGTCCTACGAGCGCATACATGCCGGCGCCCGCCGTAATGCCCGTGGTAATGGCCCAAAACAGATACAGCAGGTCGAGCGGGTCCTTGACCGCCGTACGGTAGCGGACGATAGACAGAGCACCGACCATACCGAGCGAGATGACCACATTCGTCGAGATCGCGAGCGTGACCATGCAGGTGAGCACGCACATGCCCACGAGCGTTACAGCAAAACTGCGCGAATAGACCACGCCGGTAAAAAAGAGCTTGTACACGTAATAGATCAGGATGCCCATGGCGAGCGCCACAAGCAGCGAAAGGCCGATCTTGGCAGGGTCGACCTGGCCAAACGCCTCCAAGACGGAGTTCTTAAAAAAGTCCCTGGTGCTCATGGTCTAAATATCCCCTCGGTTCCCAAAATCCGATTCCCAGTAGTTAAAACCGCGCAGGTAGGCGGTCTTGTCATAACACAGGCAGTACTTAGAGACCGCCGTGAGTTCGGCCGCACCTGGCGGCACCATATCGCGCACCAGCTGTGGGCAAAACTCGGTAAACTTGATCTCCATCACCAGCTTGCCGGGCTCCAGCACGGGCAACGCGGGCAACGTCGCGTCAAAGATGTCAAAGCTTCCCACCGCCGCACGCACGTTGCTATCAAAGGTAATGCGCACGGTGCCCTCGTCCATCACCCACGGCTCACGCTCGTAGTCCACGATGGTCCGCGGGCGCATCATGTTGCAGATGCACTCGATGTAGAACTCGCGACAGAGCGGATAAGGGCTCCTCAGCAAAAAGTCGTAGTCGCCGGCCAGAATCTGCTCAAACTCGCCACGCGTGAGTGGCGCGTCCTCCTTGTAGATCCAGCTGCCGTACTTCTTTTTGCGCTCGAGCTTAATCACCTTGTCGCCGCCGTTATAGATGCGCACGCGATATTTTTTTCGCATAAGAATACCGGCGTCTTTTTCCTCGTAGGCCGAGTTGCAGTAGTCGTCAAAGTACAGGCTGCGAATGGTGTAAACACCCGCCCGCGCATACTTGTCCAGTTTAAAAACCGGCGCCATGCGGCAGGCAAGCGCAGCGTGCTCGCCCTCGTTAATGAGATATTTGAGCTCGTGGCGGTAACGCTCCTGCGTGGCGCGTGCGGGCGGGGCCGCCAAGCGCTCAAGCAGCGCGCTAGCCCTCCTCATACGTGTCCTCCACGACCTTACCGCCGTCTTGCACGTAAAAACACTTCATGCCGTAGTGTTTGCCGTCGTCGGTCACATAGTAGTCAAACGCATCTTGGGCATAGCCGTCTGAGTTGGTGGCGCGCACGCGCACAAAATACTGGCCGGCATCGGGCGCATCACAGGTCACCTCGGGAAGCAGCACGTCCTCAGCCTTAAAAAGCACGTCGCTTATGGCATAGTCGCGCGCCAGCTCCACGGTATAGCGAACGTCACGCGCCTTAAAGTCGTAGGACGCATCCCAGTTAATGCGCAGCTTACCGTTATCAATCTGCGGCACGCCAATGTAGAACGGCATGGGCTTTTTATAGCTCTCGCGAAAGCTCTTATAGTTCTCCTCGATCTCGTAGGGAATCGCCGCGGCAATCTGCTCGTATTCGTCCTTGGTGACAGGCAGATTGTCGATATCGGGCGAAGCAAAGACCAGCGATTCGGTAACCTCGCGATAATGTTTGATCATCTTGCTCAGGCGCGCCTCGGTCATATACGAGCGCAGGTCCTTGACGGCGCGGTCGAGCTCGCTGCGGAACGATTTGCTGCGCAGCGCACGATTGAACAGTACGTTGCCCCAGTAGTTGCTTGCGCCGCGCTCCCAGCTCGCGTAGTCCGAAAACCCGGTAAGAGAAAGCTCCAGCTTGCGCAGCATGCCGTCGTTGTCCCAATCGAGGATGTACCACGTATTGGAGTTGAGCGGGCTGTACAGATAGCAGTTACGGTTCTGCGTATCGCAGTTGCCCGTCAGAATCTGAAACGCCAGCCAATAGACCAGGTTCTCGGTATCAAAGTAGGTGTCGAGTACGTCATCGATCTTTTGCGATTCGTCGTTGAGCTCATCGAGCATCTCGATGAGCTTGGTGTGGTCCGAATCGCCCTTAATCTCGAGCATGCCCTCAAAGCTTGCCTGATTGTAGTCGGGATCGTCGGCAAGCTTAATGGTGTCCTCGTAGCGATGGAAATCAAAGCTGTTCACCTTGTACAGGTGCCCGCTCTTATCCAGGCCATGTGCCTTAAGCGCCGTCTTGTTGAGCTGCTCCACCTGCGTAAACAGGCCGTAGTCCTCAAAGGTATCGTTGGACTTTTCAGTCTGGTCGCACACCCACAGATGCACAAACTGCGTGCGCAGGCCCATCATCTGGGGGATTCCACGGATAAGGTCGTAGGCCATCTTGTTGCGAAAACGCATACCTTCGCCCATGTGCTTGTTGAGCGCAATCGCGCGCTGTTGGCGCCAGGTACCCTTGCCCTTTTTGAGCTCCACCTTGTAATTCTTTTGCGTGTAGGAGCTCGATGTCTGGCCGCGCACCTGCACGGTGGCATTGGGCGCTTCCTCGCCATAGCCAACCTCGCCGGCCACCGGGCCGTCTTCGTCGCCCGGCTGCAGCAGACCCATAACCTGATAGCGCGTCACGCCCATGTCGGCATAGTCGTAGACCGAGTACGTGTTGATCTCGGCCCAGCTGTGGTCGGTGTTCTCGGAACTGTTGCCGCGCGAGACCGTCAGGTACATGGTCACGATGCCCGAGTCGTCGTAGACCTCGTACAGCTCGTCTTTATCGCGTAGGTGCTTGGTACCGTCCGAGGACTCGGCCTTTTTAATCTTGTCCTGCTTTTTGACCTTTTTGGTCGAGGAATCTTCCTGCACCGAGCAGCCCGAAAGCAACAGCGTACCGGCAGCCGCCTCAAACAGGCGACGGCGAGACATCATCCTATCGGTCATCAGAACCTCCCCAATGGTTGCGATACACACGGACCACCGTGCGCTCAAAAGCGCCATGCGGCTCACCCTTATGGCGGCCTTCTTCATAGCGCTGCTCGGCACGGTCGAGCAAGCGACCCAACTCCGTAAAGCGACCCGTTTTGTCGGTCGCCACCATGGGCTGCTGACTCAGGATACGATACGGTAAGTTGGCAGTATAGGTATCGAGCCGCAACAGCGCCACGATAAAAAACACCGCCGCACCCAACAAAAAGCCAAAGCCATAAAACTGCTGCGGCAAAAGCAGCGACACGGCAGTCGCCAGCCCGGCCACACCGGCAAACAGGCCAGAGGCCAGCACGGCTCCCTTGTAGTCGGTAAAGTACAGCAAGATGAGCATCACCGTATTGCCCACGGCATACAGGCCATAGCCCACGCATAGCGTGCGAAAATACCCGTGCATAAGGTTGTTAAAGCCCAGCGGTAGGGCCGAGAGTACCGTGGTCTCGAGCGAAATGACCGCCGCGGTCACAAACAGCTGCTTGAGCGCGCAAAAGCGTAGTTCGCTATTGAGCGTGGCAAGCATTTCCTCCTCGGCCACCACAATGTCGCCCACCACGCCACCGTCGTTGAACAGGCTGTAGTAGTCGCGGTAGCGCGGATAGAAATTGACCTCGACCGAGACCACAAAGTTGACGGACGTGACCAGGATCGTCAAAAACGCGATGAGCGCCGGCACATCGTGGTAGGGCGCGCCATAAAACAAGCCCTTGACCTGCACGCCAATGGGACCGGCCCAAATAATCACCAGGTGCGCAAAGAGCCCCAGGTTGGTAAACAGGCCCGTGAGCGCCAGCGGCATAAACTGATCGAGCCATTGCAAAAAGAGCCAGGGGCTGCGGTCACTCTGCGGAAAATACCGGTAAAGCAGCACCACGTCCCAGACGAGCATGACGCCGTAGCCCAGAGCAACTGATGCCAACAGGCCCTCGACCGGCGGCAGCCCCAGTGCCAGCACGGCCAGGGCGCACAGGCACGCCACACCAATGGCAGCCGCAAAGCTGCACAGGATACCGCGGTAATCTTTGATGGCCGTGAGGTAGCTCATGCCATTCCAGTTGACGATCATAATGTTGAACAGCCACAGGCACAGCAGCCCCTGCAGCAGCGTGGCGCCCGAGAACAGCAAAAAGACGCCGTAGAGCACCGTGCCCGCAACGAGCATGATGGCATTAGATCCCCAAAACGAAGGCAGGATCTCATCCTCGCGCTCGGCAAAGAGCATGTCGGCCAAAAAGCGCGTGACCGGCATGGAGAAAAAGCTTGTGAGCGTGAGCGATGCCAGCAGCGTATAGGTCACCATGCACACCAGCAGATCCTGGTTGGCGCGGCCCACACCCCACAGACCGCACAGCACCAAGATACCCACCTGGAGCAGCACGCCAAGCAGCATGGGGCCCGTGCACACAATGCCGGCGTAGCCATAGGCGCGCATCGTAGCAAACAGACCCTTGCGCCTAAACAGGCGTTTGAGCTCAAAACCGATTCCGGCCACCGGCTACTCCCCCTCTCTGGGCAGGTTAAACGCACACGCCGTCTCGTCGTACAGCGCGCGATAGTTGGCGAGCATCTGCTCGTGCAAAAAGTACGTGGCAACGCGACGCTGCCCGCGCTCCCCCATCTCAATGCGACGGGCGCGGCTCACGCACATGCGCTCCATGGCATCGGCCAAGCCCTTGCGATACATGGGCGGCGTCACAAAACCCGCCACGCCAAAGTCGTCGCCCGGGGCGCCTTCGAGCAGCTCGCGACAGCAGCCCACCTCGGTCGTCACGCAGGGACGGCGCGCTGCAAGCGACTCCAGCACGCTGAGCGGCTGGCCCTCGGAGATGCTCGTCAAAATGGTAAAGTCGAGCTTTTCCATGTACTCGACCACGTTGACGCGGCCGGTAAAGATCAGGTCGCGCACGCCCAGGGTCTCAACCAGCGCATGGCATTCGGCCCCGTACTCCTCATCGTCCACGCCGCCCATAATGTGCAGGCGCACGCGAGGCAGGCGCTCGTGCAGCTCAAAGAAGGCATAGATCATGGTCTTGACGTCCTTGATGGGCGCCAGGCGCACCACCGCGCCAATGTCCACCCAGCCGTCATCGGGCTTTAAGGGGATGTCTTTAAAGCGATCGAACTGGATGCCATTAGGGATGACCAGGCATTTGTCCGCATCGCAGCCCATATCGATCTGCGTCTTGCGGGCGTTATGGAACAAACTCGTCACGCGGAAGGCGCGGCGGTAGATCTCCTCCGAAAGCAGGTAGAAAAAGCGAATCCAGCGATCCTTAAACGACGGCACCACCCAGTCAGCGCGAATGATCTCTTCCTCGCGCTCGCGGGTATAGATGCCATGCTCGGTCAGCAGCACCGGCGCATGGTGAACGCTTGAGCCCAGGCAGGCGAGCAGGCCACCGTAGCCGGTCGAGATGGCATGGTACACATCGGCCACCGGCACCTCGCTGCCCAACAGGTAGAGCACAGGAAGCAACATGGAGCGCATGGTGTGGAATGCATCGGCAAAGGGCGTGTAGGGGTACTCGGCCAGGCACACGTCGCGGAAGATGTCCATAAACGTTCGGCTCTGCAAAAACGAGAGCGGATGCACGCGACGGCGCTGAAAGATATCGAACAGCACGTCCCAGTCCGGATTGGAGAGCGACACCAGGCGGCGTAGCGCCTCGCGCTCGCGGTCGTTAAAACTGGTTTCATGTTGCTCGCCCGATAGGCGCAGGGCATCGTCTAGAAACACCTCGTGCACCTCGACCACGTTGCCGGGCAGCTCGTAGACAAACTTGCCGCGGTCGACAGCATGCGCGCCAATCACCCACAGCACAAACTCGTACTCGGGCATGGCCTGTATGTAGCCGTGCATCCAGGTGGACACGCCGCCGTGCACATAGGGGTAGCAACCCTCGAGTACCAAGCAGATTCTCATTTGTCGCCACCCTCCTTGCGTGCAATGGTCACCGTCTTGTCCGTGGCTTTGACCAGGTACAGGTCGCCCATCAGATGCGTAATCTCGCCACCCGTGACTGCACCTGGCTCACCGTTGTTGGCGCGGAACATGAGCCACGCCTCGTCGTGGAAATTGCCCAGGCTGAGCGTCCAGGCATCCGCACTTGTATCCACGCTCACCGTCACGGACGAAAAGCGCTGGATGGCGCCCGAGCATTCCGAACCGGTCTGGCGCCGCAGGTCGGGCGCAGACTTGGTAAGCCACTCCAGGTAGTTGGTCAGACCGCCCTTGTAGACCTCCCAGCCCTCCTTGGCTCCGCGACCGGGATCCAGTAGGTCGTCCGGATGCATAAAGTGCGTACTCACGTAGTGCATGTTGAGCTCGGACACGGCTGCCAGACGCATATAGGAATCGTTGACCATGCCGCCCGAGACAATACGTGGCTGCTCCACAATGCCATCGCTCGCCACGCCAAACTCCTGCACATAGGGCAAGTCGGTGCCATCCTCAAAATACGTACTGGCGATGGTCTTAATGCGCGGAACGTCAGTGCCGATAAGCTTGCGCGCACGGGCCGAAAGGATATTCGACGGTGGCACATAGACCGAGCCATGCGCGTTGGGCAGTACCTCGTCCTGGAAGGCTATAAGCTCGTTGAGCGATGCGACGAGCGCCTCCTTGTTCTTCCACGTCTTGTAGTCGTACAGTGTGCCATAGTCGGTATCCCAGAGCGCCAGCGGCTGATGGTTGTAGCCGTGGAAACCCAGCTCTCCGCCCATCTGCAGCAGCATGCCGCCAAAGTAGCGGAACTGCGTGGTATCGGCCTGGCGCGCGGGCTCGGTCTGGTTGACCGCGTCCTCGTAGTTTTCGATCATCACGCCGGTAAAGCGAACGCCATATTTTTGCGCGAGCTTTTGCAGATCGGGCCACCAGACCTTGGTATAAAAGTCGGCGATAGAAAGCCCGTAGTCGCGCTTGATATAGGTGCCGTCGCCCGAGGGCACGGGGCTGGGAAAGTCGTCCAGATAGAAGACGGCGCTGTTGATGACGGGGTAGGCCGTGGCATCGCCCAGCAGACTGATCGCCGCGGCGTAAAAACCGCGCATGACCTTGTCATAGATACCGATATTGCACACCACGGTGCGACCGCTACCGCAGTCATTCGACCAAATGAGCGGGGCGCCCGCATCGCCGGTCTTAGCCCACACACGAGCCGTCTCGCGCAGCGAAACCGAAAGCGACGAATCAAAGGGGTCCGAGAGCTCGTAGCGCTCTCCCCCGCCCAGCATAAAGTCCTCGCTCGGCACAATGCTTTCGGCTTTTACATAGTCATATCCGGCAGATTCAATGCCAAGCTTGGGAGCAATCACTTGCAGATAGCCCGAGTTATCCGGAGGCATGGCGAGCATAAGCGAACCGCCGGCACTCACCCAACTCATAATGTCGCTCAGGTGCGTACCGAGCCCATCGAGCGACGGCATGAGCAAAATCACGCGATCGTAGGAGGTCAGCGAGGGAATGGCATCCGCGCCGTCCAGCGCAAGGTCCACGTCGCGGTGCGCGATCTTCATATCGAGCAGAATCTGGTCGAACTGCTCCTTTACGTCCTCGACGCCAGCTTGATCGGAATCGGTAATGACCAGGCACGTGGGCTTTTGGCCAAATATTGCCGAGGAGGCCGGAACCGCATCGTTGGCGGCAAGCATCCCCAGCTTATGCTGGCCCGCACTGTACTGCACGCCGGCGCGCTCCACCAGCAGCACGGCCGCCATGGCAATAAAGACCGCCCACACCACAAGCAGCCCCATCCAGCGAAAATGGCCCGCACGGTCGCGGATATGCTGTACCACGCTCATCGGGCCTCCTCTCCGTTGCGCCAAAACGCCAGTTCCTCGCGGTTGGCGGCGCTCAAGTATACATGCTGTTTGTCAATCGCATCAATCACACGGTGGACCTCGTCACCGTCGCGGCGCATCACCGCAAGGCGCAGACAAAGCATCCAAACCTCCTGCTCCTCGGGCACATCGAGCACCAGCTGGTCGGTCACGGCCTGCGCCTCGTCGATCTGTCCGACATCGGCCAGCGCCGTCGCGTATCGAATGCGAAGCTCAAGGGTGTCCTCGCGCTCGCAGCGACGCGCAAGCAAACGCGCGTACTGTTGGCGCTGAATCTGAGCCACGCGCCCCTCGGCCAGACCCGAGCCCAAGTATTCACCAAGAAAATCGCAGTATTCGTTGAGGTTTTGCGCGCTCGGGTCCGTCTTAAAGGCACGCTCCAGCTGCTGCAGTTTAAGGTCGGACTCCTTGGAGATCTGCGCCACCGCCGTCGCGGCATAGTGAGCCACCTCAACGTCGTCGTTAAGCTTAGCCGCCTGCAGCTGCGCCAGGTACGCTTCGGGCTCCTCGGTGAGCATGGAGAGCATTAGGCGACGCCGGTCTGCCGGATCGTTGACGATGAGCGCCTCCTCGAGCGGGATCACGCCCGCATCGGCTTCACGGTCGTGCACTAGGATGCTGCGATGAAGGTCGTCGTTGAAGCGCAGCGACTCCAGCGCAGACTCTTTCAGCCCCTCGCCAAACACCGCGCTGCGGACCGATAGCAGAACCACCAGCAACGGGCCCCACAGCGGCACCAACACTATTACAGCCAGCATGTGCCCGCGCACCGGCAGCAGGCCCAACTTCATGAGCGTCCACAGTATCAGGCAAACCAGCGCATGAATCAGCAGCAAGACGGCAGCAACGACAAGCGAGATCAAGCGACACCTCCCTCACCGTCGCCGGTGTAAGCGATGTGCTGCAGCAGCGCCACGATGTCCTCGCCGTCGACGGGCTCCACCGCAATCTGCTTTGCGCTCAGGCGCTCGCGGATAATGGGCAGATCGCACGCCTTTGCCTGGCGCATAAGCAGGTAGAGCATGTCACCATCGACCAGGCCCGCCGCATCGCTCTCGCGGATTGCCGACCCAATTGCGCCCACCAGCTCGCCGACAGGCTCCATGCCCGGTACCACGCGCAGGAGCAAAAAGCTGCCCATCTTGCCATCTGCCAGCGCCTGCACGGCCGCGAGCTCTTGGCCAAAGGCAGCCTGCTTGAGCACGCAAGTGCCGTCAACGCAGCGTTTATCCTGTGCCACCGCCTCATAGTCAAAGGCACGGCCCAGCGCGCTTTCGACCAGGCCGCACAAGATGCGGAACAGGTTTTGGTAATAGAGCGTCATTTGGTTTTCGGCCGCACTACGCACAAAGATCAACACGGCGGGTGCCCCATCGCGCTCGATTGTGTATCCAAACATGGGAAGCCCCGGCGTCAGCTCGCGGTTCACCCACAGGTTCGAACGACCCCCGTCGCCCAAAAGGGGCGCAAGCTGCTCAAGCGTAAGCGAGCGTGCGGCATCTTCGGCAATCGCGGGACTTGCTGCCACCAGGCGTGCAAATGCTCCGCCAGAAACATGGTAGATCGTCACCGAATCGTTCTCGAGGATCTCGCCCAGAAGCTCGCAGCACTTGCGATAGATGTCGCGTGGGTTGAACACGTCGAGCTCCTGCGTCACGGCAAAGATCTTGCCAAAGCTGTCGTGGCGACCCACGATCTGGCGCCTGTACGCGCGCTTGTCCTCGATCGCGTCGTGGTAGAGCTGCGTAAGGAACGTATTGCGGTTGCGCACTAACTCGTTATGATCGCGCTCCGCCCTAATGGCTTCGCTGTTGCGCAGCTGCACATAGCCGCACACGGCACCCACAACAAAGTATGCAATAAACGGCAGCCAGTTGGACGGCTCGTAGAACAGGCTCTGGAAGGTATAGCCGTACAGAGTAAAGTAACTCGCAGCCAAACCCACCGACGCCAGCAGCGCCGCAACCAGGCCAAAGTCCAAGCCATACAGCGTGCCGATCAGCACCACGTAGAGCAGGCGATAATCGAGCACGTTGAGCTGGGTCGATTGGGAGAACAAGCGCTCCAGCACCTCGAACAGAACCCAGGCAACGCCCGTCTCCAAGCATTTGACAGGCAGCGTGCGCATTTGAATGCGGTCGATGGCCGCGCGCAAGGGGTTGACCTTCTTTGCACGGCCAGCATCCCAGCGAGCCTGAATGGTCGAGAGGTCGCGCAGCAAGTCGTAGCGCTGAAACCAGCCATAGCGCACGCGAGCGACGTCGCTGGCGGGCAGGGCGTAGCCGGCAGAATCGCCATAGGCAACTGAGAGCCCTGGGAACAGCGCCTTGAGGGCGTCGCCCACCTCACCCACCGTGTGATGGAAGGTATCGACTACGTCGAGCGTCTCAAAGTTAGCATTCCAGCTGTCGAAGATACGGCGTACCAGCACCGAAAGCTCCTCGGCACACAGCAGGGGAAACGCCGCATCCTGCGCGCCCTGCAGAGCAACCGATCCGGTTGAGCACGCGTCGAACAGCGGCACCAAAAACGGATCTTCCAGCGCGGCAGACGCGGTATACAGGAACGGCACGCGCAGGATCTTGGTCTGAACGCCCTCGCGAGCAGCGTAGTAGCGGCACAGGTCGTTGGCTGCGTGCGCGATAATGCCCTTGCCCGTTCGCCCCGCGGCATCGGCGGCACCCTCGGCACCCGCGGGCCCCGCTACATACAGCAGTTGGACCCGGCGACCCGCGCACGTACGAAAGACCGAGCGCAGCAGCTCGATATCGCCCACGGTATCGGTATGCGGGGTAAGGTAATTGGATAAGTAGACCACGCGGTCGAACTCGTAGGCCTGCTCCAAGTGCTGGAGCAGCTCTTTCCACGAGGCATGGGGCGACGACCCATCGCGGCGCGCTTCCGCGGCAGCGACGACCTGGACATGGTCCCCGGGGAACGCCTTGGCGCAAAAGTCATCGTCAACATATGCGGTGTTGCCAACAACCAGCACCTCCATGGCGTACTCCTCCCCTAAAATCCACTTTAGTCATAGTCAAACATGCGTATTTTACGCTGTCAACGCGAGTTGGAACGCCTTTAAGGCTGTTTAAGAACTATTTTAGGGGATGTGGAGACACCAAGGTTGCTAAATGAGCGCCCAATCCAGAAGTATGCGGCAAATTCTAGACATGCCGACCATACCGTATAGCGACATCGCTTCTACCTGCGGTTTCTTTTCATAAAAAGGACAGCGTACCCGAGGGTTCCGAAATTTACCGCATACTTCCGGCGGATGATTCCGGAAGTGCGGTGAAAAACCGAGACCTGTCGACCAGACCCCTGTTTTGGGCATCCGCGACCTGCGGTTTTGTTGCCAAAAATCGGGGTGTGCTCGGCGGTTTTCGGTTTTTCCTCGCACTTCCGAAAAACACGCTTAAACCGCGCGTCCCGAAGCATAAAACCGCCGGATATTTGCTTTTCCCCAAATGGGATCCTTGTTTTGCCAAGCCGAATCTTACATCTAAATAAAAAAGAGGGCCGACGCATCAACCCTCTTCAGGTGTCGCCCGAAGGCTTCCACCGCAATTAAGTGTATTCTAGTCGTTAACCTATGCTTGTGAAAGGCAAAGATGATTCAACTAGCCAACAAACATCCAGTCACTACCGGCAGTACTCGGAATCTTAGACGAATCGCCGATGCACACGATGGTCGCCGAAGCGCCGGCCACATACTTGACCTCAAGAACGGAAACACCTTGCTCCTTAAGCCTTGAGGTCATCTCGGTTATCTGAGTTTTATTCACGTCATTTTTGCTGACCAGCTTAACGCCATTGGCATCATTTTCATTCAGGCAGGATTCAACCATATTGTAATCGGACCAATAACAGTACTCTCCAGAAAGCCATCCAAGCTCAGTGGCGCATATCGATCCAGTCGCAGAAACCGTCTTTGGAAGCAATCCGTAACGTTGCCTTTCCTCAAATTCCAGAACATCGCAAAATACGTGATTAGCATTAAGTAATCTCGTTCCACAATAGTCCCCATAAAATGGCGCAAAGTGATTGCGGATAGTCCGCGACAACATCAAGTAGTCGTAGGTGTAATAGCCCATGAAAATTCGCAGACCGTCTCCCCCGGATCCCTCAGCAGAACGACCGAATTCAACAAGGAACTGGTCCCACATGCTCTCAATATAGGGAATTGCGAGTTTAACGCTATCCCTATCAGACAGAGGAGTCTCGCTCTTCTGCTGCATTATCCCCGTAGTATTTGCCAAATGGAAATGAGCGGCCATACGCTCGATCGTTCGGATGAACTCAGGACGATTCCCATCCTCTATAGCCATAATTGCGAAGAAAACACTTCTCAACAGGAGATCATTCGAAAAACGCTGAGGTAAAAGATCACCATATTCACGCTCGTATGCGAATAGCCTGGCTTCGCCCGTATCAATTGAAGAGTAATTAAATACGGAGTACGACGGAACAACATATGACGGAATGACATATGAGCGCACACGGCTACGCTTAATTTGATAACGCTTAAAAAAGGTGGAAATCCAAAAGGTCACAACACCAAATAATGCCAGCTCAAACTCAAAGGCAATACTCGAAGTATCAAGCACATCTAGCCCCTGTCCTCCGAGATAGCCATCGATAACAAAGTGATCGAATGCGACGGACAGCAAAAGAGACATGAACGCCTCGAATGAGAAAGGAAGGGTCCGGTACCGCAATTTACCCCTTGCATGCTTGATTACCCCAAGAAACAACCAATAGAAAAGGGTGGGCATGTATCGCAGCGAAGGACCTGGAACTGAAAACGCATCGCAAATCGCAGCCACAATAAACACGGGGAGCTGGCAACAAATTGTTGGAGCGAGAATTCGGTAGGCAACGTTCAACCTGCCCGACTCATCGGAGGGGTACAGTTCTTCGACGGTGTATTGCCCTCCAATCGCCAAGGGCCCAGCAAAGCGGACAAGCTGAACGCTCACCAAACCGGTAAAGACATAAAAGACAATCCAAAGAATAGTGACCGATTCCACCTGTAAACAATCTCCTCAAGTCATACGCTTGCGATTAATTGTAGATAGACAAAATTGAACAGGAAGCGACAATATTTGAAACTGTTGTTTTACGCTCCCCGGATCAAATGCCTTCAATTAAGAAACCCGGCGAAAAACCAAGACTACAAAATCGAAGAATACGCCCATGCAGAGCTTGACCTGAGCAGCAGCCTCACTGGCTTTTCCTGGAAGGTCTCGGTAACAAGTCTCGAAGAGGCGCAAGACGGCCTCATGTTGAAGCTGCCGCATCGCGTATAGTCAACCCAGCACGGGTCAGAGCGCCGCCGGGGACCAAAGCGGGCCCACCATCCGTCCCCTCCCCAACATTCCCCAGAAAGCTCGCTGATGTTGACTGGTGTTCCCGTAAAATAAACCTCAACAAAATATGTGCGGAGTGCTGGCCTGGAGCTGCCTTCGGACCCTATTGGCTGCTCACCGAGAGGCTCCGCTATGAAACGACCCCTTTACTACCTGCTCTGCGCGATCTCATGCGCATCCAACTTGTAGGGTAAATTCATCGCTCGCGTCGATTACGACCCCAATATTTCCTTAGGAAACACGCTCGGCAAATCGTTAACGCCCATAGCGAAAAGCACTTTTGCGCTGGCATCGTTGCTGAGCTCGTCGCTCAACTTAAGTGCATCAAGCAGTATATTTCGGCGTAAAATCTTATAGTCATCCTCAGTCAGCACTAGCTCAAGATCGCTTAAAACCCCTACTAGATTGACATCGTGAGACGGAGATACCCTGGCGCAGAATAGACGCTCGTCATGCGCACAGATATTTCGAAAATCTTTAATGTGATCATATGCAAGTCTTAGCCTACGTGGGCTGATGCGCTTATCGACTTCATGGGTCTCAGAATAGAGATCGGAAAACGACTTGGCAATGGAATTTCTCATGCTTTCTGGCTGAAACTCGTAGAACTTGAATGCCTGACCAAGCATCAAATAATTCATAAGAATCCATACCGGCGTATTATCGTGATTATTCTCATAATGCCGAATATAGTCCCTTTTATAATCGCTTTTCCATTTTTGAGACCTACATAGCACCTTCTCGAAATCACAAATGAGCGTGTCGATCTTTTTTCGATAACCAGCATCAGCACGGTAAGATCTTCTATCCAGGTATGCTTCCGGGCTATCTTTATGGGCCATTGCGAAACGATAAGAACAGACAGTTTTAAGAATCGCTTCCGCCTTGTTAAAGTACTCAAACATGAGCAGACGCAATGAACGGTCAAATTCGAATAAACGATATATATCAGAAAACTTCGTACCTTTTACGAATAGCTCGTGGCAAGAATCTCCGCGCTGGTCGAGAAATAAATCCTTGTAACCGTTAATAACCGGATAGTATCCCTCGCGCTCCAAAACTAAACGAGTATTGTTATCGCATTCGAGTCCACGGCTTTCAAGAATAGCAATCTGCTCATCAATAGATTTAAATGGTTTATCCATTAGGACCCCTTAAACGCGAAAACCGCCTTTCGGCGGTTCCCACGGACCAAGCCGGACGTACCGTCGCAAGGCCTCATCACAACGATTACTTTAAGGGAGAACTCGGGGTCCGTCAATCCAATACCACGAATCCCCCAAATCAACCCTTTGAAGAGACCAAACAACCAATTCAGGTAAAATAGCCCCAAGCTCGTATTTCGCCACAATGAAGAAGTCATTTAGCGACAACGGACGCGATATAACGGGCCGTTGTCGGCATGGAGCCGACCCCTTATCCCCTCGGTGGGAAGGGGTCGTGGCCATGGGAATCCCTTGCGCGGATTCTGCCGTCACGACGATGGATGATCAACTCCGACTCTTGATTGGAGCAGATGCGTCGACCGAGCTTTATTGCCTCGCTCTGCGTTGTCGTAACGGTGACGCATAATTTCTTTCGCAAATTGACAACCGCATAGCGGAACACGGCCCGCGCCCCGTCATATGATTTCTAGC
>NZ_JAQLDQ010000050.1 GCF_028209395.1 Collinsella aerofaciens
GCCGTTGAACCCGCGTATCGATACCGCTCAGCCATTCGCCTCGCCCCCATCGCACGCATCTTCATTCGGCCTGTCATTATCAATCTAACGATGCTTTGAGAAATGTAGGTGCTTCTAAATGTACTGTCGACTTCTTCTCAAACTAATCCTAAGAGACCGGGCCGTATGGATCTCTACGCTCGTTCTCGCTGCAGCCTTCTCCGTCCCCATTGCGTTCAATTCACCCATCTACGGGCCCTTCTTTATGAAGCAGGGCATGCAGGGCTTTGTCGACGCATTCAATACGCGCGCGCCCCAGGCCAGCGGCACAGACCTATCGCCAGAGCAGCAAGATGACGCTGAGCTTGCAAGATACGCGAACGCCGCCCTCGCCGCTCAAACCGACGCCGCCTTTCTCGACTCTGCCGAGAGCTACTACGCGCTCATGGGCGAGGGCTTCCAATCCGGGTCCATCGTGGGAGACCGAGAGACCAATGACGCGGAGCTCGCATATTGCCGCGCCCTGAGCAGCTCCGGCATCACGGATATCCCGGCCTCCGCAAACGACCTGCCATTCCTCTCCTTCCTGCCCTACGCCATTGCCACGGCGCCGTCCTTCCTTCCCTTCATCCCCTTCCTTCTCTCGTCGATACTCGTGCTCGGCGCCACAAGGCCCGGGACCCTGGCGGCAAAGGCGCCCGCGCCCAAATTCCGGCGCCTTATCCAGATCGTGTTTTCGATAATCGCCGCGGGGACCGCGATGCTCCTCGCCGGCCTCGCACCCGGGGGCATTTACGCCTTGGTCCTAAACGGCTTCGGGCAAATTGGGTACCCGATCGCCTTCTTCCATGACGGCGCGCTTGCCACCACGACCGCGGGAGACGTCTTCACGACCCTGCTTCTCGCGCTGCTTGCGGGCGGAACCTTGATATCCGTTTGCTCCGCCGTCCTATCGACCGCAACGAGGCGCGTCCTCGCAGGCCCCCTTACCTCAGCGCTGCTTGTCGCGGCCCCGGCATTCCCGTTGCTGTCCGATTCGGCGCTTGAGCATAATGCCGTGCTCGGGCTCCTGCCGCTGGCCGTGTTCTCGCCTATCGAGGCAACGGGCTACGTAGGATGCTTCCCGACAGAATTCATTGGCTCCGGTTCAGGCAGCGCATCGATGCTTGCCGTGGCCCTGGCATACGTCGCGGTCCTTTTTGCGGTCGGCGCCGTTGCGGCACGTTCGCCCAAACAGGCTGGACCCGCTAAAAAGCGCCATGGGCTCGAGCTTCTGGACGCGAGCGTGGGATACGGGAGCACGACGATACTTTCAATCGGATCGCTTTTCCTGAGCCCGGGAACGGCGGCGGGCCTCGTTGCTCCCAACGGCTCGGGGAAAACCACCCTTCTTGAAGCGCTGTCGGGCCAATTTCCCACCCGCATCCGCTCGGGAAGCCTGGCGGCAGACGGAATCTGCCAACGTCGATCAGCCGAATTTGCAGAACTCGTCTACCTGAGCTCTTCGGGCGGC
>NZ_JAQLDQ010000051.1 GCF_028209395.1 Collinsella aerofaciens
TGAACTGCCTCCCATTTCTTGGACATGAGAAATGGGAGGCTTTCTTTATGCGCGTTGATTTGAGAGTGAAGCATGATATCGAGGCCAGGAAGGCGGCCATAGGGCTCTTCGAGCTCGGGCACGGGTATAAATCTGCCGCGATTGCCCTTTCGCTTCCCGTGGAAGCCGTGAGAAGATGGCAGGAGATATACCGCGCATTCGGGAGCGAGGTGCTGCTGCGCATGGACGGAAAGCAGGGCAGGTACACATACGAGCAGAAGGTCGCCGCCGCCTCCGCCGTCGTCGACGGCGGCATGACGAAGACCGAGGCGATGGCGGCGTTCGGCATAATGTCGATGTCGCCGCTCAAGAAGTGGTGCGCGCTATACCGCCGGGGCGGCGCGGAGGCCCTGCGCCCGAGGCCCAAGGGCCGGCCGAAGGGTTCCAAGGCGAGGCCGCGGACCCGCGAGGAGGAGCTCGAGGAGCGGTGCCGTAGGCTCGAGGCCGAGGTGGCCTACCTAAAAAAATTACGCGCCCTGGTCGAGAGGGACGGGCTCTGACCAGGGCGAAGGCCGAAGCGGTCGCGGCCCTGCGCGCCGAGGGGCACGCGCTCGGGCACCTGCTCGCATGCGCCGAGCTCAAGCGGTCGACCTACTACTACGCCCTCGCGCACCCGCCGAGGCCCACGCGCCCCGAGCTCTGGGAGGCGGCCGCCGAGATCTTCTCGCGCACCGCCAACGGCTGCGGGCACCGGCAGATAGCGATGTGCCTCAGGGCGGAAGAGGGGGCCGTGATAGCCGACAAGACCGTGCTCAAGATGATGCGCGAGATGGGGATTCGCTGCGGTATCAGACGCGAGACGGCCTACCACAGGTACAACTCGTACAGGGGCGTCGTCGGCAGGACGTTCGAGAACGTGATCGCGAGGGATTTCGACGCCGGGGCCCCGTGGCGGAAGCTGGGAACGGACGTCACCGAGTTCAAGGTGGCGGGCGGCAAGGCCTACTGGGCCCCGACGCTGGACTTCTGCACCAAGGAGATCGTGGCGAGCGACATATCGACCACGCCCGACATGGCCCAGCAGGTCAGGATGCTCGACGAGCTGCTGTCCAAGATCCCCGAGGGCGCCGCCCCGACCATGCACTCGGACCGGGGCTGGCAGTACCAGCACGCCTCGTACACATCCAGGCTCGAGGCCGCCGGCATCGTCCAGAGCATGTCCAGGAAGGCGAACTGCATCGACAACGCCGCCACCGAGCAGCTCTTCGGCCACGTCAAGGACGAGTTCTACCGGGGCCGCGAGTGGGAGACGTTCGAGGATTTCAAACGCGACCTGGAGGAATACATAGTCCACTGGAACACGAGCCGGAGGCAGGTAAGATTGAAGGGCCTGACCCCGGAGGAGTTCCGGAATCAGGCCCTCGCGGCCTAGTCGCTATTTAGGGCGTCCAAGATTTGGGACGCAGTTCA
>NZ_JAQLDQ010000052.1 GCF_028209395.1 Collinsella aerofaciens
ATTACATTCCGGTGTACCGAACTTGAAAAGGACGCACTTGCGGAGCAGGCAGCCCGGTGCAGTCTAAGCGTATCGGAATACTGCCGGAGTTTGTCCCTTGGGGGGCGCCCAAGGGAGAGGTACACCGAGGAGGAACGGCAGCTTCTCCGGGACATAGCCCAGTTGAAAGGAACGCTCCAACGGCTGAACAACTACTTCGGTGGTCGCCAGTACCGGGAAGTGTTCGAGGAGAACCGGGCACTAATTACAGAGCTCAAAAAAATACTCTCACGATGATAGGGAAAGGGAAAAGCATATCACATGGTGTGGCGGCATTGGAGTACGACCTCGCCAAAGAGATAAACGGGCAGGCAGTAGCCACCGAGATAGCCCGGCATGAACTTTATGGGTGTACTGGTGCGGAAATGGTGCAGGAAATGAAACCGTATCACATTGATTTTCCGAACGTAAAAAACAACTGCCTACGTTTCGAGGTCAGCCCCTCGATAGAGGAAAGCGCCACCTTTACGGATGCGGACTGGGCGGAACTTGGTAACGACTTCATGCAGCGCATGGGGTTGGCGAACCACCAGTACATCATCATCCGGCACAGCGGTACGGAGAGCAAGAAAGAGCAAGCCCACCTGCACATACTGGCAAACCGGGTTTCCCTTTCCGGGGAACTGTACCGGGACAACTGGATAGGGAAAAAGGCAACGGAAGCCGCCAATGCCATAGCCAAGGAACGGAACTTTGTACAGTCGCAGGACATTGGCAAAGTCAACAAAGCGGAAATCAAGGAAGCCATGGACGGCGTATTGAAGAAGATGCAGGGCTTTGACTTTACCAAATTCAAGGAAGAACTTGGTAAGAGAGGTTTTAAAGTCCGGGAAGCCAGGGCAAGCACCGGGAAACTTAACGGCTACTATGTCACAGCCCGAAGCGGTACGGAGTATAAGGCAAGCGAGATAGGGAAAGGCTACACTCTCGCCCATATCGAGCGGACACAAAGCAAACTGAAGTGCAACTCAATGAACATATCTCATGGAAACAAACTCACACCCGGAAGCGGCAGCTTCCAACGTTAAGCAGGGACAGTACAGCCCCCGGAAAAGAAAAGATACAACGCCAAGGGTAAACCCGCAGCTTGCGGTAGAACTGGTGTATCAAGAACTAAAGCGTGTTGAAGTCTATACGAAGCGCATAGAGGACGCAACAGCCCGAAAGGTACAAATAGCCGGGAAAAGCCTTGAAAGTGCCGAAAATCGCCTAAAAAACGTGTTGGCGGACTTTGAACGGCAGGGGTACAGAATGAAAAACGGCGGTTATGTGGACAAACGAATTTCGTTCTACTCAATCCTTTGTGCTGTTATCTCCCTATTGTTCGCTTGTTTCATGTGCTATCTTTGGACGGATGCAGCCAAAGACCGGGACAACTACAAGCAGTATTATGAATACTACCAAG
>NZ_JAQLDQ010000053.1 GCF_028209395.1 Collinsella aerofaciens
GCCAGCAGCCGCGGTAATACGTAGGGGGCGAGCGTTATCCGGATTCATTGGGCGTAAAGCGCGCGTAGGCGGCCCGGTAGGCCGGGGGTCGAAGCGGGGGGCTCAACCCCCCGAAGCCCCCGGAACCTCCGCGGCTTGGGTCCGGTAGGGGAGGGTGGAACACCCGGTGTAGCGGTGGAATGCGCAGATATCGGGTGGAACACCGGTGGCGAAGGCGGCCCTCTGGGCCGAGACCGACGCTGAGGCGCGAAAGCTGGGGGAGCGAACAGGATTAGATACCCTGGTAGTCCCAGCCGTAAACGATGGACGCTAGGTGTGGGGGGACGATCCCCCCGTGCCGCAGCCAACGCATTAAGCGTCCCGCCTGGGGAGTACGGCCGCAAGGCTAAAACTCAAAGGAATTGACGGGGGCCCGCACAAGCAGCGGAGCATGTGGCTTAATTCGAAGCAACGCGAAGAACCTTACCAGGGCTTGACATATGGGTGAAGCGGGGGAGACCCCGTGGCCGAGAGGAGCCCATACAGGTGGTGCATGGCTGTCGTCAGCTCGTGTCGTGAGATGTTGGGTTAAGTCCCGCAACGAGCGCAACCCCCGCCGCGTGTTGCCATCGGGTGATGCCGGGAACCCACGCGGGACCGCCGCCGTCAAGGCGGAGGAGGGCGGGGACGACGTCAAGTCATCATGCCCCTTATGCCCTGGGCTGCACACGTGCTACAATGGCCGGTACAGAGGGATGCCACCCCGCGAGGGGGAGCGGATCCCGGAAAGCCGGCCCCAGTTCGGATTGGGGGCTGCAACCCGCCCCCATGAAGTCGGAGTTGCTAGTAATCGCGGATCAGCATGCCGCGGTGAATGCGTTCCCGGGCCTTGTACACACCGCCCGTCACACCACCCGAGTCGTCTGCACCCGAAGTCGCCGGCCCAACCGTCAAGGGGGGAGGCGCCGAAGGTGTGGAGGGTGAGGGGGGTGAAGTCGTAACAAGGTAGCCGTACCGGAAGGTGCGGCTGGATCACCTCCTTTCTAGGGAGATAAGTTCTTAGAGAGACAAACTTTAACTCGAATAGAGGGCAGGAGCCCGTCCGGTGGATGTCGCCCGGGGGAAGTCCCCGCAGCACCCGGTCCCCGGGGTCGCACCCGCGTACCTTGAGAGCCGCATAGCGATAGGAGAGAGATGGAAGATCATTCTTCCAGACTCGATTCTTTTCTGCGATTTA
>NZ_JAQLDQ010000054.1 GCF_028209395.1 Collinsella aerofaciens
GACGTCCAGAACCCCGCCGAGCCACCCCCATCCGTCGCCCCGTCGGTCGTAGCGCCGCGTGCGCGGTGCAGGAATGTCTGCCTGCTGCGCGTCGGCTACGCCTTCCGGCCTCGCCTTAGCCCCCGACTGACCCTGGGAGGATTAGCCTTGCCCAGGAAACCTCGGGTTCACGGCGGACGAGTTACTCTCTCGTCTCTCGCTACTCATGCCAGCATTCTCACTCCCATGCGCTCCACCGCCGGTCGCCCGGCGGCTTCACCGCCCATGGGAAGCTCCCCTACCGATTCTGAAAATCAAAATCCCGCCGCTTCGGTGTCCAGCTTAGCCCCGTGTATTGTCGGCGCATGTCCACTCGACCAGTGAGCTGTTACGCACTCTTTGAATGGATGGCTGCTTCTAAGCCAACATCCTGGTTGTCTGGGCGGACGCACATCCTTTGCCACTCGGCTGGAACTTGGGGACCTTAGCGGGCGGTCCGGGCTGTTTCCCTCTCGAGCACACAGCTTAGCCCACATGCTCTGACTGCCGCGCTCTGGGCCGCCGGCATTCGGAGTTCGGTTGGATTCGGTAGGCGGCGAAGCCCCCTCGTCCATCCGGTGCTCTACCTCCGGCGGTGAACGCGCGACGCTAGCCCTAAAGCTATTTCGGGGAGAACGAGATATCTCCGGGTTTGATTGGCCTTTCACCCCTATCCGCAGGTCATCGCCGCCGTTTTCAACCGACGTGCGTTCGGCCCTCCACGGGGTCTTACCCCCGCTTCAGCCTGCCCACGGATAGCTCACCCGGCTTCGCGTCCGCGGCGCGGGACTCAAGTCGCCCTGTTAAGGCTCGCTTTCGCTACGGCTCCCTTTCGGTTAACCTCGCCCCGCGCCAGCGACTCGCTGGCTCATTCTACAAAAGGCACGCCGTCACACCACAAGGGTGCTCCGACTGCTCGTGGGCGCACGGTTTCAGGTACTGTTTCACTCCCCTCCCGGGGTGCTTTTCACCTTTCCCTCACGGTACTGGTGCGCTATCGGTCACAGGGTAGTACTCAGGCTTGGATGGTGGTCCACCCAGGTTCGGACCGGGTTTCACGTGCCCGGCCCTACTCAGGGACCGCGTCGCGCCGTCCGGTCTGGGTTCGCGTACGGGGCTGTCACCCGCTGCGGCCGGCCCTCCCATGCCGTTCCGCTCCCCAGCCGGACCTGCGCCCGG
>NZ_JAQLDQ010000055.1 GCF_028209395.1 Collinsella aerofaciens
GTCATAAAGTAACCAAAAACCCGAATAGCTGCTTGTGATAGGTCAAAGAATGCAGCAAAGTTAGAAAGATACAATTTAGTGAATTGTTCTTCATCTACTTCTATTTGACGGATAAACGAAGTCTTAAACACTTCTCCAGTTTCAGTGTCGGCTAAAGCTACTACGGCTCTCTTATCGCCACCACTATTACTCTTATACTTTTTAACAACATGATTTTCAATACCTTCTATAGCTTGTTTCATAAAAGGATTTTCTTCGTTCTTTTGAAAATCGGTTAACTTAACTGCTTTTTTATTTTCCATTTTGATGTGTTTTTGGGAAATATTATTCTCCACAAAGTAAACTATTATTTTCCATAAAAACAATATTAAGGGAAATATTATTTTCCTGTTTAGTATTATATTAGGAAATCAGTATTTTCTAGATTGGAAAATGAGAATTTCCAATATGGAAAATGCCCTATATTGTGTATCAAGTACTTAACTTATTCTATTTCTTCTATTCTTAATATACCCCCAAAACAGCACAAAATCAGTCACTTAAAAATCATCGGTCGGGGAGCGCCCAGCGGCAAGGGGCGGGACCACCCGTCCCGACGAGCGCCACACCATAAACTTTTTTTAGAATAAGCACACAACCGTTTTCCGAACCCTGCAAAATTTCTTCCGAATCCGAACGACGTAACACTCCATTGAGAGAGGCTGCCGTTTGGTCGCTCCCCCTTTGGGGGCGGGGGGGGGTTACATACCCATACCGAAACCTCTGCTTCTGGTGATTTGCTTGAGTAGGTCTTTCCCCTCTTCCATAGCTTTTGATATGTTTGGGAAATGATGCCTTAAAGCCTCCAGTTGTTCGGAATTGAACAAGTCTTTCATCTTACCAAGTTCTTTTTTCAATTCCTTGGTTTCGGTCTTTAGTTCTTGGTTCTCCGTCCTTAATCGGTTACTGGTTGTCCTTGCGTTGTCCATTTGTTGTCTATAATACTCCTTGTCATTCTCGGCTTTGAATGCCTTTGTGCCGTTTTGCTCTTTTTCAAGTATAGCCTTTCCCAGTCTATCGGATAGCCTGTCTCTTATACCTGTCTCTTATACACATCTGACGCTGCCGACGACCATAGGGGTGTAGATCTC
>NZ_JAQLDQ010000056.1 GCF_028209395.1 Collinsella aerofaciens
CCCACGACGCGGCGACCGCGAGGCTCGCGGCGGCGAAGCAGCGGCTCCTGGCGTTCCTAGCCCGCCGCGGCTATGTCTACGGTGGCACGACGCCGGCCGGCAACCCCCGGAAGTACTGGACGTACGGCTTCCTCAGGTGGCTCGACGGCATACACCCCGCCGACGACGGAGGCATCCGGGCGCTTGCGGCGCTGAGGAACGAGGTCGAGGCGGCCGACGAGACGAGGGAGGCCCTCCTCGCCGAATACAGGGCCGCCGTCGCGGCGGGCCCCCTCTCGGCCGAGGTCGAGGCGCTCCAGTCGATCAAGGGGTGCGGGTTCGCGCTCGCCGCCGCCTTCGCGTCCGAGGTCGGCGACTTCTCGAGGTTCCGCTCCGGCAGGCAGGTGACGGCCTACTTCGGCCTCGCCCCGAAGCAGAGGTCGAGCGCGGACTCCGTGCGCCTCGGCGGAATCAGCGGGGCCGGCAACGCGCTCGTCAGGAAGCTGGCTGTCGAGGGGTCCTGGTGCTATGCCCAGGCCGGCCACCAGCCGAAGCTGATGCCCAAGGGCTCCGGCGTGCCCCTCGAGATAAGGATGCACGGGAGGAAGGGGTCCGAGAGGCTCCTGCGCCGCCGCGAGGAGATGATCGCCCGCGGGATGCCGCAGGCGAAGGCGAACGCGGCCACCGCGGCCGAGCTCGTGAGGTGGCTGTGGGCCCTCGGCACGATGTGCCGGGAGGGCGCGGAATAGACATAAGCCCCCGTCCCGGCGAGCCGGGCAGCCTTCGGGGACACCCCCGTTCTCGCTGTGCGCGCGGCGGCCGCCGCATGCGCGAAGACAGACTAGGGGAACCCCGCCGAAGGAGAGGATTGCGGGCCGCCGGAGCGGTATCCGCGGATATGAGACTGAGCCGAAGGCGTCGATGACATGCCGGGGGCGGACCGGGACGGGTTTAACGGCAGGCCCCGCCGACCGATTGCAAGCGGTCGGCGGGGCCATTGTGGCCCTTGACAGTGGATTGGGTCATATGAGCGAG
>NZ_JAQLDQ010000005.1 GCF_028209395.1 Collinsella aerofaciens
GGGGAGCGCCCGTGTCCTCCGGCACCGTCTCCAACCTCAACGAGAAGGCGTTCGCGTCCATCGAGGCCTGGCGCCAGAGGCCGCTCGAGGGCGATTACCCTTACGTTTTCGTCGACGGCATCTACCTCAAGCGCAGCTGGGGAGGGTCCTACGAGAACGTGGCCGTTCTGGTGGCCATCGGCGTCAACTCCACCGGCGACCGGGAGGTCATCGGCTGCGCGGAGGGCTACACCGAGTCGGCGGACTCGTGGCGCGAGTTCTTCTCGTGGCTCAGGGGGCGCGGGCTCTCCGGCGTGCGGCTCGTCACCGGCGACAAGTGCGCGGGGATGCTCGGTGCGCTCGAGGAGGTGTTCCCCGGGGCACGCTACCAGCGCTGCACGGTCCACTTCTACCGAAACGTGTTGGGAAGGGTGCCCGTGACCAGGAGGAAGGCCGTGGCGCGCATGCTGAAGGCGATTCACGCGCAGGAATCGCGCGAGGCGTGCTCGAGGAAGGCGGCGGAGGTGGCGGACGAGCTGGACGGGATGAGGCTCGGCGCGGCCGCGAGGACGGTGCGCGACGGCTTCTCCGAGACTCTCGCCTACACGGACTTCCCGCCGGAGCACTGGCGCAGAATCCGGACCAATAACGGTATCGAGCGCATCAACCGCGAGATCAGGCGGAGGACGAGAGTCGTAGGGACCTTCCCGGACGGCAACTCGGCCCTGATGCTGGTGACGGCGAGGCTGAAGTACATCGTGGAGCACGAATGGGGCAAGAGGAGGTACCTGGACATGTCGAAGCTGGAGGAGATGGACGAGCTGAGCAAGAAGGCGGAGGGCTAGAGCAAGGCGGGGCCGAGGCCGCCTCGATCAATTTGCGAAAGAATCTTGACGGTACCTGTTGAGTGTCTTATCGTTTTATCTGGTGCAACGTATCAAGCGAGTTGTCTTGCATATTAATTAATTTGGGAACTGCATCTCTGGGTCGACTGCATCTGGATATTCAAAGGTTAATTTGATTTGGCGAGAAGAGAAAAATGATGAAAAATCGACATCTGAGTTTAATCAGCGTGGTTTGTCTAACATCTATTTGTTTCATCTCTCTTTTATGGCCCGCAATCGCATTTTCATTAACTGAAGATTGCGTGGCTGAAGGCACTGATGGCTCTTTGGTTCAATCGGGTCAGGAAGCATTTGGGACATCAGGTAGCGATCGTTTGACTTTGGATTCCGATAATTTCAAAGCATCTATCGATTCGTCGATATATGAATATACTGGCGATGTGATTACTCCTGATGTCTCTGTTTTGACTGCCAGCGGTTCTGTGCTAGCAAGCGGAATCGATTATGAAGTCACGTATTCAGATAATGTTGCCCCTGGCTGCGCCACTATAAGAGTGAATGGGCTAGGGAATTACGCCGGCGTTACCTCTCAACTGTCGTTCCAGATCGTTCGTTCCTCTGATAATAACATCGCTCTTCCTGGTTCTTGGGCCTACCAAAACGGTAAATGGTGGTGGAGATATGAGGCTGGTGGTTGGCCGTCAAACTGTTTTCTGTCCATTAGAGGGGCGGAGTATTATTTTGATTCCGAAGGTTATGCAGCTACTGGCTGGAAATACTTGAACGATGGCTGGCATTTATTTTCTAACTCCTGTGCACATTTGAAGGGATGGGCTGCCACCGGTGGGCGCTGGTTCTACCTTGACGAGACATCGGGTTCAATGAAGACCGGCTGGGTTTTAATTGATGATAGCTGGTACTATTTGGACAGTTCGGGCGCTATGCAGACCGGGTGGTTACTCCTTGGCAATACTTGGTACTGGCTTGAGCCTTCTGGATTAATGGCTACGGGCTTTAGGCTTGTTAACGGCTCTTTGTATCATTTTTCCGAATCCGGTTCTATGAGCTCCGGTTGGTTTATTAACGATGGGGCATGGTATTGCTCCAACGCATCGGGAGAGATTCGTACCGGGTGGTTTTACAATGGTTCTAGCTGGTATTTGCTAGACCCCAATAATAATGGCGCCATGCTGGAAGGATTTCAAACTGTAAATGGCTCCATTTATTATTTGGATCCGGATAGCGGCGGTGCATTAAAGTGCAACACTTGGGTCTTCTCACAAGATGAAAACGTATATTATGCGTGCAGCAGTGGTGCGATTGTGCTTTCGGGCGTCAAGGACGGCGCGGGTGGAATTAAGCTCAGGGATCCCGAGGGAAAGCCTGTCGCTGGCTGGTATTGGTCCTCAGCTGCACAGGTGTGGTTTTACACAGACTCAGATGGGGTTCTGCAGCGCGGTTGGCGATTCATTGACGGTAGGTGGTATCACCTCGACAACGAATCCGGAGCTATGAATACTGGCTGGTTCCTCGATGATGATGGAACGTGGTACTACCTTATGTCTTCTGGACAAATGGTAAATGGCTGGAACAGAATTGGAGACTCCGAGTATTTCTTTAATGCCTCAGGTGCTTGGGTGGAGCCTGAGCACTCCGCGCGCGCCTCCTTGCAGTCCCAGATCGTTAATCGTTGCCATAGCGTTCCTTCTCCTGGGGCGGGACTGTGCTCGGAGTGGGTTAGCCATGTGTTTTACCCCGTGCTGGGGTCATATCCCAACGGCGACGCATGCGACATGTTCTGGAATTGGTGTTACAGCCGAGATATATCTCAGCTTAAAGTTGGAATGATCGTTGCGGTCCCTACGCATACTCATACAAGTGCTGGTGCCCGCTGGGGCCATATTGCTATTTATATCGGAAACGGTATGGTTATGGATAACATCGGTTACATCAGGACAACATCACTTGCTTGGTGGCTGAACTACTACCACACTACCGCTATACCACAGTGGGGCTGGGTTTTAAATACGCCTTTGGAATGATGCGGATTCTGGCCAGCATGCGGAATCAACGCCTGCTTGTGTATCGAATCACAAACGCTTCTTAACTGTATATCATGTATGGAATGCAATTATTCATAGTAAGGGAATCGAGGGTTGACCCTCGATTCCCTTATCTATTAGTCGCATTTTAATAAGGTTAAAATTAGAAAGCGCAGAATTAAGCTAACACTTTATAAATGATAGTAGCGATTTCCGGGTTCTCCCACGCTGAAATTTGGGTTAATGTACGGATCGCCTTCGACATAGTATTTTGCCCAGCGATAATTCATGCATGCGACTTCTTTGTGGAACCGAATCTGCTTTTCCGTATTGTTTTCAACGCCTCTAGAAATCGACTCGTAGTGATAGAGCTCGACTTCGGGCGTGTATACGATCAGGTCGTTAATCTCGCGTAGCTTTAAGCAAAAGTCAACATCATTAAATGCAACTTGAAGCTCTTCGGTGAAACCTCCGACTTTCTCATATTCGCTACGCTTGGTCATTATGCAAGCTGCAGTGACAGCGCTGAAGTCTTGTTGCGCATCGTTGAGTGCAAAGTAGCCCCAATTATTCCTTGGCATGCTCTGGCAAAGATGTCCCGCCACGCCGCCAGTGACGCATAGGCCCGCGTGCTGAATGGTGTTGTCGGGATAGTAGAGTTTTGCACCGACTGCGCCAACATCCTCACGTGCGCAGATGCCAAGCATGGTCTCGATCCAATTGGGCGTAATTACCTCAGTATCGTTATTCAATAGCAAGAGATAGTCGCCCTTGGCGTGAGCAACGCCAAAGTTCATGAGCTTGGAGAAATTGAATTCGTGTTCCCAAGTTACAAGACGAACGATGTCAGGATATTTTGCTTGCAACTTATCGTAATAATCGAACGTCACCTTTTCTGTGCTGTTGTTTTCGATTATGACGAGCTCGTAATTGTCGTACGTTGATTTCTCAACAATTGATGTAATGCAGTTGTTCAGAATGTCGGCGTGGTCTTTAGTCGGGATGATAATTGACACGAGTGGGTGGGAATCTGGCACAGCGTAGGTTACTTTATATGTAAAGGGACGACGCGCTTGTTCGACCTTCGCATTGAGCCCAAGCCTGTCCAAATGACTCTGGACCGCTTTGATACCTGCGATAGTGGCATACGGCTTGCTATCGGCATTTGCTGCGGTGGAGGTCTCGCTTAGGCGCCAGTGGTATAGAACCTTCGCAACATGATGAACTTTCCTTGCCTTTTCCACGGCGCGGAGAGTCAGATTATGATCCTGTGCTCCATCGAACTCTTTTGTGTTCGGCTCTAGAGTGTCTAGCAGGGACTTACGGATGGTAAGCATGTGGCAGATATAGTTATTGTTTCTGAGCAGATCGATATTGAAATCCGGCTTAAAGAACGGCTGCGCTAACTTTCCATCGGGCATGAGTTTATCTTCATCACAATAAAGAAGATCGACGCCATTATTGTTTTCAATTGCCTCGGCATATGAGAACAACAAGTCCGGTTCAAGAATGTCGTCATGGTCAAAGAAGCTAACGAAATCGCCCGAAGCTACGGCAACGCCTGCGTTTGTGTTTTCGGAAATACCCTTATTTTCGGTAAGATTAATTGACTTAATTCTGTTGTCGCGGGCTGTTTCCTGCTCAACGCGAGCCTTTAGTTCCTGATTGTCAGGGCTTGCATTAACTAGGAGGAGCTCCCAGTTTGCATAAGACTGGTTTTTTACGGATTCGACCATATCGTTAAAAAACGAAATGGGCGTGTTGTAAAGAGGGACAATGATGCTGAATTTCGGAGCGCTATTGAAGACGATTTTTCTCTGCTTCTCCAGTGCGCCAATGGTTGCCTTATGCTCTGTAAACCATTCGGGGTATTCAGGGTCAAACTGCGCATGGGTAAAGAGGAAGTTGGTCTCCTCAAGAAGCAAGCCTAATTTATCAGGCGTTAAGCAGTCAAATGCACTGAATGAAGGGTGATTTTGATCGCCAATTATAAAGTAGTAACGATCAAACGCCTTTGGCATGCGGATCGAGAGCTGTGTTTCAAGTTGTTTTTTCTCGGATGTAAATCCAACACTCGTTACATTTGAGCCGAAGTTGACTATGCTCAGCTCAACCTCATTGAGGAACCGATCGAGGCAGCGAAGTTTGATTTGCGAGTCGTTGCGGTACGGTGTTCTAACCGTGCACCTCAGGATATACTCGTTTGAATCTTCGATGCACTGCCAAAAATCAATCGTCGCCATCTCAAACTCTGAAACGTCATCGTAATTTCTGAGTTTGCTGCACATGTCAGGTTTAATTTTGTAGTTAAGACGCGACTCCCATTTGATGTTCTTGCAATTGAGCGAAAGGGAGTCGCTGCTCAGGTTACGACCGTCTTTGCCGATTTCGCTAAACTCAACTTTAATGGATCGGGTGTCGGGGTCGGGGATTACAAGAACGTATGAGTCTGATTCGCCGTTATTGTCCTTGAATTTTAGAAGAGACAAAGGTAAACGGCGGTCGTCAACCGTTGCCGCTTGAGCTTTTATGCTGGAGCCTTCATGGATGCCTTCTATTTTAAGCTGCTGGTAGATTTTCCAGTTTCCTCTGCATACTCCGGTTGTTTCGACTCGCATTGTTTGCCTTTCGTTTGTTGGACACTGCTCATTGTACTTATTCATTTCCTACCTCGCGATAAATGCAGAAAGAGTTACGTGTTTCTACTGTCCGTTTTAAAGAGAATGAGGAGGAAGCCGCTGCTGGCGCATATAATTTTAATAAATATGTTTGTCTAATCGTTGTTTGCAATTAGCAGCTTTTGCCTAACGATTGTCAACTGAGAGGAATTCTATGAAAGGCATCATCCTCGCCGGCGGGTCCGGCACGCGCCTGTACCCGCTCACGCTCGTGACCTCCAAGCAGCTGCTGCCGGTCTACGACAAGCCCATGATCTACTACCCGCTGTCCACCCTCATGCTGGCGGGCATCCGGGACATCCTGGTCATCTCCACGCCGACCGACCTCCCCAACTTCGAGCGCCTGCTCGGGGACGGCTCGCGCTACGGCGTGAACCTCTCCTACGCCGAGCAGCCGAGCCCCGACGGCCTGGCGCAGGCCTTCACCATCGGCGAGGAATTCATCGACGGCGAGCCGTGCGCCCTCGTGCTCGGCGACAACATCTTCTACGGCAACGGCCTGTCGCGCCACCTGACGCGCGCCGTCCAGAACGCCGAGTCGGGGAGGGCCACGGTCTTCGGCTACCACGTGGACGACCCCGAGCGCTTCGGCGTCGTTGAGTTCGACGGCGAGGGCAGGGCCGTGTCCATCGAGGAGAAGCCCGCGGAGCCCAAGAGCTCCTACGCCGTCACCGGCCTGTACTTCTACCCGGGCGACGTGGCCGCCAAGGCGCATGGGGTCAAGCCCTCCGCGCGCGGCGAGCTGGAGATCACCACGCTCAACCAGATGTACCTGGAGGAGGGGACGCTGTCCGTCGTGACCCTGGGCCGCGGGTACGCCTGGCTCGACACCGGCACCATGGAGAGCCTGCACGAGGCCGCGGAGTTCGTCCGCGCC
Source organism: Collinsella aerofaciens (assembly GCF_028209395.1). Lineage (GTDB taxonomy): Bacteria > Actinomycetota > Coriobacteriia > Coriobacteriales > Coriobacteriaceae > Collinsella > Collinsella aerofaciens_AZ. Next base: position 6,422 of record NZ_JAQLDQ010000005.1, read on the forward strand.
GTGGAGCACTCCCAGGACCTGCCCGTGTCCGTCCCCGAGGAGATCGCCTGGGAGAACGGCTGGATCACGACCGCCGAGCTCGAGGAGGCGGCCAAGGCCTACGGCAAGTCGGTCTACGGCCGGCACCTGAAGAAGGTCGCCGCCGGCGAGATCGTCAACAGCCCGCGCGAGTACTAATTGCCTGGTGAAAGGGGATGAGTGATGACTGATATTCTGGAGCGCGATGGCCTCTCCGTCGAGCTGCTCTCATCCCTTTCGTACTGAGGAGGCGAGTTGGCTGATGCGTTATCTGGTTGCTAAGTGGTTTTCTAAGCAAGGTTCGTTGGTAATGGCCGTTAAGCCAGGCCAGGAACTTGTCGAGATGATGCGAAGGATAGAGGATCGTTTCGGCATCTCTGACCTTCAGCTCATTAACATCAGTCGTCCTTCCGCATATGGCGAGTATGAACCATTTGAGTTTGTCCATTCTGAGGAACAGCTTGTAAAGCGCCTTGAGCAGCAAGCGAAGTAAGAAGCTGCGTTAGAATTTCATGATAATCGGGCAATTCGAATATGTGTTCGTATTTTCGGTTATAATCTAAGTAGATATTTTTAAGGGAAGGAGGGCATATGGCTACTTCAAGTTTAAAAACACCGATTAGGATGCTCTCTCCTCAGGGCGTAAAGGCGTTGTGCGACGCATATGATGAAGGCGTAACCAAGGATTTGAAGTTCAAGCCATCGCCTTCGGATCCGTCTTTGACGCCAGACATGAAGAAGGCCATCGATTCTTTGTTTAAATCGATGGGCTTCTAGAAATGGCGCTTGTATCGTATTCTTTACTCCAATTACTTAATGCGCGAGGAGAGGACGAGGTTTCGGACGTTCTCTCCTCTTTTCGCTGTGAACGTAACAAGGATATAGAGGATTTTGTTCGTTATAACACGTTTGATTTTAACCTGAGGGGTTTCTGTGCCTCTTATCTTGTATTTGATACAGATGCGGCCGCTTTAGTTGGCTTTTATGCCCTTGCTCTAAAGATTGCCTCCATTCCTGAGAATGTCGTTTCAAAAACAGCTCACAAGAAGTTGGCTTCTTTTGGTGAACTTAGACCAGAAACTGGTTGTTTTGATTTGCCTTGTGTTCTGTTGGCGCAATTTGGGAAAAGCGATTCAGGTATAGGTCGCGTAACCGGTGAAGAACTCATGGCTTTCGTTGAAAAGTCTATTTCTGACATACAGCGTCTTGTTGGCGGAAGGTTTGTGTTTCTGGACTCTGTCAATGAGCCTGGTCTTATTGAGTTCTATAGTCGCATGGGATACAGAGAGTTTGGCATAAGAAACAAACCTGCAGGAGAAGATTCTGATTCTGCTGAAGGCTCATATGTTCAAATGTTTAAGTACTTACATCTCTAGTAGGCGAAAAAAGGAGATTCATGTCTGAGATTTTTGAACCTAAGAACATCATCGTCACGGGCGGCTGCGGCTTCATCGGCAGCAACTTCGTGCACTACGTGGTCGACAACCACCCGGGCGTCCACGTCACCGTCCTGGACAAGCTGACCTACGCCGGCAACCCCGAGAACATCGCGGGGCTGCCCTCCGACCGCGTGGAGCTTGTCGTGGGCGACATCTGCGACGCGGAGCTGCTCGATAGGATCGTCCCCGGCCACGACGCGATCGTCCACTATGCTGCGGAGTCCCACAACGACAACTCCATCGCCGACCCGGAGCCGTTCCTGCGCACCAACGTCGAGGGAACCTTCCGCCTGCTGGAGGCCGTCCGCAAATACGGCGTCCGCTACCACCACGTCTCCACCGACGAGGTCTACGGCGACCTTGCGCTCGACGACCCGGCGAAGTTCACCGAGGAGACGCCGTATCACCCGAGCAGCCCGTACTCGAGCACCAAGGCGTCCTCCGACATGCTGGTCCGCGCCTGGACCCGCACCTACGGCCTGCGCACGACCATCTCCAACTGCTCCAACAACTACGGACCCTACCAGCACGTGGAGAAGTTCATCCCGCGCCAGATCACGAACATCATCGACGGCGTGCGCCCCAAGCTCTACGGCCGCGGCGAGAACGTCCGCGACTGGATCCACACCGAGGACCACTCCTCGGCCGTCTGGGACATCCTCACGAAGGGCCGCATGGGGGAGACCTACCTCATCGGCGCCGACGGCGAGAAGAACAACATCACGGTCCTGCGCATGATCCTCGAGGCGATGGGCCGCGACCCCGAGGACTTCGACTGGGTCGCCGACCGCCCCGGCCACGACCGCCGCTACGCCATCGACTCGACCAAGCTCCAGCGCGAGCTGGGCTGGAGGCCGGCGCACACCGACTTCGCCGAGGGGCTCAAGCAGACGATCGACTGGTACGTCGCCAACGAGCCCTGGTGGCGCCCGGCCAAGGAGGCCACCGAGGCACGCTACCGCGCCCAGGGGCAGTAGGCCGGACCCCGGCGAACCGCACCGCGGGGCGCCCGCGCGGGGCCGCAGGGCATGGGGATGATCCTGCGTCCCCGCGCGGGCGCCCCCGGTTACCCAACCTCTTCGATAGGAGCTTTTCCCACATGGCAGACATCGCATTCGAGAAGGACCTCTCCGTCGCCGAGACCGGCATCGAGGGCCTGAAGGTCGTCGACCTCGCCGTCCACGGCGACTCGCGCGGCTGGTTCAAGGAGAACTGGCAGCGCGCCAAGATGACCGCCCTGGGCATCCCCGACCTCAGGGTCGTCCAGAACAACATCTCCTACAACGACAGCCGCGGCGTCACCCGCGGCATCCACGCCGAGCCCTGGGACAAGTTCATCTCGGTGGCCCGAGGCTCGGTCTTCGGCGCCTGGGTCGACCTGCGCGAGGGCAGCGCCACCTACGGGAAGGTGTTCACCTGCACGCTCGACCCGAGTAAGGCCATCTACGTCCCGCGCGGCGTGGGCAACTCCTTCCAGGCCCTGGAGGACGGCACCGCCTACACCTACCTGGTGGACGCCCACTGGTCGCTGGAGCTCAAGAGGACCTACACCTTCGTGAACCTCGCCGACCCCGAGCTCGCCATCGAGTGGCCGATCCCGCTTGCGGAGGCCACCGTCTCCGAGGCCGACCTCAACCACCCGATGCTGAAGGACGTCGTCCCGATGGCGCCGAAGCGTACCCTCGTCACCGGCTGCGACGGCCAGCTGGGCCGCGCGGTGCGCGCGCTCGCCGAGGAGCGCGGCGTGGCCAAGGACTTCGACTTCTGCGACATCGACACCTTCGACATGTCAGACCCGGACGCCTACTCCAAGTACGACTGGTCGCTCTACGGCACCGTCATCAACTGCGGCGCCTACACCGCGGTCGACAGGGCGGAGACCCCCGAGGGCCGCGTGACCGCCTGGAAGGCCAACGCGACCGGGCCGGCGCTGCTCGCCCGCACCTGCTCCGAGCACGGGATCACCCTGGTCCACGTGTCCAGCGACTACGTCTTCGACGGCACGGCCGAGGTCCACACGGAGGACGAGCCGTTCTCCCCGCTGTCCGTCTACGGACAGACCAAGGCCGCCGGCGACATCGCCGTGGCCGGGTGCCCGCGCCACTACATCATGCGCTCCAGCTGGGTAATCGGCGAGGGCCACAACTTCGTCAAGACCATGAGGGGGCTGTCCGACCGCGTCGCCGACCCCGAGGACAATCTCGCGCAGGTCACGGTCGTCGACGACCAGCTGGGCCGCCTGACCTTCACCCGCGACATGGCCGAGGCCATCTTCCACGTGCTGGGCACGCACGCCCCCTACGGCACCTACGACTGCACCGGCTCCGGCGCCGTCAGGTCCTGGGCGGACATCGCCCGCGCCGTCTTCGAGGCCGCCAACGGCAACGGCGAGAGGGTCGTGCCGGTTTCGACCGCCGACTACTACGCGAACGCCGCCGGCCCCGTCGCCCCGCGCCCGGTCCACTCGGCGCTCGACCTGTCCAAGCTCGAGGCTGCAGGCTTCCACATGCCCGACTGGGAGGAAGAGCTGGGGGAGTACCTCAAGACGCTCTAGCCGTTATTAACTTTTCGAGAGAAAAAGCCGCCGCTTGTTAACGGCGGCTTTTCTTATGCCTGGCGTATAGACCCGCTGCAACAAGGGCGGCGGCGGTCGCCAGACTCACTGCAAGCCCCGCAAGGGCGCCCGGAGTCTTGTAGGTCATCACGATCTTATTCGCGCCTTTCTGCATGTTAAGGGACGACAAGCCCTTATCGGCGGCGGGCGTTAGTTCTGCGGCGGTTCCGTTTACCGTTGCGTTCCAGCCCTCATCGTACGGAACGCTCAACAGCAGGTTGCCGTCATCCTTGGCGGTATACTCGCCTTCGATCCTTCCGTCCTCAAAAACCGTCGTAATAAACTCGCTCGCCTTAAGCTCGTTAATAATCTGCTCGAAAACATCCAGATTGAGGGCGTAAAAGACCGGCTCATTGTCTTGGGGCATGTCTGTATAGCCCTCTGCGACTCCGATTGACACCGTATGCTGGCTCGGGGTGTCCGATGCATCCGCAATCTGGCGGATATTATTGTCGAATCTCCAGGCCTCGTTTTCGATTGCTCGCTGGTCGATGGTAAGGGCGACGGGCCAATAACTGCCGGCGGTCGCATCTTTGTTGATGTAGAGATACCCGATGGAGCTTGCCGGAAGAGTAACGCTCCATTGCTTTAAGCTATCGCTATTCTCCGTGCTCGCGGCCTCGATCTTGGTATAGAGCTCGACCTTGCGGCCTAGGATTTTGCTGTAGAGGTCGTTCTGCTTTTCGAAGGGGTTCTCGCTCTTCAGCGTGCTGTTTTGGATATCGCTTGAGGCTGCGACGCCAATGCTGAGCGCATAGGGGTTCTCGTACACCGAGCTTGTGGAGTCGGCCTGATTCGTCTTGGCCGAAACGTATCCTGCAGGCGCGTTTTCAGGAATGGCGTACTTAACTCCCAATAGGGCATCGACGGCGAGAATGGGCTCGGCATAACGGGTCGAGAATTCGCCGACGCTGCTGTATCCAAGGGAGTTGAGCAGTGCGATGGCCTGCGGGTTGTTGGCAGACGAATACGAAGACAACTGGTTGTACCCAAGCGCTAGGCCTTCGTTGAGGGCGGCGCTATCGGCACGCGTGGTCGTTCGATCGATGCGGTAGAATGACGCAGAATCCTGGTCTTGAATGGCTGTGATCGTGTTGGTTGCGGTGGCGACATAGGTGCTGTTGGCTTCTTCGGAATAGCCTGCGTACAGTTGGTTCCACATCACATGGGCGTTGATAAACAACTCAATTGCGGTGATTGTCAGGATTGGTAATACGACGGCTGGTCGATAGGCATGACGAAATTTGGGCTGGCCCTCGAACACCTGCAACGAATAGCCCGCTGCCCACAGCGCAAAGAAGCTCAGCAAGAAAGTCGTGCGCGAATAGAATCCGTTGGGCACGCGCATGCCGCACCAGATGTACTCGAGCGGGCTCAAAACGGAGCTGGCGACCAGGATTATCGTGACGACGAGCGTTGCGATGCGTGTCTTGATCGAAACCGTGCGGTTAAACAGCAGGCTCACCGCGAGCAGCATCATGATGACGCCGCAATAGAACTGCGGTGTACTATCGTTGTCCACCCACATGCCAGGGAGAAAGCCCCTGATGAGCGATTTGAGGCTGGTTTTAAGCAGCGGCCCGAGGGCTAGGACGGGGCCGCCCTTGGACATGGCAAGGATGGTCGGCAAAAAGGTCCAAGCGGACAGAAGTAGCCCGAGCACGATGGCGCCTGCGAATCGCAGGGCCCGATCGAGCATGAGCTTCCAGCTAAAACCTTCTTCTGCAACATAATCGACAAATTCGACCAATACGAAGATGCAGAGGAACAGGATGCTGATGTAGGCCGTATACCAGCAGAACATGACATTGAGCGCCGTTGTGATGACGAGGCGGATCATGCACTGCTTGCGGATGAGCTCGTGGCATCCGTAGGCGCAGATGGGCAGCAGGATCAGGCAATCAATCCAGAGTGGGTTGCGCAGGTTGCTGATGGTCCAGCTGCAAAACGTGAACGAGAGGGATAGCAAGAATGCGGCGGGCTTGGAAAGGTCAAAGCGCTTTTGCACATACCAAGCGCTGCTGATGTGGATGCAGCCAAGCTTGAGCGCGGTTATGGCAAATACGAAGAGCGTCAGCTTGTCTGCGGGAAACAGCACGCAGAGCAGGTTGAAGGGGCTGGCGAGGTAGTAGCTATAGAGCCCCCATGTGTTCATACCGAGGCCCTGTGAGAAGGAATAGCGAAGGTTTGCCTCGCCTAAAAGGACGCGGCGAAACCACGCGAAGAAGTCAATGTATTGGTATTTGAGATCGTTGGTGAGAAACGAGTTGTCGCCAAAGGGGTAGACATGCCCCGCCTCTGCAAGTGCGACAAAAAATGCGATGGGAAACGTGAAGCAGGCGGCGTAGAACGCCACATTCTTGAGCGTGCTGTTATTGGGCCGTGTCATCAGATTCCTCGTTGGATTCTCGAATGATATAGATGGGGCGGTGCTTGGCCTCCAAGTAGGCTTTTGCTAGGTACTCGCCAATGATTCCCAGGCACAGGAGCTGCATGCCGCCAAACAGCGTAATGAGGCAGGCAAGGGAGGGCCATCCGCCTACGGGATCGCCCCAAACAAGCGTTTTGACCAGGATGACGATAAATCCCATGATGGCGATGAGGCAGAAGACGATACCCGTGAGGGCGGCGAGGGAGAGCGGCGCCGTGGAAAACGCGACGATGCCGTCGATGGAATAGAGGAGCAGCGACCAAAAGCTCCACTTGGTCTCGCCCGCGACGCGGTTGACGTTTACGTAGGGGAGCCATTTGGTCTTGAAGCCCACCCAGCCGTAAATGCCCTTGGAGAATCGGTTGTATTCGCCCATGGAGATGATGGCGTTGACCATAGGTCGCTTCATGAGCCTAAAATCGCGTGCTCCGTCGACGATGTCGGCCTTGGAAATGCGGTTGATGATCTTGTAGAACATACGGGCACAGAACGACCTGATGGGAGGCTCGCCTTCGCGGGTGGTCCTGCGTGTGGCGACGTTATCGTAGTCTTCGGTCTGCAAGATTTCGTACATCTGCGGCAGGAGCGAGGGCGGGTCCTGCATGTCGGCATCCATGGTGGCGACATAGTCGCCCTTTGCGTGCTGGAGTCCGGCGAGTAGTGCCGCCTCCTTGCCAAAGTTGCGCGAGAAAGAGTGCCAGCGGATGGCGTATGGATGCGCCGCCGCGGCTTCCGCCTTCATGACGGCGAGCGTTTTGTCTGCCGAGCCATCGTCGATGAGGACGGCTTCAAAGGAGATGCCGGGGTCTTGCCGGGTCATGATGCGAACGACGCCATCGAGCTCTTTGAGAAAGATCGGAAGTGATTCCTGCTCGTTGTAACTCGGTACGACGATGGAGATGAGCGGCATGGTGGTTTACCTCTCGCTTGGCTTGGAAGTAGGGTGGCCGGGCTGGTCGTCGTAGGCGTATTTGCTGTACACGTTGACCTCCCACTGCTTTTTTTCGACCTTTGCCACGGAATCGAGGATGAAGCCGGTCGCAAGGCTCAGACCGCACAGGAACATAAACGACGCGGCGAGCATGGCGGTGGGGAAGCGCGGAGCGAGGCCGGTCTGGAAATATTCGACAACGATGGGCATGCCCAGGGCGAGGCCGAATACCGCGAACAGAAGCGCAACGAGGCTGAAGAACTTCAGCGGGCGGTAGTCCTTGAACAGCGTGCCGATCATCGCAACGACTTTAATGCCGTCGCTCACGGTGTTGAGTTTGGACTCGGAACCCTCGGGACGGTCGCGGTACTCGATGGGCACATCTTTGATGCGCCAGCGGTGGTCGACGGCGTGGATCGAGAGCTCGGTTTCGATCTGAAAGCCCTCGGAAAGCACTGGGAAGGTTTTAACGAACGGGCGGCTCATGGCGCGGTAGCCTGTCATGACGTCATCGAAGCTGTAGCCATAGATCCACTTGATCATGGCGCGGACCAGATTATTGCCAAAGCCGTGGAAGGCACGCTTGTTCTCCTCGGCGTAGGTGCCGTTGGAAAGGCGATCGCCTACGGTCATGTCGGCCGTGCCGTTAAGGATGGGCTCGCAGAGGGCCTTGGCCGCCTCGGCGGGGTAGGTGTCGTCTCCGTCGACCATCAGGTAGCAATCGGCGTCGATATCGCGAAACATCTGGCGGCACACGTTGCCCTTTCCCTGACGGGGCTCAAAGCGGACTGTGGCGCCGTGCTCGGTGGCAATGCGTGAGGTATCGTCCGACGAGTTGTTGTCATAGACATAGACCGTCGCCTGCGGAAGCTCGCGGTGAAAGTCGTCGATGACTTTGCCGATCGTGAGCGCTTCGTTGTAGCAAGGGATGATGACGGCGATGGATTCAGAATTCACTTAATGCTCCTTATACATTCAATCCTAGAAAGTATAGCCGTTTGGGCCTGGCATCCTAAGATGTGGGTTAGTTCTCCAGTTTTGTTGCGCGAATCGTTTGCATGGCCGTCGGGTCTATACTGTTCGTTTGTCAACGATTACGAGTAAAGGAGTTGCATCCGTGTCGGATCAGACAAAGCAACAAGAAACTCGCAGTCTGCCTGCGACGTTTGCTAAGAACGAATTTGAGAAGGACGCGTTTATCCTTCGTCAGCTGGTTACCAAGGATTTTAAGATCAAGTATCGCCGTAGCGTTCTGGGCGTCGCATGGTCGGTGCTCAACCCGCTGCTGATGATGATCGTCATGGCCATCGTGTTCTCGACGATTTTTGGCCAGGGCCGCAATGGCTCAATGACGCCCGAGATGTACCCGCTGTACTTGATCGTGGGTAACATCACCTTTGCCGTCATGTCTGAGTCTACTAATCAGGCCCTGACGTCGATCGTGGGCGCTGCCCCTCTGCTCAAGAAGGTTAAGGTGCACCGCTGGGTTTTCCCGGTGCAGAAGGTGCTCTTCTCGCTGGTCAACTTTGCCTTCTCGCTGGTCGCCGTCGCCATCGTCATGCTGTGGTTCCGCGTTATGCCTTCTTGGCACCTGATTCTGTTGCCGGTTTGCCTGCTGCTGCTTATGTGCTTCTGCATGGGCCTGGGCATGATGCTCTCTGCCCTTACGGTCTTCTTCCGCGACGTTATGCATCTGTGGAGCGTCGTCATTACGGCGTGGACTTACATTACGCCCATCTTCTGGACGACTGACTATATTGCGCAAATGTCGCATCTCGTGCGTATCTTGATGTATGCGAACCCCATGTTCAACTACCTGCAGTTTATGCGCGATATCTTCCTGTTCCAGACTACGCCCTCGCTTATGACGTTTGGTATGTGCGTCGCTTGGGCGGTTCTTGCGCTTATTATTGGCTATACCGTGTTCCATAAGTCCGAGCGCAAATTTATCCTCTACATCTAAGGAGTGCTGTGATGACTGAATCTGTTGTTGATTACAGCGAGCAGCCTCTGGCTGTCGAGGTCGACGACGTCACCATGATCTTTAACATGGCGTCCGAGTCGCTGACCAACCTCAAGGAGTACTTCATTAAGCTTGCCAAGCACGAGCTGTTCTTTGAGGAGTTTAGGGCGCTTAAGCACATCTCGTTTGATATTCATCGCGGCGAGGTTGTGGGTCTGGTCGGCACCAATGGCTCCGGCAAGTCTACGATGCTCAAGATTATCGCCGGTGTGCTCGAGCCCAGCGAGGGCAGCGTTAAGGTGCACGGCAACATCGCGCCTCTGATTGAGCTTGGCGCCGGTTTTGACCCCGAGCTGACCGCCCGCGAGAACATTTATTTGAACGGCGCGCTGCTCGGCTATACCAAGGAGTTCATCGACGCCAATTTTGACGGCATTATTGAGTTCGCTGAGCTGCAGAATTTTGTCGATATGCCGCTTAAGAACTTCTCTTCAGGCATGGTGGCGCGTATCGCCTTTGCAATCGCGACGATTACCGAGCCCGATATTCTGATCGTTGACGAGACGCTGTCCGTCGGTGACGTGTTTTTCCAGCAGAAGTGCGAGGACCGCATCCAGCACTTTATCCAGAGCGGTGATGTGACGGTTCTGTTCGTTTCGCACTCCATGGAGCAGGTTGAGCGTATCTGCCAGCGTGCCGTTTGGATTGAGAAGGGTGACCTTCGCATGGACGGCCCGGTCGATGAGGTCTGCAAGGCGTACCGCGAGCAGTTCAACTAGGTTATAATTACTTGCGCTTGGCCGAATTGTTTGGCTGGGCGTGCGGTTATTTGCTCCATTAGCTCAGTTGGATAGAGCAGGGGACTTCTAATCCCAAGGTCGACGGTTCGAATCCGCCATGGAGCACCATCGTTTATTAAGCCCGGACCGCTTGGTGGTCTGGGCTTTTTTCATCTTGTGTGCTGCGGTTTTGAAGGGTTCGCCATGGGAAACAAAAGGCTCGACTGGATCGATATTGCAAAGGGGATTGCAATGATTTTGGTCATTGTGGGGCACACCGTCCCAAATCCTTCTCCCTTGCGGCACGCGATCTTCTCGTTTCACATGCCGGTGTTCTTTTTTCTTGCCGGGTATACGTTTAGGCCGAAGCCGTGGCGCGAGCTGCTGAGCGGATCGGTGCCGCGTCTTCTGGTGCCATATCTTGTTCTTGCCTTGGCGTGGCAGATGCCGACTTTTTTGATGAGCGGCGCTTCTTTGACGGGCGGTACGCTGGTTGCGGAACTTGAGACGATTCTGTTTGCCTCTGGCGTTGATGTGCCTGGGTTTGGTGTTGCCGCCGTTGGCATGGCATGGTTTCTAGCGGCGCTGTTTACGTCGCGCCTACTGTTTAATGTACTTGTGCGGCTGTTTGATCGCCACGGGATTGGGGCTGTTTGGCAGGGCGTTGTCTGTGCCGCGATTGCCTTTTGCGGTTTGAGCGTGTCTCGCTATTTTGGTGTTTACCTGCCGCTCGATTTGGATCTGAGCTGCTATATTGTGCTGCTGATGTGGGTTGGCTATACGGCACGCCAAAGGGGGCTCGAGCCGAGCGTGGGCAAGCCCCTGCTGTTTATTGGAGTCGGTGTCGCTTGGCTTGTCCTTGCCGCGCTGAGTGGGCTTGAGCTTTCGAGCCGCCGCGTGGATGGGTTTGTGGTTGCGACAGTTGCCGCTCTTGCCGGCAGCTACTGCGTGTGCTGGGTTTCCATAGCGCTGGAGAAGTTGAAAGACGTGCCGGTTTTGGGGTCCTTTGAACAAGCGCTCGTGTTCTGCGGACAGGCCAGTCTTGCCATCTTTGCAATCCACGCGGTCGATTGGTTTATTCCTTGGCAGACCATGCCTCTGCTTATGACGCTGCCAGCATCGTGGCTCTTCGCGTCAATTGTGCGTTGCGCCTGCGATATTGGATTGGCGTACGTGATCAAGAAGGCGTAATTAAAAGCGGGGAGGACCAAGTTGGTTCTCCCCGCTGTCATTTATTCGGTAGTGTTGCAGGCTTACTTTTCGAGATGCTTTTTCAGCAGCTCCAACGCGTGGGCGTAGCCTTGGAGGCCTTCGCCGGTGATGGTGGCGAAGCAGGCCAAGCGGGCGTAGCTCACCTGGCGGAAGTCCTCGCGCGTCTCGACGGCACTGATGTGAACCTCGACGGCAGGGATGGCGACGGCTTTGAGCGCGTCCAGGATGGCCACGCTCGTATGCGTGTAGGCGGCCGGGTTGATGACGATGCCGTCGACCTTGCCGTAGGCCTCCTGGATCTTGTCGACGATGCTGCCCTCGTGGTTAGACTGGAAGACCTCGACCTCGTCGAAGCCCTGTGCGGCGCCCGCTTCCTGGCAGATCTGGACCAGGCGGCCGTAGTTGTCGCTGCCATAGATGCCCGGCTCGCGAATGCCGAGCATGTTGAGGTTGGGGCCGTTGATGACGAGTGCTTTCATGGTTGTTTCCTTTTTTGTTGGGCGGGAGGTGCGGCGGAGCGAAAAACCACCACAAAGGTGCCTGTCCCCTTTGTGGTGGTTTTGGTTAGAGAGCGGGTGGGAGGGTGTCGAGGAGGGCTTGGGCGGTGTTGGCGGCACAGTCGCGTGAGTCGATGATGTAGTCGGCCCAGGCGCGGTAGCGTGGCATGCGCTGTTCAGCCAGCTTATCGATGCCGTCGCGGGCGGTGATGGGGCGGCCCTTGTGGGCGAGCTCTTCGAGCTTGCGGTTGAGCATCACGATTTGGCTGTTTTGGTGCAGCAGCGGGTAGTTCTCGTCGCGTGTGACCACGCCGCCGCCGGTGGAGAGCACCAAGCCGCTGCGCTTGGAGATGTCGGACAGCGCCGTCGTCTCCTGCTCGCGGAAGGCCGCCTCGCCGCGCTCGACGATATAGTCGGCACAGGGCATGCCCAAACGCTCCTCGAGGGCGCGATCCAGGTCGATGTGCTCGCGACCCGTGAGCAGGGCAATCTGCTCACCCACGCGGGTCTTGCCCGAGCCCGGCATGCCGATCAGCGCGATGTTCTGTTCGCGGCGTGACAGGCGCTCCGTTACGTCCAGGATCCTCTCGCGCGGGGTGACTTGGCCGGTGTAGCGCTCAACAGCCTGTGCTGCCTGGGCAACAAGCATAAGCAGGCCGCCGATGCAAGGGATACCGCGGCGCTCGGCCTCGAGCATCAGGCCCGTGCGGGCGGGGTTGTAGACAATGTCGATAACGCCTTCGAGCGCATCGAGCCCTTCGAGCGTGCAAGGCGCGTCGGGGCAGTGGGGGAACATGCCGGCAGGCGTGCAGTTGACGAGCAGGGCGGCGTCGGACTGCTGCGCGATATTGCCGTAGTTGACCTCGCTCGTGCGACCGACTGGTACGACGATGGCGTCCAAGTCGCCGAGTACCATGCTCGCCGTGGTGCCGGCGCCACCGGTGGCACCAAGCACGAGGACCTTTTTGCCGGCAACCTCTACGCCCAACTCCTCGACTAGACACTGAAAACCAAAGTAGTCGGTGTTGTCGCCGCGCAGGCGACCGCCAGGTAGGCGTGTGATGGTGTTGACGTTGCCCATGCGCTCGGCGAGCGGACTCAGCTCGTCCAGGTACTCCATGACGGCGCGCTTGTAGGGGATGGTCACGTTGGTACCCTCCCATTCGTCGCCCGTCATAAAGGCCGCGAGGTCCTCGGGCTCGCGCTCAAATCGCACGTACTCGAGCCCAGCGAGCTCCTTGTAGATGGTTGGGGTGTAGCTGTGGCCCAGCACGCGGCCCAGTACGCCGTAGGGGCGGGTTGCGGCGGTATCGGTCATCTAGAGCACCTCCGTGTAGCTGCCAAAGTAGGTGAAGCTCTCACACACGTCGTCGATCGAATCGAGCAGGTCGTCGAGGGCCTTGCTGCCAAAGGGGCAGTCCAGATCAAAGTAGAACATAAACTCAAAGTCGCGACCGGGGATGGGACGGCTTTCGAGCTTGATGAGGTTGATGTTGAGTGCGTAGAAGCGCTCGAGTACGCGATAGAGCGCGCCCGGCTCGTTGGCCGTGGTGATCATGAGTGAGGTTCGGTTGGCACCGGGATAGACGCGCGGCTCGCGGCTGATGACGACAAAGCGCGTGTAGTTGTTGTCCGAGTCTTGGATATTGGGCTCCAACACCTCGAGGCCATACAGCGTGGCACAGCTGCGCGATGCGATGGCGGCAACATCGGTGCGCTCGGAGCTGGCGACCATCTCGGCCGACATGGCGGTGTTGGGGTACTTGGTGGCGTGCAGGTCGTGGGACTCGATAAAGCCCGCACACTGGGCAATGGCTTGGCCGTGGCTGTAAACCTCGCGCACGTCGGCGAGCTTGGTGCCGGGCTTGACGAGCAAGTTGTGGTCGATCTTGAGGCGCAGCGAGCGCACGATATGGAAGTCGAACTGTGCGAGCAGGTCGTAGACGGCGTTTACCGAGCCGGCGGTTGAGTTTTCGATGGGCAGTACGCCAAACTCGCAAAAGCCGTCGCGCACGGCGCGCATGACGCCCTCGAAGGTCTCGAAAAACGCGATGTCGGGCACGTCGAAGAGTTTGCACGCGGCGATCTGGCTGTAGGCGCCTTCGACGCCTTGGCAGGCGACAGTGGCCGTCTGGGGGAAGGGCGTGTCACAGGCTGCGGCCGTGGCATGGGCCTTTTGCGAGACCGTGATGCCCTTGAGCTCGTTGATGTAGCGCTGCTGCTCGGCCTTGCTCATGCTCATGAGGAGACGGAACAGGGTGATGGTCTGCGCCTCGTAGCGCTCGGGCGCGCGGCTGGCGAGGTTGTTGAGCTTGGAGCGCTCACGGGCGGGGTCGAAGACGGCCTTGCCCATCTCGATTTTTGATTTGGCGACCTCGGTGGCAATGTCCATGCGCTCGACAAAGCTGTTGAGGAGCGTGGTGTCGATGCCATCGATGGCTTGGCGAATATCGGCAAGGTCCATGGAGGCCCCTTTCGCGTAATGGCTGAGTTGACAGTCAACCCAGGTGAGTCGGGTTAGAGCTGGGCGGCGTCCTCGAGGAGGGCGTCCCAAATTGCGAGAGCGGCGGCTGCCTCGGCTACGGGGACGGCGCGCGGGACGATGCAGGGATCGTGACGGCCGTGGACAGAGAGCTCGGCGTTTTCCATGGCGTCCATGTCTACGGTCTGCTGCTCGCGGCCAATCGAGGGCGTCGGCTTTACGGCCATGCGCCACATGACGGGCGCGCCAGTCGAAATACCGCCCAGGATGCCGCCGGCGTTATTGGACTCGACCTCGATCTCGCCGGTCTCGGCATCGATGCGATACGGATCGTTGTTCTCGCTGCCGCGCATGGCGGCCACGGCAAAGCCCATGCCAAACTCCACGCCCTTTACGGCGGGTATGCCAAATGCGATATGCGCGATGCGGTTTTCGATGCCGTCGAACATGGGGTCGCCGATGCCCGCGGGAAGCCCGTAGACGCCGCACTCCACGATGCCGCCGATGCTATCGAGCTCGTCGCGCGCGGCTAGGATCTCCTCGCGCATGCGGCCGGCTGCGGCGGCGTCAATGCAAGGCAGGTCGTTCGAAAGGATCGCCTTGCGGTCGGCCTCGCGATAGACCATATCGTCCATCGGCAGGTCGGAGATGCCGCCGATCTGCGCGACGTGCGCCATGACCTGAATGCCGCGGGCCTCGAGCGCCTGCAGCGCGATCCCGCCGGCGATGCATAGAGGGGCCGTCAGACGGCCGGAGAAGTGCCCGCCGCCGGCGACGTCGTGCATGTTGTGGTACTTCACACGCGCCGGAAAGTCTGCGTGCCCGGGGCGGGGCTTGCGGCGCAGCTCGGAGTAATCCTTGGAGCGCGTGTTGGTGTTCTCGATAATCGCTGCAATGGGCGCTCCGGTGGTATGTCCATCGACAACACCGGCGATGATGTGGGCGGCGTCGGCCTCGCGGCGTTTGGTCGCGGTCTCGTCGCGACCAGGGGCGCGACGGTCGAGGAAGGCCTGCAGCTTCTCCTGGTCCACGGCGATGCCCGCCGGGATGCCATCGAGCGAGCAGCCGATAGCGGGAGAGTGCGACTGGCCGAAGATGCTTAAGTGCAAGACGTTGCCAAAGGTCGAGGACATGCTATTCCTCCTCGAGTGTGACCTTGCCGCCCAGCAGGCGGTAGTGGTCGAAGAAATCGGGATAGGACTTGTTGACGGCCTCGGCGCCGTGGATCACGACCTCGCCGGTGGCACGGCTCGCGGCGATGGCGGCCGTCATGGCGATGCGGTGGTCGTTGTGCGAATCGACCTCACCGCCGGTGAAGGCATCGACACCCTTGATGATGAGGTCGTCGCCGGCAATACGCACCTGCGCGCCCAGCGCGGTGAGCTCGCGGGTGGTGGTGGCCAGGCGGTCGGATTCCTTGATGCGCAGGCGGGCGCAATCGCGGATAAAGGTGCGGCCCTGTGCCAGCGAGGCCACGGCCGAGATAACGGGCACCAGGTCGGGAATGTCGTGGGCACTCATCTCAAAGCCGGCGAGCTTGTCGGACTGCACGGTGGCGGCGTTGGTGGAGCGCACGATGCGGGCACCAAAGCGCGAAAGCGCGGCAAGCACGTTGCGGTCGCCCTGTGCAGAGCTCAGCGACACGCCCTCGACGGTGATGGGGTCGGTGCCGATGGCGCCGGCACACAGCCAAAAGGCAGCGTTGGACCAGTCGCCTTCGACAGCAACGCTGCCGGGCGTGCGATACGAGCCACTGCTCACGCGGAAGTTTGTGACTTCGGGCTGGCCGTCCTTGGCGGGAATGCGCTCGACGTTGACCTCAACGCCAAAGGCCTTCATGGCCTGGATGGTCAGGTTGATATAGGGGCGGCTCTCGATGAGGCCGGTCACTTGCACACAGGAGGGCTGGGCCAGTAGCGGGGCCGCCAGCAGCAGGCCGGAGATATACTGCGAGCTCACGTTGCCCGGAAGCACAAAGGTGCCCGGGCGCATGCGTCCGCTCGTCTTGAGCGGAAAGCCGCCCAGACCCTCCAGATCGCAACCGGCGGCGATAATCTCGTCCGAGAGCGGGGACAGCGGGCGGGCGCCCAAGCGTCCCTGACCCACAAAAGTTGCTTCTGCGCCCAGCGCGCAGGCGACGGGCAACATAAAGCGCAGCGTGGAGCCACTCTCGCCGCAGTCGAGCGTGCCGCCGGCTAGGGCCTTGAGCAGGCCAAATTCAATGCTCTTCATGGTGGGGTGGACCTGGAAGCCGTCCTCGACGGTCTCGATGCGAGCGCCCAGTGCCGTAAGGCAACGCACTGTGGCCTCGATGTCGGCGCAGGTGGTGTTGCAGGTGACGTGTGTCTCGCCGTTGGCAAGCGCAGCGCAGATGATCAGGCGATGCGCCATCGACTTGGACGCGATGGCGGGAACGGTGCCCTTAAGCGGGGACGGGGTGATGCGGGCTAGCATGCGAATGCGTCTCCCTTCTGGCCGAGGCCCTCGGCAATGAGTTCGTGGAAAGTGGAAAGCGGCGTGCGGTCGATGCTGCAGCGGCCGATGCCGTGCGGAATCACCAGGTCGATGGTGTCGCCCGCGCGCTTCTTGTCGTGGAGCGCCTCGGCAAAAACGGCATCGGCATCTAGGTCGCAGCGCGTCTTGAGGCCATGGCGGGCGCAGAGCTCCTCGATACGACCGGGCAGTGCAGCATCGCAAATGCCGTGCAGAGCCGCGGCGCGCGTGATGATGCCCATGCCGATCGACACACAGTTGCCGTGTCCGAGCTCAAAGTGCTCGCAGGCCTCGACGGCGTGTCCGGCGCTGTGTCCAAAGTTGAGGAGCTTGCGCTGGTTGATCTCGCGCTCGTCGGCAACGACCACGGCGCGCTTGATGTCGATATTGCGGGCGATGATGAGCGCTACGCGCGCCACATCGCGGTTGAGCAGCTCCAGCGTGAGCGGGGTCTTCTCCAGCTCGGCGAAAAGCTCCGGGTCGGCGATCACGGCGTGCTTGACGACCTCGCCGCAGCCGTCGGCGAACTGCTCGGGCGTGAGGGTGGCCAGGCACCCCACGTCGGCGATAACCACGCTCGGCTGCCAAAAGGCGCCGGCCAAGTTCTTGCCGGCAGCCAGGTCGATGGCGGTCTTGCCACCCACCGACGAATCCACCATGGCGAGCAGGCTCGTCGGGATCTGCACAAACTTGCAGCCGCGCATGTAGGTGGCGGCCACAAAGCCCGCCACGTCGCCCACGACGCCGCCACCGAGTGCCACGATCACGTCGGAGCGCGAAAGCTCGTGCTCTGCCACAAACTCCATAATGGCAACATAGGTTTCGGCGCGCTTATGGGCCTCTCCGGCCTCGAAGGTGCAGATGCTCACCTCGTAGCCTGACGCCTCCAGGCTCTGCTTAACGGGCATCTGGTAGAGCGGGCCCACGTTGGTGTCCGTCACGATGACGGCCTTGGTACCGCCGGCAGTGGCGCGCACGAGTGGTCCCGCCTGCTCCAGCAAAAACGTGCCAACATGCACCTGGTAGGGGCGTGCAGTGTCGATATCGATGGTAATCGCCATAAGCTTCGGTCCTTTCGACCTGGCGTGATAGGTGGTCTAGTGGGAGGTCTCGTCGTCGAGCGCGCGCTTAATGCGGTCGCCCTCGGCAAGGAGATTCTCCAGATAGCGCTGGTCGCGGTCCTTGAGCGCACGGCTGTAGGCGCCGAGCGATTCGATCAGATGGTCGATCTCGTAGGCGAGCGCGTCGGCGTCGTCGATCATGAGCTCGGACCACATTTGCGGGTTGAGGTGCGCCACGCGGGTGAGATCGCGGTAGCTACCGGCCGAAAAGCCGTGGTGGACCTGGGCGGTGGGGCTTTTGACGTAGGCGTTGGACACCACGTGCGCAAGCTGGCTCGTGAAGGCGATGACGCGGTCGTGCTCGGCGGCGCTGGTCACGCTGAACTTGCCAAAGCCCAAGGGGCGCACCATCTCGCGCACCTGGCCCAAAAGCTCCAGTTTGAGCGCATCGTCCACCGCGGGCGGCACGAGCACGAGTGGCGCGCCCTGGAACAGGTCGGCGCGGGAGTGTGCGTAGCCCGAGTACTGCGTGCCCGCCATGGGGTGTGCGCCCACAAAGTAAAAGCCGTGCTCACGGGCAAGCTCAAAGGCACGTTCGCACACGATGCCCTTGACGCCCACCGTATCGATCACCACGGGCCCCATGATGGCCTCGGTGTCGGTGGCGTCGGCGAGCGCCTGGGCATGCGCCTCGAGCCACTCGATGCAGGCCTCGGGGTAGCAAGCCAGGACGATGATGTCGCATTCGCCGAGTGTCTCGTCGTTGAGCTCTCCGGCGACAGTGCCCATGCTGGCGGCCGTCATGACATCGTCATCGGGGTCCCAGGCCAGCACGCGGACGCCCGCCTGGGCATAGCCGCGGGCAAAGCTACCGCCGATGAGGCCAAGGCCGACGATACCGGCGCACTTGGGGCCGCCCTGGTTAACGCGCGCGTTTCTCACCGTACCCATGGGCTACTCCATGGTCTCTTGGCAGACGACCTCGCGGATGGCGCGAATGCGGCGCATGGTGTCGTCGAACTGGTCGGGGGTGAGGGCCTGAGCGCCGTCGGACCATGCGCGGCTGGGCTCGTCGTGGACCTCGATCTCCAGGCCGTTGGCGCCGCAGGCGGTCGCGGCGAGCGCCATGGGCTCAACGTAGCGGGTGTAGCCGGTGGCGTGGCTGGGGTCGGCGACGACGGGCAGGTGCGACAGGTGGTGCAGAACCGGCACGGCGTTGAGGTCGAAGGTATTGCGGGTGCGGGTCTCGAAGGTGCGGATACCGCGCTCGCACAGGATGACGTTGTCGTTGCCCTCGCTCATGATGTACTCGGCTGCCATAAGCAGCTCGTCGATCGTGCCGGACATGCCGCGCTTGAGCAGAATCGGGGTTTGGGTCTTGCCGACCTCCTTGAGCAGGGGGAAGTTCTGGGCGTTGCGGGCGCCGATCTGCATGACGTCAATCTTCTTGTCCAAGAAGACCTGCACGTCGCGTGGATCCATGATCTCGGTGACGATCGGCATGTCGAGCTCGGCAGACGCCTCGCACAGCAGGTCGAGGCCGGCGGGGCCCATGCCCTGGTAGGCGTAGGGGGAGGTGCGGGGCTTGTAGGCACCGCCGCGCAGCATCGTGGCACCGGCGGCCTTCACGCGGCGGGCGATGCGGATGAGGTTCTCGCCCTCGACGGAGCACGGGCCGGCGATGACCTGGAACTGGTCGCCGCCGATCTTGACGCCGTGGCCGCAGTCGATGACGGAGTCCTCGGGGTGGAATTTACGGTTGGCGCGCTTGAACGGCTCGGAGACGCGCTGCACGCGCTCGACGACATCCATGGACTCGAGCAGGAACGGGTCGATCTTGGTCGTATCGCCCACCAGGCCGATGATCGTCTCGTTCTCGCCGCGCGAGACATCGGTCTTCAGACCCTTTTTCTCAATCCAGCTGACGATATGGCTTACGGCCTCGTCGCTGGCGCTCTGCTTTAAAATTGCAATCATGGTGTGCCTCTCACCTCGATGGATAACTTTTGCAAAAACGGCCCGCATCGCGAGCCGTGTATATATGGTGCATGAGAGTTTATACTATCTGACTCGCTTTTGCCTTCTAAAGTGGGCCGTTGCGGCTCGTCTTCCTCGGAATTGCAAAGCTTTTTCTTTTATTTTGATAGCCCGTGGTGCACTTGGGTATAATGCCAACCGTTGGCCCTATTAGCTCAGGGGATTAGAGCGTCTGCCTCCGGAGCAGAAGGCCGTTGGTTCGAATCCAACATGGGGCACCATCGAACGTAAGACCGTCCGAACCTCGCATGGTCCGGGCGGTTTTCTTATACCGACGCGACGTGATGGGACGTGGTATGGCAGCAACGGATATCGAGCGCGGACTCTCAACCGCCGAGGTCGAGGAGCGTATCGCCGCCGGTAAAATCAACCGCAACATGGAACTCAAGACCAAGTCGGTCAAAGAGCTCATCATCGAGAACCTCTGCACGCTGTTCAATTTGATCAACGTGATCTTGGCTTTCCTGGTCATTTTGACCGGTTCGTTTAAGAATCTGACGTTCCTGTTCGTGGTGTTCTTGAACACCGCTATTGGCGTCATTCAGTCCATGCGTTCCAAGAAGATGGTCGATAAGCTCACGCTGCTGACCTCCAAGAAGGCCATCGCGGTGCGCGATGGCGCCGAGGTGGAGCTCGACCTGGACCAGATCGTGCTCGACGACATCATCCGCCTGGGGCGCGGCGACCAGATTCCCGCTGACGCCGTGGTGGTTTCGGGCGAGGCGCTCGTGAACGAGAGCCTGCTGACGGGCGAGAGCGACCTTATTAAGAAACAGCCCGGTTCCGAGCTCATGAGCGGCAGCTTTATCGACTCGGGCCTGCTGCGCGCCCGCGTGATCCATGTCGGCGCCGACAACTACGTGGCCAAAATTAATAACGAGGCCAAGTACGTCAAAAAGGTCAATTCCGAGATCATGAACGCGCTTAACGCCATCGTGCGCTTTGCGAGCATCATCATGATTCCGCTTGGCCTGGCTCTGTTCGCCTCGAGTGTAAGTGGGCTGTGGGATGCCGCGGGAACCCCGGGCGATAGCGCGCTTTCGTGGTGCTTCTCCGAGCTGTTGGCTGGTCATGTGCCTTCGTCGGCGCTGCTGTCCACGGTGGGCGCCCTGCTGGGCATGATCCCGCAAGGCCTGGTGCTGCTGACCTCGTCGGTGCTCGCCATCGCCACGGTGCGCCTGGCCCGCCGCAAGGTGCTGGCGCAGCAGCTCTACTGCATCGAGACGCTCGCGCGCGTCGACGTGCTGTGCCTGGACAAGACGGGCACCATCACGTCGGGTCGTATGGAGGTCGAGGGCACCTACCCGCTGCCTGTTGAGGGTGTTGGCTTTGGCGTGGACTCGGAGGAGGCGGCTGTTCCCGTCGATACCACAGTGCTCGATTTTGCGCTGGCTAACGTCGCGCGTGCGACTTTGGCCGATGCCAACGAGACCTGCCAGGCGCTGCTCAACTATTACGCCGATCGCCCGGTCGAGGTGTCTGAGCCGCTGTCGGTCATTCCGTTCTCGTCGTCTAAAAAATGGAGTGGCGCTTCTTTTGCGCAGGGCTCCTATGTGATGGGTGCCGCGCAGTTTGTGCTCTCTGATCGTGTGTTTTCGCAGGTCGAGAACCGTGTCGCCGAGCTTGCCGATACCTGCCGCGTGCTCGTGGTGGCGCGCGTGGACGGCTTTACGCCCGATGGGGATATGGTGGGCGAGGCCGAGCCCGTGGGCTTTGTGACCATCCGCGATGAGATTCGTACCTCGGCGGCCGAGACCATCGGCTACTTTAACGAGCAGGGCGTGACCCTCAACGTGATCAGTGGCGACGACCCGCGTACGGTGTCGTCGATCGCGCGCGTGGTGGGCGTGCCGGGGGCGGACGCTTATGTGGACGCCACGACGCTCGATACGCCGGCCAAGCTCGATGCCGCAGTGGACCGCTACCATGTCTTTGGTCGTGTGACCCCGCAGCAGAAGCGCGAGCTCGTGCAGGCGCTCAAGCGCCGCGAGCACACCGTGGCCATGACGGGCGACGGCGTCAACGACGTGCTGGCGCTCAAGGAGGCCGACTGCTCCGTCGCCATGGCGGCCGGCTCCGATGCCGCGCGTAATGTGGCCGAAATCGTACTCGTCGACAACGATTTTGCCTCGATGCCCGCCGTGGTGGCCGAGGGCCGTCGCTCCATCAACAACCTGCAGCGTTCGGCCTCACTGTTCCTGACCAAGACGCTGTTCTCGATGGGCCTGGCGGCGCTGTGTATCGCGCTGCCGCCGTACCCCTTCGAGCCCATCCAGATGACGCTCATTAACTTCTTCTGCATCGGCGCGCCGGGCTTTGTGTTGGGCCTGGAGCCCAACAATGCTCGTGTGAAGGGTGCGTTTTTGAGCAACGTACTCAAGCGTGCACTGCCGGCGTCGATTGCGGTCATTTTGGCTGCGGCGCTCGACATCTTTGTGGCGCGCGTGTTTGGCTTTAGCCAGCTCACGCTGTCTACGATGTGCCTGCTTACGTCGTGCGCGGCGAGCGTCAGCCTAATCTGGCGCATCTCGCAGCCTCTCACGCCCTTACGTGTGGTGCTCTTTGTGTTTGTAGTCGCCGGCATCCTGGTGGGCGTTATCGGATTCCCGGAGCTGCTGTCTATTGCCAACCTGTCGATGGGCCAGATGGTTATCTTGGCTGTTATCGTGGTCTTTACCTGCTCGGTGTTCTTTAAGCTCGCCACGATGATGGATTCGCTCAAGCCGCGTCGTCGTCATGCCGCAACTGGTTTTGGCCGCGGTGTGCGCGTTCGCCTGGGTCGCGGTGGCGGCAAGGTGAGCTCGACGGGCTCGACGGCCGAACGTTTTGCCAAGCGCGTCGCCGCCGACATGGCGCAGCGCCGCGAAGATCGCACCGCTCGCGAGGCCGAGGCCCGCGCACTCGAGGGCGTGGCCCAGGCCCAGCCCAAGAAAAAGAAGAGTACCGGAGCTAAGCGCTCTCGTGTGACCAAGTTCGCCCAAGGCATCAAAGTCTCGATGCCAAGCAAAAAGAAGAAGTAACTACGCGCCCTGGCGATGTTGAATTGGTGCCTTGTTCCTGTGGGGCCGTGGCGATGTTATGCTCTAACCTCGATTGTTTGAATTGCTTCGAAAAGAGGATGCCGTGATCTGCCCGCATTGCCTTAAGACTATCGAGGACGGCGCCTCGTTCTGCCCCTACTGCAACGCCTATGTGGGTCCGGGCGATGGTCCCGAGCACACCGAGTTCGTGTTCTGTGAGGGCTGCGGTGCCCGTCTTTCTCCGCATGATCGCACGTGCCCAAAATGCGGACGCCCTGCTCCGGGTATCCTCTCCGAGGACGCGGCCGCATCCGACCTGGCAGCGGGCCGCACGGCGGGCTTTCCGCGCCTAACGCAAGAGCAGATCGATACCGAGGTGCCTCATGCGCCCGCCTCGGCTGCCGCGGTTCTTTCGGACGCCGCCGATCCTAACGAGACCTGCGTGCTGCCGGCTTTCGATAAGGATTTCGGTATCCCCAAGGTCGATATTCCCACGCCCGTTTCCCTGCATGACGATGCTCAAAAACCCAAGCGCAAGGTGCATCCCGACGAGGACGCCTATCACAAGCACAAGCGTCATATCCCCAAGCCGCTCATCGTCATCGCGGTCCTTGCCGTCGTTTGCGGCGGTGCCTATTGGTTCGTGACGGCCGATCCCATGGGTGTCATGCCTGCCTTCTACGACCAGTTTGGCCAGGCTGCGCAGACGACCTTCCCCACGCGCCAAAAGGGCGAGGCGACTGAGGACGATACCAAGCAGGACGATTCTGCCGAGGTGGTCCAGGAAGAAACCGTGCTCACCGATGATCAGCTCTATACCAGACTCGACGGTCTGTATCAGACCATCGTGTCCTACGGTGATGAGGACCAGATCGGCGAGGTCATCGATTCCTTTAACAACGGCTATCTCCGAACGCCGCTGTCCACCCGCCAGGAGCTGTCGCAGAGTGCCTACGCCCTGCGCGACCAGATCAAAAAGACGCAAGATGAGCTTAACAACCTTAAGTATCAGGACGATACGGTCTATGCGGACGACATCGCCCACTTAAAGCAGCTTGCCGAGTGGATGTACGAGCGTGTCGACGTGATCTGTCAGAGCTGGGACATCTCGCTGGCCATTCCCGATGGTGAGTCGATGAGTTCCCACCAAAGCGATATCCTGGCGCCCATCGCGCAGGGCGGCAACAGCGCACTGAACCAGTACGACGCCAATGTGGGTTCCTGGAAGCCGCAGCAGCGTTCCTAAAATTAGTTCGCCATAGTCGGCATAACCTACGTGCGCAATTGATGTAAGCGCATGCTTATTGCTACAATTCGTACAAATATGCTTTAAACGCACGAGGAAGGAACCACATGTTTGGTTTTAAGAAAGAGCTCTACACGCCCGAGTATCAGCTTGCCGGCGACGAGTGCGCCGTTATCGAGACGTCGAAGGGTACCATCAAGGTCAAGTTTGACGGCGAGGGCGCTCCCATTCATGTCGCGAACTTCTGCGAGCTTTCCACGATGGGCTTCTATGATGGCCTTAAGTTCCATCGCTATGTGCCCGGTTTTGTCATCCAGGGCGGCGACCCCAATACCCGCGATATGTCCGGCGCCGACGTCGCCGCTGGTCTTGAGGGCCCCGACGGCATGCCCGGTACCGGTGGCCCCGGCTACTGCATCAAGGGCGAGTTTGCCACCAATCCGCGCAACAGCCATGTCGATGGTGCCCTTGCCATGGCACGCTCCATGGACCCCGATTCCGCGGGTTCGCAGTTCTACTTCTGCCTGGGCGCCCAGCATAACCTCGATTCCGGTTACACCGTCTTTGGTACCACGGTCGAGGGTCTCGATGTGATTTCGCAGCTGCGTGCCGGCGACGAGATCGTCCATGTCGAGATCGTTCACGAGTAAAGGGGACTTCCTTGAATAGCCAGCTGATCCAACAGGGCCGCGCCGCTTACCGCGCGGGTGATTTTTCCGCTGCAGCCCAGATGCTTGGGGCGGCAAAGACTCCCGATGAGATTATGGGCGAGGCCGATCACCTTCGTGGCAACGCCTTGATGCACCTGGGCATGTATGCTGAGGCCGCCGAGGCTTATGCTGCCGCCCTCAACGACGGCACCTACGGCAAGCGCGGCGCGCTGCTCACCAACCGCGGCAAGGCGCTCGCCGCCGTGGGCGACTACACGACGGCCGCCCAGGCGTTCTCTGCTGCTACGCAGGATGCTTCCTATGCCACGCCGTTCAAGGCCTATCTGGGCCTGGGCAATGCGCTGTTCCAGTCGGGCGATTATGCCAACGCAGGTACTGCCTTCCGTCAGGCTGCCATCGACGGCGCCAATCCGGCTCCTGCCGCCGCACTCGGCGAGCTCGGTCGTTGCTTCATTAAGCTCGGCCGTCCGGCGGATGCCGTGGAGACCTACCGTACGGCTATCGACTTTGCCGGTCCCCGTGACGACACGCGCGCGCTCAACGCCGGCATGGGTCAGGCGCTTTCTGCCGCCGGCCGTCCCTCCGACGCACTCGACGCCTTTAACGCCGCTACTGCCGATGGCATCTACCAGCTTACCTCCGAGCAGGCCGATGAGCTTGCCCGCGTGCACGATTCGCTTGCCGCGCTGTCTGCCCAGACGGCTATGGCCACGGCTCCGGCGCCTGCGATGGACGCTCCTGCCGTCGATCCGCTCGATCCTACGGGCGCGACCGGTCAGTTTATGCCCGATCCCTCGGACACCGGCTTCTTTACACTGTCAGAGTCCGAGATGGTCCAGCAGGACCGTCAGGATCGTAAGCAGGCCAAGGTCCGTCGTCGCCATCGCCACACGGGTCTCAAAGTCTTCATCGTGCTGCTTCTGCTCATTTTGATTGCTGCGGGCGGTCTGGGCTTTGCCTACACGCGCGGCTTTGGCTTCCCCTCGCAGGAGTCGGTTATCACCGATCTGTTCCAGGCTGCCGGCGACGGTGACACCGCAAAGGCCGAGTCTTGCCTGGCCTCGAGCCTGTCCGAGGACGCCAAGTCGATGATCATCTCCTCGATTCCGCAGGGCGCCACCGTGTCCGTCGAGGGCATGGATCAGTCCATGACCGAGACGACTGCCAAGGTCAAGGCTTCGCTGTCCAAGGGCGGCGAGCAGGAGTACACCGTCAAATTCGTGCGCTCCGACAATCATATCGGCTGGGCCGTTTCCTCGCTCGATATGGATTTCTCGGCTGCTGACAACCAGTAGTGACCTTATGGGATTTAGCTTTGCCCGGCGCTTCACCGCAAGTGAGGTGCCGGGCTTGCGCTAGTATCATGAGCTAGTAGTTTTCCAGCAATCATCCAACACATCAGGAGTTGCGTTGTTTTCTTTGATGGATATGTTCTTCGGTAGCTATGCGGGCGATCTTGCCATCGACCTCGGCACCGCAAATACGCTTGTCTCCGTGCGCGGCAAGGGCATTGTCATTCGCGAGCCCTCTGTTGTCGCCATCGACAAGAACGACGAGCGCATCCTGGCGGTCGGTATCGAGGCAAAGCGCATGCTCGGCCGTACGCCCGGCAACATCGTGGCCGTTCGTCCCCTGAAGGACGGCGTCATCGCCGACTTCGATGTTACCGAGGCCATGCTTCGCTACTTTATCGACAAGGCTTCCGAGAAGCGCTATCCGTGGACCCCGCGTCCGCGCGTTGTCGTTTGCGTTCCCTCCGGCGTCACGTCGGTCGAGAAGCGTGCCGTCTTTGAGGCTACGATCCAGGCCGGCGCTCGCCAGGCCTACCTGATCGAGGAGCCCATGGCCGCCGCTATCGGCGCCGACCTGCCTGTCGAGGAGCCCACCGGCTCCATGGTCATCGACATCGGTGGCGGTACCACCGAGGTTGCCGTTATCGCTATGGGCGGCATCGTCGTCTCGCAGTCCATCCGTATTGCCGGCGACGAGTTCGATCAGGCCATCCTCACGCACGTTCGCGATGCCTACAACCTTGCCATCGGCGAGCGTACGGCAGAGGACATCAAGATCAAGGTCGGTTCCGCCGTGCCGCTCAAGGACGAGCTCGACGTCGAGGTCAACGGCCGCGACGTGATCACCGGTCTGCCCAAGACCGTGCGCATCGAGAGCGAGGAGATTCGTCGCGCGCTCAACAAGCCGCTCGACGAGATGGCCAAGGCCGTCAAGGACGCACTCGACGCTACGCCTCCCGATCTTGCCTCGGACCTTATGTACTACGGCATTTTGCTGACTGGTGGCGGCGCGCTGCTGCGCGGTCTCGACGTGCGCCTGCGCGATGAGACCGGTGTTTCGGTCAACGTCAGCCCCACGGCGCTCGATAACGTCGTTAACGGCTGTGCCCGCGTGCTCGAGGCCAATGCGTTTGATGGCGGCTTCGTCCAGACCAATGCTTAATTTCCAAAAGGTGGATTCCATTTGGCACGATCTTCGGGTTTCTCCACAAATCTGAATACCAAGCGACAATCAACGGGTATGCGCCCGTTGATTGTTTTCAGCCTGATTTCGGTGTTG
The DNA here is from genome assembly GCF_028209395.1 of Collinsella aerofaciens. Classification (GTDB taxonomy): domain Bacteria; phylum Actinomycetota; class Coriobacteriia; order Coriobacteriales; family Coriobacteriaceae; genus Collinsella; species Collinsella aerofaciens_AZ. Next base: position 33,887 of record NZ_JAQLDQ010000005.1, read on the forward strand.
CTGCTCACGTTTTACATCCGCGAGGGCGAGGCAGGGCCGATTCATGCCGTGCGTTCGGGCGTAACGACGATTACCTCTCCGGTGCGCTTTGTGGGCTCGGCTGTGGCGGCTCCCTTCAATGCGATTGGCAACGTGTTCTCTAACCTAACGGCGTCGCAGGACACGCTCGACGAGCTCAAGAAGCAAAATGAGGAGCTGACCTCTAAGGTCGCCGAGCTTTCTGAGGCTCAAAAGACTGCCGAGCGCCTGGAGGGCCTGGTCGGGCTGCAATCGACCTACAACCTCAAATCGACCGCAGCTCGTATCGTTGGTGCCTCCGGCGATGCCTGGACCTCGACCGTTACCATCGACAAGGGCTCTGCCGACGGCCTTACCATCAACATGCCCGTGACGAGTTCTGCCGGTGTTATCGGCCAGATTATCGAGGTATCGGCCAAGACCTCTACCGTGCGCCTGATTGGCGACGAGAACTCGGGCGTGTCCGCCATGGTACAGGACACGCGCGCCCAGGGTATGCTGCAGGGTCAGGCTGACGGCACGCTGCGTCTTGAGTACGTGAGCGTCGACTCCGATGTTAAGGTTGGCGATATCATCGTGACCTCTGGCATCGGTGGCGTGTTCCCCAAGGGCCTTCCGCTTGGCACCGTCTCGTCGGTTGAGAAATCGGCAAACGACGTGTACTACACCATTGTGGTGCGCGCTCAGACCACGGCCGAGAACAACGAGGAAGTGCTGGTCATCACCTCGCTGACCGACGAACAGTCGGCCTCGGATGAGGACGTGAGCACGGCCAACAGCACGCCGCAGGGAACGTCGCGCGATGCTGCAACCAAGATGAAGGACGAGAGCTCGGATGACAGTTCCGACACGTCCGAGACGACCGATTCCGGCTCGAGCGAATAGGGGGCATGTCCATGGATCTACACGAGCAGGGGATGAGCTCCCGCACGTTTGTGATCGCTGCCATTGTGTGCGTGCTGCTGCAGGCAGGCCTGGCACCGCAGATCTCCATTGCGGGCGGTCGCGTCAACTTCATGATTATCCTGGTGTGCCTAAGCGTGTTCTCGGGCGACCCGACCCGTGCCGTCGTGTGCGGTTTTTGCAGCGGCTTGTTCTATGACCTGTCCGCTGCCGTGCCGGTGGGCGTTATGTCGCTCCTGCTGACCGTGGGTTCTTTTGCCCTGGTGCACAGCGCCGTCGGTCAGACGGGCGGTACCCCGAGTGCGCGCGGCGTCACTGTGGGCGCCTTTGCGCTCGTCATTAATGTGATCTACAGCATCATCTTGCTGTTTATGGGTTTGGAGACGAGCTTTGTCGTGGCGATCTTCGGCCATGCGCTGCCGTCCTCGATCCTGACGGGTCTGGTTGCCATTCCGTTTTTGATGTCCGGCGTCGTGCCGCAGTCCGGCTATGGATTCTCCGCACGTGGCGGACGCCAGACGGGTATGCGCTTTAAGCCCAAGACCCGCAAGCTCAAATAGGGGAGGCCCGTAGATGTCTTCCCAGATGACGGTTATTATCGCCGGTATCGTGCTGGTTGTGGCCATCGTGGTCGCGCTGGTCATCATGCGTCGTGGCGATTCCCGTTTTACCTACGATACACAGCATGGAACGGCCCCGCGCGCCACCGAGGGCGAGGGCAATACCGCGGCGACCGCCTTTAAGGGCCGTTTTTCCATCCTCACCACGGGTGTGGGCGCGATGTTTGCGGCACTTGCCGTCAAGCTGTGGGGCATGCAGATGGTCTCGTCGGACTATTACGAGAAGCAGGCTAATAGTAATCAGACTCGCACCGTTACCACACCCGCTGTGCGCGGTCGCATTCTCGACCGCAATGGCGTGGCGCTTGTCCAGAACCGTCCCTCACTTGCTGTCGTGGCCTACCGCGACCTTGCCGAGGATGAGGTTCTGGTTCGCCATCTTGCCAACGTGCTTGGAATGCCTTACGTGGCGGTCCTTCGCAATATTCAGGACAATACAGAGGGCGCCCAGAGCCTGCATACCATCGCGACGGACGTCCGTCGCTCCACGGTTGCCTATATTCAGGAGCACGCCGGCGAGTTCCCGGGCGTCAAGATTGCCGAGCGTACCGAGCGCCAGTATCCATATGGCGAGACGGCATGCCATATCTTGGGCTATACCGGCACCATTACCTCCGAGCAGCTCGAGGCTCAGAATAAGAAAACCTCTGGCGATGATGATGCTTCTGCTGGCAAGATTACGTACCAGTCGGGCGATATCGTGGGCCAGGCGGGCGTTGAGAGCTACTACGAAAACCTGCTGCAGGGTATTCGTGGCGAGCAGACCGTCAAGGTCGATGCCTCGGGCAATGTGACCGGTCAGGCCGGCGCCGTGCCCGCGAAGGCCGGCTCTGACATTAAGCTCACGCTCGACCTTAAGATCCAACAGGCCTGTGAGACGGCACTGGCGAGCGCTATCGAGCTTGCCAAGACCACTGGCTACAGCAATGCCGGCAACGGCGCTGTGGTGTGTCTCGATCCCAACAATGGCGAGATCCTGGGCATGGCGAGCGAGCCCAAGTTCGATCCGTCCGTCTTTATCGGCGGCGTATCAAATGACGTGTGGACCGAGCTCAATGATGACAAGGGTTCGCACCCGCTGCTCAACCGCGCCATTAGCGGACAGTACATGTCGGCCTCGACCATCAAACCGCTCTCGGCACTGGCCGGTCTTGAGTTTGGAACCTACACTTCAACGCAGACAACCAACTGCACGGGCTATTGGACGGGCCTGGGCAAGTCGTGGGGCAAGTACTGTTGGCTGCATTCCGGCCACGGCACCATGACGCTGCAGTCGGGTATCGCCAACTCATGCGACCCCGTCTTCTACGACATGGGCAAGGCGTTCTTTTATGACGAGCAACATCCCGAGGGCCTGCAGGAGGTCTTTCGTCGCTGGGGTCTAGGCAAGACCTGCGGTATCGATCTGCCGAGTGAGGGCGCGGGCCGTATTCCCGATGCCGAGTGGAAAGAGTCGTACTTCACCGACGCCTCTGCCGAGGACCGCAAGTGGAATGCCGGCGATATGACCAACATTGCCATCGGCCAGGGCGACATCCTGGTGACGCCCCTGCAGATGGCGTGCGCCTATATGGGTCTTGCCAACGGCGGAAAACAGTACGTGCCTCACGTGTTTTTGTCTGCCGTGTCGCGCGATGGCGACGGCGATGCCTATAAGTACAACGGCAAGGGCAAGAAGAAGCGCCTGGAGGCCAAGATCAACAGCGATTCGGATTTGGCTCTTGTTCGCAACGGCATGCACGACGTGATTTACACGGCATCGACGTCCCTGGCGGCTCACTTTGGCACCCTGACGCCGCAGGTATACGGCAAGTCGGGCACGGGCGAGAAAAGTGGCGAGGACGAATACGCGTGGTTCTGCGCCTATGCACCGGCCGATGACCCCAAGTATGTCATCGCTACCGTCCTGGAGCAGGGCGGCGGTGGCTCAGATACCGCGATGCATGTCGTGCGCGACGTGCTCGGCGTGATTTATGACGAGCCCGATACCTCTTCGGCCTCGGGCGATTCTTCGGTTCGATAGGAGGTTGCGATGGATTTTTCTCCGGCGGATCTGTTCCGTTCAACCAAGACCGGCTCTCGCAGCAGCCTGGACCGTGTCAACAAGCAACTTTCGGCCTCGCGCGGCACGTTTCGCCAAAAGGTGCATATCGGTGTGCTCGTGGCTACTGTGGCGCTCGTCGCCTACGGTGCCATCATTATCTGGTCGGCTTCGCAGTTTAAGGCCGATGCTTCGTTCTCACGCCATCTGCTGGGAATTGGCATCGGAGCGGTGCTGGCGGTGCTGGTCTGGCGTACCGACCTTCGCGGTATTTCCAATTTCTCGACGGCGTTGCTCGTCATCGACCTGATCGTGATCTTCTCGCCCAAGATTCCGGGTCTGTCCTATACGGGCGGTCTGGGCATGACGGGCTGGATCAAGATTCCCGGTATCGGCTTGACATTCCAGCCGGTTGAGCTTGCCAAGCTCATCACTATTTTCTTTATTGCTACGCTTGGCTCGCAGTATAACGGTCGCATCGATACCGTTCGCGACTACGTCAAGCTCTGCGGCATGCTGTCCATTCCGTTTTTGGCCGTCGTTGCCATGGGCGACCTGGGCTCGGGCCTGGTCGTGCTGGTTTCGGGCGCCATCGTCATTTGTATGAGCGGTGCACGCCGCGAATGGGTGCTGTCGACCCTGGCCCTGCTCGTGGGCCTGGTGGCCCTCGTCCTGGCGCTCGATTCGGTCTTTGATTCGTTGCTCGGCCACGATGTGCTCATCAAGCAGTACCAGATGAACCGTCTGACGGTCTTTATCGACCCCGATAATGCCGATTCGGACGATGCCTACAACCTGCAGCAGTCGCTTATCGCCGTTGGCTCGGGCGGCTTCTTTGGTAAGGGTTTGGGCCATGCGACGCAGTCGGCCGGCGGCTTTCTGCCTGAGTTCCACACCGACTTCGTCTTCGCCTTCCTGTCCGAGACCTTTGGCTTTTGCGGTTCCTTTTTGCTCCTGTGCCTCTACGTGCTGTTGATCTTTTCGACGATTCGCGTCGCCTTTAAGTGTGAGTCGCTGTTTTTGCGTCTTTCGTGTGTTGGCATCGTTGGCATGTGGGCGTTCCAGACTTTCGAAAACATCGGCATGTGTATCGGCATGATGCCGATTACCGGTATTCCGCTACCGTTTATTAGCTTTGGTTCGTCTTCGATGATGATTCAGCTGCTGACGGTGGGTATCGTACAATCCATATGGCGGCATCGTTCGGGCGCCGCGTAACCGCTGGAGGGGTTTGCTATGAAAATTCCCGTAGATAAGCTGACCCGCGCTTTTAAGATGGGCGCGTCCGTTAAGAAGGATTCCGATACGCCGGTGCGCGTCTCGGTCTATCTGGATTCGTCCGCCTCGCGCTTTCTGGCCGAGACGGTGCGTGACGCCTTTGTGCCGCAGACGACCTCGGGCATTGTGCGCGTCGAGCGTCTGGGGGAGGAGCGAATTGCTCCAAAGACCGATACCGATGTGGTGCTGGTGCTCTCGTGTGGTTCCGACCGCTTGGAGAGTGCCGTGCAGGAGCTCGTGATCGCCGGCGCGCCCGTGTGCGTGCTTGCCGAGTCTGCTGTGGAGGTGCCGTTTATCGAGGAGTCCACGCCCATGCTCGGCGTGGTAGCGGCAACCGATAAGACGTATCTGCTCGAGACGCTTGCCCGCTGGATTCTCGATCGTACCGACAAGGAAACGGCTTTTGCGGCGAACTTTGCCTTCATGCGCATCGCGGCGGCCAATCGTATCATCACCTCGTGCGCGCTCACCAATATGGCGACCGGTGCGCTGGTGTTTTTGCCGGGCGCCGATTATCCCGTTATGGCGCTGGCGCAGGTGGGCATGCTCTTTGAGCTCGCTGCCGTCTTTGGACGCGGCATTAAGCCTGAGCGCGGCTACGAGGTCGCGGGCGTGCTTGCCGGCGGTCTTGTGATCCGCGCGTTCACCCGCGCGCTCGTCAAGCAGACGCCGCATATTGGGTTTGCCGTCAAGGCGCTCACTGCCGCCGCGGGCACCTATGGCATGGGCCGTGCGCTCGTTTCGCTCTACGAGCGCGATGTCGACTACAGCCGTGCCAACGAGGTGGTCACTGCCACGTTCTCCCGCGTTCGCGATCTGGTGACCACGGTCGCGGGCGCTACCCGTCCTATGGCGTCCTATCAGGACGCATCAGATCTCGCTGCTTAGGGGTTTTCCGTTGCGCGTTGCATACCAAGACTGTTTTCATTTAATTGAGCCGTTGCTCGCCAAGGTCGAGAAGCCGAGTCGCTATATCGATCACGAGTGGGGCACGCTTTCCAAGGCCGATGCCGACTACCGTTGCTGCCTGATCTATCCGGATGTGTACGAGGTCGGTCTGCCCAACCAGGGTATCGCCATCCTCTACAACATCCTTAACCAGGCCGAGGGCATCTCCTGCGAGCGTGGCTATGTGCCGTGGCCCGATATGGGCGACGCCATGCGCGAGGCAGGCATTCCGCTGCTCTCGCTCGAGGGTGCAGCGCCGGTCGCTTCGTTTGATATCGTCGGTCTGCATGTGCCGCACGAGATGGCGGTGACGAACTTCCTTGAGGCACTCGACCTCGCTGGCATTCCGCTGTTAGCGGCCGACCGAGGTGAAGACGACCCCATCATCATCGCCGGCGGCCCCTCGGTGTACAACCCCGAGCCGTACGCGGCCTTCTTCGATGCCATCCTCATCGGCGAGGGCGAGGAATCGCTGCTCGAGACCTGCCAGCTGCATCGCCGCCTGCGCGACGAAGGAGTCCCGCGCGCGCAGATTGTTGAGCAGCTTGCATCCATTGCCGGCAACTACGTGCCGTCGCTCTATGAGGTTCGTCACGACGAGCCCTGCTCGCCGCATGGCTACACCGTGCCGCGCGAGGGCAAGGATGCGCCGACCGTGGTCTACAAACGCGTCGTCGAGGATTTCGGCGCCACGAATCCGCTGTCGCAGTCGTGCGTGCCCTATGCGCAGCTGGTTCACGACCGCCTGTCTATCGAGATTCTGCGCGGCTGCGCTCGCGGCTGTCGTTTTTGCCAGGCCGGCATGACGTATCGCCCGGTGCGTGAGCGTTCGGCCGACCAGATCGTCTCGTCGGTGATCCAGGGCCTGGAAAAGACCGGCTATGACGAGGTGTCGCTTACCTCGCTTTCGACGACCGACCACTCCTGCATCCGCGATGTGCTCGGTCGCCTTAACCGCCGTCTGGAAGACACGGGCATTCGCGTGTCCATTCCCTCGCAGCGCCTGGATTCGTTTGGCGTGGATATGGCCGAGTCGGTCGCCGGCGAAAAGAAGGGCGGCCTGACGTTCGCGCCCGAGGCGGGCAGCCAGCGTATGCGCGACATCATCAACAAGAACGTGACCGAGGAGGACTTGGATCGCGCGGCCAAGGCAGCCTTCGAGGCCGGCTGGAACCGCATGAAGCTCTACTTCATGATGGGCCTTCCCGGCGAGCGCGATGAGGACATCGTGGCTATCGCCAACCTGGCCGATCACGTGCTGGAGCTTGGCCGTTCCGTGGTGCCCAAGGCGCGCCGCGGCTCGATCTCGGTGTCCATCTCGGTTTCGGTGTTCATCCCCAAGGCGGCAACGCCCTTCCAGTGGTGCCCGCAGCTCGATTACGACGACGTCAAGCGCCGCCAGAAGCTGCTCATCACGAGCGTTCGTAACCGTGCCGTCCGCGTGCATTACCACGATGCCGAGACCTCGCTCATCGAGGCTGCGCTCTCCCGTGCCGGTCGCGATATGACGCCGGTCATCATCGATGCCTGGCGTGCGGGCTCGCGCTTCGACGCCTGGGTGGAGCACTTTTCGCTCGACAACTGGAAGGAGGCCGCTGCCAAAAACGGCATCGACCTCAACGAGCTCGTGCACCTGCCCTATGAGCTGGACTGGCGTCTGCCCTGGGAGCACGTGAGCCCCGGCTGCTCGCGCGGCTTCCTCGAGCGCGAATACCGCCGTTCGCTCGAGGGCGTCACGACGCCCGACTGCACCCGCACGTCGTGCACCGGTTGCGGAATCTGCCCCACGCTCCACGCCAAGAATGTATTGATGGGTGATCGCGCATGAGTGAGCGTTTGACCGACAATCCCACGCTCTTTAGGCTGCGCGTTCGCTACGGCAAGCGTGATCGCCTCAAGTACCTGGGCCATTTGGAACTAATCCATACCATTGAGCGTATCGTGCGCCGTGCGGGCCTGCCCTATGCCGTGACGCAGGGTTTCTCACCGCATATGCGCGTGGGCTTTTCGTCGGCGCTGCCCGTGGGCACGTCGTCGACCTGCGAGTGGTATGACCTGTTTATGACCGAGTTCGTCGCGCTTGACGAGGCCTTTGAGCGTCTGGCCGCTGCATCACCGGCCGATCTGGCGCCTATCGAGGCTGCCTACATCGACGTGCGCACGCCGGCGCTCACGGCTCAGCTCACGCGCCTGTCGTATCGCATCGACCTGCACCTGGATCCCGAGGCGCCCGTGAGCGCCGATGAGGTACGCGCCGCGATCGACACGTTGCGTGCAGGCCATGGCATCGACTACGCACGCGGCAAAAAGAGCAAGCGACTTGATCTGGACCATACGCTCGTTGGCTATGAGCTCACGGCGGGGGAGTGTGAGGACCATCTGGTGCTCATGCTCGACACCCATGCCGACAACGAGGGCTCCATGCGTCCGGAGATTTTGCTTTCTGCTGCTGATGTTTTGTTGCAGGGCTTGACCCCGGGCGTCGATGCACCTATTGTTTCCACCGGTATGCAAGACCTCGTGACCATCTGCTCCTACGATGTCGAGCGTCAGAATCAAGCATGCGAGGACGACGAGGGCCGACTCGTCAGCCCCATACCTGTGCGAACTTGTGGATTTGCTCCACATACTCGTTGACGGGGGTATTATCGCCTGCTACTATATTCGGCTGTTGCACTAACTGATGCATGAAGGGCAAGTAAACATGTACGCAATCGTTAACACGGGCGGCAAGCAGTACAAGGTCGCCACCGACGATGTCATCACCGTCGAGAAGATCGAGGGCAATGAGGGCGACAAGGTCACCCTGCCGGTCATCTTCCTCAACGATGGTAAGAAGATCGTCACCGATCCCGACAAGCTGGCCAAGGCCAAGGTTACCGCTCAGATCGTTGAGCAGTTCAAGGGCGAGAAGCAGCTGGTCTTCAAGTTCCACAAGCGTAAGCGCTATCGTCGTCTGAAGGGTCACCGTCAGCAGCTCACCAAGCTGAAGATCGTGAAGGTCCAGGCTACGTCCCGCGCCAAGAAGGCTGTCAAGGCAGAGGCCGAGGCTTTTGCCGAGGCTCCCGTCGCCGAGTAGATTACACTCGTAACGAAAGAGTAGGTATACACAATGGCACACAAAAAAGGACTCGGTTCCTCCCGTAATGGCCGTGACTCCCGCGGTCAGCGCCTTGGCACGAAGCGCTATGCCGGCCAGACGGTAACCACGGGCACGATTCTCGTCCGTCAGCACGGCACTCACATCCACCCGGGTGAGAACGTTGGCCGTGGCAAGGACGACACGCTGTTCGCGCTGGTCGACGGTACCGTTGAGTTCCACAAGGGTATCAAGCACAGGGTCAGCGTACGCCCGCTCGCGAACGCGTAATTCACCCTTCATAGAGCACATATGTGGGAGGCACTTGAGTTTTAGGATTCAAGGGTCTCCCTCTTTTTGTAGGAGGCGATTCTGTTGTCACAGTTCACCGATATCAGCCGCATTAACGTGTGCGGCGGCGACGGCGGAGCCGGATGCATGTCGTTTAGGCGCGAGGCATTTGTCCCCAAGGGCGGCCCCGATGGCGGCGACGGCGGTCGTGGCGGCAATGTCGTCATCCAGGCCGATGCTCAGCTGTCTTCGCTGATCGATTACCGCTTTAAGCATCACTTCCGCGCCGAGCGCGGCACGCACGGGCAGGGTGCCCGTCGTAACGGTAAGAGCGGCGAGGACCTTATTCTCAAGGTTCCCATGGGTACCGTGGTGCGCGAGCTCGACCCCGAGACGCAGACCCCGATGTTCGAGATTGCCGACTTGGTGCATGATGGCGAGCGCGTCGTTGTGGCGCCCGGCGGTGCCGGCGGTCTGGGCAATACGCACTTTGTGACGTCGGTGCGCCGCGCGCCCGCATTCGCCCAGCTGGGCGAGCCGGCCGAGGAGCACTGGATTGAGCTCGAGATGAAGCTCATGGCTGATGCCGCGCTCGTGGGCTTCCCCTCGGTGGGCAAGTCCTCGCTTATCGCGCGCATGAGTGCCGCCCGACCCAAGATCGCCGACTATCCGTTTACCACGCTCGTGCCCAACCTGGGTATGGTGCGTGCCGGCGAGTACTCCTATGTCGTTGCCGACGTCCCCGGCCTCATCGAGGGCGCGAGCGAGGGCAAGGGCTTGGGCCACCAGTTCCTGCGCCACATCGAGCGTACGGCGCTCATCATGCATGTCGTCGACATGACGGGCGGTTTTGAGGATCGCGACCCGGTTGAGGATTACCGCATCATCAACCGTGAGCTCGAGCAGTATGGCGCCGAGCTTTCGGAGCGTCCGCAGATCGTCGTCGCCAACAAGTGCGATGCGCCGGGCACGGCCGACAAGATTGCCGACCTTAAGCGCGCCGCGCTCGACGATGGACATATGTTCTTTGCCGTGTCCGCCGTGACGGGCGCCGGCCTCAACACGCTGATGCTTGCCGTGGGCGAGCAGGTGGCTAAGCTGCGCGCCGAGCTGGCGGTCTCCGATGAGCCGGTCGATTTGCGCGACGAGGAGTGGGAGCGTCGCCGTCTGCAGCGCGAGAAGCGTTTCCGCATTGTCCAGGAAGAGCCCGGTGCCTTCCGCGTGGTCGGTCGTGCTATCGAGCGCATGGTCATCCAGACCGACTGGGAAAACGAGGAAGCCGTCATTTACCTGCAGCATAAGTTTGCGCGTATGGGTGTTGACGACGCGCTCGAGAAGGCCGGTTGCCGTGCGGGCGACGAGGTCCGCATTTGCCAGCGTGCCTTTGACTTTGAGGGCGCTGAGGACTTCTCGGAGTACGAGGAGCTCGAGGACGCTGGCGAGGACGTTGCCGTTGAGGCCATTGACGTGGCCGATGCTGCGGATGAGGGCGTCGAGGTTGTCGATGCGGCGGATGCCGCGGACGATGCCGAGACCTCGGAGGGCGAGTAAGCCATGTCGCTGCGCGGTGGAATCGGTTTGCCCGAGCTGCCCATAAAAGAGGGCAAGGAGTTTCGGCTTGGCATTATGGGCGGCACATTCGACCCGATTCATTACGGGCACCTGGTGACTGCCGAGCAGGCGCGCGAGTCGCTCGACTTGGACGCTGTGCTCTTTATGCCGGCGGGCTCTCCCGCCTTTAAGCTTGACAAGCCGGTTACGCCTGCCGAGGACCGTTATGCCATGACGGTCCTCGCCACCGCCGCGAACCCGGCCTTTTTGGCGAGCCGGTTCGAGATTGACCGTCCGGGTGTAACCTATACGGCCGATACGCTTCATGCCCTTCGCGATTTTTACCCGCCGCAGGTAAAGCTCTACTTTATTACGGGCGCCGATGCGATTATCGATATTGTGACCTGGCATGATGCCGAACGAATCGCTGAGCTTGCTACCTTTATTGCGGCGACGCGACCGGGCTTTGATATCGATACGGCGCGTGCCCGAATCAAAGAGTCGGGGCTGCCGTTCGACGTGCGCTATATTCAGATTCCGGCGCTGGCGATCAGCTCGACGAACATTCGTAAGCGAGTTGCCCGCGGCATGAGCGTGCGCTATCTTACGAGCGAGTCCGTGCTCGGCTACATTCGCAAGCGCAGGCTATATGCCGATTTGGGCCAAGAAGATTTTGAGTGATGGGGGCTACGTTGTCGGTAGAGGATCAGTTTGAGGGCGATGAGCGCGCGCTGCTCAAGCGCATTCAAGAGCTGCTCGATGTTCGCATGAAAGATAAGCGCAAGCGCTATGTGCATTCGCTGGGTGTTGCCGAGACCGCACTTCATCTGGCCGAGGTCTACGGCGTTGACCGCTTTGATGCGGCTGCCGCCGGCTTAATTCACGACTGGGACAAGGTTCTTTCCGATGACGAGCTCGTGGCCCGCGCGCTTCACTATGGCATCAAGGTTGCCGGCTCTCCTTCCGCCGCGACGCCGCTTTTGCATGGCCCTGTTGCCGCCTATGAGCTTCCGCAGCTTTTTCCCGAGCTGTCACCGGCCGTTTTCCAGGCTGTCGACCGTCACACCGTGGGTGCCTGCGACATGACGCCGCTCGATATGGTGGTCTTTGTGGCAGATGCCATCGAGCCCAACCGTCACGGCGACTATGCCCATGCGCTGCGCAAGATGGTGGGGAAGTTCTCGCTCGATGAGTTGTTCTTCTCCTGTTTTGCGCAGGGTCTGGTCTATGTGATCCAGTCCGGGCGCTATCTTTATCCCACGGCTATTACGATTTACAACCATTACGCCCAGCTGCGCTAGCTCGGGTGTGTCTAGAAAGAGGTATTCCATGGCCGACGAGACCATGACTGACGAGCAGATTCTTGAAGGTGTGGAGCACAAGAGTTTCGTTGCCACGTCCGACCGCACCGCCGCCTCGCTGTCCGCGAGCGGTGTCGCCGCCGAGGATGTCGCCCGCGCCGCCGCGCAGGCCGCCTACGACAAGAAGGGCGAGGACGTGCAGGTGCTCGACCTGACCGAGCTTTCCGACGTGTGCGACTACTTTGTGCTTGCCACCGGTACCAACAACCGCCAGGTCGATTCGATTGTCGACGAGATCGAGGAGAAGGTTGCCGAGGCTTGCGGCGAGCATCCGTTCTCCATCGAGGGCCGCGAGCAGAAGACCTGGATGCTCATGGACTACGGCTCGGTTGTCGTCCACGTCTTCACTCCCGAAGCCCGCGACTTCTACCGCCTAGAAAAGCTCTGGGGTGACGCCCCCCAGCTCCCCCTCAATCTCCTCTAGTAGCTCATTTGATACGGGGCTTTTTAGCTAGCTTCGCGCATTTCGCCGGGCAGTTGCGGTTTTCCGCACCTGCCCGGCTTTCTTTTTGCCTAAAGGCGGTTAATCGTTGAAGCGGGATTGGCGGCCGAAAGATAGGGCGGTGTCGCCGAATTTGTCTCGGACGGCGTCGATGGCGACGGAGAGGTCGCGTCGGTCGCTGGATTGGGCCCCGCGGTCATCGACTTCGCAGAACAGGTCAGTCTGGATGCCGCCCTGATGGTCAAAGTCGCTCATGCCGATGCCTGCTAAGCGCACGTGCATTCCTTCCTGCCAGATGTTGTCGAGCAGTTCGAGTGCAACCGCCACGAAGATGTTCTCATCGTCGGTCGGATGAGGCAGCCGGCGCTGTGCCGAGCGACCGTTTCCATACGAATACTTGAGCTTGAGCGTCACCGTGGCGCCCGTTAGTCCCTGACGGCGCAGGCGGCGTCCCACTGACTCGCCCAGCAGCGCAATCGCCGCCTCAATATCCCCACGCTCAGTCAAATCTTTCGCAAAGGTGCGTTCATTGCTGACCGACTTGACCTCGCGCTCTTCATCGAGACTCGTGACTTCAGAGATTTCGAGTCCCAGCGCACGCTGGCGCATGCGTTCGCCGTTGACGCCAAAAATAGAGGACAAGGTGGATTCCGGTGCACGTGATAGCTCGCCGAGGGTGTAGATGCGCATGCGGCGCAGTCGCTCCTCGGCCGAGCGCCCGATGCCGCTCATGGCAGATACCGGCAGCGCGGCCAAAAAGCGCTGCTCGGTTCCGGGGCGCACGATGGTCAGCCCAAACGGCTTATCCCGCTCGCTTGCGATCTTTGCGACCGTCTTGTTGCAGCCCACGCCAATGGAGCAGGTCACTCCCAGCCCTGCCACGCGGTCGCTTATACGCCGCGCAACCAGCAGCGGGTCTTCGGGCGCAAAGCGACCCGGTGTGATATCGATAAAGGCTTCGTCGATGGATACGCGCTCAACGCGCGGGGTCTCGTCGGCGAGAATCGCCATGACCTGCGCGCTGACCTCGCGGTAGCGATTAAAATGCCCATGCGTCCAAATGGCTTGCGGGCACAAGCGCCGCGCCTCGGCCGAGGCCATGGCAGAGTGCACGCCAAAGCGACGTGCCTCATACGAACACGTGGACACGACGCCACGCGAATCGGCGTCTCCGCCCACGATGAGCGGCTTTCCGCGCCATTCGGGATGATCGAGCATCTCCACGCTCGCAAAAAACGCATCAAGGTCCATCAGGCCCACCGCCGGACCCGTCCAGGGCGGCGGCGTGACGCCCATGGCATCCTCATAACCGTATGTATGTTCGCGTCTTTCCATGTCATGAGTATACCGCGCAGCTCATGTGGGGTGCGTGTATGTGCTTGCAAATCCTGAATTCTTGTCTAAGATATGGATTTGCCCTCGACTACACCGAAGAAGTTGGTCTCACGGACTTCACCTGCCCGCGTCGATGGCGTATTATGTTCAGCTGTTTGTTTGTAGTTGCAGCCTAAAGCTGCTTGGTTGGAGGAGTTTCCTTTGGCAGTCAAGATTCGCCTTGCTCGTCACGGCGCTAAGAAGCGTCCGTACTACCGTGTCGTCGTCGCCGATTCCCGCGCCCCGCGTGACGGTCGTATCATCGAGGAGGTTGGCCGCTACAACCCGATGACCGCCCCCAAGACCATCAACCTCGACCTCGAGAAGATCGCCGACTGGCAGTCCAAGGGCGCTCAGCTCACCGACGCCGTCGCCGCTCTGGTCAAGGCCGCCAACGAGGGCGAGAAGACCGAGACCGTCGTCAAGAAGTCCAAGAAGCAGCTCGCCAAAGAGGCCGAGGCCGCTAAGGCTGCCGCTGAGGCCGCTGAGGGCGCCGAGGAGTAAATCGTGCCTGAGGTTGACGCTGCACAGCTCGAGGGTGAGGCAATGCTCTCAGATCGCATCGCCGATCTCGTCGAATATCTCGTTGTTCAGATCGTCGACGACCCGGATTCCGTGAGCCTTGAGGTCATCGATGGTGACGACGCCTCTACGATTGAGGTTTCGGTCGCCGAGGATGACGTCGCTAAGGTCATCGGCCGTCGTGGCCGTACCATCAAGGCCATTCGCACGCTCGCCCGTGCACTGGCCGCTCGCCTCGACACTGCTGTCGAGGTAGAGGTTCTGGGCTAGGACCTTGAGGTCCCAGTACAAAAACATCGCCCGTGTTGTCAAGCCGCACGGAAGGAAGGGGGAGGTCCTCGCGCAGCCGCTGCGGGGGCTTCCTTCTGTATTAGAGCCTGGTATGCGCGTCGCCCTGACGCCGCCGGCGCTCAAGCGCGACCGCTTTTGCACGGTCGTGTCCGTCACCGATACGGGCGATGGCGATCTGGTCTCGTTTGAGGGCATTGACGACTTGACGGCCGCCGAGGGCATCACGGGATGCTACGTGCTGGCAAATCGTGACGATTTTGAGCTCGATTCGCTCGACACTGCCTATACCGACCTGATGGGTCGCGAGGTGGTCGACGAGCGCTTCGGTTCGCTCGGTACGATCGTCGAGATCATGTCGACGCCCGCCAACGATGTTTGGGTTGTCGAGGGTGATCGGTACGGCGAGGTACTGATTCCCGTGATCGAGCAGGTCGTGCTCGATCTTCCCGACACAGGAACAATTTCCGTCCACGTTATGGACGGCCTGATCGATATGGACAAGTAGGGAGGACAACATGCTGATCGAGACCCTTTCGGTCTTTCCCGAGATGTTTGAGCCCGTCATGTCCACATCGATCTTGGGCCGCGCCCGCAAGGCCGGCCTTTTTGATTTTAAGGCGTATAACCTGCGCGACTGGACGCACGACCGCCATCGTACTGTCGATGACGAGCCGTACGGCGGCGGGCAGGGCATGCTCATGAAGGTCGAGCCTATCGCAGAGGCCATCGAGGCCATTAGCGCAGAGGGTCCCAAGCCCACTGTGGTGTTCTTTACCCCCTGTGGCGAGCCTTTTACGCAGCGTGTGGCCGAGCGCCTGCTCAAAAGTGAGCGCCTGCTGTTTGTGTGCAGTCGCTACGAGGGCGTCGACGAGCGCGCGTATGCGTATGCCGATGAGCGTCTGTCGATCGGCGACTACGTGCTCACGGGCGGCGAGCTTCCCGCTATGGTCGTTGCCGATGCCGTCGTACGCCTGATTCCCGGCGCCCTGGGCGACGAGATGAGCAACGTGGACGAGTCGTTCTCGACCGCCGAGGATGGAGGCCTGCTCGAGTACGCGCAGTACACCCGTCCTGCCGAGTTCAACGGCGAGGGCGTGCCTCCGGTGCTCGTGAGCGGCGATCACGCCAAGGTCGATGCCTGGCGTCGCAAGAACGCCATCGAGCGCACCTGCCGCTGGCGTCCCGATCTGATCGAGACGGCGCGGCTCACGCCCGAGGAGCGCGCTTACGCGCAGGAGATCCTTGACGCTTCGTATTCGCAGAGCGAGGAGTGAGTATGGTTCCTACGCAACATTCCGCGTTGAGGGGCGCTTTTGAGTGGATCGCGGTCATCGCGATCGCGCTCGTGGCCACCTTCCTGATCCGCACCTTTGTGGTCGAGCCCTTTGTGGTGCCCACCGGCTCTATGGAGGACACGATCGAGATTGGCGACCAGATCCTGGCACAAAAGGTGAGCCTCGAGCTCGGTCAGCCCGTCAAGCAGGGCGATATCGTGGTGTTTCACAACCCCGATGGCACCTCCGAGCATGATGTTCTTGTCAAGCGTGTTATTGCCACGGCCGGCCAGACGGTCGACCTGCAGGATGGCAAGGTGGTCGTTGACGGCCAAGCGCTCGACGAGGACTATACGACGGGCATGAGCTGGCCACTTTCGGTCCAAGCACCCGGCACTCAGGTAAGCTATCCCTACACCGTTCCCGACGGGTGCGTGTGGGTGATGGGCGACAACCGCGAAAACTCTGCCGACTCACGCTACTTTGGTCCCGTCGATCGCTCTGATTTGATCGCTGTGGCACTCGTTCGCTACTGGCCGCTCAACCGCATCGGCGCTATCGACTAAAAACCGCTATAGTACAGTACCTAACCGTGTAATCGTTTCGACGAGGGGATATTAGAGGCATGAACGCTTCATCGCTTTCCTTCCAAGACATCATCCTGCGCCTCCAGCAGTACTGGGGCGAGCAGGGCTGCGTCATTATGCAGCCCTATGACTCCGAGGTCGGTGCCGGTACCTTCCATACCGCGACCACGCTGCGCTCGCTCGGTCCCGCCGAGTGGCGCACCTGCTATGCGCAGCCTTGCCGCCGTCCCGCCGACGGCCGCTACGGCGAGAACCCCAACCGCATGCAGCACTACTATCAGTTCCAGGTGCTCATCAAGCCCTCACCGGTCAACGCCCAGGAGCTTTACCTGGGGTCTCTTGCCGCTATCGGTCTGGACCCCAACGACCATGACGTCCGCTTTGTCGAGGACGACTGGGAGAGCCCGACGCTCGGCGCCTGGGGCCTTGGCTGGGAGGTCTGGCTCAACGGCATGGAGGTCACGCAGTTTACGTACTTCCAGCAGGTAGGCGGCATCGAGGTCGACCCCGTGCCCGTCGAGATCACCTATGGCCTAGAGCGCATTGCCATGTATGCGCAGGGCGTTAACTCGGTCTACGACTTGGTGTGGAGCTACCTGCCCGACGGCACGCCCATGACCTATGGCGACGTGTTCCTCGAGAACGAGCGCGAGTTCAGTGCCTATAACTTTGAGGTCGCAAACGTCGAGATGATGCGTCAGAAGTTTGACGACTACGAGGCCGAGTGCCATTCCTGCCTGGAGCGCAAGCTGCCGCTGCCGGCATATGACTGCGTCATGAAGTGCAGCCACGCTTTCAACCTGCTCGATGCTCGCGGCGCCCTGTCCGCGGTCGAGCGTGCCAACTACATCCTGCGCGTCCGCGCCGTCGCCAAGGCGTGCTGCGAGGCCTACATGGCCGAGGTCGCCGGAGTCAACGAGAATGCCGATCAGGAAGGCGAGGTGGCGTAAGCCATGGCAGACGCTAAGGATTTCCTGTTTGAGATCGGTACGGAAGAAATGCCCTCCGCACCGCTGAACAATGCCGTCAAGCAGCTTGGCACCATGATCGCCAAGGGTCTCGACGAGGCCGGTCTGGCCCACGGCGAGGTCCGTGTGATCTCGAGCCCGCGCCGCCTGGCTGCGCTCGTTGCCGACGTCGCCACCGCGACCGACGAGGTTCACGAGGTCAAGCGCGGCCCCGCGGCCAACATCGCCTTCGATGCCGATGGTAACGCCACCAAGGCCGCCCAGGGCTTCGCCCGCAAGTGCGGTGTGGCTGCCGAGGACCTGGTTCGTCGCGAGGACACTGACGGTCGCGAGTATGTGTTCGCTGAGAAGAACATTCCCTCCGCACCGGCTACGCCGATTCTGACCGCTCTGTGCGAGAAGACCATCGCCGGCCTGCAGTGGCCCAACTACCGCAGCCAGCGCTGGGGTCACGAGCATGCGACCTTTGTTCGTCCGGTCCGCTGGATCTGCTGTCTTTTGGGCGAGGATGTTGTGCCCGTGTCGTTTGCCGACGTGACGAGTGGCAACACCACGCGTGGTCATCGCGTACTTGGCCCTGGTGACCACGTTGTCGCCAGCCCCGCCGTCTACGAGCAGGTGCTCGAGGACGCCGGCGTGCTCTCTGCTGAGCGTCGTCGTGAGGCCATCCTTGCCGGTATCGCCGAGGTCGAGGCTGCCCGTCCCGGCTGCCATGTTGATACGCCCAAGAAGGTCTTCGAAGAGGTCATCAACCTCTGCGAGTGGCCGACGGTGCTCGTCGGTACCTTCGACGAGGAGTTCCTCAAGGTCCCGCACGAGATCATCTGCGAGTCCATGCTCACCAATCAGCGCTACTTCCCGATCTATGACGGCGAGAGTAAGCTCACGCGTGAGTTCGTGGTCGTCTCCAACAGCAAGCCCGAGAACGCCGAGCGCGTGATCGACGGCAACGAGCGCGTCGTGCGCGCCCGTCTGGACGACGCTAAGTTCTTCTACGAGGAGGACCTGAAGATCTCCCTCGACGAGTTCCGTGAGCGTCTGGCCAAGGTTGCCTTCCAGGAGAAGCTCGGTAGCGTGCTCGCCAAGTCCGAGCGCATCGAGCAGCTCGCGCTCGCTATCGCCCGCGAGGCTCACCTGGGCGCCCATCTTGCCGCCGACGCTGCTCGCGCCGCACACCTGTGCAAGGCAGACCTGGTGTCCAACGCCGTCGTCGAGTTCACGAGCCAGCAGGGCGTGATGGGCGGTTATTACGCGACCGCGATGGGGGAGAACGACGAGGTCGCCCACGCCATTCGCGATCACTATCGTCCCCGCTTTGCCGGTGACGAGCTGCCCGAGGGCACCGCTGGCTGCATCGTGGCCTGCGCCGACAAGCTCGATACCATCGCCGGTATCTTTGCCATCGGCGAGCCCCCGACCGGCTCTTCGGACCCCTACGCGCTGCGTCGTGCCGCTATCGGCATCATCAACATCCTGCGCGATCGCCTGCCGATTGACCCCACGTCGCTGATCGACTTCGCCCTTGAGCTCTACAGTGAGCAGGGCATTGAGTTCGACGCCGCCGAGGTCGCCCAGCAGGTTCGCGACTTCTTCCATGGCCGCCTGGTGAGCATGGCCCGTGACGAAAAGATCCCGGCCGATACCGTTGCCGCCGTCTCCGCGGTGCACATCATCGCCCCGTCCGTCTTCTTCGCCCGCTGCGCCGCCCTCGACGAGGCTCGCAAGAACGATGCCGAGACCTTTGACAACCTGGCTACCGCCTATGCCCGCGCCGCGCACATCTCCAAGCCCGAGCTGGGTGCGGAGTACGACCGCGCCCTGATGGGCGAGGCCGAGCTCGCGCTTGCCGACGCCTCCGAGGCTGCTCAGACCGCTGTCGACGCCGCCCTTGCTGCCGAGGATTACCCGGCCGCATTTGCCGCCCTTGCCGCCCTGCGCGCCCCCATCGACCGCTTCTTCGACGAGGTCATGGTCATGGACAAGGACGAGCAGCTTCGCGATAATCGCCTTAAGCTGCTCAACCGCTTCGAGGCCGTTTTCTCCGGCATCGCCAACATCGGTGAGCTTGCCCGCAAAAAGTAAGCCAGCCTGCGCGTAAGCGCAAAAGGAGCCCCGCATGGATTGCCCGGTCACCGCTCGTCCCACCGTTATCGTTATCTCCGACTCGCTCGGTGATACCGCTTGTGAGGTGGTGCTTGCGGCGTCCGGGCAATTTGATGAAGGGGCTTTTCGTTTGTTGCGCCTGCCCAAGGTGACCTCGGTGGAGCAGGTGGAGTCGTTTGTGGGCCCGCGCGTCGATGCCGACCATCGCGATATTGCCGTGTTTCACACCATTGTCGATCCGGCGCTTCGCGCCCGCGTGCTCGATTACCTGGGCATGCTGCATATCCGTTCGGTCGACCTGATCGGTCCGACGCTCGCCGTGCTATCGTCGCTCATCGGTGTGCCGCCCAAAGGCGTCGCGGGCGTGATTCACAGGACCGATGACCGCTATTTCCATCGTATCGAGGCCATGGAATATTTCGTTGAGCACGATGACGGGCGCGGTTGCGACGATTTGTCGGGTGCCGATATCGTGCTGCTGGGCGTATCGCGCACGTCCAAGACGCCGCTGTCGATGTATCTGGCTTATCAGGGCTACAAGGTTGCCAATGTTCCGTTGGCCCATGGCATGGAGCCGCCGAAGTCGATTTACGAGGTCGACCCGATGCGCCTGTTCGGCCTGATTTCGACCGTCGATGTGATTTCCGAAATTCGCGATAGCCGCTTGGGCGATGACTACGCTCGTGCCGTTGCCGGCTCCTATGCCGAGCCCGAGAGCGTGCGCAGCGAGCTTGAGGAAGCTCGTGCCCTCATGAAACGCCTAGGCTGCTTTGTGGTGCGTACCGACGGCAAGGCCATCGAGGAAAGCGCTGCCGAGATCATTAGCCACTTGGAGGAAATCCAAGAAGCCCGTGCCCGCCGAACCGCCCGCCGAGCCCAGCAAAGTTAACTCATTTCGGTAGCTAAAAATGCACCGTCTCAAAAAGACTACCTAAAAATAATGCACGATATTGGTAAAGCGATTTAGCAAAGAACCTGCATTTGACCTGCAATTCTCTTGCATTGGTATCTTCATAATGTAACCACCTTTACCTACCGTTTACCGTCACATTTACCACGTTTACCAAACCCCGCGCCCTCTACGCAAGCCCGCTCAATGCCCGCCGTATAGTACCCTCACGGCCCGCATCCGGCGGGTCGATTCGTTACCACGGTCGTGCGCGAGAGCGCATGGAAGGGGAAGTATCGTGAGCGATTGCAAGAGGGTTTACCGTTTTGGTACCGACGCCCAGGGCACTTGCGTGACTGAGGGCGACAAGTCCATGAACTTCGTGCTTGGCGGCAAGGGCGCAAACCTTGCCGAGATGAGCCGTATCGGCCTGCCGGTTCCCGGCGGCTTTACCATTACCTGCCAGACCTGTGTCGAGTACTCCGGTGCCGGCAACGTGTGGCCTGATGGCGCACTCGATGAAATCGTTGCCGCCGAGGCAGACCTCGAGGCCCGCTGTGGCAAGAAGCTCGGCGACGCCTCCGATCCGCTGCTCGTGTCGGTTCGTTCGGGCGCTCCGTTCTCCATGCCCGGTATGATGGACACGGTCCTCAACTTGGGCCTCAATGACGATTCCGTCCAGGGCCTCATCGCGCAGACGCAGAACCCGCGTTTTGCCTGGGATAGCTATCGCCGCTTTATCCAGATGTTTTCCAATGTCGTCATGGGCGTTGACGCCGACCTGTTCGAGAACGCCCTGACCCAGGCCCGTCTGGTCGCCGGCGTTCGCGTCGATTCCGAGCTTTCGGCCGAGGACCTGCAGGAACTCGTCGAGACCTTTAAGGGCATCTTCTCCGAGAACGTCGATGCCTCCCTGTATCCCGAGCTCGAGGTCGCCGATGGCAAGCCCGTTTTCCCGCACGATCCGGAGCTTCAGCTATGCCTTGCAATCCAGGCCGTCTTTGGCAGCTGGATGAACGAGCGCGCCTGCATCTACCGCAAACAGCACGGCATCTCCGACGAGCTCGGTACTGCCGTCAACGTCCAGGCTATGGCTTTTGGCAACAAGGGTGAGACCTCCGCGACCGGCGTCGCCTTTACGCGCAACCCGGCCGACGGCACTAAGGAGTTCTACGGCGACTTTCTGGTCAACGCCCAGGGCGAGGATGTCGTCGCCGGCATCCGCAATACCGAGCCCATCGCCGACCTCAAGACCACCCCGGGCCTCGAGTCCGCAGGTGAGGAGCTCGAGCGCGTGTTCCTGACGCTCGAGGATCATTACCGCGATATGTGCGATATCGAGTTCACCATCGAGCAGGGCAAGCTCTGGATGCTCCAGACCCGCGTGGGCAAGCGTACCGCAACCGCCGCTCTGCGCATCGCTATCGAAATGGTCGAGGAAGGACTGATCACCCGCGAGGAGGCCGTAAACCGCATCGATCCCGCGCAGCTCGACCAGCTCCTGCACCCGCAGTTCGATACCTCCAAAAAGTACGAGGCCTTGGCCAGCGGTCTAAACGCCAGCCCTGGTGCCGCCGTGGGCGAGGTCGTGTTCTCGAGCGATGACGCCGTCGCGCGCGCCAACGAGGGTCACAAGGTTATCCTGGTTCGCTGGGAGACCAACCCCGATGACCTGAAGGGCATGGTTGCCGCCGAGGGTATCCTGACCAGCCACGGTGGCAAGACGAGCCATGCCGCCGTTATCGCCCGCGGCATGGGCACGCCCTGCGTCTGCGGCGTCGAGCGCTTCCACATTGACGCGGCTGAGAAGGTCGTACGCATCGAAGGCAGCGATTGCGTGCTGCACGAGGGCGATGTCATCTCCATCGACGGCACCCAGGGTATCGTCGTCGACGGCGCCGTCGATCTGGTTTCGGCCGAGCTCACCGGCGACCTGGACACCATCCTGTCCTGGGCCGACGAGATTCGTCTGGACGAGACCTGTGGCCACGCCAACCATGTGCGCGTCAACGCCGACAACCCCGAGGATGCCGCGCTCGCCCTCGAGTTTGGCGCTGAGGCCATCGGCCTGTGCCGCACCGAGCACATGTTCCTGGGCGACCGCAAGAACATCATCCAGAGCTTTATCCTGTCTGACGATGAGGCGGTGAAGCAGCAGGCCCTGTCCGACCTGCTTAAGGTTCAGACCGAGGACTTCCTGGCGATGTTCAAGACCATGTCCGGTCGCGATGTGGTCGTTCGTCTGCTCGATCCGCCGCTTCATGAGTTCCTGGATAATCCTCGCGAGCTCGAGGTCGCCATCACCAAGAAGGAAGCCGCTGGCGCCAGCGAGGAAGAGCTTGCCGTCCTGCGCGCCCGCCTGCGTCGTATCGACGGCATGGTCGAGTCCAACCCGATGCTCGGTCTGCGCGGCGTGCGCCTGTCCGTCGTCTTTAGCGATCTGCCGCTCATGCAGGTCCGCGCCGTCGCCACGGCTGCCGCCCGCCTTATCAAGGAGGGCGTCGACCCGCGCCCCGAGATTATGGTCCCGCTCGTTTCCATTACGGCCGAGCATGTCCAGACCCGCGAGGTCATCGAGCACGTGATCGCCGAGGTTTCCGCTGAGGAGGGCGTCGAGCTCAATATTCCCGTGGGCACGATGCTCGAGCTGCCACGCGCCTGCATGGTCGCCGACGAGATCGCCCATCATGCCGACTTCTTCTGCTTTGGCACCAACGACCTCACGCAGACGACCTTCGGCTTCTCTCGCGACGATGCCGAGGCCAAGTTCATCCCGCTGTACATGCACAAGAAGATCTTGAAGGACAACCCCTTCGAGACCATCGATACGGCAGTACTCGAGCTGGTGCGCATGGCTGTCGAGAAGGGCCGCGACACCAACCCCGACATGCACTTTGGCGTGTGCGGTGAGCACGGCGGCGACCCCAAGTCCATCAAGGGCCTGTTCAACGTGGCCGATGTGGACTATGTGTCTTGCTCGCCCTACCGCGTACCCCTCGCACGCCTGGCTGCCGCCCAGGCCAAGCTCGAGGCGAAGCGCTCCGCCTAATGTTTTGGGTATAGACGCCTAGCGTAGCCCCCTTCATGCCGCCTGCCTCATTCGTGAGGCGGGCGGTTATCATGTGCGGGTTTTGTCTTTTTGTCTGCGTAAAAAATTGTTCTTGCAGCATAAACCCGCGCGTGTATACTCGAATACGTTTGTTCAACTACGTGCCGGCCAAGGTGGTACGGCACCTCTAGAAGAGTAAGGAATTGCACATGGATTACATCCGCGCAATCGAGCGTCAGCAGATCCGCGAGGACATTCCTCAGGTTCGCGTCGCCGACAACGTCAAGGTTCACTACCGCATTAAGGAAGGCGACCGCGAGCGCATCCAGGTCTTCCAGGGCGACGTCATCCGCATGGCCGGCGCCGGTGCCCGCGAGACCTTCACCGTCCGCAAGATGTCCTTCGGTGTCGGTGTTGAGCGTACCTTCCCGCTTCACAGCCCCAAGATCGCCAAGCTCGAGGTCGTTCGTCATGGTCGCGTCCGTCGCGCCAAGCTGTACTACCTCCGCGACAAGGTGGGCAAGGCTGCTCGCATCCCCGAGAAGCGCTAAGAAGATCGCAGCGTCTGTCCACTCGTTTGGACACAAGGGCCACCTTCGGGTGGCCCTTCTTTTTATTTGATTTGCATGCAAGGAGGGCCTGGTATGGCCAACATGACGAGCTCGGTTTCGGCATCGCAGGTTGCCGGTGAGTTGGCGAGCGCCACGTTTGAGGAGATTCCCGCCCTCGTGGAGCATTATCGCGAGGACCCGCGCCAGCAGGTGATCAAGGCTTGCGAACGCGCCCTCAAACGCCATGCCAAAGAGCTTGCCGAGCGCGAGCGCGTCAATGACATGTACGAGCTTATGCATGAGCTTGGCGGCGATGGAGTGGTCGTTGGTGTCGACGAGGTGGGTCGCGGATCGGTGGCCGGTCCTTTGACGGTATGCGCTGTCTGCCTTCCTATGGAGCCGCGCGTCTGGGGCATCAACGATTCCAAAAAGCTCACGCCGGCGCGCCGCGAGTTGCTCTCTGTGAAGATTGCCGAGGTGGCGAAGGCGATCGGTTTTTGTCATATCGCACCGAAGGATATCGATGAGATGGGCATGGCCCGTGCTATCCGTACCGCCGTTGCGGGCGCCGTGGCCGATACGGGGCTCGAGCCCGATTGCGTGCTTATGGATGGCAACCCCTTGGGCGCCGTTCCTAACGAGCGCGATGTGGTGAAGGGCGATGCCAAGATCGCCTGCATCGCCGCGGCGTCCATCATGGCCAAGGTCACGCGTGACGAGATGATGGTCGAGTACGACGCCGAGTATCCCGAGTACCATCTGGCCGAGTCGAAGGGCTATGCGAGCCCCGAGCACATCGAGGCCATTCGCAAACATGGACTTTGTCCGCTGCACCGCGTGAGCTTTTGCGGAAACTTTCTGCAGACTGAGCGCCTTTTCTAGGCCAATTGTGGAGACATGGACCTCTGGGGTTTTATAAACCTGCTGGTAGCGGGCCGTATGCAACACCATTGTTGCGTACGGCCCGTTTTTTGACGGCATTTGGTCAGCTTTTGGTTTGCTTCCGGTACTTACCCGCATGAAAGGTGCCCTCATCATCGGGGCAATGCAGTGTGCGGGAAAGGAGACCCCATGAGTGCCGCAAGCAAAAAGAGCAAGACGCAGCAGCTCAAGGAGCGTTGGGAAAACGGCGAGCTCGACTCCGGGGCGATGACGCCCGAGTTTATCAAGGGACTCAGTCCCCGCGAGCTAGGCATGCTGGGCGAGCTGATCACCATCGACTACTTTAACGAGCGCGGCTACACCTTGCTGGAGCAGGGCTATCGTTGCACCGAGGGCGAGGCCGATCTGGTGCTGCTCGATGAGCTCGACGATGTCGTGGTGATGGCCGAGGTCAAGACCAGACGCGTTTCGCTGGATTGCACCACGCGGGTCTTTCCCGAGGAGGCCGTGGACGCCCAAAAGCAACGCCGCTACCGCCGCATCGCAAGTTGCTATCTCATGGAGCATTATCCGCTCAAGGCGATTCGCTTCGATGCTGTGGGTGTCACCATCCGCGGCGGGCATATCGCCGAGATCGAGCATCAGTACAACGCGTTCGATTGGCAGGTGTCGTGATGGCGTTCGAGACGTTTGCCGTTCACGCGGCCTGCATCCGCGGCGTCGAGGCGATTCACGTCACGGTCGAGGTCTCGCTTGCCGGTGGCGTTCCGGGCATCCAGATGCTCGGCATTCCGAGTATGGAGGTGATGGAGTCACGCGGTCGTATTCGCTGCGCGATGCGCTCCGCCGGGTTCGAGATCCCGCGCTCGGGCATTACCGTTAACCTGGCACCCGGCGATATCCGCAAGACCGGTAGCGGCTTTGATCTGCCCATCGCCATTGCGGTGCTTGCAGCCGACGGGCAGATTCCCCGCGACAACCTCGATCGTTGTCTTATCGCTGGTGAGCTCGGCTTGGACGGTACGGTGCTTCCCGTTAAGGGCGAGGTGGCGTTCCAGCTATTGGCTCGTGATTTGGGGCTGTCCTTTATCGCCGGCAGGTCAGACCAGCATGTGCCACTCGCGGGCGTGGATTGTGGATTCATCGATCATTTGTCTCAGCTTGCTCATGGTATGGGCGATGCCGCGCGGCACTACTTGGATTCCGAGGGCGTCGAGGCGACCTTTGAGCCTGAGCTCGACTATGCCGACGTGCTTGGGCAGGAAGTCGCTAAACGCGGCATGGCGCTTGCGGCGGCAGGAGAACTCGGCTTGCTCATGATTGGGTCCCCGGGATCGGGCAAGACGATGCTTGCGCGCCGTATGACCGGCATCCTGCCTGAGCTTTCCGTTGAGGATCAACAGGAGGCGCTGTGCATCCATTCGGTTTTGGGTGAGAACATTGATGGCTTGTTGGCAGGTCATCGGCCGTTTCGAAGCCCCCATCACAGCATTTCAACGGCGGGCCTCATTGGCGGCGGGCGCCCGGTGCATCCGGGTGAGATCAGCCTGGCTCATGGCGGCGTGCTCTTTTTGGACGAGCTTGCCGAGTTTCCCACGGGTGTGCTGCAGACGCTGCGTCAGCCCATCGAGCGCGGCTACGTCAGGATCGTGCGCGTCGACGGGGCCTTTACCTTCCCGTCGCGCTTTCAGCTACTGGCTGCGAGCAATCCCTGCCCTTGCGGCTTTTTGGGCGATCGCGAGGTGCCGTGTCGCTGCTCGGCGGCGATGGTCGAGCGCTATCGGTCTAAACTGCGCGGTCCTTTGGCCGACCGTATCGACATGATGATCGATGTGACCCGTCCCGACCCCCAAGTGATTATCGAGGGTGCGGAGGGCATGTCGTCTGCCGAGTTACGTGACTACGTTGTGCGCGGTCGCGCCTTTCGCGCTTGGCGCGAATCCCGCATGGACGATGCGGATGCCGAGGCCGAGGATGACGAGACACGGTCCATTGACGGCGTCGTTTCGACCTTTGAGCTCGATGATGCGGCGGAGAAGTGTGTGCTCGGCCTGTCGAAGCGCACGCATCTCACAGGGCGTGGCATCGTGCGCCTGGTTCGCATTGCGCGCACGATCGCAGATGTCGCCGAGAGCGAGCAAGTGACGCAGGACCACGTGCTCGAGGCGGCGATGTACCAGGGAAGGAGGGACCAATGATGGCCGAGGGGACCTTCGAGCTGCACCCAGGTGATGCATTGTATCCCGAGACCGTTTTGGAGCTTTCTGATGTACCCCAGACGCTTTATGTGCGCGGCAACCCCGAGGTGCTTTCGTCGCCCGCGCTCTCCATCATCGGCGCGCGCAAGGCCTCGCCGTATGGTCTTGCCGTGGCAGAGCTTGCGGCAAAGGTGGCGGTCGAGGCGGGCGTGACGGTAGTTTCGGGCGGCGCGGTCGGTTGTGACCAGGCCTCGGGTTGGGCTGCGGTCAACGCCGGCGGCAAACACGTCGTGGTGCTGGGGACGGGTGCCGACGTGGTCTATCCGCGTTCGAGCGCCGGGCTTATTACGCGCACGCTCGATACGGGTGGCGCGGTCGTGTCGATCTCTCCGTGGGGCATGGGTCCGCGCAAGTTTGCCTTTCCGCGCCGCAATCGCGTGATCGCGGCCCTGTCGCAAGCCCTCTTTGTATCCGAGGCGGGTATGCCTTCCGGGACGTTTTCTACAGCCGAGGCTGCGATGGATTTGGGGCGCGAACTTCTTGCCGTGCCGGGGTCGATCCTATCGCCCGAGTCGCGTGGCACGAATTACCTCATTGCGAACGGTGCCTGCTGCATTGTCGACGAGGAATCTATCGAGATGGCTATCTCACGCATCTACGGAACCCTGCGCTACTCGCGCCCCGATGCTCCCGGCATTGCCGACCTGGATCCAACGCAGCAGACCGTGATGCATGCGCTCATCGCCTCTCCGCTCAAGGTCGACGACATCGCGGCGCTCGTCTCGCTCGATGCTGTCGGCGTACTCAAACTCTTGGGTTCGCTTGAACTCGAGGGCCTTATCGAGCGCATGATGGATGGAAGGTATGCGCCCTCCAAGTTTGCCCTTCACGCCCAGACACCCTTCGGTCACAATGGAAAACGTGTCAATTAGAAAGGTGTTTGCAGATGCAGTTCGATCAGGTGACAGTTATCGGTGGCGGTCTGGCGGGTTCGGAGTGCGCGATCCAGCTGGCAGATCGCGGGTTTGCCGTAAAGCTGTGCGAGATGCGCCCCCAGGTGAGCTCCCCGGCCCACCATACCGATCACCTGGCAGAGCTCGTCTGCTCCAATTCGTTTAAGTCGACCCGTCCGGATTCCGCGGCTGGTTTGCTGAAGGCCGAGCTTGAGCGCATGGGTTCAGTCCTGCTCGATTGCGCCCATCGCGCGGCTGTTCCCGCCGGCGGTGCCCTGGCGGTCGACCGCGTCAAGTTTTCCGAGCTTGTCGAGGCCGAGGTTGCCCCCCGTCCCAATATCGAGGTCGTGCACGGCGAGGTCACGCAGATTCCCGAGGGTCACGTGGTCATTGCCGCGGGCCCGCTGTGTTCACCGGCGCTGAGCGAAGAGGTTATGAAGCTCGTCGGTGGCGATGCCCTGGCATTCTTTGATGCGGCGGCGCCGATCGTCGATGCCTCCACGCTCGATATGGACGTGCTGTTCTCGCAGTCGCGCTACGAGGAGCAGGGGAGCGGCGACTATCTCAACGCTCCGCTCAACAAGGATGAGTACGAGGCCTTTATCGAGGCGCTTACCACGGCCGACCGCGTGGTGCTCAAGGACTTTGAGGGCGGCGATCTGTTCCAGGCCTGCCAGCCTGCCGAGGAGGTTGCGCGCACCGGCAAGGACGCCATTCGCTTTGGCGCCATGAAGCCCGTCGGCCTCACCGACCCGCGTACCGGACGTCGCCCCTGGGCGGCGATTCAGCTTCGTGCCGAGAACAAGGAGAAGACCGCTTACAATCTGGTGGGCTTCCAGACCAACCTGACCTTTGGCGAGCAGAAGCGCGTCTTCCATATGGTGCCGGGCCTGGAGAACGCTGAGTTCTTCCGCTACGGTGTCATGCACCGCAATACCTTTGTCGACGCTCCACACGTGCTCGATGGCACCTTTGCCGTGCCCGGTACCGGCGTGCGCCTAGCCGGTCAGATCACCGGCACCGAGGGGTACATGGAAGCCGTGGCGACAGGTCTGCTCGCGGCGCTCAACACCTATGCAGAGGCTATCGGCGCCGATTCCGTCGAGTTGCCCCGCGTGGGCGCCCTGGGTGCGCTCGTGGGCTATGCGACCGATCCTGCCACCGTGGGCTATCAGCCCATGCATGTCAACTTTGGCCTGGTGCCGCCACTCGAGGATGGTAAGCGCCGCAGCAAGCGCGACCGCTACCAGGCCTATGCGGACCGTGCGCTCGAGGCCCTTGACGCCTATCTGGCTACTCGCCCCGATCTGTTTGGAGGCGACCGGTCATAGCCTTTGACCTGTACGACACCGTCGACTCGTTTATCGCCTATATCGCACGCGTCGAGGGACTTTCTCCCAACACGGTGACGGCCTATGGCTCGAGGCTGGAGCGCTTTGCTGCCTGGTGCGAACGCGAGGGCATCGACGCTCGCGCCGCCGACGTACGGACCGTTCGTTCCTATTTGGCCGAGCTGTCGCGTGGCCAGGTGGCGGCTCGGACCCTTGCGGCACACCTGTCTGCCATTCGCTCACTCTATCGGTGGATGGCTGTCGAGGGGATTGTCGAGGGCGATGCGGTCTCGGCGATCGCATCGCCCAAGCTGCCGCGCGACCTGCCGGGCGTCCTTACGACTCAACAGGTGGAGGCACTCCTCAAAGCCCCCGATACCTCAACACCCGCGGGACTGCGCGATGCGGCGATGCTCGAGTTGCTCTATGCCTCGGGTGCCCGCATCTCAGAGCTTGCGGCGCTCAATGTGGAATCCATCTCATGGTCCGAGCGCACACTGCGCCTGTGGGGCAAGGGGAGCAAGGAGCGCATCGTTCCTCTGTACCGTCGCGCACTCGAGGCGACGCGTCTCTATATTGAGGAGGGGAGGCCGGAGTTGCTCGCTCGGGCAAAGCGCCGTGACCTCGCTACCGGGCCGCATCCGCTGTTTATATCGGCGCGCGGCAATCGCATGAGCGCTGCCATGCTCCGGCGGCGGTTCCATACGCTGGCGACGCTCGCCGGCATTCCGGCTGACATCGCCCCGCATGCGATGCGCCATACCTTTGCGACCGACTTGCTCGAGGGCGGTGCGGACCTGCGCTCGGTTCAAGAGCTGCTGGGTCATGCGAGCCTGTCCACGACGCAGATCTACACGCATCTCACACCCGATCGGCTCAAACGTGCCGTGGCTCAAGCCCATCCCCGCGGCGAATAGTGGCTGGGACGTCCCGCGCCGCACTCAGGTGTGTGGTTTTGATTGCGGGTTGGCAGGAAGATGCATTCCTGCTATCATTCATCGGGTTGCTTCACGGCAACATGTTTTTATCACGCACGCGCGGCTACTTCATACCGTGGTGCCCGGGCTTTGGTAGCACATGTCCGGGTTGGTTTTGGAGGATGACCCCGCGCGGAGGCAAACCACAGGAGGTTTAACATGGCTACCAAGATTAATATCCGCACCCTGCTCGAGGCCGGCTGCCACTTCGGTCACCAGACCCGTCGCTGGAACCCCAAGATGAAGCCGTTCATCTTCGGTGAGCGCAACGGCATCTACATCCTCGACCTCAAGCAGACCATCCTCGACGCCGACCAGGCCTACACCTTCGTCAAGAACGTCGCCAAGGGTGGCAACGTGCTGTTTGTCGGCACCAAGAAGCAGGCTCAGGAGGCCGTCAAGAACGCTGCTGAGCGCGCCAACATGCCTTACATCAACCAGCGTTGGCTCGGCGGCATGCTGACCAACTTCGTCACCATCCGCTCCCGCATTAACCGCATGGAGGAGCTCGAGGCTATGGTCGAGGACGGCCGCATGGCTGTTCTGCCCAAGAAGGAGCAGGCTGTGCTCGGCAAGGAGCTCACCAAGCTCCAGACCAACCTCGGTGGCGCCCGCGACATGAAGGGTCTGCCCCAGGCTCTCTTCGTCATCGACACCAAGCGCGAGGAGAACGCCATCAAGGAGGCTCAGCGCCTGAACATCCCCGTCGTCGCTCTGATCGACACCAACTCCGATCCCGACGAGGTCGAGTACGGCATCCCCTGCAACGATGACGCTATCTCCGCTGTCACCCTTATGTGCGAGCTCATGGCTGACGCCTGCCTCGCTGGCTCCGGCAAGGAGCAGGTCTCCGAGGCCGAGATGGCCGCTGAGCCCAAGGCCGAGTAAATCAGTCTTAGTTAATTCTTTTTCATCTCTTTGAAAGGAACCACAATGGCCCAGATTACCGCCGCTATGGTCAAGCAGCTCCGCGAGATGACCGACTCCCCGATGATGGAGTGCAAGAAGGCTCTCGTCGAGGCTGACGGCGACATGGACGCCGCTGTCGACGTTCTGCGTAAGAACGGCCTTGCCAAGGCTGCCAAGAAGGCTGGCCGTGAGACCAACGAGGGCGCTGTCGCCGCGTTCGTCTCCGAGGATGGCAAGACCGGCGCTCTGCTCGAGCTCTCCTGCGAGACCGACTTCGTTGGCTCCAACGCCAAGTTCACCGGCTTTGCTTCCAAGGTCGCTGAGGTTGTCGCCACCACCGAGCCGGCCGATGTCGACGCTCTGCTCGAGAAGCCGATGGGCGAGGAGACCGTTTCCTCCGAGCTCACCGAGATGATTCACATCATGGGCGAGAACATGAAGATCTCCCGCTTCGCTGCCCGCAAGGCTGAGAACGGCGCGCTCGCTTCTTACATCCACATGGGTGGTAAGATCGGCGTCCTCGTCGAGTTCGCCTTCGAGAAGGCCGAGACCGCTCAGGCTGAGTCCTTCAATACCTTCGCTCACGACGTTGCCCTTCAGGTTGCCGCCGTCGCCCCGATCTGCGCTACCCGCGATCAGGTTCCGGCCGAGACCGTCGAGCACGAGAAGCAGATCTACATGGCTCAGGCTGCCGAGTCCGGTAAGCCCGAGGCTATCCAGGAGAAGATGGCTGTCGGCCGTCTGGAGAAGTTCTACAAGCAGTCCGTGCTCACCGAGCAGGAGTTCATCAAGGACAGCTCCCTCACCATCAAGAAGTACGCTGAGCAGGTCTCCAAGGAGCTCGGCGACACCATTACCGTCGTTGCCTTTGACCGTCTGGTCCGTGGCGAGTAAATAAGCTCTTGTAGCTGGTAATGAGCAGGCTGTGGGTTTTACTCACAGCCTGCTTTTTCATGGCTCTACTTAGAGCCTTTGATATCATATTGAGAGTCTAATTAAAGGAGGATCGCTTTGTCCGACATCCGATATAAACGCGTGCTTCTTAAGCTTTCCGGCGAAGCACTGATGGGCGACGGCCAATATGGCATCGACCCCAAGGTTACCGACCATCTTGCCAAGCAGGTCAAGGAGCTGCTCGCCGTTGGCCATGAGGTCGGCGTCGTTGTCGGCGGCGGCAATATTTTCCGCGGCATGGCCGGCGCTGCCGGTGGCATGGAGCGTGCTCAGGCCGACTACATGGGCATGCTGGCAACCGTTATGAACGCGCTCGCCCTGCAGGATGCCTTCGAGCATAACGATGTTCCCTGCCGCGTGATGAGCGCTATCCAGATGAACGAGATCTGCGAGCCCTATATTCGCCGTCGCGCCATCAACCACCTTTCCAAGGGCAACGTCGTCATCTTCGCTGCCGGTTCGGGCAATCCGTACTTTACGACCGACACCGCCGCGGCTCTTCGTGCGTGCGAGATCGGCGCCGAGATTCTGATTAAAGCCACCAAGGTTGACGGCATCTACGACAAGGATCCCGTCAAGTGCGCCGATGCCGTCCGTTTTGACAAGATTACCTATCACGAGGTGCTCGTCCGCGGCCTGCAGGTTATGGATTCCACGGCTACGGCACTGTGCCAGGATAACCGTATGCCGATTTTGGTCCTCAACATCGATGGCGAGGACACCGTCAAGCGCGCGCTCGCGGGTGAGCCCGTCGGCACGCTCGTCTATCAGGAGGATTAAGCATGGCAGAGAACATCACCGCCCATATGGACAAGTCGCTCGAGTCCCTCAAGCATAACTTCTCCAAGGTCCGTACCGGCCGCGCCAATGCCAACATTCTGTCCGACATCACCGTCGATTATTACGGGGTTCCCACGCCGGTCACGCAGGTTGCCGCCGTCAAGACCCCCGAGGCCCACATGCTGCTCATCGAGCCGTGGGACAAGGCACTCATCAATGCTATCGTCAAGGCCATCGGCGCTTCCGATCTGGGTATTACCCCCAACTCCGATGGCACCGTCGTTCGTCTTCCGTTCCCGGCTCCCACTGAGGAGCGCCGTCGCGAGCTCGTCAAGGAGTGCCGCGAGTACGCCGAGCAGGCCAAGGTGTCTATCCGTAACATCCGTCGCGACTTCAACAACAAGCTCGAGCGCGATGAGGAGCTCACCGAGGACGATGTCCGTCGCGAGCAGGCCAAGGTCCAGAAGCACACTGATGAGTATGTCGCCAAGGTCGAGGAGCTTCTGAAGGAAAAAGAAGCCGAGGTCATGGAGATCTAAGGTGCAATACGACGAGCATAAACTGGTCGAGTACTTTGCCGACGCCCCTGCGGGCGTCGGTTTTTCCGACCTTGACCTCAATAACATTCCGCACCATATCTCGTGCATCATGGACGGTAACGGTCGTTGGGCCACGTCGCGCGGTCTTGCACGCACCGAGGGCCACAAGGCGGGTATCGTCTCCCTGCGCGAGATCATTACCGCATGCGTGCGCTTGGGTGTCGACGTCCTTTCGGCCTATGCGTTTTCCACCGAAAACTGGAATCGTCCGCAGCACGAGGTCAACGTTTTGATGCATTTGTTTGCCAAGACGTTTATCGATGAGTTGCCGCTGCTTAAGCGCGAAAACGTTCGCGTTGTCTTTTTGGGCGATATTTCCGCACTGCCTAAGAAGACCCGCGATGTCTTTGAGCGAGGTCTTGCTGAGTGCGCCAATCACACCGGCATGACGCTGGCGCTTGCCGTCAACTACGGCGCGCGTGCCGAGATTACCCGCGCTGTCCGTCAGATCGCACTCGACGCTGCCGCCGGTAAGATCGATCCTGGCGCAATTGATGACGACATGGTGGCTTCCCACCTCTATACCGCTGGCCTTCCCGATCCTGAGCTTGTGATTCGCACTTCTGGTGAGCTGCGCCTTTCGAACTATCTGCTGTGGCAGGTGGCTTATTCCGAATTCTACGTCACCGATACCTATTGGCCCGACTTTGATCGTTGGGGCCTTGTCGACGCCATTTTGGCCTATCAGGGCCGTGACCGTAGGTTTGGTGGTCTGAGCAAGACCGAGGAGGCTTAATCGTGTCCGATCGTCCCAAGGCAATTGCTCCCAAGACATCTGAGCGCAAGGCTGTCGCTGCAGGAGCGCCCGCAGCGAAGAATGGCACCGGTTCGTGGCTTGCCGGCTTTATCACCCGTGCCGCCGCCGGTATCGTCTATGCC
Source organism: Collinsella aerofaciens (assembly GCF_028209395.1). Lineage (GTDB taxonomy): Bacteria > Actinomycetota > Coriobacteriia > Coriobacteriales > Coriobacteriaceae > Collinsella > Collinsella aerofaciens_AZ. The sequence goes on from NZ_JAQLDQ010000005.1 coordinate 68,489, forward strand.
GTTGTCTTTATCCTGTGCCTGGTTTTGGGTATTGTGCCCACGGCCATCTTTGTTTCTGTCATGAGCGGTCTGTGCTGCTATGAGTTTTTCCGTATGACGAGGCTCGATGGCAAGATGGCTAACGAGCGCATGGGTATCGCTGCCGCCGTACTCTTTCCGCTGTCGGCGTTGGGCGATTCGATGTTGCTGAATGCCCTGCTTTTTGCCCTGATGCTCGCTGTGGGCATTTGGTATGTTTGGTCGCCGCGTACCCGCATCTCTGATGTGGCCGTGACGCTCATGGGTCCCATCTACACTGGCTTTATGCTGTCGGCTATCGTGCTGCTGCGCGATGCCGTGCCCGGTTTTGCCGGCGCCCTGCTTTCGGTGGGCGTTTGCGCGTCCCTTTGGGTCTCCGATTCGTTTGCCTACATCGTGGGTAGCCGTATCGGCAAGCACAAGATGGTCCCTAAGATTTCTCCCAAAAAGAGCTGGGAGGGCTTTGTCGGCGGCATCTTGGGCTCGGTTCTTATCTGGCTCATTTTGTGGGCGACGCATTTTTATAAGCTGAGCTTGCCCTACGCACTGCTGTGCGGCGTGGTTGTGTCCATCCTGGGCGTTATCGGCGACCTTATTGAGTCACGCATCAAGCGTGGCGTGGGCGTCAAGGATTCCGGCAACCTTATCCCGGGCCATGGCGGCATGCTCGACCGTAGCGACTCGCTTATCTTTGGCTGCATTACCGCGCAGCTGCTTTTGATGATCGGAGGCGTGCTGTAATGGCCTTTCAGACGACGTACGGCCCTGATGGGCGTCTTCGCGTTGCCATTCTGGGCTGTACGGGCTCTATCGGCACGCAGGCACTCGATGTATGCCGTCAGCATGCCGATCGACTGCAGGTGACGGCGTTGTCCGTTAACTCCAGCACTTCGGAGCTCGTTGCCGCCGCCCGCGAGTTTTCGGTCCCGGCCGTTGCCGTGGCCGACACCACCCACGGTGCGGACGCTGTACTGCAGGAACTGCCCGAGGGCACCGAGCTCGGTGTTGGTGCGCAGGCGGTTTGTGAGCTCGCGCGTCGCGATGACGTCGACTGTGTCCTTGTTGCCATTGTGGGCGCTGCCGGGCTCGAAGCGAGCCATGCGGCCCTGACCTCGAACAAGCGTCTCGCACTTGCCAACAAGGAGTCTCTCGTTGTCGGCGGTGACCTGCTGATGCCGTTGGCGCAACCGGGTCAGCTAATTCCGGTCGACTCCGAGCACTCCGCCATCTACCAGTGCTATCTGGGGGAGAATCCGCGCGAGGCCCACTGCATCTGGCTTACTTGCTCGGGCGGTCCGTTCTTTGGCCGTACGCGCGACGAGCTCAATTGCGTGACGCGTGCCGATGCCCTCGCACATCCCACGTGGGCCATGGGTGCCAAGATCACCATCGACTCCGCCACCCTCATGAACAAGGGCCTAGAGCGCATTGAGGCCATGCATCTGTTTAACTGCGACCTCGATTTTATTAACGTGGTCGTGCAGCGTCAGTCCAAGATTCACTCTATGGTCGAGTTTGCCGACGGCTCCGTGATGGCGCATCTCGGTGCTTCCGACATGCGTATTCCCATCCAGTTCGCGTTCTCGTATCCCGAGCGTTGGGATACCCCGGCGCCTCGTATCGATTTCCGCGATCTGGGGCAGCTCACGTTTGATGCTGCCGACATGGATACCTTCCGCTGTCTGGCACTGGCCGAACGTGCCGGCAAGACAGGTGGCACCATGCCGTGCGTGCTCAATGCCGCCAACGAGGTCGCCGTCGATGCCTTCCTGCACGATGGCTGCAGCTTTACCGATATCGATTGCATTGTGGAATCCTGCATGGATGCTCACGATATGCAGGCGGTCGATTCGTTTGAGCAGCTTCGCGACATCGATGCGTGGGCGCGTGAAAAAGCTGCGCAGGTGCTCGCCGCAACTCGTTCCTAACCATAAGGATTGCTTTTTCGTTTTATGGATACTGTTCTGAGCGTTCTCTCATCGGTCTTTTGGGGCCTGCTGATGCTTTCCGTCCTCGTGTTTTTGCACGAGGGCGGCCACTTTTTGGCGGCGCGTGCCTGCGGCGTCCGTGTGACCGAGTTCTTTTTGGGCCTGCCGTGCCGCTTTGACATCCATTACACGTCGCGTCGCATTGGAACCAAGTTTGGCGTGACCCCGCTGCTGCTGGGTGGCTACGCTGCCATTTGCGGTATGGATCCGACCGACGTCTCGTGTGCCGACCGCGTGCTCGCGGCTATCTATCGTCATGGTCGCGTGACCGTGGCCGACCTTGCTGTCGAGCTTGAGCTTTCCGAGGAGGATGTGCTCGAGGCATGCGCCCTGTTGCTGGGCTGGGGTTCCATCGCACCCTGGTATGAGGAAGGGGAGAAGCCCTCGCCGAGCTACTATCCCACCAAGTATCAGACGCTGCCGCGAGATGCGGCGGGTTACACCACCTTTGACGGCCGCCGTTTCGATCGAGAGCATGCGACTATCGAGGGCGATGTGTGGGAGCTGCCGTGCGGCGAAGCCGAGTTCCTTGCGCAAGAGCGTTCGCATACCTATTTGGGCCAGGGTTTTCTCAAGCGCGCCTTTATGCTGCTCGCGGGCATTCTCGTCAATATCCTGACGGGCTTTTTGCTGCTTATGAGTATCTATTCCATTGCGGGTGTCACCGTGCCGATGGATACCAACGTGATCGGTCAGGTTGACGAGGGGTCTACTGCCGCCAAGGCGGGTATCGAGGCCGGTGATGCGATCCTTTCGGTTGACGGTGTCTCATGTTCCACTTGGATGGATGTCTACGATGCCATCGGTAAGGCCGCCGGTAAGGACGATATTGCTATTGAGTATGAGCGCGATGGTAAGCAGTGCTCGACCACGGTTGCGCTTAAAGAGGATGAGCGCCTAGGTGTGTATGCCTCTACGCAGGTGGTCCGTTTGGACCCTATCACCTCGGCGCGCCTCTCCTTCTCGTATGTTGCGCAGACAGCGGAGGGCGTGATGCGCCTGCTCCAGCCGCAGCATACGATGGAGATTCTCGATCAGTCTTCTTCGATCGTGGGTATTAGCGTTATGTCCTCACAGGCTGCTGCTGCCGGCCCTGCCACGTTCCTTTCGTTTGCCGCCCTCATTTCGTTCTCGCTTGGCTTTATGAACCTGCTGCCCATCCCACCACTCGATGGCGGCAAGCTGGTCATCGAGATCATTCAAAAGATTGTGGGCCGCGAGCTTCCGCTCAAGGTCCAGACGATTGTGAGCTATGTGGGCATCGCGCTCTTTGCGCTGCTGTTTGTCTATATGCTTCGTTCCGACATCCTTCGATTTATTCTGTAGGGGAGTGTTTGGATTGTCTTTATCCCATCCTTTGCCTCGCGAGTTGACGCGCCCCGTGCATGTGGGCGGTGTGCAGATCGGTGGCGGTGCGCCGGTGGTGATCCAATCCATGACCTGCACCGATACCGCTGATGCCCAGGCAACGCTTGCGCAAGTGTGCGCGTTGGCGCAGGCTGGCTGCGATATCGTGCGTGTGAGCGTGCCCACCGAGGCCGCGCTTGAGGGTTTCCGCATCATCTGTGCCGAGTCTCCGGTGCCAATCGTTGCCGATATCCACTTTAACCACAAGCTGGCCATTGGTGCCGTTGAGGCCGGTGCTGCCAAGCTGCGCATCAATCCCGGTAATATCGGCGATTGGGCCAAGGTTGACGCGGTGATCGATGCTGCGGGTGCAGCGGGCTGTGCGATTCGTATCGGCGTCAATGCCGGTTCGCTTGAGCAGGATATCGCCGAGCGCGACGACCTCACGCAGCCCGAAAAGCTCGTGATGTCGAGCGAGCGTTTCGTCAAGCATTTTGAAGACCGCGGCTTTACGAACATTGTGCTTTCGGCCAAGGCCCATAGCGTGCAAACGACGCTCGATACCTATCGAGCCTTGTCGCGTGAGATTCCCCACGTTCCGCTTCACCTGGGCGTAACCGAGGCGGGTACCAAGCTTCAGGGCACCATTAAGAGCTCTGTAGGCTTGGGTATCTTGCTTTCTGAAGGCATCGGCGACACCATGCGTGTGTCGCTCACGGCCGATCCGGTTGAGGAGCCGCCGGTCGCTTGGGGTATTCTGCAGTCGCTGGGCCTGCGTCGCCGTGGCCCCGAGATTGTCTCGTGCCCCACATGTGCGCGCTGTCAGGTTAACCTCATTCCCATCGCCGAGGAGGTCACCGAGCGGCTTAAGAACTACTCCGCGCCGCTTTCGATCGCCGTGATGGGATGTGCCGTTAATGGCCCCGGCGAGGCTTCCGACGCCGACCTAGGTGTGGCCTGTGGACGAGGTCAGGGCCTGCTCTTTTCGCATGGCCAGATCATTGGTAAAGTAGCTGAGGATCAAATTGTCGACGCGCTCATGGCCGAGGTCGACAAGCTTATTGAGGAGAAATAAATGACTCGAGCAATGTATATGTCTAAGCTTTATGCGCCGACGCTTAAAGAGGATCCGGCGGACGCTGAGCTCGCCAGCCACCGCCTGCTGCTCCGTGCCGGCATGATCCGCAAGGAGGCCGCCGGTCTGTATTCTTATCTGCCGCTCGCATGGCGCTCGATCCGCAAGATCGAGAACATCGTGCGCGACGAGATGGATGCTGCCGGCGCCCAGGAGCTCATGATGCCCATTATGGTCGATGCCGAGCTGTGGCGTGAGTCCGGCCGTATCGATGCCTATGGCAAGGAGCTTGTGCGCTTTGACGACCGTCATGGTCGCGAGTTCGTCCTGGGCCCCACGCACGAGGAGACCGTCACGGCCCTGGTGCGCAACGAGCTGCGCTCCTACAAACAGCTGCCCGTCAACCTGTACCACATCCAGGATAAGTTCCGCGACGAGTTCCGTCCCCGCTTTGGCCTGATGCGCGGCCGCGAGTTCATCATGAAGGACGCCTACAGCTTCTCTGCCACGCAGGAGAGTCTGCAGGAGGAGTACGACAAGATGAAGCAGGCCTACGCCAACATCTGTGAGCGCTGCTACATCAAGGCCCTGCCCGTTGTCGCCGACTCCGGCGAGATCGGTGGCGATACCTCCGTCGAGTACATGGCTTTGGCTGACGCCGGCGAGGCTTCGCTCGTCTATTGCGATGACTGCGGTTTTGCCGCCGATGACGAGGCTGCAAGCACCAAGGTTGTCGTGACCGAGGGTCCTGGCGACGGTACGCTTACCAAGGTCGAGACTCCGGGCATGGGCACCATCGATGCCGTTGCAAAGTTCTTTGGGTTCCCCGAGAACGGCACGCGCAAGTCGCTGGCACTCATCGACGCCGAGGGCAAGCCTGTTGTGGCCATTGTTCCGGGCGACCACGAGCTCAATGACTGCAAGGCCGAGCACGTCTTTGGCAAGGGCTATCGCATGATGACCGACGAGGAGCTCCAGACCTACGGTCTGCATAAGGGCTTTATCGGACCGGTTAACCTGCCCGAGGGCATTCGTCTGGTGTGCGACGAGAGCCTGCGCGAGTCCAAGCAGTGGGCCTGCGGTGCCAACGAGGTCGATTATCACTTTACCGGCGCCTGCCCCGAGCGCGACTTTACCGTCGATGAGTGGGCCGATCTGGTAACCGTCATTGCCGGCGATCCCTGCCCGCACTGTGGCAAGCCGCTTTCCGCTGCCCGCGGTATCGAGGTCTCCCAGGTCTTCCAGTTGGGCACCAAGTATTCCGAGGCCATGGGTGCCACCTTTATGGACGAGGACGGCAAGGAGAAGCCGCTTATCATGGGCTGCTACGGCGTTGGTGTGTCCCGCTCGCTCGCTGCCGTCGTGGAGCAGCACAACGACGAGCACGGTATTGTTTGGCCGGTCTCCGTTGCCCCGTACGAGGTCGCGGTGATTCCGCTCGATCCCAAGAAGGAGGAGTGCGCTACCGTTTGCGATCAAATCGTCGAGGCTCTGTGCGCCGAGGGCATCGAGGTTGTCGTCGATGACCGTGACGAGCGTCCCGGCTTTAAGTTTGCCGACAATGACCTTATGGGCTTCCCGTATCAGGTGATTCTTGGCAAGCGCGGCCTTAAGAACGGTACCGTTGAGCTCAAGGACCGTGCTACGGGTGAGCGCGAGGACGTGGCGATCGATGAGGTTGTCGCCAAGGTCGCCGACCTTGTGAAGGCAGCACGCCGTTAATCGAGCCCGCTGCGTTGAATGCGCTTACGAAGCGGCCCAGCGTCTCTCTTGGGAGAGGTGCAGGGCCGCTTTTGCGTCTAAGAATCTTTTATAGCTAAAAGGAAAACCCCACAGCCCATGCGAGCTGCGGGGTTTTCCCATTGTGCCTCCGATGCGAAATAAATCGCTCAGATATTACTGATAATCGACGACGTCGATCCAGTTCTTCAGGAACTCATCGTTCACGTTGCGCTTACGAGCGAGCTCGGAAGCGGCGACGATGCTCGTCCACTGACGCACGACCTGCATGGGCATGTCGGCACGGTCGCAGTAGAGCTCCAGGTAGGCCTCGGCCTGGTCCTTGCTGTTGAGGGCAAAGAGCAGGTAGGTGGTGGCAACGTCGGCAGCAGGGGAGCCCTGGGTGGCGTGTGCCCAGTCGCACACATAGAGCTGGCCGTCGTCGCCGACGATGACGTTGGAGGGGTTGAAGTCGCCGTGGCAGACCTTGAACTCCTTGGTCATGCCGTCCAGACGCTCCTGAAGGTTGTAGCGCGTGGTGGCATTGAGCTGATCAAGGCTGTCGATCATGCGGGCGAACTTGTCGCGCTGACGGTTGAGCAGCGGGGAGGTGTAGCCGTGGATCTCAATCTGGAGGTCGACGAACATCTCGAGGTACTCACCAAAGCGCTGGGGCTCGGCAGTCATCTTCTCGGCAAGGGTGGTGCCCGGAACCTTCTCGGTCACGAGCGCCCAGCCGTTGGCGTTCTCGAGCTGAGAAACCTCGAGAGCCTTGGGGCTGCGGATGCCGCACTCATTGATGCGGGCAAGATTCAAAGCCTCGTTGAACACGTCGGAGACAGGCTTGGTCTCGTTAAAGACCTTGACGATCTTGTCGCCCAGGTCGTAAACGACCTTGTTGCCGCGACGGACGAGCTCGGTCTTGGAATCGGGTAGCAGCATGGTTGCATCCTTTCAACGATGCGATAGAAGCGACGGCGGGGGTGTGTGAAACACCCGTGCACCCCCGCCGTTAAAAACCGTGCTAAAACTAGCAGACGGCGTAGTCCTGAGGCTCGCGGCCGTAGTAGGCGTCCAGGTAGAGCTCCTTGATCTCGCTCATGAGCGGGTAGCGCGGGTTAGCGCCGGTGCACTGGTCGTTGAATGCCTGCTCGGTCATCTCGTCGAGGGTGTCGAGGAAGTACTGCTCGTCAACACCGTAGTCGGCGATGGTCTTCTTGACGCCGATGAAGTCCTTGAGCTCCTCGAGCTTCGTGATGAAGTTCTCGAAGACCTCCTTGTCGTCCTTGCCCTCGATGCCGCAGTACTTGGCCATCTCGGCGTAGTTGTGCAGCGCGTTGGGGTAAGGATACTGGGAGAAGGTACCCATCTTGACGGGAGCCTCGGCGGCGTTGTAGCGCATGACGCGGGTCAGGATGACGGCGTTAGCGATGCCGTGGGGCAGGTGATGGAAAGCGCCGAGCTTGTGAGCCATGGAGTGGTTGAGGCCCAGGAAGGCGTTGGCGAAGGCCATACCGGCCATGCAGGAGGCGTTGTGCATCTCCTCGCGGGCGTGCGGGTCCTTGGCGCCGTTCGTGAAGCTGGAGGGCAGGTTCTCAAAGACGAGCTTGGCAGCGCGCTCGGAGAGGCCCTTGGTGTAGTCGGAAGCCATGATGGAGACGTAGGACTCGATGGCGTGGGTCATGACGTCGATGCCGGAGGCAGCGGTCAGGCCGCGCGGGGCGGTCATGCAGTTGTCGGCGTCGACGATAGCCATGTTGGGGAGCAGCGCGTAGTCGGCGAGCGGCCACTTGATGCCGGTCTCCTTGTCGGTGATGATGGCGAACGGCGTGCACTCGGAGCCGGTACCCGAAGAGGTCGGGACGGCGACGAAGTAGGCCTTCTTGCCCATCTCGGGGAAGGTGAAGATACGCTTGCGGATGTCCATGAAGTCCATGGCCATGTCCTCAAACTTGCACTCGGGGTGCTCGTACATCATCCACATGATCTTGCCGGCGTCCATAGCGGAGCCACCGCCGACGGCGATGATGACGTCCGGCTCAAAGAGAGCCATCTGCTTGGCGCCGCGACGTGCGCACTGCAGCGACGGATCGGGCTCGACGTCGTAGAAGCAGTCGTGGGCGATGCCCATCTCGTCGAGCTTGGCCTCGATGGCGCGGGTGTTGCCATTCTTGAAGAGGAACTGGTCGGTGACGATGAAGGCACGCTTCTTGCCCATGACGTTGCCCAGCTCGTCGAGGGCGACGGGCGTGGAACCCTTCTTGAAGTAGACCTTCTCGGGAGCGCGGAACCACAGCATGTTCTCACGGCGCTCGGCCACAGTCTTAACGTTGATCAAGTGCTTCACCCCAACGTTCTCGGAGACGGAGTTGCCGCCCCAGGAGCCGCAGCCCAGGGTCAGAGACGGCTTCATGCCAAAGTTGTACAGGTCACCGATGCCACCGTGCGAGGACGGGGTGTTGATGACGATACGGCAGGCCTTCATGACGTGCTCGAACAGGCTGATCTTCTCGGCCTGGGCGGGGTGCACGTACAGAGAGGCGGTGTGGCCCGGGCCACCGGCGAGCACCAGGTGCTCGGCCTTGTCGACGGCCTCCTGGAAGTCCTTGGCGTGGTACATGGCCAGGACCGGGGAGAGCTTCTCGTGGGAGAACTCCTCCTTGGCGGGGTCGGTGGAGGTGACCTCGGCGATCAGGATCTTGGTCTTGGCGGGAACCTCGATGCCGGCGAGCTCGGCGATCTTGGCGGCAGCCATGCCGGGGATGCGGTGATCGAGAGCACCGTTCTTGAACATGGCGGCACGCAGGGCCTCCATCTCGGCACCCTGCTTGACGAAGTAGCAGCCGCGCTTCTGGAACTCGGCCTTAACCTGGTCGTAGATGCTGTCGATGACGGTCACGGACTGCTCGGAAGCGCAGATCATACCGTTGTCGAAGGTCTTGGAGTGAATGATGGAGTTGACGGCGAGCAGCACGTCGGCGGTGTCGTCGATGATGACCGGGGTGTTACCGGCGCCAACGCCCAGGGCGGGCTTGCCCGAGGAGTAGGCGGCCTTGACCATGCCCGGGCCACCGGTGGCGAGGATGATGTCGACGTCGCGCATGACCATGTTGGTCAGCTCGATGGAGGGGACATCGACCCAGCCGATGATGCCCTCGGGGGCGCCGGCCTTGACGGCGGCGTCAAGCACGAGCTTGGCGGCGGCGATGGTGCACTTGGCGGCTGCCGGGTGCGGGGAGATGATGATGCCGTTGCGGGTCTTCAGGCTGATCAGCGTCTTGAAGATCGCAGTGGAGGTGGGGTTGGTCGTCGGGATGACGGCGCCCACGATGCCGATAGGCTCGGCAATCTTGGTGATGCCGTAAGCCTCGTCGCGCTCCAGAACGCCACAGGTCTTGGTGTTCTTGTAAGCGTTGTAGATGTACTCTGCGGCGTAGTGGTTCTTGATGACCTTGTCCTCAAGAACGCCGCGGCCGGTCTCCTCGATGGCCATCTTCGCCAACGGGATACGAGCCTTGTTGGCGGCCATGGCGGCCTCATAGAAGATCTTGTCGACCTGCTCCTGCGTGTACGTAGCAAAAAGCGCCTGGGCCTCTCGCATCTGAGCGAGCTTAGCCTCAAGCGCCTCTACGTTGTCCACAATTGCGGGAGTAGTGTTTTCCGGTGACTTTTTCACCATTTGTGTCTCCTTGCGATCGGAGATTTACCCTACGTCTTGCATGATAGCAAGAAATAATTCGGTGAACGGGCAGATTCCCGTAAAAGACAAACTAAAACGCTTCAATATACTGAAGCGTTTTAACTAAACTTTCCTATAGCATCGCCCCACTCATTGGGGACAGGCTTACACGGGTGTTTTCGCTCATGTAAGCCTGTCCCCAATGAGTGCAAAAAGGCGCCCTCCGTAGGGGAGGGCGCCTTTGGTAAGTTCTATATGAACGCGAGGTCTTTGACCCGGAGAGTCCGAGGTACTTGTTGGTAAGACCTTATTTACGAGCGCGCAACCTTGCCGGACTTGAGGCAGGTGGAGCAAACGTTCATCTTGCGACGGTGACCATCGACGACGACGTAAACGCGCTGGATGTTGGGGCGGAACTTACGGTTGGTGACGCGGTGAGAGTGGCTGATGGAGCGACCGGCAACGGGGTGCTTACCGCAAACTTCGCAAACTTTGGACATAACTGACCCTCCTTGGGCGACAAACGAACATGTCGCGTTAACAAACAAGCCTGAACTATAGCACAGAAGCAGCTCCCTGTGCGTAATCTACACAGAGATATTCCTCTTTTGGCGATAGTGCTCACGCAACGGCCCTGGACGTAGATCCGATTTGCGTGCAGCAGAGGGGATTATGCCAGCTCGTGCGTGCGTTTTCAAGCTCGTCCCACAAATATATATAGGTTTATTGAGCTTTGGGCTCCGTTTACGGATTGCTCTGTATTTATGCTCGCAATTAAGCTCGAGGTTGGCTACACTATCCCTTGACCATTAAAGGGGTACGAGATACCCACATGGAATTACATAGCTGCCCAAAGAGCAGCCCTTCCTGTGGGTGTCTGGTCCGCTTTAAGCGGTCGGGCATCTATTTTTTTGACTGTGTCAGCAGTCAAGACATGTGAGGAAGGAGATCGATGGGCACGACTTCCCCCAAGGCGGTCATCATGGACGAGACCGCCGTCAATCGAGCGATGACCCGCATCGCGCACGAGATTCTCGAGCGCAACGAGGGCTGTGAAGACCTCGCTCTGGTCGGCATCGTCACGCGCGGCGACCTTCTGGCAAAGAAGCTCGCCGAGGAGATCAAGGAGATCGAGGGCGTCGACGTTCCGCTCGGCAGCCTCGACATCAGCTTCTACCGCGATGACTATGCGACCAATTTCGCTCCCGCGATCCACGCCACCAACATTCCCTTTAGCGTCGACGGCAAGCGCGTCGTTTTGGTGGACGACATCCTGTACACGGGTCGTACCATTCGCGCCGCTCTGGACGCCGTCATGGACTTGGGCCGTCCGAGCCGTATTGAGCTGGCAGTTCTCGTTGACCGCGGTCACCGCGAGCTCCCCATCTCGCCGGACTTTGTCGGCAAGAACGTTCCCTCGTCGCATGAGGAGAACGTGCACCTATATATGAAGGAAGTCGACGGCCACACCGCCGTCGAGATTAACGACGTCGCGCCGGGTTCCCACGTGGGCTCCGCGCCGCTGGGAGGTGAGTAGTACCGTGGCGTTCAACCATAAGCACCTGATCGACATTACCGAGTACTCCGAAGAGGACATCAAGCTCATCCTCGAGACCGCCAAGGCGTTCTCCGAGGTCAACGAGCGTGCGATCAAGAAGGTCCCCACGCTCAAGGGCAAGACCATCGTCAACATGTTCAACGAGCCTTCGACGCGCACCCGCAGCTCTTTCGAGCTCGCCGAGAAGCGTCTTTCGGCCGATAGCCTCAACTTTGGTGGCTCCTCGACCTCCACGGTCAAGGGCGAGAGCCTTGTCGACACCGTCGAGACCCTTAACGCCTATAAGATCGACTGCATCGTCGTGCGCGACAAGCACGCCGGCGCTCCCTACATCGTCACGCAGAACTCGCCCGCGAGCGTCATCTGCGCCGGTGACGGCAAGCACAACCATCCTACGCAGGCCCTGCTCGACCTGTACACCATCTGGGAGCACAAGGGTGACTTCCACGGTCTGAAGGTCGCCGTCGTCGGCGATATCGCCCACTCCCGCGTCTGCGGCTCGCTGATCCCCGCCCTTAAGATCATGGGCTGCGAGACCTACGCCGTCGCCCCCGGCACGCTGCTGCCGCCGTCGCCCGAGGTCCTGGGCTGCGACCACGTGACGAGCGACCTCGATTCCGTCCTGCCCGAGCTGGACGTCGTCTACATGCTGCGCGTGCAACAGGAGCGCCTCGAGGGTGCCCCGTTCCCGACCATTCGCGAGTACCACAAGCTCTTCGGCCTGACCAAGGACCGCGAGAAGCTCATGAAGCCCGACGCGATCATCTGCCACCCGGGCCCCATCAACCGCGGCGTCGAGTTCGACTCCTATATGGCCGACCACCCGCAACGCTCCGTCATCCTGGAGCAGGTCTACGCCGGTATCTGCGTGCGTATGGCTATCCTGTATCTGCTGCTTGGAGGTGCCGATAATGGCCTTGCTTCTTAAGAATGCCCACGTCGTCGACCCGTCCGTCGAGCTTGACGGTGTCGTTGACGTCCTGATTGACGGCGACAAGATCGCCGAGGTCGGCGAGAATCTCGCCGTCGAGGGGGCCGAGGTCCGCGACCTTTCCGGCAAGTACCTCGTCCCCGGTCTGGTGGACATGCACGTTCACCTTCGCGAGCCCGGCTACGAGGTCAAAGAGGACATCGAGAGCGGCACCCGCGCAGCTGCCAAGGGCGGCTTTACCGGCGTGTGTGCCATGCCCAACACCGATCCCGTCACCGATAACGGCACCGTCGTGGAGTTCGTCAAGTCCCGTGCTGCCGAGGTCGGTCACTGCCGCGTCTATCCGTCGGGCGCCATGACCCGCGGTCTTAAGGGCGAGGCCATGTCCGAGATGGGCGATATGGTCGCCCACGGCGCCGTCGCCTTCACCGATGACGGTCGCGGCGTGCAGGGCGCGGGCATGCTCCGTCGCTGCATGGACTACGGCAAGATGTTCGGCAAGGTTTTTATGAGCCATTGCCAGGACGAGGACCTGGTCGGCCACGGCCAGATCAACGAGGGCAAGGTTTCGACCCGTCTGGCTCTCGAGGGTTGGCCGGCTGCTGGCGAGGAGCTTCAGATCGCCCGCGACATCGAGATCGCCAAGCTGACCGGTGCCAAGCTGCACATCCAGCACATCTCCACCGCTCACGGCCTGGAGCTCGTGCGTGCCGGTAAGGCCGCCGGTGTTCAGGTTACCTGCGAGGCTACCCCGCACCACATGTTCCTGACCGAGAACGACCTGGACGAGACCTACAACACCTCGTTCAAGGTCAATCCGCCGCTGCGCACCGACGAGGACGCCGAGGCTATCCGTCAGGGTGTCATCGACGGTACCGTCGACGTTATCGTCACCGATCACGCTCCCCACACCCCGTGGGAGAAGGCCCGCGAGTTTGAGCTTGCGCCCTTTGGCATGATTGGCCTCGAGACCTCGCTGTCGCTCGTACTCACCGAGCTGGTCAACACGGGCAAGATGAGCGTGGGCCGCATGGTCGAGCTCATGGCCATCAAGCCGCGCGAGATCCTGGGCCTCGACCAGGTTCAGGTCAAGGCGGGCTCCGTTGCCGACCTGACCGTGTTCGACCCCTCTGCCACCTGGACGGTCGGCGAGGACGGTTATGAGTCGCGCGCCGAGAACTCCGGTTTTGCCGGCCGCACGCTTACCGGTCGTGCCACCGATGTGTTTGTCGGCGGTAAGCAGACGCTCGCCGACGGCTGCATCTGCTAGCATAGCCTTATCGCTTTTGTGCGCGGTGCCCTTGCGGTGCCGCGCTTTCTGTTCGTTTTGACCATGCAATCGCATGGGGGATTGGAGCGTCTATGCCCACACCTTCCACTGCACGCATGCACGACTTCGAGGTCGTCTCGAACCAGGAGATCGCCGACGGCATCTTCTCGCTCGTCATCTCGGCCCCCAAGCTTGCAAGTGCGCTCAAGCCCGGTCAGTTTGTGAACATTGCCGTGCCCGGCGATGCGTCCTCGTTGCTTCGCGTGCCCCTGAGCTTCTATCGCGCCGACGCCGAGGCCGGTACCGTCGAGCTGTGGTACGCCGTCGTGGGCGACGATACCCGTCGTTTGTCCCAGATGGGCCCTGGCTCCACCTCTAACCTGCTGGGCCCCGGTGGCCGTGGCTGGATGGTACCCGAGGGCACCAGGAAGGCCCTGCTCGTCGCCGGTGGCATCGGCGTTCCGCCTGTACTGTGTCTTGCCGGTATGCTTGCCGAGCAGGGTGTTGATGTGGATGTGTGCCTGGGCTTTGGCACCGCTTCCAAGGCCGTGGGTGTCGATGAGTTCCGCGCGCTGGGCGCCACGGTTAACGTGTGCACCGACGATGGCACGCTGGGCACGCACGGTTTTTGCACCGACCCGGCAGCCGAGCTGCTCGGCGAGGGCGGCTACGACTATGTGGCCAGCTGCGGCCCCGCTGTCATGATGAAGAAAGTCGCCGCCGCTGCCGCCGAGGCCGGTGCGTACTGCGAGGTGTCGCTTGAGCGCATGATGAGCTGTGGCTTTGGCGCCTGCAACACCTGCAATGTCGAGACGGTCGACGGTATGAAGGGCGCCTGCATGTGCGGCCCCGTGTTCGATGCTTCCAAGGTGGTGGTCTTCTAGTGGGTACCGTGAACATGGCCGTCGATTTCGGCGGCGTCAAGATGCAGAACCCCATCAACACCGCAGCCGGTACCTTTGGCTACGGTTGGCAGTTCCAGAACTTCTTTGATGTTTCCCAGCTGGGCGCCATCACCACCAAGGGTTGCGCTGCCGAGCCCTGGCCCGGCAACCCCGCGCCCCGCATGGCCGAGATTCCCGGCGGTATGATCAACTCCGTGGGCCTTCAGAACCCCGGCGTGGCTGCCTTTGCCCGTGAGTCCGGTCCGTGGCTCGAGCAGCTCTCCAAGGACGGTTGCCAGGTCATCTGCCAGGTCGCCGGTCACTCCGTTGACGAGTTTGTCCGCGCACTCGAGATGTATGTTGAGCTGTGCCCCTGGGCTGCCGGCTATGAGATCAACGTGAGCTGCCCTAATATCGCCGCCGGCGGTGCCGCCATGGGCTCTACGCCCGAGGGCGCCTCTTCCGTTATGGCTGCCTGCCGTAAGGTGACTGATAAGCCGCTGTTCGTGAAGATGGCGCCGGTCAACGTCGCCGAGATCGCCAAGGCCCTCGAGGCTGCCGGCGCCGACGGTCTTTCAGTCATCAACTCCATCCAGGGCATGGCCATCGACGTCCATACCCGCAAGTCCCGCGTGGCCAAGCCCAAGGGCGGCCTTTCGGGCCCGCTGTGCCACCACATCGCCGTGCGCATGGTCTGGGAGGTTGCCCAGGCCGTCGATATCCCCATCAACGGTGTCGGCGGTGTCATGACGGGCGAGGATGCGGCCGAGTTTATCCTGGCTGGCGCCACCTGCGTGTCGGTCGGTATGGCCAACTTCGTCGATCCGTGCGCTTCGCTCAAGATCGCGCACGAGCTCGAGGCCTGGGCGGAGTCCCAGGGCGTAAAGGACATCAACGAGCTGGTAGGTGCTTTCGAATGCTAGAGACCGACGCCCGCGACCGCGTTATCGTCGCCCTCGACTGCGACCGTGAGCGTGCGCTCGAGCTCGCCCACGAGCTTTCTGGTCATGCCGCTTGGCTCAAGGTGGGCATGACGCTCTATTACGCTGAGGGCCCCGAGATCGTCAAGACCTTTAAGGACCTGGGCTTTAAGGTCTTCCTTGACCTTAAGTTCCATGATATTCCGCATCAGGTTCGCGGTGCTGCCCGCTCGGCCTCGCTTGCCGGTGCCGATCTGCTTTCGGTCCACGGCTTGGGTTCGGGCGCCATGCTCGCTGCCTGCCGCGAGGGCGCCGAGGAGGCGCGCGAGGACCGCGCCAAGCTCGTCGCCATCACCGTGCTCACGAGCATGAACCAGGATGCCTTGAGCGAGATCGGCGTCGAGCCGCCCGTGGCCGAGGAGGCCGCCCGCCTGGCAAAGCTCGCTCAGGCCAACGGCATCGACGGTATCGTGTGCTCGCCGATGGAGGCTCACGACATGCGTGAGCTGCTGGGCCCCGATGCCCTGATCGTGACTCCGGGTGTGCGTCCGGTGGGTGCCGCCCTTGGTGACCAGTCCCGCGTGGCGACGCCTTCCCAGGCTATCGAGCGTGGCGCAAGCCACATTGTGGTGGGCCGTCCCATCACCGGTGCCGACGATCCGGTTGCCGCCTTTGACGCCATCGTCGCTGAGCTGGTCGAAAACGTCGCGTAAAAGATTCCCCTAAGTCACCACTTTTGGGTCTCATTAGCACAAAATAGCCCCTGTGCCTGCGTAAACTTTCCCATCCTTTGTGTGGAATCGCAGGTCAGGGGCTTAACTTTGGGCGCAGTATATTGCACTTTTTGCGGGTATCGTCTAACCTATGGAGCCGCGACTGGGCATTTTGTACGTTCTACGTGCTAAAATGCCAATTATTGAATCAGATATAACCCAACTATTTGGAGGTACGAATGGCACTCCCTCAGCTTACCGATGAGCAGCGCAAGCAGGCTCTTGAGAAGGCTGCTGCCGCACGTCACGCCCGCGCTGAGCTTCGCGAGCAGATCAAGAAGGGCGAGAAGTCCCTCGAGTCCGTGCTCAACTCCGATGACCCCATCGCTTCCCGCATGAAGGTTTCCACCCTCATCGAGTCTCTTCCTGGTTATGGCAAGGCCAAGGCCGCCAAGATCATGGAGGAGCTCGGTATCTCCGCTACCCGTCGCGTCCAGGGCCTCGGCGTCCGTCAGCGCGAGCAGCTCCTCGAGCAGCTGACCAAATAAGTGAGCGCTCAGGATTCCAAGCTCTTTGTGATTTCTGGACCGTCAGGCGCAGGCAAGGGTACGCTCGTCACTCGTGTGCGCGAGCGCCGCTCGAACCTGGGCCTGACGGTTTCGGCTACCACGCGAGCACCACGCAAAGGTGAGGTCGACGGCGTCAACTACTTTTTTCTGACGCGCGAGGAGTTCGACCGCCGCGTGGCAAACGGCGAGTTTGTTGAGTGGGCCGAGGTCCACGGTAACTGCTACGGCACGTTGGTGAGCGAGGTCACATCCAAGCTCGCCTCGGGCGCGTCTCTGATTTTGGAGATCGATGTCCAGGGCGCCCTGCAGGTGAAGGAGCGTTTCCCCGAGGCCGTGCTGATCTTTATCAAGCCGCCTTCGCTTGAGGTACTCCGCGAGCGTCTGGTCGGTCGCGGTACCGAGACGCCCGAGACGATTGAGCTGCGTATGGCAAACGCCGCCGATGAGCTTGCCCTTGCCGACCGCTACGACGACGTCGTGGTTAATGACGATCTCGACCGCGCGACCGATGAGCTCGTTCGCGTTCTCGATATGCATGAAAGGATCTGAGGTCCGTGTCCGTTGTAAAGCCTTGCATTGACGATCTTCTGGAGAAGACCGATCACAACCGCTTCCTGCTTGCTTCGCTTGCCTCCAAGCGCGCCTGCGACATCAATAGCATGCTGCGTGGCCAGCACAACCGCGTGCTTGCCGTCCAGGATGTCGATGACATCACCATCGGGCTTTCCGGTGCCGATACCATCTCGATGGCTATGGACGAGATTGTCGACGGCGACATCTCTTACGACGAGGCCCGTTACGAGAAGGCGCTCGGCCACAAGGTTGCTGAAGCCTAAATGGCGGCTCGCGTCTGCCTGGTCCACTATCACGAGGTTGGACTGAAGGGTAAGAACCGCGCACATTTTGAGCATATCCTCATGGATAACATCAAGGCGGCCTTGGCCGCCTTTTCCGTGAATGCCGTGTCTCGAATTTCCGGTTATATCCTCGTGACCTTTAACGAGCATCAGGCCGACGAGGCGGCGCGTGTCATTCGCACCGTTCCCGGCGTTGCTCGCGTGTCTTTGGCGTATCACACCAATCGCGACCCTCAGGAGTACTGTGCCGCCGCCGTGAAGGCGCTGCGCGAGTTTGGTTCCTTCGATTCGTTTAAGGTGCACGCCAAGCGCTCCAATACCGACTATGAGCTCACCTCGATTGACATCAATCGTCAGGTGGGCGAGGTGCTGTGTGAGGCCTTCCCCGATAAAAAGGTTCAAATGCACGACCCCGATGCGATGGTGCACGTGCTGGTGGTCCAGGGTAGCGTTTATGTGTATGCGCGCTCTGAGCGCGGCGTGGGTGGTCTTCCGGTGGGGTCTGCCGGCAAGGTTGTGACGCTGCTGTCGTCGGGTATCGATTCTCCGGTGGCGACCTGGATGCTCGCGCGTCGCGGCGCGGTGTGCGTGCCGGTACATTTCTCTGGTCGTCCGCAGACGCCCGACACGAGCGAGTATTTGGTGCAGGACATCATCCGTGCGCTTGAGCCGGGTGTCCAGATCGGCCGCCTGTACGTGGTGCCGTTTGGCGACTGCCAGCGTGAGATTTCGGTTACCTGTCCCAGCAACCTGCGCGTGATCATGTATCGCCGCATTATGTATTCGGTTGCCGAGCGCATTGCACACATCGAGGGCGCCAAGGCCATCGTGACGGGCGAATCGCTTGGACAGGTTGCCTCCCAAACGCTTGAGAATATCATGGCCGTTAACGAGGCCGTGAAGATCCCCGTGTTCCGTCCGCTCATCGGTTCGGACAAGCAGGAGATTATCGCGCGCGCCGAGGAGATCGGTACGTTCGATATCTCGACTGAGGCCGCTCCCGACTGCTGCACACTGTTTATGCCGCGCCGTCCCGAGACGCACGCTAAACTCGATGCCGTGCATGAGGCCTGGGAGTTGTTCGATCACGAGGAGATGATCGATCGCCTGCTCAAGCAGACCGAGTACATCGACTTCGATAGCAACACGTATAAGGCCCCTAAGACCTTAAAACGCAAACATTCGGAGCTTGCTCCGCGTGAGATTTACCAAGATCACGAGTAATTTTGTGCATAGACCGACGATGCGCCTGCATCGTCGGTCTTTTGCTATCTGGGCATTTTGCGGCTAAGTGTTCATTTGCTGACGTGTGCCTGAATAAATGGACAGATTTGTGCAAGGTTTTGGTCGGCTTTTGGTTTGACCGCGATAACCGGTTTTGAAGCATGGCTGTTGCAGGGCTCTTTTCCTGGCACGATGTTGTTGGGAGGTTTTGCTATGGCGCAGCGCGAACAACACGAACGGGTCAAAAAGATGGACCGCTGGGCGGGCAAGCTGCTCGGTCATAAGGCTGTGGTGGCGGCGATGCTGGGCGTCATTGCGATGGCGAGCGGCTTGGCGATGGCGAACCTTGCCGGCGGTGCCGGCGGTGTGTCGTTTGAGCGCACTGATGGTACGGGCTCGTTAGTGGAGCCGGGATCCGGCGATGCTTCGAGCGGAAAGACATCCGAAGGCTCTTCGACTAAGGCTTCTGCCGCGGCAGAGGTCTATGTCGATGTCGATGGCGCCGTTGTGTCGCCCGGTGTATATCGCCTCAAGGACGGCGCGCGGGTGGCTCAGGCGATTGATGCCGCCGGCGGGCTGGCTCCCGAGGCAGACGTTACGGGGCTCAATCGGGCATCTAAGGTCACTGATGGACAAAAAATCCACGTTCCAACGGTAGGGGAGCAGCAGGCGTCCATTGCGGAAGCCGGTGTTGATGGTGGGGCTTCCGCATCATCGGGCGTGAGTGGCGCAACAGGCCTAGTAAACATCAATACGGCAAGCGCGGCAGAGCTACAGACGCTCTCGGGCATCGGTCCCTCCATGGCCCAGTCGATTATCGATGAGCGGACAAAGAACGGTGCTTTTGCCTCGGTTGACGATCTGATGCGTGTGTCGGGAATTGGCGAGAAAAAGCTTGTCAAAATCAAAGATTGCATCTGCGTATGAGTGCGACCGAGCGCGAGCATGTGATGCCTCCGCGGCCCCTGATACCGTGGACGATGGCCCTGTGTGCCGGCATGTGCATGAGCTGCGCCTTGGTGCTCAACGTGGCCGCTGACGCGCTGCTGAGGGAGCAGGCGCCGGCGGTCGGGCCGCTATGGGCCATTCCCGTTGCGGCGGCGGTATTCGTTGTGCTGGCTCAATCTTGTGCGCGGCTTGCCCCTTGGAAGCGGTGGCTGTACGCCGCGTCCGTCGGTCTCGTGGCGGGAGCGGTCGTCTCGGCGTGGTGGGCTGCGGGCGCGCTCAACGCCTCGAAGGCGCTCGACGGTCGAGCGGCAAGCGGCCTCGAGTTTGTCGTGCAGGGCGATCCATCCATAAACGACGACGTGTATTCCTATACCTGCGAGGCACGTGCGGACGGTAAGAACTTGGCAACGGTTCGCCTATCGTGCTACCTCGAACTCAAGGTCGGGGCGCACGCGCGTGTTATCGGTCGCGTTTCACGTTTTGAGAACGATGCATATGGACGATCGCGCGTGCTCCGAGGCGAGGTGCGCAAGGTTAAAGCCGTTCGGATTGTGTCGGTCGATGAGGGCTCTCCGGGGCCGCTGCTTCGGCTGCGAAATGGGCTGCTTGCGTCCATCGCGCCTGCGACCGACCCGGCGCGTGCGCTCATAGCCGGTGTCGTCTGTGGTCGTTCGGCCGAGCTGCGCGCCCAACCGGCGGGCGACTGGTTTTCGGTGACGGGAACGGCGCATCTTATCGCCGTCTCGGGCAGCCATTTGGCTATCGTGGGGTTTGTAATCGAGGGTGTATTGCAAAAGACTCGGTGTTCGCGTGGTCTTCAGCGGGCGATATTGGCGATAACGCTTGTTGGCTACGCTGCCTTTACGGGCGCGTCTCCCTCGGCCGTGCGCGCGTGCTGCATGGTGTTCGCGACGCTTGTCGTAAACGGCACGGGGCGTCGCCGGCACGGCGCATCGGCTCTCTTCGTAACCATGTCCATCTTTGTGCTACTGAGGCCGACAGTGCTGTTCGAGATGGGCTTTCAGCTTTCATGTGCCAGCGTTTTAGCCATTCTGTGCTTTTGCCCCTATGCGACCTACGCTTTGGGTGAGCTGGGTGTGCCATCGGGCGTCGCCAGCATGCTTTCCGTCACGCTGTGCTCGCAACTGGCGACTCTTCCCATTACCATTCCCGCCTTCGGTACGTTCTCGCTCATTGCTCCGCTGGCAAATGCGGTCATCGGTCCGGTGGTGAGCGTACTGCTTGCTGTGTCGATCGTGCTTGTTCCCTTTTCGCTCGTGGCGCCGTTGCGGACTTGGGCGCTCGTTGTGCCCATGATTGCCGCCCGTTGCGCTCTGTTCTTCGAGCAGCTGTTTGCCGCCGTGCCGGGTGCATCCGTGAGCGTGCCGCCCGATAGCATGTGGATTTACCTAGTGCCGTGTGTGCTGGCGGTTCTGCTGGTCTGGTGGCCGCGTCCCCGCGCACGTCCTATGGCGGTGGGGCTTGCATGCCTGGTGCTCTTGGCTGCGATTCCGTACGTCTACTGGGATCGATTCGCGCCGCCTTCGGTGACGGTGCTCGATGTGGGCCAGGCCGATGCGATTCTTATCCGCCAGGGCGGCGCAGTAGCACTCGTCGACTGCGGGCTCGACGAGCGCGTGGTAGCAGCGTTGGTTCGCAATAACGTGCACCATATCGATGCCGTCTTTGTGACGCATTGGGATGAGGACCACTGGGGTGGTCTGCCTGCCGTGCTCGAACAGTTTTCGGTCGGAACGATTGCCGTGGCGGCGGATGCGCTGGAGGATGCTCCTGCCGAGGTATTGAACCGACCTGGCGTGGAGTATCGGCAGGTGTGCCGTGGGGATACGGTCGACATCGGCTCTTTTTGCGCCCGCGTGGTGTGGCCATTCGAGTCCGTGGATGGCGAGGGAAATGAGGACTCGCTTGTCCTGTTGCTCTCTTATGTTCAGGAAGGCAAGGGCCTGCGCATACTCCTCACCGGTGATGCCGAGCTTGACCAAGAACGGGAATTCGTGCAGGAGGTGGGGGATATCGATGTCCTTAAACTTGGGCATCACGGCTCTAAGGTTTCAGTTGATGGTGAGTTGCTGGACGTCCTGAAGCCCGAGCTTTCCCTCGCGAGCGCGGGCGAGGGGAATCGATACGGCCATCCGTCCGATGCCTGCATCGATGCCGTTAAGGAAGCGGGCGGCGTTTTCGCGTGCACTATCGAACACGGCGACATTACCGTCACGCCGACTGCGAATGGCTTTGCGATGCGATGCCAGCGACCGTGACGACGTCCTTGGCGTGTGGTGGGCCCCTGGGCTAGAATGGCACGGAGCGAATACGAAGGCCTGCGGGAGGGGAGCGTAATGTCCGAAACCGGTCTGCTGCCGGCATATCTGATCGTCGGCACCGACGGAGTCAAGCGCGATCACGCCGTCTCGCGTATGAAAGCGCGTCTGGAAAAGTCGGGTATGGTCGAGTTCAACCTCGACGAGCGTGACATGACCAAGGACCCCGATATCGAGTCGATTATCGGATCGCTTAACACCTTTCCGATGGGCAGCGAGTTTCGCTTGGTAATCCTTGATGGCTGCTCAAAGCTCGCCAAGGCGGTCTCGGAGCCGCTCGTCGAGTATCTGGCGAGTCCCAGCCCCACAACGGTCTGCCTCATCATCGCCGACTCGCTTGCCAAGAACACGCGCCTGTATAAGGCGATCGCCAAGATCGACAAGAAGGCGGTGGTCGATTGCTCCGGCACCAAGCGCTGGGAGCTACCGCGCCGTGTGCAGCAGATGGCGACGCAGCGCGGCAAGTCGATCTCGACGGCGGCCGCCGAGGAGCTCGTCTCGCGTTCGGGTGAAAACACTCGCATGCTCGATAACGACTTGGCTAAGCTTGCCCAGATGGTCGAGGCGCCCCAGATTGAGCTTGCCGATGTGGAGCGCTGGATTGTGCGCACGGCCGAAGTCCAGCCCTGGGACTTTCTCAATGCGGTCTCGGCCCGTGACATGCGACGCTCGCTCGAGCTCTTCAATCTACTGCCCGCCAAGAGCTACGTGTGGACTTACACATTGCTGTGCGGCCGCATCCGCGAGCTAATCGTCGCCAAGGCGCTCGATGCGCGCGGACAGGGTCGTGAGCTGGCCGCAACGCTCAAGCTCCAGTCCTGGCAGGTCAAGAATCACCTGACCTGGGCACGTCGCTTTTCGATGGCAGAGCTCGTCGCAGCGCTCGAGGGTGCGGTCGACGTGGAGCTCGCGCTCAAGGGTTCGGCCGATTCTCAGACCGCGCTTTTGCTCTGGATTACGAACATCTTGAGAAAATCGTGATGATACCTGCCTATTTGACAAATTCGTTCTATCCCTTTGAGGGGGAGCGTGCTATAGTAGGCGCTTGCATGACCTCACCGTGTCTCAGAGGTGTCATACATTTTTTGCAAGGAACTCGAAAGGAACTCCAGAAGTGGCAAACATCAAGTCTCAGAAGAAGCGTATCCGCACCAATGAGGCAGCTCGCATGCGTAACAAGGCTGTCAAGTCCGAGCTCAAGACGCTGACCAAGCACGTTCAGTCCGCCGTCGCCGAGGGCGACGCCGAGAAGGCCCAGGCTGCCCTCAAGACCGTCACCAAGCGTCTCGACATGGCTGCCGCCAAGCATGTTATCCACAAGAACCAGGCTTCCAACCGCAAGTCCGGTCTTGCCAAGCTCGTGAACAGCATCAACGCCTAAGTTGTAAATTTCACACCACACAGATTACGCGCATAAATGGAGCCTGTTTTATGGAACAGGCTCCATTTTTTGTACCGCTCGGGTAAGATAGTCCGCATGAATACTTCAATTGACATTTCCCACATCCGCAACTTCTCGATTGTTGCGCACATCGACCATGGCAAGTCCACGATCAGTGACCGCATCCTCGAGCTCACCCATACCGTCGACGAGCGCGACATGGAGTCGCAGCTGCTCGACACCATGGATATCGAGCGCGAGCGCGGCATTACGATCAAGTCCAATGCCGTTCGCGTGTCCTATGACGCCGACGATGGCGAGACGTATCAGTTCAATCTGATCGATACGCCGGGCCACGTGGACTTTACCTACGAGGTCTCGCGCTCGCTGGCAGCCTGTGAGGGCGCGGTGCTCGTTGTCGACGCCACGCAGGGCGTCGAGGCGCAGACCGTCTCCAACGCGACGCTCGCCATGAACGCCAATCTGGACATTGTGCCGGCCATCAACAAGATCGACCTGCCCTCGGCCCATCCCGATGAGGTTAAGACCGAGATCGAGGATGACCTGGCGATTCCTGCCGATGATGCCGTGTGTGTCTCGGGCAAGACCGGCGAGGGCATCCACGATCTGCTGGAGTCCATTGTCTTTTTGATCTCTCCGCCCAAGGGCGATGCGAACGCGCCGCTCAAGGCACTCATTCTGGATTCGTACTTCGACGAGTATCGTGGCGTCGTCGCCACGGTGCGCGTCTTTGACGGCTCCATCAAAAAGGGCGATACCCTGCGCATGATGCAGGCAGAGGGCGACTTTTTGGTCGACGGCGTGGGTGTCAAGCGTCCTGCCGAGACCCCGGTTGACGCGCTGACGGTTGGCGAGGTCGGCTACGTGGTCACGGGCCTGAAGGACCCCGAGGCCGTTCGCGTGGGCGACACCCTTACCTGGGCGTCGAACCCCTGCCCCGAGCCGCTTCCGGGTTACCGCGAGGCCAAGCCCATGGTCTATACGGGCCTGTTCCCGATCGATAACAAGGACTACGAGAACCTGCGTGACGCGCTCGATAAGCTGCACGTTAACGACCCCTCGTTGGTGTGGGAGCCCGAGACGTCCGTGGCGCTCGGCTTTGGCTTCCGCGTGGGCTTCTTGGGCCTGCTGCACATGGAGGTCGTTAAGGAGCGCCTCGAGCGTGAGTTCAACTTGGACCTCATTGCCACGAGCCCTTCGGTCGATTATCACGTGTACAAGACCGATGGCGAGATGGTCGATGTCCGCAGCCCGCAGGACCTGCCCGAGGCCACGCGCATCGAGCGTATCGAGGAACCCTACCTCAAGGCTAAGATCATCTGCCCGCCTGAGTACACGGGCGCCGTCATGCAGCTCGCCATCGAGCATCGTGGCGTCACGACCGACATGATCCACCTGACGAGCAAATCGGTCGAGATGCGCTTCGATATGCCGCTCGCCGAGCTCATCTTGGACTTCTTTGACCAGCTCAAGAGTCGTACCAAGGGCTACGCTTCGTTGGACTACGAGTTCAATGAGTATCGTCCATCCGAGCTTGTGAAGCTCGATATCTTGCTTTCGGGCGACGAGGTGGACGCGCTGTCGTTTATCGTCCACAAGGACAAGGCCTATGGTCTGGCCCGTGGCCTGTGCGACAAGCTTAAGGAGATTATTCCGCGTCAGCTGTTCGAGGTGCCCATCCAGGGTGCTATCGGCAACAAGATCATTGCCCGCTCCACCGTCAAGGCGCGCCGCAAGGACGTGCTTGCTAAGTGCTACGGCGGCGATATTTCTCGTAAGCGCAAACTGCTCGAGAAGCAGAAAGAGGGTAAGAAGCGCATGAAGGCCATCGGCTCGGTCGAGGTCCCGCAGGAGGCGTTTATGGCGATCCTCAAGGTGGACGAGTAGGTCTATGGCGCTTTCCGAATATAGTCAGCGGCTGCTGGGCGCCTATGCCGAGCAGCCGTTCCTTATGGCTCCCATGGCGGGCGTGACCGACCCTGCCTACCGTATCATGTGCCGCCGCCGCGGTGCCAACCTTGCCTACAGCGAGATGGTGAGCGTGGCGGGCCTTGCCTATGCCAGCAACAAGACCTGGCGCCTGGTGCTACCGGCCGACGAGGAGCAGCAGATTTGCGTGCAGCTCTTCGGCTCCAAGCCTGATCAGTTTGCGAGCGCCGTCGCCGCCGTCGAGGAGCGCGTTGGCGATCGCCTGTCGCTCATCGATATCAATATGGCATGCCCCGCCCGCAAGGTTGTCACCAAGGGCGAGGGCTCGGCGCTCATGCGCACGCCCGACCTTGCGGAGAAGATCGTCGAGGCCACGGTGGGCGCGGCGCACGTGCCCGTGACCGTCAAGATTCGCAAAGGCTTTTATGCCGAGGACCGCAATGCCGCGACATTTGCCCAGATGCTTGAGGGTGCAGGGGCTGCCGCAGTCGCCGTGCATGGTCGTTGCGCTACGCAGCTCTACACTGGCCAGGCGGATTGGTCGGTCGTCGATGAGGTCGCAGATGCCGTCGAGATTCCCGTGATCGGTTCGGGCGATGTGTTCTGCGCCGAGGATGCCGCGGAGCATCTGCGCAGCTCGGGTGCCAGCGCGGTGTTTATCGCGCGCGGTATCTATGGCAACCCCTGGGTGTTCGGCGATGCTCGCGCCCTTGCACTCGACGCTACGCCGGTGCCGTCTCGCTCCTCACGCGAGCGCCTGGACGCCCTGCGTGAGCACCTAACGCTGACGCATGAGCTCCTGCCGCTCATGTCGCGTGCCCGCACGTACGCAAGCTGGTACTTAAAAGGCATGCCCCATGCCGCCGCTTGGCGTGCCCATGTGGTGCGCTGCTCCACGTATGAGGAGTTTATGGCGCTGGTCGATGAGATCGAGCATGATGTGGTGGCCTGCGAGGCTGCCCTTGCCGCCGGCGAATCGGTGCCCCCTCATCCGCTGGAGGCTTAAGGGTGGCCGTTACCGCGCTGTACGTGCACGTGCCGTTCTGTGCCCAAAAGTGCCGCTACTGCGACTTCGACTCGCGCAGCTTTGCTTCGTGTGATTTGGATGCCGCGCTCGATTCCTATTTTGAGCAGTTGTACGCGCGCCTCGATGCTTTTGGCAAGGCTGGGGCCCTCGACCAGATTCGCACCGTCTATGTTGGCGGCGGTACGCCGTCGCTGGCGGGGGAGCGCCTGGTGGAGCTGGCGCGGCGTATTCGTGCGTGGTGCGCCCCCGTTGAGTTTACCTGCGAGGCCAATCCCGAATCGCTGACCGCCGAGCTTGCCGCTGCGCTTGCCAAGGTTGGTGTCACACGCGTTTCTCTGGGCGTGCAAACGCTCGATAACGCCGAACTTACCGCCATCGGCCGCATTCACGATGCCGATCGGTCGCTCTCCGCCATCGCGACGGTCAAGAACGCTGGGCTCGACGTGTCGTGCGACCTTATGTGCGGACTTCCCGGGCAGACCGCAGCGAGTTGGAAGCGTACGCTCGATGGCGTGCTGGCGGCGGCTCCGCATCATGTGTCGGTCTACCCGCTCACGCTCGAGGAGGGGACGCCCCTTTATCGCATGGCGTGCCGTGACGAGTCGCTCGAGCCTGATGAGGATTTTCAGGCCGCATGCATGGACGTGGCACGCGAGCTCCTGGGTGCCGCCGGCTATCACCCGTATGAGGTGGCGAGCTACGCGCTCGACGGCCATGAGTGCGCCCATAACATTGCCTACTGGACCGGACGGGGCTACCTGGGCCTGGGGCGTTCTGCCGCGGGCATGCTCGACGCCGCGGATTTCGACCGTCTTGCAGGTTTGTTCCCCGGTGTTTCTTCTCGAGGCGATGCGTACCGCGTGCGTCTGGTGCAACGTGACGATGATGCGACGGCGTTCGAGGCCGAACATCTGTCGCAGCGCGAGGCTGCGGCCGAAGACCTGATGCTCGCCTGTCGCATGACGCGCGGTGTCGCGTCCGACCTGTTGGTTCGCGCGGCTCGTGTCATCCCGGCCGATGGGCTGACAGCCGCTTGCGATCGCGCGCTCGAATTGGGTCTTGTCACTTGGGTGCCTGAGACGCTCGGGGTCCATGAGGGACCCTTTACTTCGGCAGATGTCGTCGCGGGCCATGTTCGAGCTCGTCTGGCGCCGACCCACCTGGGCTGGCTCGATGGAAATGTTCTGTTCGAGCTGTTTTGGGATCTAGCTTAGGCCGCTCGGGTAGAATTACCGGAATATATACGCTGCTGTGAGCAGGAGGTTGCCGCGCATGGCGACGATGAACGAAAAAGATTACTACGAGATCCTGGGTGTCTCCAAGGATGCCACCTCGCGTGATATTCAAAAGGCCTTCCAACAAAAGGCCCGCAAGCTCCATCCGGACGTCAACAAAGAGCCGGATGCCGAGGAAAAGTTTAAAGAGGTTTCCGAGGCCTACGCCGTGCTTTCGGATGAGCAAAAACGTGCGCGCTACGACGCCATGCGTTCTGGCAATCCCTTCGCCGGTGCTCCTACGGCTTCGCCCTATGGTGGCGGCTACGCCGGCAGCGCAGGCTATGGCAATCCTTTTGAGGGCGGCTTTCCCTTTGGTGGCGCCTGGGGCCAGCAGCGTCGCGGGCAGGCTGCCTACAATCCCGAGAACGGCGCCAACGTGGTCGTCGATATCAAACTCGACGCGAAGGAGGCCAAGGGCGGTGCCCGCAAGACCGTCCGCTACACGCGCTTCGATACCTGTAGCAACTGCGGCGGCTCGGGCTCCGTTTCGTCTGAGCATGCCCATACCTGCCCGAGCTGTGGCGGCCGCGGCCACATCGATGTCGACCTGTCCTTCCTGTTTGGTGCGGGCACGTTCCAGTCGGTCTGCCCCGAGTGCGGCGGTTCCGGTAAGGTCGTGGCCGACCCCTGCCCCGTTTGCGGTGGCAGCGGTCGTACTCGCGTAACCTCCGAGCAGACGATTGAGTTTCCTGCCGGCACTCACGATGGCGACGAGGTCCGCATCAGCGGCATGGGTCATGCTGGCACCAACGGTGCCGCGGGCGGCGACCTGGTCGGCCGCGCCCATGTTGAGGCCGAGCGCTTGGAAGGCAAAGCTCGTACCGGTTTTTACCTGATGGGCATCGTGGCGCCGTTTTTGGTACTCTCGGCCATCTCGGGCGTGTTCTCTGCCTTTGCCGTGATGTGCTTTATTCCGTTTACCATGGGCCTGTTCATGGTGCTTTCGGACGGTGTGCTTCATCGCAGTCTGCTGTGGTGGAAGCGCGGTGCGATGCAGTTTGCCAACGGTTTTGCCAACGGCTTTATGTTCGCGCTCGTGTCGGTTTGGTTCGCGAGCTGCTCGCAACGGGCCATGCTTTCGCCGTACCAAATGCAATAACATCAAACCCTCTGTTTGCGGCCGGCCCTGCTTGGGTATAGGACGCACTGTGACAATAATGAAAGTCGGAAGGATTCGGTCGTGTCGGAAAATAGGGATTACTACGAGGTACTTGGCGTCGACAGGGATGCCGACGCGCGGACGATTAAGCGCGCGTTTCTAAAGAAGGCCCGTACCGTACACCCGGACGTTTCGGACGACCCCGAGGCCGAGGCCAAGTTTAAAGAGCTCAACGAGGCGTATTCCGTTCTTTCCGATGATCAGAAGCGTGCTAACTACGACCGTTACGGCACTGCCGACGGCCCTGGTGGTTCAGGCTACGTCGATATCAACGATATCTTTGGTGGCATGGGCATGGACGACTTGTTCTCGTCGTTCTTTGGCGGCGGTGCCGGCGGTGGCGCCCGCAGCCGTCGTGAGCGTCGTCGCGGACGTGACATGGCCATCTCGCTTTCGGTGACGCTCGAGGAGGCGGCGCTCGGCTGCAAAAAGACGATCAGCTATGACCGCCTTGCTCCTTGCGAGGACTGCAACGGCACCGGTAGGGCAGAGGGCGCACAGGAAAAGCAGTGCGGCCGCTGCCACGGTACGGGCTACGTCACGACGGTTCAGCGTTCGTTCCTGGGCCAGGTTCAGTCTTCCTCGCCTTGCCCCGACTGCCATGGCGAGGGCACGGTCATCGACCATCCCTGCGAGACCTGCGACGGTCAGGGCCGCACGCCTTCGCATGAAAAGATCGACATCGATATTCCCGCCGGCGTTTCGACCGGTCGCCAGCTGCGTGTGAGCGGCTTTGGCGAGGCCGGCCTTCGCGGCGAGCCTTCGGGCGACCTGATTGTCAACGTGCGCGTTGCCGACCATGAGCGCTTTAAGCGCAACGGTGACGACCTGTACCTGGTGAGCGATATCTCGATTGCGCAGGCTGCGCTTGGCTGCGAGATCGAGGTCGAGGGCATTATGCCCGACGAGGTCGTTAAGTTGACGGTTCCCGCCGGCGCCCAGTACGGTGATACCGTGAGCGTCAATAATTACGGCATGCCGCGCATTGGCGGTGGCGGTTCGCGTGGCCGTCTGATCGTGCAACTGCGCGTGGTCGTTCCCACCAATCTTTCCAATAAGCAGCGCGAGCTGCTCCGTGCTTTTGCCGATGAGATGGGCGATGACGTCGCTTCTGGTAAGAAGTCGGTGACCGACCGTATCAAGAGTGCCCTCGACGATATCCTCGATTAAGGAGCCCGCGTGCTCGCACCCCATATTTCCGTCGTCAACCTCGGCTGCCGTGTCAACCGGGTTGAGTCCGACCGTATCACTGCCGATTTAATGCGCCTGGGTTTTGCAATGGTGGAGCCTCAGGATGCAGAGCTGATCGTCATTAACACCTGTGCCGTTACGGGCGAGGCCGAGGCCAAGACCCGTAAGGCCGTCCGCCATGCGCTGGCTTATCCAAACGAGCCCTATGTGGTCGTGACCGGATGCGTGGTTAATTTGCATCCCGAGGAGCTGCTGGAGCTTTCGGATCGCGTGATCGCCGAGCCGTCCAAGATCGATGTCGCCGATCGTGTCTGCGAGGTGCTGGGCGTTGAGTCCGATAGCGTTCCCGCCTGCAGCGATGGCGAGGTGGTCGATGCGCTCGGTCGCTCTCGCCTGGGCGTGAAGATTCAGGACGGCTGCAACCACCGGTGCACCTATTGCATTGTGTGGAAGGCACGCGGCCCCGAGCGCTCCGTGCCCGTCGAGTCCGTGCTCGAGCAAGTTCGCGAGGCCCAGGAGGCCGGCGTGCCCGAGGTGGTGCTGACCGGTGTGAACCTGGGCGCCTACGATGGCAAGAGCGCGACTGACGAGCATGTCGAAATCGATGAGCTGCTCAAGGCCATCATGGAGCGCACGTCTATTCCGCATGTGCGCATTTCCTCGGTCGAGCCCATGGATATCTCTGAGCGCCTGCTTAAGGTTATGGCGCGCTATCCGCAGCGTATCGCCCCGTTTTTGCACTTGCCCGTGCAGTCCGGCTGCACGGCGACCCTGCATCGCATGGGCCGTCCCTATAGCGCCGAGGCCTTCGTGGACACGGTGCGTATGATTCGCGCCAACTTGCCCCAGGCGTCTCTTTCGTGCGATGTCATCGTTGGTTTTCCTGGTGAGACGGACGAGGAGTTCGAGGAGTCGCTGGCGCTGTGCCGCCGTGTGGGTTTCTCGCGTATGCACGTGTTCCGCTACAGCAAGCGTCCCGGTACCCTTGCTGCCGACATGCCCGACCAAGTGCCGCCCGAGGTTATGGCCGAGCGCAGCCGCCGTATGCGGGCCGCCGCGCAGGAGCTCGCTATTGCCGACGCTCGTCGTCGCGTGGGCACGGTCGAGCGTGCCGTGCTCGAGTATGGTGACAACCTGACGCTCGGCTCGTTCCATCATGCCCGTCTTGACGATACCTGTGGACTCACAGCCCCGTGCCTGCTCGATGTTGCTATCATCGGAGTCGATGATTCCGGCTTGGTCCATGCGCGCAGGGAGGTTCATGGAAGCCTCGAAGATTAGACTTACCGTTCCCGAGGGTATCGACCCCTCGCGCGTTTTGGGCGCCGGCGACGGCGTCCTTCGTGCGCTCGAGAGCTTGGTTCGCGCCCATGTGGTCGCCCGTGGCGATAGCATCGCCGTGAGCGGTGACCCGGATGAGGTCGAACTCGTGGCGCGTTTTTTCGAACACGCTTTTCGCGAGGCGGCTGCCGGGCACACGCTGCCTGTCGACGATGTCTCTCGCTGCCTGGCCGTTCTGCGCGACGGTGAGCACGAGGCTACGTCGCTTCGCGATGACGTGCTGCTTTCGTATCGCGGTCGCGTCATTCGTCCCAAGACGCTCGGGCAAAAGCGGTATGTGGATGCCATCCGCTCACATACCATCACGTTTGGCTTGGGTCCTGCCGGTACCGGTAAGACCTATCTGGCCATGGCGCTTGCCGTTGCCGCGCTCAAGCGCCACGAGGTGGGCCGCTTGATCTTGACGCG
Organism: Collinsella aerofaciens; assembly: GCF_028209395.1. Classification (GTDB taxonomy): domain Bacteria; phylum Actinomycetota; class Coriobacteriia; order Coriobacteriales; family Coriobacteriaceae; genus Collinsella; species Collinsella aerofaciens_AZ. The sequence continues at coordinate 100,262 of NZ_JAQLDQ010000005.1, forward strand.
TCCGGTTGTCGAGGCGGGGGAGAACCTGGGCTTTTTGCCCGGTACCCTCGAGGAAAAGATCGATCCCTACATGCGTCCGCTCTACGACGCCCTTTTTGACATGATGGATCGCGAGCGCACCGATGAGCTTATGGAGCGCGGCGTGATCGAGATCGCCCCGCTTGCCTATATGCGCGGCCGCACGCTGAGCGATGCCTTCGTGGTGCTCGACGAGGCGCAAAATACCACGCCCGAGCAGATGAAGATGTTCCTGACGCGCCTGGGCTTCAACTCCAAGTTTGTGATTACCGGCGACCTGAGTCAGCGCGACCTGGTGGGTCGTCGTGGCGGCTTGGCGGATGCCGAGAAGATTTTGGGCCGTGTCGACGATGTGGCGTTTGCACACCTGGAGCGCGCCGACGTGGTGCGCCATGCCCTGGTGGGTCGTATCGTCGAGGCATATGATGCTTATGATGACGTGCGCGAGCAGCGCCCGCGCGACCGAAAGGAGTCCCGTTGAGTGTATTGATCAGCAACGATGCCGAGCTCGATACGCTGCTCGATGCGCAGGAGGTGGAGCACATCTGCGAGGTCGTGCTTGCCGCCGAGGGCGTTGAGCGTGAAGTCGAGATTTCCCTTTCGTATGTCGACGAGGACGAGATGCACGAGCTCAACCACGAATGGCGCGGTATCAATCGCACCACCGATGTACTCTCGTTTGAGTGCGATTCGGCCTTTGACGATGACATTCCCGCCGATGAGACGCTCGAGCTCGGCGATATTATCTTGGCCCCGCAGGTTATTGCCCGTCAGGCCCCCGGTTTTGGCAATAGCCCCGCTGACGAGTGCCGTCTGATGCTCGTACACGGCATGCTGCACCTGCTGGGCTATGACCACATCGAGGACGACGAGGCCGAGGTCATGGAGGCCCGCGAGGACGCCATCCTGCGCGATCTGGCGCTCGAGCGCGGCGAGGACCCTAAGCTAGTCCACGTCGGCCCCATCACCAACCACGCCCACGACTAGGAGCCGTCTATGATTCCCGGATCGAACAAGGACCATCCGTCCTTCTTAAAGTCGTTTTCCTACGCCATGGAGGGCTTCGTCACCGCCGTCAAGACCGAGCGCAACATTAAGGTCATGCTCGTGGCGGGCGTGTGCACTGTCATTGCCGGCTGTATCGTGGGGCTCGACATTGCCGAGTGGGCCACGATTATCATCTGTTGCGGCCTGGTGATTCACGGCGAGCTTTGCAACACCGCCATGGAGGCCATCGTCGACCTGGCGACCCAGGAGCTCCATCCGTTGGCCAAGCGTGCGAAGGACATCGCCGCCGCTTCTGTATACGTTCTTTCAATCACCGCCGCGATTGTGGGCTTGCTGGTATTTGCCCACGCGCTCGGCTTTATTTAGAAAGGGATTCCCATGTCCGACAATATGCAGCCTACCGATGAGATTTTGGACGACGAGTCCCTGGACGCGGTGGATACCGAGGAGCTCGAGGAAGTCGAGGAGTTCGACCCGTTTGAGGGCATGAGCGATGAGGAGCTCGACGCCCTGTGCGACGAGGACGACAACCTCGCGGGCTTTGGCGACGTGGAGCCCGGTTTCCGCAGCGGCTTTGTGGCCCTGGTCGGTCGTCCCAACGCTGGCAAGTCTACGCTGCTTAATGCCTGCTATGGCAAAAAGGTCGCCATCACCTCGCCGGTGGCCCAGACGACCCGCCGCCGCATGCGCGCCGTCGTCAACCGCCCCGGCTACCAGCTGGTCTTTGTCGATACCCCCGGTATTCATAAGCCCAAGGACGGCTTGGGATCCGAGCTCAACAAGAGCGCGTTGTTCGAGCTGAACGATGTTGATGTTGTCGCGTTTTTGATTGATGCCACCAAACCGATCGGCAGGGGAGACGCCTGGGTTGCCGAGCGCGTCAAGAACGCTCGTTCCAAGAAGGTCCTGGTGCTCACCAAGGCCGATGAGGCCGACCCCGCACAGGTCATGGAGCAGCTTAAGGCAGCCCACGAACTCATGGAATATGACGACGAGATCGTGACGTCGTCGGTCAAGAACTTCAACGTCGATGCATTTATCGAGACCGTTGCGCACTTTTTGCCTGAGGGTCCGCGTTGGTTCCCCGAGGACATGGGTACCGACGCTTCCGATGAGACGCTCGTTGCCGAGTTTGTGCGCGAGAAGGTCTTGCGCCGCACCCGTGATGAGATTCCGCACTCCGTTGGCGTGATCTGCGATGCGCTCGAGCAGACCAAGAAGGTGCTGCGCGTGCACGCCACCATTTACGTCGAGCGCGAGGGCCAAAAGGGCATCATCATCGGTAAGGGCGGCGAGATGATCAAGCATATCGGTATCGACGCCCGTCGCGATCTTGAGCGCATCTTTGGCACGCAGGTCTTTTTGGAGCTGGATGTGAAGGTCAAGGCCGGCTGGCGTGACGACGAGGCCCAGATTCGCCGCTTTGGCTACAATGCCGAAGATTAAGCCTCGGCGTTCATGGCAGGCTCTCGCACATATCGCACAAAGGTGCTCGTTCTCGACAAGACTAAGCTCAAGGAAACCGACCTGATCTTGACGATGCTTGACGAGCGGGGACGGCAGGTTCGTGCAGTGGCAAAGGGCGCCCGCAAACCCGGCGGACGCCTGGCTGCGCGCTGCGAGCTGTTCTGTACGGTCGATATGCTGCTCGCACATGGACGGTCACTCGACGTGGTTTCTCAGGCCGAGCTTATGGAGGCGCCGCTCGGCGCTGCGCCCGATTACGAGACGACCTGCGCCGCAAGCGCGATCGCCGAGGTCGCGCGCGTGTGCTCGTTCGAGGACGCCGAGGACCCGTTTACCTTTGCCATAACGCAGCGAGCGCTTGCCCTGGTGGGCAGCGGGCTTGACACGGCACATATGGACCTACTTGTGGCGGCATATGTCTTTAAGCTGCTATCGCACGTTGGCTATCGTCCCGATTTTTCGGCCTGTGTGCTGTGCGGAGACCCCATGCTGTCGTATTTTTCAGCCCAGGCGGGCGGTCTCATGTGCGGGTCGTGCGCGTCGAGCGTTCCAGGTGCCGAACTGGTGTCGACCGGTGAGACCGCATGGCTGCGCGCCCTCATGTCCATGACCTTCGATGCGCTCATGGCCGAGCGAATCGACCCGCATACGGCGGCATTCCTGCTCGGGCTTTCGCATGTTTGGGCTGCGACGCACACCGATCAGCGCCTCCGCGCGATGGAATTCATGTTGGGTCGGTGATGATGCGCAGACGCGGGCTGCTTGTGGTAACATACCGACCTGTTGGTACCTCGACCTTGGTTGTTCGCTCCACCGGCGGCTTCCCAGTCCGAGGCGAATCGAGTCGCCCGTGGGCGACGCAAAACGAAAGGTGAAACAATGACTGTTTCCAAAGAGCGCAAGGCGGAGCTGACTGCCCAGTTCGGTAACACCCCGGTCGACACCGGCAACCCCAAGGTTCAGGTCGCCATCCTGTCCGAGCGCATCAAGGAGCTGACCGAGCACATGAAGTCCCACCAGAAGGACTTCCACACCCGTCGTGGCCTGCTCATGCTCGTCGGCCGTCGTCGTCGTCTTCTCTCCTACATCAAGAAGAACGACATCGTCGAGTACCGTGAGCTCATCAAGGCTCTGGGCATCCGCGACAACATCCAGTAGGATTTGTACATGCTAAGAGCGTCCTGCGCAGCGGGGCGCTCTTTTTGTGTAAGGGCGCGAACAATCACGCTCTGAAGCGTGGCGGGGGCAGGGGGCCCGCGTCACATGAGAAGCCCGCAGACAAGGGGTCTGCGGGGTTAAGGAGAACAATGACACTCGTATCCAAGACCTTTGAGCTGCACGGCAAGACCTACACCTTTGAGTCGGGCGAGCTTGCCAAGCAGGCCACCGGCGCCTGCCTGGTCAAGCAGGGCGACACCACGATGCTCGACACCGTGGTCGTCTCCAAGGAGCGCAAGAACTACGACTTCTTCCCGCTGACCGTCGACTTCAACGAGAAGATGTACGCTGCCGGTCGCATCCCGGGTGGCTACCTCAAGCGTGAGGGCCGTCCCAGCGAGAAGGCCACGCTCACGGCCCGCATGATCGATCGCCCGATTCGCCCGAGCTTCCCGGACGGCTTCCGCAACGAGGTGCACATCGTCGCCACCTCGCTCGTCGCCGACCAGGTCAACCCCTTCGATGTCATCAACGTCATGGGTGCATCCCTGGCCATGACGCTTGGCGGCGTGCCCTTCGAGGGCCCGCTTGCCTGCGTGCGCATCGGCCGCAACGTGGAGACAGGCGAGTTTATCGTCAACCCCACCTACGAGGAGCGCGAGAACTCGGATCTGGACCTGGAGCTGGGCGGATCCGCCGACTTCATCTCGATGGTCGAGGCCGGCGCCGAGGAGATCTCCGAGGACGACATGCTCGCCGCCATGAAGTTTGGCCAGGAGGCCCTTGCCGCTTTCTGCCAGGCTCAGGACGAGTTCGTCGCCGAGTGGGAGCAGGTTAACGGCCCCATCGTCAAGAAGGAGTACCCGCTCGACCAGCCCGTCGAGGAGGTCCAGGAGCGCATCTTCGCCCACTACGACGAGATGGCAGCCGCCCTTCGCGACGCCGACAAGCTCTCCCGTATCGGTAAGGTCGAGGCTCTGAAGGAGTCCATCCGCGCCGAGTTCACCGAGGAGGAGCAGGCCGCTTGGGAGCGCGAGATCCCCGTGGCGCTCAAGAAGCTCGAGAAGAAGGCCATGCGCACCATGGTCGTTGAGACCGGCGAGCGCGTCGACGGTCGTGCCGCCGATGAGATCCGTCCCATCATGGTGAAGGACAACTACCTGCCGCTCGTTCACGGCTCCGGCCTGTTCCAGCGCGGCCAGACCCAGGTGCTCTCCGTCCTGTCGCTCGGCATGCTCAACGAGGGCCAGCGTCTGGATACCATCGAGCCCACCGAGGGCAAGCGCTACATGCACCACTACAACTTCCCGCCGTTCTGCACCGGCGAGACCGGTCGCATGGGCAGCCCCAAGCGCCGCGAGATCGGTCACGGCAACCTTGCCGAGCGCGCCCTGCTTCCGGTGCTCCCCGACGAGAACGAGTTCCCCTACGCCATCCGCGTGGTCTCCGAGGTCATGGAGTCCAACGGCTCCTCTTCGATGGCTTCGACCTGCGGCTCCACGCTCGCCCTTATGGACGGCGGCGTGCCTATTAAGCGCCCGGTCTCCGGTATCGCCATGGGCCTGATCCAGGAGGAGGGCAAGACCGTGGTCCTGTCCGACATCCAGGGTCTCGAGGACTTCCTGGGCGACATGGACTTTAAGGTCACCGGCACCACCGAGGGCATCACCGCCCTGCAGATGGACAACAAGGCCACTGGCCTTACCTTCGACATCCTGGCTCGTGCCCTGCAGCAGGCCAAGGAGGGTCGCGCCTTCATCCTGCAGAAGATGCTCGATGTGATCCCCGAGCCGCGCCACACCACGCGCAGCACCGCCCCGCGCATCGTTTCCATCCAGGTTCCGACTGACAAGATCCGCGACGTCATCGGTTCCGGCGGTAAGGTCATCCGCGGTATCCAGGACGAGACCGGCGCTTCTGTCGACATCCAGGAGGACGGCACCGTCTTTGTCGGTGGCACCGGCGAGTCCGTGGACCAGGCCGTCGAGCGCATTAAGCTCATCATCAAGGTTCCCGAGCCGGGCGAGGAGTACACCGGTCGCGTTGTCTCCATCCAGCCCTTCGGCGCCTTCGTCAACCTGCTGCCCGGTAAGGACGGCCTGCTGCACATCTCCCGTGTCGCCAAGGGCCGCGTGGAGAAGGTCGAGGACGTCCTCAACGTGGGCGACGAGGTCAAGGTCGTCGTCATCGAGGTCGACGATCGCGGCAAGATCTCGCTCGATCGTCTTGATAAGCCCGAGGCCCCGGCTCGTGCCGAGGGTGCCTCCGAGGGCGACGGCGAGCACTTCCAGCGCCGTGAGCGTCCGCGTCGCGAGCGCTCTGAGCGCAGCGACCGTCCGCGCCGTCCCGGCGACAACGGAGGCCGAAAGCCCCGCCGTCACCACGACGCTGAGTAACAGCCGTACATAACCAGCACCGCAAGGGCGACTCCGGACAGGGGTCGCCCTTTTGCTTGCGCCCGGGAGGGCCGCATATGAAGTTTATCGCGAGTTCCGCACGCAAAGGCTGTCTCTTATACACATCTCCGAGCCCACGAGACGC
>NZ_JAQLDQ010000006.1 GCF_028209395.1 Collinsella aerofaciens
CAGGCCCCGCCGACCGATTGCAAGCGGTCGGCGGGGCCATTGTGGCCCTTGACAGTGGATTGGGTCATATGAGCGAGCGGGCACCAGAGCGAACAAATTGGCATGAAAAGAGGACGGCATTGACCTTCTGGTCATGCCGTCCTCTTTGAATGACAAGTTGTCGCTCTGGTGCCCGCGCAGCGTCGGGCAGTTACGGCGTTTGGTAAAACGCCGTAACGAACTACCGCGTAACTCCCCTAGCTCATCATCGCATTCATCATCTCGTTGGTTGCGGAATCGTCGGCAGACCACTCGCCGTCGTCATTGCAGGAATACTTGAAGGTGACCTTGGTGTCCTTGGTCTTAGCAGCCTTGGTCACATCGACCATAACCTGACCGGCCATCTTGTACAGCTCGTCATCGGAAGGCATCGAATCGAGCGCGGCGACCTTCTCCTGGTACTGGGTGGCAAAATCCTCAACGATCTGGTTCATGGACTTGCAGGTAATGGTGACCTCGGCAGTTGCGGTACCCTTGTCCTCGTCGACCGTCACGTCGCCGATCTTGTAGTCAAAGCCCTCGAGATAGCTCTTGGCGTACTCCTTGGGATCGATGCCCAGCTGCTCAAACTCGTCGCCCGAGGCCTCTTCCAGGCCGGCGAGGAAGTCGTCGCCACCGTTCTTGACCTCGTCAAACTGCGTCGTAAGATCCTCGGTAATGAGCTCCTCAACCGAAGGACCTCCGCAGCCGGAAAGCACAACCACGCACGCGACCAGAACAGCCATCAGGGGCGCAAGCAGCAGCTTCTTCTTCATGACATTCCTCCCAACAAGCGGCACCGCGCTTCCCGACGCGGTGCACGTCGTAACAATAAGGCCATACTAGCCGATAACGAACACCCCCGGCAAAGCAAAGGCGCAATCGGCTCGATTTAACGTCCGAACGGTTTACCGGTCCGCCCAACGCGCAATAAAACGTTCCGCCGCATTGTAATAAAAAAGGGCGGCCGGATAACCCGACCACCCTTGCACATCCTTATGTTGCCGCAGTTTACTTGCGGACGACCTTGACGATGGCATCGCCGGCGGCGACAGCAGAGTCAGCCTCGACGGCGAGCTCGACGTCGGCGAACTCGGCGGTGTTGGACACAGCCACGACGACGCAGTCCTTGTAGCCGGCAGCGGCGATCTTGGCGCGGTCGATCTTGAGCATGGGCTGGCCAGCCTTGACGACGTCGTCGGCCTTGACGAAGCCCTCGAAGCCGTCGCCGTTCATGTTGACGGTATCGACGCCAACGTGCACCAGAACCTCGATGCCGCTATCGGACTGCAGACCCACGGCGTGACCCATGGTGACGGTCACCTTGCCGTCGCAGGGAGCGTAGACCAGATCGTCCTCGGGCCACACAGCGCAGCCCTTGCCCAGAACCTCGCCGCCAAAGACGGGATCGGGCACGTCGGCCATCTTGATGACCTTGCCCTTGACGGGCGAGCACAGCACGTCGGCGCCGGCAGAAGCAGAGATGGAGGCCGGAGCAGCGACAGCCGCGGGCTCAGCCTTCTTCTTGAACATATCAAACAGACCCATACGTTTTCTCCTCTTGATTAAGCGCAACGTTATGCGCATGCCTATGGTGATTATAGTGCCAAATGGTTCAAATGCTAAGGTGGGGACTCGAATCGCGAGCCCATCCCAACGCTTTTCCCCGGTGGCACTCATATTGTCGATTAATCCAGGCCCTCGGCACCGTTGGACTTGATGATCTTCTGGTAGGCGTAGAAGCTGTCCTTGCGGCGTCGCTCGTAGGTACCGGTGCCGTCGTCGTACTTATCGACGTGGATAAAGCCGTAGCGCTTGCGCATCTCGCCGGTGCCGGCGGAAACCAGGTCGATGGGGCCCCACCAGGTGTAGGCGATCAGGTCGACGCCGTCGGCAATGGCCTCGCCCATGGCCTTGACGTGGCTCTGCAAGTAGGCGATACGATACGGGTCGTGGATGGAGCCGTCCTCCTCGACCTCATCGTAGGCGCCCATGCCATTCTCGACCACCATCAGCGGAATCTCGTAGCGGGCGTAAATCTCGTTGAGGGCGATGCGCAGACCCAGCGGATCGATCTGCCAGCCCCAGTCGGTGGACTCCAGATAGGGATTCTTGCCGCCAAAGGTCATGTTGCCCTCGGTCATCTCGTGATCCTTGTGGGTGCCCACGGTGCCGGACATGTAGTAGCTAAAGGTGTAGAAATCGACCTTGCCGTCGGCGATATCCTGCAGGTCACCGTCCTCCATCACAAGCTCGACATCGTTCTCGGCCCAGAAGCGCTTGGCATAGAACGGATACTTGCCGCGCACCTGCACGTCGGAGCAGTACCAGTTCATGGTATTCATCTCCTGCTGCGTGGCGAACACGTCGGCCGGATCGCACGTGGCGGCATAGGAGAGGATGAAGCAGTCCATGTTGCCCATCTTAAACTGCGGATAGTGCTCGTGGGCATAGCGCACGACGCGGCCGCTGGCGACAAACTGGTGATGCAGGGCCTGCATACGGGCCTGCGGCGTGGTGTGGACCGCCGAAGCCGGGCCCTCAAAGCCCTGGATCATGCTGGTCCCAAAGAGGTTGCCCATGTCCTGGGTGCCGCAGTTGATCTCGTTGAAGGTGAGCCAGAACTTGACCTTGTCCTGATAGCGGTCGAAGACGGTCTGGCAGTACTTCTCAAAGAAGCCGATGAGCTCGCGGCTCGCCCAGCCGTTGTATTTCTCGACCAGGTGATAGGGCATCTCGTAGTGCGACAGGGTCACGAGCGGCTCGATATTGTGAGCGCGCAGGCAGTCGAAGACGCGGTCGTAAAAGGCGAGGCCGGCCTCGTTGGGCTCGGCGTCGTCGCCGTTGGGGAAGATGCGGCTCCAAGAGATGGACATGCGGAACATGTTGAAGCCCATCTCGGCGAACAGCGCGATGTCCTCCTCGTAGTGATGGTAGAAATCGATGCCGTCATGATTGGGGTAGAAGCGGTCGGGGTCGATGTCGATCGTGATCTGACGCGGCTCCTTGTAGCTGCCGCCCAAGAAATGGTCGTCGACCGAAGGACCGCGGCCGTCCACGTTCCAAGCGCCCTCAAACTGATTGGCGGCCGTGGCGCCACCCCAATAGAAACCCTCGGGGAACTTGATGTTTGCCATGAGCATCTCCTTTGCATTGCGGGTCGATAGGCCGAGTATCGCCCACGCACGCGACAGACAGGGGCAGGGGTGCCAAACCCGACACTTCTTTTCGCAGACGCGCGCTGCAACAGCGCTGCAGCTGAAACTTCTTGACACCGAAGGAGCGAAGACGATCCGCTCCGCGCTTACCGGCGGTATGCCGCGGGGGTGCAGCCATACTTGTCGTGAAACTTACGGTAGAAGAAGCTCATGTTTTCATAGCCCACCGCATGCGCAGCCGCCCCGGCCGTGGCGCCGCCGCACAGAAGCTCGGCCGCACGTACCAGGCGTCGCTCCTGCACAAGCTGCCTAAAGGTCTTGCCCACATGCCGCTTGAGGAGCGCCGTCGCATAATTAGGGCTCAAGCCAAACTCCGCCGCCATCCCCTCGAGGGAGCACGCGGCGAATTCGCGATCGATATAGCCGAGCATTCCCGTCACCAGGGCAGTGGGCCCCGCCGCGCCGTCCGCCGCGCCGCGCACCAGCTCGCGCTCGTAGCAATCCATGAGCTCGGCCAAAAACAGCTGAAACAGACGCAAGACGATCTCGGGACCGTTGGGGCTCGGGTCGTACAGCTCGCAGAGCATCTCCTGCATGTAGCGCCGAATCCGACGGCTCTCGCCGCAATGAAAACGGACATGGCCCCGATGGTCCGTCTCGCTGTTGAGCGCGTTGAACAAAAACCGCGAGACCGCGCTCTCGCGCGAGAGGCTCGACTCGAGACTCCGGCGCAAAAAAGAGCGTGAAACGGTCATGCTTAGCATGATGTCGTCCTCACCAAGCGCCGCCACGGCATGCGGGCAGAGGGCGTCGAGCAAAAGCACCTCGTTGCGGCCCAGCTCGAGCCTCTCCCCCGCCACCGTCTGCGGGCAGCGTCCGCGATACACATAGCTCAGCTCCACGTAATCATGCACGTGCTCGGGAACTGCATTAAAGCGCGAGTTTTTCCTTATCGTCAGGCCACGCGGCATGCCGGGCTGGGCATAGGCAAACCCTGGCTGCCCAATCTTGCGCACTGGGCATCCGTCGATTTCGACATGCTCGGTCATAATCGACCAATCAAATGCCATGCCGTCTTTATAAGCGATCTCACTGGTGCTCAGTTCGCTGAGCCTACGCTCGAGCTCGTCGATCTCCATGGCTTGCCAATCGTTGATTTGGTCATAGTTCGTCGTGATTCAGATATTAGCAGAACGCGCCGACGCGTCCATAATCTGTGCTATGCAGCAGATCGATCGAGCCAAGGAGGATCCATGACCGCGTACTATCAGCAGGTGCTCGAGGGCACATACGACAACCACGTGCTTCCGTTTTTGTGGATGAAGGGCGAGAGCCATAAGACCATTGCCGAGTATCTGGAAAAGATCGCCGGCGCCGACATCCACGAGGTCTGTCTCGAAAGCCGCCCACACCCCGATTTTTGCGGCGAGGGCTGGTGGCGCGACTTGCGCTTTGTCATTGACGAGTGCAAGCAGCTGGGCCTTAAGCTCTGGATCTTGGACGACGCGCACTTCCCCACGGGCTTTGCCAACGGCGTCGTCAAGGAAGCCGTGCCCGAGCTCCGCAAGATCGTGCTCACGCACCGCACGTTCGACATCGTGGGCCCCACGTCCGCCGCAAGCATCGCGCTCGCCAACATGCTCGACAAAACGGAGCGCTTCCACGGCGTGACATTTATGCAGGACGGCAGCCCCGTCGACGTCGCTTACCGAGTAATCGACGATGTAGACGGCAACCCCAGCCGCCTGGTCTTCGATGCACCTGCGGGCCTCACACAGGCATGCGTGATGTTCACGAGCGGCAAGACCTCCTACAACGAGGACTACATCAATATGGTCGACCGCGCCTCGGTGGCGCAGCTCATCGATGCTGTCTACGAGCCGCATTTTGAGCATCTGGGCGATGAGTTTGGCAAGACGATCCTGGGCTTTTTCTCCGATGAGCCCGGATTTGCCAACGAGAAGGGCACCACGGGCCCCGATGGCATCTCGGACACGCTCATCGGCAAGGCCACCGCGCCCCTACCCTGGTCGGCCGAGCTTGAGCGTCGCCTACGCGCGGCACTGGGCGAGCGCTACCTGGCCGAGCTCCCGCACCTGTGGGACCGCGAGCCGGCCGGCGCGCACGTACGCCACGTCTATATGGACATCGCGAGCACCCTCTATAAGGAGTGCTTCTGCGACCAGCTCGGAGACTGGTGCCGCGCGCGCGGCGTGCAGTACATCGGCCACGTTATCGAGGACAAGGACTGTCACGCGCGCCTGGGCGTGGGCGCCGGGCACTACTTCCGCGCCGTGGGCGGTCAGGACATGGCGGGCGTCGACATCGTGATCAACCAGCTGGTACCCGGCATGGACCGCGGCCTTCACAGCTACGGACGCGGCGTGTGGGACCTCGAGTTCTATAACTACGTGCTGCCCAAGCTGGGCTCCTCGGCAGCACACCTCGACCCCAAAAAGCAGGGGCGTTGCATGGCCGAGGTCTTTGGCGCATTTGGATGGCACGAAGGCCTACGCGAGATGAAGTGGATCGCCGATCATTTTTTGGTGCGCGGCGTCAATTGGTTTGTGCCGCATGCCTTTAGCATGGCCGCCTTCCCCGACTGGGACTGCCCGCCGCATTTCTATGCGCATGGCCAAAACCCCCAGTTTGCACACTTTGGGCAGCTCATGAGCTACATGAACCGTACGGCGAGCCTGCTGAGCGGCGGGCGCGCAACGACCCCGGTGGCGCTTCTCTACCATGCGGACGCCGAGTGGGCAGGCGAGGCGAACTTTATGCAGCATGCCGCCTCCGAGCTTATGCGCGCGCAGGTCGACTTTGACATCGTGCCGGCAGAGGCATTTGAGGACGCAGGGCGCTATGCCGTTGAAATTGCCGCAGACGGTAGCGGCTTTGGCGTGAACGGCCAGGCATACCGCTGCCTGGTGATGCCCGGAGCCGAGTTTGTCGGCGGAGCCGTGCTCGACTTTGCCGCGCGCGCCGCAGCCGCAGGTGTTGCCGTGTACGCGCTGGATGAGTTGCCGAGCAAGCGCTACGACGGTGATATTGCAGCCCGCGAGGGCTTTGCCTCCCTGGATGCAGCCGCGGTCGCCGGCATCAAGCTCCTGGCGACCGCCGAGCTCGCAGGCACGCTTGCCGACGCCGGTATGCAGACCGTGGTTTGTGCCGAGTCCCAGCCCTGGCTGCGCGCACTGCGCTACGAGCGGGCGGGCGAGACCTATCTGATGCTCGTCAACGAGCATCCCAAGCAGGGTATCTCCACTCAGATTGCGCTTGCCGACGGCATACCCGTTGCAGGCGCGCGCCTCGACCTGCTCAACGGCACCGATCCCGCCGCCTTTGACGGCACGCTCGAGCTGGCTCCCTACGAGAGCTGCATCGTGGTCCTTGGGGCTACAGGTTCCGCCGGCGCGGCAACTGCTGGAGACGAAGCCACATGCGTCGACGGGCCCTGGGCGGTTGCCTTCTCTGCCCCTGGTACCGATGCCTTTGGCGAGTCTGTTGAGCTTGCAGACCTGCACGACCTTTCCTCGGCCGAGTTCCCCGGCAAGGCCGGCACGTTCCGCTACCGGGCCTCCTTTGTCCTGGGCGAAGCGGCCAGCCGCGCTGTCATCGACCTTGGGGAGGTCTTTGAGACCGTAACCGTCACCCTCGACGGCAAATCCCTCGGCACCCGCATCTGTCCGCCTTACCGCTTTGAGGCCGCCGCACTTTTAGCCGGTGAGCACGCGCTCACGATCGATATCATCAACACCCTCGACCACGCCGTCCCCGACGTGTTCGGCATGACCGAGCCCTCCGAGCCCAGCGGTCTCTTGGGGCCCGTACGCGTGCTCGGGTAACGCCCCGGGCGCAAACGGCCCAACAAGGACAGCGCCCCTATGTTGAGCCCGCACAGCGTCGAGCGGTCCGTCGTTCATAGACCGGCGGACCAAAACTCCCAGCCAAGCCGAACGTTTTATTTATCGCTATGATTGGTTTATCGCGACGCAAACGCATAGGAGCCATATGGATATCAGGCGAAAGATCACGCAGGGCAAAAGCCTCACCCCCACCGAGCAACAACTTGGGCGAACGGCCCTCGCCATGGGCGAGGATGTGCGCGGGCTTTCCATTAAGGAATTTGCCGCGTGCGCCAACGTTTCGGTCGCGAGCGTGCACCGCTTTTGCAAAAAGCTCGGCCTCGAGGGATTCAAAGACCTCAAGGTCGAGCTCATCCGCCAGGCGACCGAGGCGGGCAACCGGCGCGACGTGGACATCAACTTTCCCTTCGATGCCACCTCCGCCCCTGCGCAGGTGATGGAGCGCATGGAGGGGCTCTACCAGACCACCTTGGCCGAAACGCAGGAGCTGCTCGACCCTGCACAGCTCGACCACGCCGCCAAGCTCATCATGCGCGCCGGCACCGTGGACATCTACACGGGCTCGCATAACCTGTATCCAGCGGGAATGTTCCGCGATCGCCTGCTTTCCGCCGGCAAAAGCGCGACGTGCCACGACAGCGTCGAGGCGCAGGTGCGCACGGCGCTCGCCTCGGGTCCCGACCATGTGGCAATCGTCATCTCCTACAGCGGCCTTGCCCCCAACCTCAAGGAGATCTTGCCGATCCTTAGCAGTCGACATGTCCCGGTCATCGTCATCGGCACGCCGTACTGTGCCCGCATTCACCCCGGCTTTGCCGCCTATCTCACGGTAAGCGACCACGAGAGCATGACGCACCGCATCACGCAGTTCGCCAGCCATATCGCCGTGCAATACGTACTCGATTCGCTCTATAGCAGCTACTTTGCCAAAGATTACGCCCGCTGCTCCGAGTTCCTAGAGCGCTCGTTCCCCTACACCCGCCTGCCCGGACTCAAGTAGCGACGAGCGTGGATTTTTGGACACTCAGATAACGAGCGTGGATAATCTCCCACTTTGAGCCCGCACACAGGCCAAAACCGGGAGATTATCCACGCTCATTTTGGGTCCCCTGGGAACGCATGAGGAGGGCGGATAGACAGCCGTTATTTGCGAGGCGTCAGCGACGTAAAGAGTCCGTGTTGGTTGCAGTAAAGATATATCCTGCCGCGCCCGGTAATATGGAAGCGCGGCTGCACCGATTGCTCTGGATAGAGCTTCTTAAAGCAGATGCCGTCCATAGTCGCATATGCCACAAAGCTAATGTAGTGATCCTTGGTCATGGGATGATCGAGCGTGACGTACCAATCGTCCTCGATGCGCTCGATGGAAAAGGCGTGGTCCGCGTCCGGCTCTTCGGCCTCCTGGGGAAACATCGTGGAGCCACAGCAGCTAAAGCTGCCTTCTCCGAGCGCGTGCACAACGTTTCCGCAGATAGGGCAAACGTAAAAGACGCCTTTGAGCATATTGCCTGCACGGTTGGCGTTGGCCCGAATGTCACCAGCCAAAAGCTCAGCCACGCTTATGCCGAGTCTCTGGGCCAAAGGCTCAACGAGGGAAATGTCGGGAAGGCCGCGGCCGGATTCCCACTTGCTGACGGCTTTATCGGTCACGCCAAGGCTTTCCGCCAGGGCGCGCTGGGTGAGGCCGCGCTCTTCGCGCAGCTGCTTGATGGCATGCGCTGCCAAAAAAGTATGGGAGGCATTGGTTTGCCGTGTCTGGTTCATGGGCTGTCCAATCAAATTGAAGAAATGGAGTGAACCGGTTCGACAGTCAGTATCCATTTGAAGGCCAGGCTCGACAACCTACGCTGCGTAGACATGCGCCAATCGAACGAGCGCGGATTTTTGGACGCTCATCCTGAGTAGTCATTTAAGAACGTCCCCAATGACTACTCATTTATGTCTGTCCCCAATGACTACCACGGCAACGCCGATGTTTTGGTAGCGACAGCGAAAACCCGCCAGAGCGAGCAAGGTGCCTTGAAACGAGGCGGCATTGACCTTCTGGTCATGCCGCCGAAGTTGAAAGGCAGATTGCCGCTCTGGCGGGTTTGCAGCGTCGAGCAGTTACGTCGTTTGGTAAAACGCCGTAACTAACGAGCTCCGTACTGCTCGTAGTAGGCGTCGATGGCGGTCTTGAGCTCGTCATCGATGACAACCTTGCCGTCGATCTCGTGGTTGTAGAGGGTCTCGACGACCTCGGCCATGGAGACGATGCTCGCGACGGGGAAACCGTACTTAGCCTCGATCTCCTTCTGAGCGGTGGTCACGCCACCCTTACCGACCTCCATGCGGTTGAGGGACACGATGAGGCCCTTGATCTCGACATCGGCAGCAGCCTTGACCTTGGGATAAGTCTCGTCGATGGACTTACCGCTGGTGGTGACGTCCTCGACCATGACCACGCGGTCGCCGTCCTGGGGCTCGTAGCCCAGCAGGTTGCCCTTGTCGGCGCCGTGGTCCTTGGCCTCCTTGCGATCGCAGCAGTACTTGACCTCCTTGCCGTACAGCTCGTGGTAGGCAATTGCGGTCACGACGGCCAGCGGAATACCCTTGTAGGCCGGTCCAAACAGCACGTCAAAGTCGTCGCCAAAGTTATCGTGGATGGCCTGGGCGTAATACTCGCCCAGCTTCTTGAGCTGGTAGCCCGTCACATAGGCGCCGGCGTTCATAAAGAACGGGGACTGACGGCCGCTCTTGAGCGTAAAGCTGCCGAATTTAAGAACGTCGGACTCAACCATGAACTTGATGAACTCTTGCTTGTAAGCCTCCATGCGGGCTCCTCTCGTAATCGCGTACGTGCCTTCCAGTTTAGCGCAGGCAGGGCGCGTTGCGGGCGCGCTTTGGGGCCTCGGCATTCTGTAAAGGCTTTGTCAGGGGCAATGGTTTTCCAAACATTGGGGTTGACACGGCAAACCCCCTCATCAAGAATACGGGCGGATTGTAACGGGTACGAGATACCCAAAGCGCGCCGCGCCCGGCCTTAAGGAGGTGTGCCATGGAAGGCAGTCATAGTCGAAAAACCTGCATGTCGCCCTCGGCACGCCGCGAGGATTCCGCGCACGCATAAGCGCCAACAGCCGATCGTCAAAACCACCACAAAGGTGCCTGTCCCTTTGTGGTGGTTCGAAAGCATGACGTGAGCGACATCTAGGTTTTTTGAAGCACATACGACACGTACGCTAACTCCCTTCAACAAGGAGGACCCTATGCTGATGCTCAAAACCGCCACGGTACTCGAAGCCATCTCCAAGCGCCGCCGCACGGCGCGCCCCGCCGCTCATACCGGCATGTCCAAGAACACCATATTCGCCGCCACCCATAGCGCCGAGGATGCCCTCGTGCTGCTCGACGCCACAGCCGACGGCCTCACCGCCGAGCACGCCGCCGAGCGCCTGAGCGCCGTCGGCCCCAACACCATCGAAGCGCCGACCAAGACGCTCGCCCGCCGCATCGCCGACGCGTTCGTCGATCCCTTCGCCGGCATCCTCGCCGCCCTCGCACTGGTCTCGCTCTACATCGACGTGCTCGCCGTGCCCGAGCTGCAGCGTGACCCCTCCACGGTCATCGTCATCGGCATCATGCTGCTGGTATCGGGCGGCATGAAGTTTATCCAGGAAGCCCGCAGCGGCAATGCGGCCGAGGCCCTTAAGGACCTGGTCTCCAGCACCTGCTGTGCCCTGCGCGACGGCGAGCGCGTCGAGATCCCCTTCGACGAGCTCGTCCCCGGCGATGTAATCCGCCTCTCTGCCGGCGACATGGTGCCGGCCGACGCCCGTATCATCACCGCGCGCGATCTGTTTGCGATCGAGTCCGCACTCACCGGCGAGAGCAACGCCGTCGAGAAGACCGCTTCCGCCGCGGTCGTCGAGGGTGCCAACGGCTCCGCGCTGCCACTCTCCGCCTGCAAGAACATCGTCTTTACCGGCACCTCCGTGCAAAACGGCACTGCAATGGCGCTTGTCGTTGCCACCGGCTCGGACACCTACCTGGGCGGCATCGCCAAGATGCTCAACGGGCACGGCGAGAAGAGCGCGTTTGACCGCGGCGTCTCGAGCGTCTCCATGCTGCTCGTACGCCTCATGCTCGTTATGGCGCCGGCCGTCTTTGCCATCAACGCCGCCACCAAGGGCAACGTCATCGACGCGCTGCTATTCGCCACGAGCGTGGCCGTGGGCATCACGCCGCAGATGCTTCCCGTCATCGTGACCACGAGCCTGTCGCAGGGCGCCAAGGACCTCGCCCGTCGCCAGGTTATCGTCAAGGAACTGCCGGCGATCCAAAACCTCGGCGCGATGGACGTCCTGTGCTGCGACAAGACCGGCAGCCTCACCGAAGACCGCATCGTGCTCGAGCGCTACCTCAACACCGACGGCAACGAGGACGTGCGCGTACTGCGCCATGCGTTTTTGAACAGCTTCTTCCAGACCGGCCTCAAGAACCTTATCGACCTGGCCGTCATCGACCGCGCCGACGTGACGCCCTCGGCCACAGCACCCGGCTCCATGCTGGGCCAGAGCCTGCGCGACCGCTATACCAAGATCGACGAGGTGCCCTTCGATTTCTCGCGCCGTCGCCTGAGCGTCGTTGTCGCCGACGCCCAGGGCAAAACCCAGATGGTTACCAAGGGAGCTGCCGAGGAAATGCTCGAGATCTGCTCCTTTATCGAGGTCGATGGCGCCGCCCAGCCGCTCACCGAAGACAAGCTCGCCCAGATTCGCAAGCAGGTCGCCGGGCTCAACGCCGAGGGCCTGCGCGTGATTGCCGTGGCGCAGAAGACCAATCCGCGCTGCGTGGGCGAGTTTGGCATCGCTGACGAGTGCGACATGGTGCTGATGGGCTTTTTGGCCTTCCTCGATCCGCCCAAAGCAAGTGCCGCGGGCGCCGTCGCTACCCTCGAAGCCAAGGGCGTGGCGGTCAAGGTTCTGACCGGCGACAACGACCGTGTCGCCGCCACCGTTTGCGAGCAGATCGGCATCGACGCGAGCAACGTCTTGCTCGGCTCCGAGATCGATGCGCTCGACGACGCCGAGCTTGCCGAACGCGCCGAGAACACCCACCTCTTCGCCAAGCTCTCGCCGCTGCAGAAGGCGCGTCTGGTGCGCGTCATGCGTGAGCTGCTCGACCACACCGTGGGCTTTATGGGCGACGGCATCAACGACGCCGCCGCCATGCGTGCGAGCGACTGCGGCATCTCGGTCGATTCGGCCGTCGACATCGCCAAGGAATCCGCCGATATCATCTTGCTCCAGAAAGACCTGGGCGTGCTCGAGCGCGGCATCATCGAAGGCCGCCGCACCTACGGCAACCTGCTCAAGTACCTCAAGACCACGGTGAGCTCCAACTTTGGCAACGTGCTATCCGTGACCGTCGCGAGCCTGTTCTTGCCATTCTTGCCCATGAGCGCTCTGCAGTTGGTGCTGCTGTCGCTGGTCTACGAGATCGTGTGCATCGCGCTGCCGTGGGACACCGTCGACGACGCCTGGACTGCCCGTCCGCGTGCTTGGGACGCCGCGTCCATCAAGGGCTTTATGCTCGAGCTGGGCCCCGTGAGCTCACTGTTTGATATCGCGACTTTCGCCGCGCTCTTCTTTGTGGTGTGCCCCGCCGCCGTGGGCGCAAGCTGGGCAGAGCTTGCCGCTATAGGCGACGTCGCAGGCATGGCGGCCTTTACGGCGCTCTTCCAGAGCGGTTGGTTTGTCGAGTCCATGTGGTCGCAGACGCTCGTGGTCCACATGCTGCGCTCCCCGCGCCTGCCACGCCCGCGCGACCACGCCGCGCCCGCGCTGTGCCTCCTCACCGTGCTGGGCCTGGTGCTCGTCACCTGGCTGCCGGCAAGCCCCATCGCCGATGCGCTGGGTCTCATGCCGCTGCCGCCAATCTTCTTCGCGCTGCTCATCGGCATTGTCGCCGCCTACATCGCGCTCACCCAACTGGCCAAGCGCCGCTACATCGCCCGCCACGGCGAGCTGCTGTAACGCACGAGTTGTGACGCTCGACCCATCAGGCGGTCAAAAAGTCCCGTCTCAAGTTAAACCACTCATTTAAGTACGTCCCCAATGAGTGCGGCGGAATGGCTCCCCTTGACAGCTTAAAGCCGTCATGCAGGAACCATTCCGTCGCAGCCTTATGAAAGGGACTGGGTTGTAAATGTTGGAGAAGAGCCGTTAGCGCTCGGGTGTCAGGATCACCAGAGCGTCGTGCTCAAAGGGATGCTGCGCCACGCGCACGGTGCCGTCACCGTTGTCACGGACGGGCAGTTTTGCGATGCGCTTGTCCTCCATGTCGAGGACCGTCGCCGTCCAGCCACGCGCGCCGTCGAGCTTAAACTTGAGCGCCGTGGTGCGCGGCAGGTACGTGACGACGCGATCGCCAACGCGCGCCACACGGATGGCCTCGCGCGCGTCATCGAGCAGCTCCTGCGCCGGAACCACGGCAAGCGCATCGTCACCGGCAGTAGCGCCTAGGCTGGCAAGCACATGCTCGATCGCGCCAAAGTCCCACACACCCGCAAACTGCAGGCACTCTTGCCAGCGGAAGGGCATGTCAAAGCCCTCGCCCAGGACCGAACCCTGGCTGCGCGATGTCTGCCAGTTCCAAACGCCGTGCGCGCCATAGGTCACGCCGGCACTGGCGCCGGCAAGAATCGACGACCATACGCTCGCGCGGCAATCCTGCGCGGTAAAACGCCAGTAGACGTTGCGCGACGCACCCATCTGCTCGTAGCAAGGCTCGGAGTTGACCATCGGCTTTTTGGGATAGTTGGCGATAAAGTCCTGCGGCAGACGCCATGCCTCGGGCTGGCCCTCGTAGTTGTGGCCGGGCTGGAACATGTAAAAGTCCAGACGGCCCAGATACTGCGCCGGAATGGTACGATTGCCGCGGTTGATATGCATGGTGCGCAGTGCCTCGGGCGCGCGCTTGACGACCTCGTCGAGCGCGTCCTCGTAATAGACGATCGCCTCGTCACCGGCAAAGTCGGTATCGCCCGTCACTACGTAGACGGGGTCGAACTCGCCCAGGTTCTCGACGACGCGGGCAACGTGGGCACGGACCTCCTCACGCGGCATAACCTCGGCGCCGCAACGCTCGGCGATCTTGGCACCCCAGGTACCGGGCACGTAGTTGCACCACATAAGCACGAGCGCCGGGCGAATGCCGTGCTCCACGGCCGCCTGGCACATGCGGCGGGCGCGGTCCCAGTATTCCTGGTTGGGCGCGCTCCAGTCAAAGTGCACGCCGTCCTCGCTCGCGTAGGGCCAGATGCCCAGGTCGGGCAGGCAGCGGTCCCACTGCGGCAGGGTATTGACCTGCAGCACGTTCATGCCCTGCTCGGCGCGGCGGGTCAGATAGTAGTCCCAGTCCGCCTCGGTGATACTCGTGAATGCGCTCCAGCACGTGTCGGCAAACCAAAAGAACGGCTTGCCGTCGCAGAGAAACCCGTCCTCACGACCGTTGACGGTCAGCTTTCCCAAACTCATCTGCGTGTCCTTTCGTTTGATAAAGGATTTGCGAACCGCCGGGGGCTTTCGCGATAACCCCGCGCGAAAGCCTCCGCCGCTTGGCAAACCCTCGCGGGCGAAGCTCACCCGCCCCATCAGTCTACCTTGCAAGAAGGGCCCCGCCGGGCTTACGCCTGACGGGGCCCTGTCGTGTAGGTGAGGTCATATGTGACCGAATGGCTTGGCCTTAGGCCTCCATCTCGGCGAGCTCCTCCTTGGAGAAGCCGGAGACAAAGACGACGGCAGCGGCGATGACAAAGGAGATTGCCATACCAACGATAGCCCAGACGGTGTTCATCTGGCCACCCTGCAGGTAGTTGGTGAAGACCAGGAAGTTGGAAGCACCGCCTGCGAGGTAGTAGGTGACGCCCATGAGGCCGGAGAGCACAGCGCCGATGGCACCGCCGATGAACATGCCGAACATGGTACGACGGAAGCGCATGAGGATACCGAAGAGCGCGGGCTCGGTGACGCCGCCGGCGATAGCGGAGATGACGTAGCCGATGGCAAGGGACTTCTCGTCGGGGTTCTTCATCTTGAGGAAGGCACCGAAGGCGCAGCCCCAGACAGCGGCCATAGCGCAGTTGGTGGAAACGAAGACGAAGGGATCGTAGCCGGCAGCGATGATCTGAACCTGAGCGAGCAGGATGACGGGCATGTGCATGCCGCAGACCACGAAGAGCTGCCAGAAGGCGCCGAGGACGGCCATGACGATCAGGATACCGATGCCGCCAAGGTCAGCAAGGCCGAAGAGCGCGTTAGCGATCAGCGTACCGATCTCGTTGCCGATGGGGGCGAGGACGATGAAGGCGATGGGGATGGTAACGATCATGGTGCAGAACGGCGTGAAGACCGTGGAGAGCACGTCGGGCATGACCTTCTTAAAGAACTTCTCGACGAAGTAGAGGACAGGCACCGAAAGGATAATCGGCAGGACGGACTGCTGATAGTTGGCAGCGGCGATCTGGATGCCGTAGACGGAGATGATGCCGCCACCCTCCTGAGTCGCGACACTCACGACGGACGGGGCCATGAGAGCGCCGCCGAGGAGCATGCCCAGAACCGGAGAGGCGCCGAGCTTCTTAGCGGCGGCATAGCCCAGGTAGATGGGGATAAAGGTAAACGTTGCCTCGTACAGCGTGGTGTAGAGGAACGTATAGGTCGGGTCGTCGGCCGAGAGCACACCGAGCATGGTGGGGCCGAGGACGGCCGCGATGGTGCGGAACAGACCGCCAGCCATGAGCAGCGGGATGAGCTGGGTCATGGAGCCGGACAGATAGTCGAGGATGATGTTAGGCAGGTTCTTGAGCTCGAACTTCTCCTTGGGAGCATCGAGGTTCTCGTCAACGGCCTCACCCTGCTTGACGCCGGAAATGGCGACGAACTCGGCGAGTACCTTGGGCACGTTCTGGCCGATGATGACCTGGAGCTGGCTGCCGGCAAACTGGCAACCCAGAACACCCTTGACCTTCTTAATCTTCTCCACGTCGGCCTTGCTGTTATCCTTGAGCGTCAGACGCAGGCGCGTCATGCAGTTGGTGGCAACGGAAACATTCTCCGCACCGCCCACGAGCTCGAGGACATCGGTGGCAATCTGCTTGTTATCTACTGCCATGGGACCCCTCCCCATATCTTCGTGTGCCAGCCCCCTTGGGCTTAGGCACGCCTTTGGCCCGGCGACTATAACCCCTTACGGTTGCCGGACCCTTGGATACGCTTTTGTAAACAAGGTGTTTACTGAACGTTTACGGGCTTTAGTTTACACGGAGCGCCGAATTTATGGCAATTTTGCCGTCTACAGTCCGGTGAACGGTAGGAAATCGGGGGTGAACGTATTTGAATGGCGGGAGATGGTCTCTTTGACCCTCTATTGATATATAGCCATTTACGTGAGATTTTATTTTGATGAACACCTCACTGATCTGTTAACTCATCAACAGAATCCCTGCTAGAAGCTAGTAAACATACGTTTAGTAGTTCACGACGTGTTCAGTTTTGCCGTTTACCGAGTTTATCTGCTTGTTCTGCAATTCTGGATTAAACTAAACATGTTTATATTGTATTGCCGCTAATGTTTCGTGTTGGCGGCACAAGGGAGGCAGCTCATGGAACTCAAATTGTGTACCTACGCAACCGTCACCACCTTGGGCGACTTTGGCCCCTGGATCAGCAAGGTCGTACTCGACCTGCCCTGCACCGTGCGCGCCAACGACATCGACGCGAACACCTTCCATATATATGTAGAGCGTCACGAGCGCTCGGGCGATGTTCTGATGCGCAAGGAACGCGGCGCCGACCATGCCGCGCCCTCCGTGGGTTACATCGACATTCTCGCCGCATATCCGTGCGACGAGAACGGACGTAAGCTCGCCGTGGGCACCCATGTGGCGCTCGAGGTCGCCGAGCAGCGCCTGACCAAAAAGATCGAAGGCGGCGTCATGGGCTCGCGCATGCTCGATGACCAGTTGCACATCACGCAGCTCGCGGCTCTTCCCGGCAACGACGGCGACGATCCCACCTGCGGCCTGGTCTTCGACACCTGCCGTGGCGATATCTGCCCTGCGCTCAAAGGCTGGAGCAACGACACGCAAAAGACCGCCGTCGACGGTATCGCGCTCGAATACGGCTTCTTTGAGCCCAGCTTTAAGGCCGAGGACTCGGCATGCTTCAACCCCTTTGCGCCCGAGGCCACGGCCGTGCCCCAAAAGGCACCGCTCGTGGTGTATCTGCACGGCGCCGGCGAGGGCAAGGGCGCCACGCAGGGCGAAGGCGCCACGCGCGCCTATATCGGCAACCGCGTGACGGCCATCAGCCAGGCGCAGATCCAGCGCTACTTTGGCGGCTTTGCCTGGGTGCTCGTACCGCAGTCGCCCACGTTTTGGATGGACAACGGCGTCGAGCAGCTTGGTCACTCCAACCAGAGCATCTACTCCCCCGTGCTCAAGGCACTTATCGATGAGTTTGTCGCCGAGCATGCCGACCGCATCGACACCGACCGCATCGTGGTCGCCGGTCTTTCCAACGGCGGCTTTATGACCCTACGCCTGTGCGCCGACTACCCCGATTTCTTCGCCGCGGGCCTTCCCTGCTGCGCCCCGTGGTACAACGCCACGGACGAGGACGTGGCCGCGCTCGCCAAGACGCCGCTGTGGTTTACGCACTCCAAGGGCGACGAGCTCGTGTCACCGCAACAGACCGTGCTGCCGCTCACGGCGCGCCTGCGCGATGCCGGCGCCAACGTGCACCTCACCTACTTTAGCCATGTCGAGGACCTGACCGGCGTGTATCGCGAGGCCGACGGCTCGGCCAAGAAGACGTTCAACCACGGCGTGTGGATCCACCAATTCAACGACCTGTGTTATCAAGACTTCGACGGGGGCAACGTACTCATCGACGGCGAGCCGGTGGGCTGCTGGGAGTGGTCGGCCAGGGTTTCGAGGTAACCATCCCATCGGGGGCTCTGACCTTTAGTTTTGTAAACGTCCTCGCGCATGAGCCCCGCTTATCCTGCTCCTTCGGAGCATCGGATAAGCGGGGCTCGCGCTGCGGAATGTTTACAAAACTAAAGGTCAGAGCCCCCCTAAGTTAACGTTGTTCGAAACGCTGGTCGGCCGCTTCCGGCGGGCCGCCGGGTCGCGGGCGATGGGGGCGTGGGTCCCGTCTTGCCTTGCGCGTAACTGGCTGAATTGATTTTGATTGGAGCTGTTCCTATGTCCCAGAAGTTGACTCGGGTGATTGTTACTACCGATATGGAAGTCGACGATATGAACTCGCTTGTTCATTTGGCTCTGTATCTCAACTTGCTTGATGTTCAGGCTGTGGTGTATACGGCTTCGCAGTATCACTTTCTTGGGGATGGGGTTCATACGCTCGGCGAGGTGAATTCGCATTGGCGGACCAAAGGGCGGCGCTCTTATGAGTGGGCTGTTGTGCCTCATGAGCCCGATCCGCTAGCCGGCGAGCTTCGTGAGTATCGGCCGTTTCCCGAGCATTGGATTGAGAGTCTCTGGAGTAATGAATATGCCCAGGCTTGGCCGCAGTTGCAGGCAAATGCGGACGCCGCCGGTGAACCGCCGTTTCCCACGCCTGCCCAGATGATCGAGCGTACGTTTGTGGGAAATGTTGCCTTTGAGGGTGATGTGACTGAGGAAACTGAGGGGTCTCGCGTAATTGCGCAGGCGATTCTGGATGATGATCCGCGTACGTTATGGTTGCTCAGCTGGGGTGGTATGAATACGATCGTTCGCGCCCTCATGAGTATTGCCGAGCGCTATCGCGCCACGCCCGAGTGGCCCGCCGTGCAGCAGCAGGTCTATCAGAAGGTGCGCGTGATGGGCGTTGCCGATGGCGTGGGACAGGACAACTCGTGGCTCGACCATGGGCGCGAGCTCTTTCCCGAGCTCATCTTTTGGCGTACGCCCTATATGTATGGCAACTATTTCGACGCCAAAACAGCTCAGCCCGATACGCTGCCGCTGTTTAAGGCTCCCTGGCCCGAGCAGAATCTCACGCAGGGCAACGGCCCCCTCATGGCACGCTATATGCTCTATGGCGATGGTAAGGTCTACGAAAACGAACCCGAGCGCTTTCAGTTTGGCAAGCATGCCCGCCTGGATTGGGGCCTGGAAGGCATGCCCGCGGTGCAGTTTGAGCGCGGCGACTTTATGGCCGAAGGCGACAGCATGACCTATATTCCACTGCTGCCGTTTGGCCTGCGCGGCATCGACGACCGCGGCTTCGATACGCTGCTGGGACGCATGTTTTTTGATGGGCATCCCGATGCGAACGCGCCCGCCGGTTTTGCCCCCATCGGCACGCCCGCAGACGACAATCTCAATCCCTATCTGCGTGCCTATCAGGAAGACTTTGCCGCCCGCGCGCAATGGTGCGCCCATGATCCGGCCACCTGCTCGCATCCGGCACATGTTGTCGAGGTCACGGCCGACCGCAGCGCCACAGCCGGCGAGCGCGTCGACCTTACAGCGACCATCGTCGACCCCGACAGCAAGGGCTTCGATGTACATTGGGATGTCGCCGTGGACCCGTCGAGCTATGCAGGCGTCCAGGATCTGTCGCTGTGGCAAGAATGCACGGTAGACACCGCTTTCATCGTGCCCGCCGACGCGCGGCCCGGCGACCGCTTCGTACTCACGCTTACCGTGCAGACGCGCGCCGAGCGCCCCTGCACCCGCTACGCCCAGATCGCCGTGACCGTGGCATAGCAAGAACGGCGCCCACATTCGGCAGCCGCCGCATTCGACAAAGAGTGTCCCCAGGCGCCAAACGAGCAAGGATTTTTGGACGTCCAAATGACGAGAGTGGATAATCTCTCACTTTGAGCCCACAAGCAGGCCAAAAATGGGAGATTATCCACTCTCGTTCTGCGAGCACTCATTGGGGACGTACTTAAATGAGTAGTTTCACTCATTTAAGTACGTCCCCAATGAGTAGGAAAAATGGGCCATGTGTCCCAGTTGTGGAGACTCGTTGAGCCGTCTGGGTATCGTGAAAGATCGCGCACTCCCCCATCATCAAAAGTGACACACGCTACCAGTTGATGGGAGGCAGCCATGGGCTTCTTTGACAAGATGTTCGAGAAGAAAGAGCGCGCGATTTGCGGTACCGAGCTGGGACTTCTAGGTAAGACAAAAATCAATGAAGGCTACCTGTGCAAAGAGTGCGCCGGCAAGCTCTCCCCCTACTTTCACGGCTATCGCTCCAGCACCGCGGACGATATCCGCGAGCAGCTCGCCTACCGCGAGGCCAATGCCGAGCGCCTGGCGTCGTTCAACCCCACGCGCACGCTTTCTGCCGGGCGCACCAACATCATGCTCGACGAGGACGCGGGCCTGCTGATCATTACCTCGCAGAGCCGCTGGCGCGATGCCAATCCCGACATCATCGAGTTCTCGCAGGTACTCGGCTGCGATATGGATATCGACGAGCATCGCACCGAAATCTATCGCGAGACCAAGGACGGCGAGCGCGAGAGCTACAACCCGCCGCGCTACGACCTGGATTACGACTTTAATCTGACCATCCACGTCAACACGCCGTACTTTACCGAGATCAACCTGCGCGTGAACGACTCCACCATCGATCAGCGCGGCTCCATCGAATACCGCGAGGCCAAGCGCCAGGCAACCGAGGTCCGCGACGCGCTGGTGCAGCTGCGCCAGGAGACGCGCAACAGCGTCGCGGCCGCCAAGGCCCCCAAGACCGCGGTGACCTGCCCCTTCTGCGGAGCCACCACCATTCCCGATGCCAGTGGGCGCTGCGAATACTGCGGCGGCGCCATCGGCGCATAGCCTCCGGCACGGAAAGGACCGATCATGGCCTTCGAGAGCGTTAACTATCAGTGCCCTGCCTGCGGTGGTCCCCTGCATTTTGCCAGCGCCGAGCAAAAGCTTGTCTGCGACTACTGTGACTCACGCTTTGAAGTCGAAGAAGTCGAGGCCCTCTATCGCGAGCGCCAGGACAAGGCAGATGCCAAAGCCGATGCCGCAGCCGCAGCTCCCAAACCTGCTGCCGACGATGCCGTGCAGGAGCTCGCCCAAAACGCCGGCTACATCTGCTCGTCGTGCGGCGCCGAGCTCGTGTCCGACGGCACCGTCGCCGTCACCACCTGCCCGTACTGCGGCAACTCCGCCGTGGCGCCTGGCCAGCTCTCTGGCGACTTCTCGCCCGACCTGGTGATTCCGTTTAAGCTCGGGCGCGACGACGTCACGGCCGCACTCAAGGAACACTACAAGGGCAAGATCTTGCTGCCCAAGAGCTTTGTCACCGGCAACCACATCGACGAGGTCCAAGGTGTCTACGTGCCGTTTTGGCTCTACGGCGCCCGCGTGGACGGCGAAGTGTACTTTGACGCGACCAACGAGACCGTGACCGAGGAATCCGACCGCACCGTCACGACCACCGACCACTACGATGCCTATCGCAAGGGCAATATCTCGTTTAAGCGCGTGCCCGTCGACGGATCGTCCAAGATGCCCGACGGCCATATGGACGCCATCGAGCCGTTTGACTACGACGCACTGCGCCCGTTCTCGGTCGCCTATATGCCCGGCTACATCGCCAACCGCTATGACGAGGATTGCGAAACCTGCAAGGCGCGCGCCGAACGCCGCATGGAGGAGAGCACGATCTCGGCCCTGCGCGAGACCGTCGTCGACGAATATGACGACGCCACGGTCGAAAGCAAGCAGCTCGACTACACCTGGGAAGAAAGCGATTATGCCCTGTTCCCCGTGTGGATGCTTTCCACCTCGTGGAACGGCAAGAGTTACCTGTTTGCCATGAACGGCCAAACCGGCCGCATGGTCGGCGAGCTTCCCTGCTCCAAGCCCAAGCTCGCCATCGCCTCAGTGCTGTTCTTTGTAATCGGATTTGTCCTCTCCCAGATTCTCTTTATGGGCGAGAACGCCTTCAATCCGGATTACCTCACCTTTGATATCGAGGGCATCCTCATCAACATCATCGCGCCACTGATCATCGTGATTATCGGAGACGTGCTGCTGGTAGGCCAGCTCAAGACGGCCAACGAAGCAACCCATGCCGATGAGTATTGTGGCGAGCTCGACCTGACCGAGAAGCATGACACCTTCAGCCACACCGAGACCACCGTTGTCATGAAAGACAACAAGGACGATTAGCCATTCTGACCAATACCACCCGGCCTTTGACGAGAAAGGAAGATCACCATGGGACTCTTGAAAGCTGGATTGGGTGCTGCCGGCGGCGTCATGGCCGACCAGTGGAAGGAATTTATCTATTGCGAATCGATGCCTGCTGACGTCTTGGCCTGCAAGGGCAGCAAACGCACCGGCGGTCGCAGCTCCAACACGCGCGGCGAGGACAACGTTATCTCCAACGGCTCCGTCATCGCCGTTAACGACGGCCAGGGCATGCTCGTGGTGCAAAACGGCAAGATCATCGAGGTTGCGCTGGAGCCCGGCGAGTTTGTCTTCGATACCGGCAGCGAGCCGAGCGTCTTCAGTGGCAACCTGGGCGACTCCATCAAGGAGACGTTTGCCAACATCGGCAGCCGCTTTACCTTTGGCGGCGACGCGGGCAAGGACCAGCGCGTCTACTTCATCAACACCAAGGAGATCATCGGCAACAAGTACGGCACCGCCTCGCCCGTGCCCTTCCGCGTGGTCGACAACAACATTGGCCTGGACGTCGACATCTCCGTGCGTTGCAACGGCGAGTATTCGTACCGCATCACCAACCCGCTGCTGTTCTACACCAACGTGTGCGGCAACGTAACCGACAGCTACACGCGCGACAAGATCGACAGCCAGCTTAAGTCCGAGCTGCTCACCGCCCTGCAGCCCGCCTTTGCCAAGATCTCGGAGATGGGCATTCGCTACAGCGCCATCCCCGGCCACACCACCGAGCTCGCCCGCGCGCTCAACGAGGTTCTCTCCGCCGACTGGCGCGACCTGCGCGGCGTCGAGATTGTGAGCTTTGGCGTCAACTCCATCGCTGCCTCGCAAGAGGACGAGCAGATGATCAAGGACCTGCAGAAGGCCGCCGTCATGCGCGATCCCACTATGGCGGCCGCCAACATCGCCAGCGCCCAGAGCGACGCGATGCGCGCGGCGGCTGCCAACCCCAACGGCGCGATGGCCGGCTTTATGGGCATGGGCATGGCAGGCGGCATGGGCGGCATGAACGCCAGCCAGCTGTTCGCCGCCGGCCAGGCACAGCAGCAGGCCGCCCCGCAGCCGGCTCCGGCACCCGCCCCGGCTCCTGCCGCCGCACCTGCGACCGGCACATGGACCTGCAGCTGCGGCGCCACCAACACCGGCAAGTTCTGCTCCGAGTGCGGCAGTCCCGCACCCGACCCGGCACCGGCAAAGTGGTTCTGCCCCAACTGCGGTAGCGAAAACGGCGGCAAGTTCTGCAGCAACTGCGGAACGCCCAGGCCCTAGCCCCTCTATCTGGTAATTGGCGGGGGATCCGCCACCCCCGCATTTGCTTCTATGGGTTTCGTTCGATAAAGGAGGACACCATGAAGACAACGTTCAAAAAATCCGTACTCGCATTTCTGACATGCGTCCTTGCGCTCGCCTTTGCCCTGACGGGCTGCAGCGGCGGCGGCAAAGACCCCAAGGCCAACTTCGTCGGCAGCTGGGAACTCTCGGGTGGAACCATGGAGGGCGAAGAGCTGACCGATGAGTACATGAAGATGCTCGAGGATTGGGGTGTCCACTGCGTCCTGATTCTCGATGAGGACGGTACAGGTGCCCTCGACCTGTTCCTTGAAGTCGTCGACCTTAAATGGGAGGCAAAGGACGCCACCACCGTAACCATCACCGCCGAAGACGAGTCGCATGACATGAAGCTCAAGGACGGCAAGCTCATCCTCGAAGAGGATGACGGCAATCTTGTCTTTACCAAGTCCGACAAGGATCTGTCCGGCACGGTGAAGAAGGATCGCGAGGCGGCCGAGAAGGAAAAAGAGATCGACGAGGCCGTCGAAGACGACGACGTCCAGAAGATTGAAATCTCCCCCGCCGTCACCGTTGCCGATGACGACCTGTGCACCATCACCATCACCGAGAAGTTCAAGGACGAGTGGGGCGACATCGGTTTTGTCGTCAACATCACCAACAAGAGCGACAAGGACCTGACCTTCTACGCTCCTTCCGGCAAGACCAACGTCAACGGCACCATGAAGGAACCTTGGTTCTCGGCTCACCTGATGCCCGGCACCAACGCCACTGAGGAATTCACGTTCTCGAACGGCACGCTCGATAGCCTTGACGACCTGGTCAATACGACCATCGGCATCGACGCCTACCTGACCGATTCCTACGAGGACGTCGCCTCTTACACCGCAACCATCGCGTAACGGCACGTAACATCAGCCGCGGATTGGCGGACACATCCGCGCACATGTCAAGCGGGGCCGCAGGAGATAATCCTGCGGCCCCGCTGCTTTATGCCGACAGCACTGCCCATACAAGCAGGCCGCCCGCCGTTTTTAGATGCGAAACGGCAGGCGGTCTATCTTTACGGCGCCAGAACACGGATGAGCGCGTCGATTACGGGCGTTCCATGTTGGGAACGATGCTGCCTTCGGTCACCGCATGCACGGCAAGACGCATGATGTTGTCGTAGCCGGTCTTGCTCAGGATCTCCGAAATGCGGCGCTTGATGGTGCCCTCACTCATAAACAGCTCGGCCGCAATCTCGCGACGGCTCTTGCCCTCGCAGGCAAGGCGCAAAATCGACAGCTCGACATCGTCGAGGGCTGCCGTGCCCGAAAAAATGCTTTCGGGCGGCTTGGGAAACGTGCAATAGCCCGCCAGCGTGGAGCGCATCACGGCGAACAGCTCGTCGATACCGACGTTCTTGTACACAAAGCTATCGACGCCCGCCTCGCGGGCCTGATCGACAAAGGTGATCTCGGGCATGCCGGTCATGATAATGATGCGACACTCGGGCAGCTGCTCCTTGATGCGCGCCGCCGCCACGATGCCGTTGGAATCATGCTCGGTGCACACGTCCATCAGTATCATGTCCGGGCGCTCCTTGAGCGCGACACCCAAGGCCTCGGAGGCATCGGCGAGCGCGGCGACGACGGTCATATCGGGCTGGTCGCCAACGGAGCGCGCCAGGCTCTCGCGCAGGATGGCCTGGTCTTCGACTATAAGGACGCGGATCATGAAATTCTCCTTTGGACCGTGGCGTTGGAGCTCAACGGGATGGACACCGCAAGCGTAAAGGGCTGGGCGGTATGGACCTCTAGTCTGCCACCCAGATCTTGCGCGACATGCCTCATACCTGGGATACCCGTTCCCTCGCGATACGATACGGGGGCCGGGGACCCGTCGTTAGAAATCGTCATGTGCGCGATGCCGTCAGCATCCGTCCCCTCCTGCCACAGGCGCACATGGACCCGATGCGCCTGCGCATGCTTGGTGGCATTGGTCGAGGCCTCGCGGATAATCTGCAAAAATGCGGCGGCGACACGCGCGTCCTCAGGCAGCACACCCTCAACATCGATCTGCACGCTCACCAGGCCAAAAGCGTGGGCGATATCACCCAGCTGCTCTGCAGGCTCACTGGCACCACCACTGCGCAGGTCGGCGGCGATCGAGCGCAGCAATGGGTCAATCTGCTCGAGCGACTCGTCGTCCAGGCGCCCCTCCTCCAAATAGCGATGGAGGATGGACAGGCGCTGCCCGATCACGTCGTGCACGCGGGCACGCATGCGCAGGTAGGCCGCATTGTCGGCAACTTTTTTGACTTCTTCGATCTGGGCCTGGAGTTCTTTGCCCGCAAGCTCAAGCAGGTGATTGGCTTGCGCCAGGCGGTCGTGGGCATGCGCATACTCCGTCACATCCAGCCCGATAATGCGCTCAAAGAGGCGGCCCGAAACCATAACCTCGTCGTGCACAAATAGGCGAATCTCGACGGGAGAAATCTCGATCACCGCGCGAGGCTCACCAAAACGGTCCAAGTTAATCCGCACACGGTTCCTACTGCTTTCGGGCATTTGCATGCTGAGTTTGCGCAGGTCGTTCCATGTGCTGCTCATGTCGCCCAGGTCGGTGGGCATATGAAGCTCCACCAGGTTTTTGCGCATGCAGCGGTTCATGAGCAGCGGACGGCCCCTCGGGTCTAGATACAGGATGCCCACGGGAATCACGTTGATGGTCTCGATCGTCGAGAACATGGTGATATCCTCCTGGCGGTTACGGACGTCCATCAAGAGCGCCGCGATGGAACGGAACAGGAAGAACGCTCCCTCTGCGATAAGGACAACGGTCCACGCCGAGCCCATGGCAAAAACCACCGGTGGTGTAACGGCGACAACAAGCAGCAGCTCGACCAGCATGACGGGGCGACGATAGTGCACCATAAGTACCACGCCATAGGCAAAGATCGCGGCATTGAGCCACAACGCTCCGCCCGTTGCCCTGGCGCAAACGTCAAGCGGCGCCACCAGATACGAGCCAGACGACGCGAATAAGATGAGCGCTGAAATCATCAGGTGAAGCACAAGGCTCGCCTCGTAGGCGCAAATCACCTTACGGTCATAGGGCGAGCGGCGCGACGCGATGAGCGGGACGTGGATCGTCTGCAGACACGCAGCCAGGGCAAAGACAACATCGAGCGCAACGATTTGGGGAAGGATGAGCGAAATCTGCATCGTCACTCACCCGCCCTCGGCATCAAGACGATCATGCGCAGCTGGCCGGGCTCGCCCTCAAGGCGATATGCCACGTTGCGCCCTTGCAGAGCGCTTTCGAGCTCTTGCGCAGCGGGCGTCTGCGAAAGATCTGCATCATCGTTGGAAAAAAGCGTGGCGCGCAGCTCGACACTGCATCGGTCATGGTCGCCCAAGTGATACATAAGCGCCGGATGGTCGGCGGTGTAGGCAAAAAACGCAAAGTCATACACGCAGTCGTACAGGGCGCTTACCGTACTAGCGTGCATCGGGCGCCGTATGGCGATAATCGAGGCGCAATCGATATCGATGGTGCGCAGGTCGCTTGCGAGCTCGTTGGCAATGAGTTGAATGCGGTCGCGGTCAAAGCCGCTCTCCCCGTGCTGCGCCAGCGTGAGCGACCCCTTGCGCTTGCAATAGGCGACGAGCATCTTGGCGCGCTGCAGCATGCGGTAACGCTCGTGCGAAGACGCCTCGTCGGTCAACGGCGGCAGCGAGCTCAGCAGGTCGTACATCTCTTCGAGTGCGCGGGCAAGCGCCTGGTCCACGTCTTGGACCAGCAGGGTCTCGGCCTCTTGATCTGCCAAATGCGTCTTAAGGTCGTAGTCGGCCGTGAGCAGTTCGTTTTGGCGCTGCAGCTCCATGCGACGCTGCGCCAGTTCGCGATTGAGCTCGTTGAGTTCCGACACGTCTTGGGCAAGCAGGGCTGATCCGCCCAGCAGTGGAAAGGCACGGTACATCACATCGGGATCGGACGCCACGGCAAAGGCGTGGGCGCGGCCGTGCTCCTGGGTCCGCAACTCCTCGCGCACGCCTACCGGCATTGGCTTTGACACTGGCGTGGCATAGACTTCCTGCAGTTCGCGCGTTAGAACTTTGAGGTCGAGCGGCAAGGTGTCGAAGATGCCGGCGATGTCGTGATACGACGGAATGACACCGCAATCGAGACAGATTTCCATCGCCACCACGCACAGGACGCAGTAGACAAGTGAAAAATTAAGCCTCCATGCCCAGGGCACACGCAGCGCATATGAAATGGCAAAGAACGCGCCGCCCAATAGGACAAGCGCGGCCGTGCCCGAGAAACGCTGAATACGAAAAGACGAGGACCGTCCTACCAAGATAAAAAAGGCAACGAAGTTAAAGGCTGTCCATACCAGAACGGTACCGTAGCCCCAACCATATGTGTAATCGTTGCTCCAGGTTCCACTCGATCGATCGAAATGGAAGACCTGCTGATGAACATCGTTAGTAAGCACAAAGCCGATAAGCAGGACAGCCATGACCCACAAAACGGTGCGGTACCGACGCCCCATACGATGCTGTTCCAAACCCGCGAGGCGCAGACCGCACAGCTGGTAGATCAGCGGAATGAGCGTCATGGGCACGTAGTACAGGTACCACAGCACGGTGGCATAGAACGGCGTGAACGACTTATATTTGAGGATGACCTCGATCATCCACAGGGCACAAATGGCGGCGATGGCAACAAGGCGGCGGCGCAAGACGTAGTCCAAGCAGCGTAGGTACGCCAACACACCCCAGATTGAAAATGCAATTGCGGCGACAAGCAGCGGGAGAGAGCTCGAGTGGACGAGCGCATCCACGACCTCTTCGGACACCTCGCTATAGGCGGGCACGGTGTTGGAAAGCTTGGGGTCGGAGGCGAACAGTGCCGGCAAGACTGCCAAAAGCATAAGGAACAGCGCGGTAATGGCGCCGGCGATAACAAAGACGCGGTGGCGATACACGCCATGCGATATGCCAACAAGGAATCGCGGCATGGCGAAGAGCCTGCCGCCCCTAAGATCCGCCACGGGCGCGGATCGGGCGGTCGCGTGGCCGATATGTCGCTCGCGGGTACCCATAGTGCTTTTAGTGTACCGACAGGCGGGCCCAAAAAGCGGGCCACATGTCCCAAAATCCGCCGACGGCAAAGGGTGTCCCCAGCGACTAGTCGTTTAAGAACGTCCCCAATGACTAAGACAAAACGAGCGAGGATTTTTGGACGCCCAAATGGCGAGAGTGGATAATCTCCCACTTTGAGCCCACAAACAGGCTAAAAACGGGAGATTATCCACTCTCATTCTGCGGGCACTCATTTAAGTACGTCCCCAATGAGTGCTTTCACTTCTTTTAACAAAACGCCCGGCGGGCATTAACTGCTCGCCGGGCGTTTTGGTTAGGAAACTCTGAAGTTGAGTGTCTCGGCTTCCTTAGGACAGATCCTCACCATTCGTTTCAATGACATGCTTGTACCAGTCGAAGCTCTTCTTTTTGGAACGCTTGAGGGTGCCGTTGCCCGCATCATCGCGGTCGACATAGATAAAGCCGTAGCGCTTGGACATCTCGCCCGTGCCGGCAGACACCAGGTCGATTGGGCCCCAGGTGGTGTAGCCCAGCAGGTCAACGCCGTCCTCGGTCACCGCATCGCGCATCGCGGCGATATGCTGGCGCAGGTAGTCGATACGGTAGTCGTCGTTGATGGAGCCATCCTCCTCGACAACATCCTTGGCGCCCAGACCGTTCTCGACCACAAACAGCGGCTTCTGATAACGGTCGTACAGGTCGTTGAGGGTGATGCGGAAGCCCAGCGGATCGATGGCCCAGCCCCACTGGCTCTCCTGCAGGTAGGGGTTCTTGGCGCCGGCGAAGGCGTTGCCCTGGGTGCGCTCGACATCGGGGTTATCGGCACCGGCGGAGCAACGGGTGCTGTAATAGCTAAAGCTGATGAAGTCGACGGTGTTGGCGGCCAGGATCTCGCGGTCCTCATCCGTCATGCCCACATCGATGCCCAGACGCTCGAGCTTCTTGACGGCATAGGCCGGGTAGTAGCCGCGGCTCTGAACGTCGACGAAGAAATAGTTGCTCTGGTTGTCAATCTGCGCCTGGCGCACATCGCCCGGACGGCAGCTGTAGGGGTAGTAGCTACCTGCGGCAAGCATGCAACCGATCTTGACCTCAGGGTCGATCTCGTGAGCGATCTTGGTTGCCCAAGCGCTGGCGACGAGCTCGTTGTGGGCGGCCAGGTACTCGACGGCCTCCTTGTTCTCGCCCTCCTCAAAGACCAGACCGGCACCCATAAACGGCAGGTGCAGGATCATATTGATCTCGTTGAAGGTAAGCCAGTACTTTACCAGGCCCTTGTAGCGGGTGAAGATCGTGGTCGCGAGGTTCTTGTAGAAGTCGATGAGCTTGCGGTTGCGCCAGCCGCCGTACTCCTTGATGAGGTGAATCGGGCAGTCGAAGTGCGTGATGGTCACGAGCGGCTCAATGCCGTGCGCCTGACACTCGCGGAACACGTCCTCGTAGAAGGCCAGGCCGGCCTCGTTGGGCTCAGTCTCGTCGCCGTTGGGGAAGATGCGGGTCCAGGCCAGGCTCATGCGGAAGGTCTTAAAGCCCATCTCGGCAAAGAGGGCGATGTCCTCCTTGTAGTGGTGATAGAAATCGATGCCGGTCTGCGCGGGGTAGTAATAGCCGTCCTCGAAGTCGAGCATCTTGCGCTGGCCGGAGACCACCGCATAGCGCTCAGGGCCGTGCGGCGCCACGTCCACGTTGGCCAGGCCGCGGCCATCCACGTCGTAAGCGCCCTCGCACTGGTTGGCAGCCGTTGCGCCGCCCCACAGGAAGTCTTTACGGAAAGCCATGCATCGATCCTTTCACACGCTGTTTGTCGTGGTTTCAGTATCCCCGTAAGCAGCGCGCTACTCAACGGCAACGACGCAGGTCGACACTTCTTTTCGCACACGGCGGCCCGGCAGCCGCCCCTGCCTGACACTTTCTGATACCGCCGCCCCAAACCACCACAAAGGGGACAGGCACCTTTGTGGTGGTTTGGGGCGGTTTGTCTCGATCTGTAACAGGTAGGCAGCCAAAACCGGGCTTGGTGTTACAGATCGAGATTTTCGGGCAGCCCCCGCAGTTTGTCTAAATCTGTAACAGGTAGAGACGATTTAGCCCGCTAGATGTTACAAATCGAGACGGAAGATGCTAGTCACAGGCGATGTCGAGGTTCTTGCCGACGAGGCCCACGTAGCCGCCCTCGGCCGCCTTGGGGCTGTCGGCGTGGCAGAGGACCCACTTGTCGGCCTTCCAGTAGCAGTAGCTGTCACCGGCGGCAGGCATGTCGGCTGCAGCCTCGGGGCGCGGGCCGTTGGTGCCCGCCGGCAGCGCCACCATCACCTGAAAGCCGCCGTCGTCGACCATGCAGGGCGTGTAGTGAAGCGTGGTGGCGTAAACCTCGACGAGCGTGCCGGCGGGCGCGCGAAAGGCCTTGACCTGAGCGGTGTCGAGCTTGCCGTCGACAATTTGCTCGCGCTTGGCCAGCAGCAGAATAAAGTCGCGCGCACCCAAATTAAACTCACTGGCACGGTGATACTCCAGACAGTTGAGGCGCGTGTTGTGGCCGTTGCACCAGCCCGGCTGGAACGGACGGCCGCCGTACATGAGCAGGCCGAGCGTGTCGACACCCTCAACCTGCTCGAGCTCGGGTGCGGAGGCCACGTACTTGGTGCCCTCGGGAATGGGAGTAGCCGCAAGCGCCTCGACAAGCGGGGCGGTCAGGTTGGACGGCACGTCGTCCCACACGCGACCATAGGATTTGAACTCGGGATCTGATACAGAGTAGATATGCATGTTCGCTCCTGTTCGTTTATGTGACAGTATGAACATTCTAGAACATCATTCATCCACGACCACGATCAATACCGAAAACATTGCATGACGAAATCACCCGCTCAAAAAGCGACATGCAGCTTCCTAGTCGAGATAATCTTTAAGAAACTCAATAACGCTCATACACCAGTAGTCGGTCTCCGGCGCATGGGGCTTCATCAATGCGTGCCCCCCTTCTGAATACATGACTCCCTCATGGTGTACTCCAGCTGCATCCAGAGCATCGACCATCTTTTCATAATTGTCGGGCGATACAATATCATCGTCAGCGCATTGCCAAAGATATGTCGGAGGATACTGCTCCCACACATGCTGATTAATACAGAAATCATCGAGCGAGTCGCGACCAGCCCCGCCGCACACCGAATCAAGAAATCTATTGTCTGATGCGTTCTCAAAGCCACGAAGATCAATCGGTGCATAACACAGGACCAAGGCTTTGGGTGCCTCGCATCCGTAGGACGCAAATCCCTTGTTGTCCGTCCCCCACTCGGCAGTTAAATGCGCACCAGCAGAAAAGCCGATAACTGCATAACTTTTTGCGACATTAAATTTCGCTGAATTCTCGAAGACAAAACGGACAGCTCGATTTAAATCGTCGATTGGACGCGGCATCAAAGGCTCGACCCTCACCCTGTATGACAGCACGAACACGTTATAGCCCGCATCGTTGAGCTCGGGGGCAACGGGAAAGCCTTCCATTTGATGACAAACGCTCTGATAACCTCCGCCCGAAACCGCAATGATAAAGGGAGCCCCGGGTCTCCCGGGAAAGAAGAACAGTTTCGTGTTGCGTCGAGTCGGATCACGGATGCAGTCGGCTTCATCCCATATATCGTAGGCAACTTGCCTCCCGTCATCCACGAGCTCGACAATCCGATTCAATCCACGCAAAACGCGAGTAGTTTCATATGGATTAGCATCAGAATTCATATGAGACACGATGGGTTTATTCCACATGCGCTCCCAAGTTGAAGGCCGGCAAAGCATAAGGTGCTCGCCAAAGCCAGCGAACTCAGGAAGGAGCGCGATTTCGCCAAACGTCATATCGGCTGTAATTGTCATAGCTAGTCACTCCAAAAATGAGGGTGGGCTCGCGTGAATCAACGGCAAGCCCACCACATGCAATCTGCCGCGGGGTTTTCGGCAGCTTACATCCCAAATAATTGTCTACTCCACTACTGCCTCTTCATCAGGGCGATACAGGATGTAAACGAGAACGAAGTTAAGAATTAAACCGACGACATTGCAAAGAATTGCGCCGATGAGGCTGCTCATATCACCAGAAGGATCCATATAACCGGGGAAGCTAAAAATGCCGCTCGACGTCATAACGAACGTACAGGTGTTGAAAATCGCCGGGATAACAGCACTGATTGCTCCGGCGACCATGGAAGCGATAATGATCTTCTTGTGCTCCAAGATGATGCCGTACAGCGCCGGTTCCGTAATCCCGAAAAAGCCCGTAATGGCACAGCTGAACCCAAGACTCTTTTCACTCGGGTCCTTCGAGCGGAGGGCAAACGCCAAACAAGCGCCGACAACACCCATGCTGCAGCAGAGAAGTCCAAGGATAGGATCGGAGCCGACGGTCATAATATTGTTGATGGAAAGCACGATCAGGGCCCAATGGAGTCCAAGGGGGATCATAACGAGACCGAATATCGGCCCGAGAATAACGCCGCAAAGGACGGGGCTGAACTGATAGACCGCCAGCACTGCAGTCGCAAGCAAAGAGCTCGCCTGCTGAATAACGGGGCCGATCACAAGGAGCGAGACGGGGGCGGCAACAGCAACCGTCAGGAACGGGACGAGCGCAAATGCCACAACATCGGGAAGAACCGCCCGCAGCCACTTATTAAGAACGGATGCGAACCAAGCCGCCACGATAGCAGGAAACACCGTGGAGGAATAGCTCACCATTGTGAACTTCATGCCGAGCAAATCCAGCGCATCGCCCGCTCCGGCCGCAGCAACGAAAGTCGGATAAATCAGGATTGCACCGAGTACCGCACCGATATATCGATCGGTTCCAAAGAACTGAGCAGCAGATGATCCGACAAGAACGGGCAGAAAATACATGCAGGCATTTCCCATGCCGTACAGCAGAGTGTATATTCCGCTCTCGGCGGAAACAGCACCCGCCGTCGTCAGAATACTAAGGACGGCGTTTATCATTCCGCATGCGATCAAGGCAGGAAGAACGGGCATCATGATGCCGCTGATGAGCTTCATTAGCTTTCCCAGAAAGCCCTTAGTCTCTCCTTCGCTTGCCTCGGAATCTCCGGCATCAATCCCGGTTTCCTTGGCAACGACTTCATAGACCTTATCGACCTTAGGTCCCACAATCACCTGATATTGCCCCGCGGAATGGCGAATGTCGATCACGCCATCAATCGCCTTGACTTTTGCATCGTCTACGATGCTTTCGTCCTTAAGGTTGAACCTTAAACGAGTCATGCAGTGAGCTACAAATGTAACGTTGTCTGCGCCGCCCACCATCTCGAGAATCTCGGCAGCGAGCTTGGTTGTATCTGCCATAAATACCATTTCTCCCATGTTGAGTTTTATATGTAACCATCAGCAAAGCGCGCGCCTTTGCCAACTAATTACCTTGTTTTCGATGCAATTCGATTGATGTGCATCATGAGGTAGAGTCTTTCTTCGTCTATAAGTTCCCGCCCCGTCAGTCGGCTGAGAACAGAAGCAATATCATCGGCGCACATTGATGCCACCGGATATTCTTTTTTGAGCGAGAGGTACATCTTGCGGTTGTCGCTCACGATGCTTTCGCCAGAGTTCAACCTATTGAATAAGTACTGAAGATGGGTTGCGAACCTTGCGTAATCGAAACCTTCCCGATCAACTTGAATGCCAAGCCGATTTTCAACAGCAACGGTTGACTCCTCCAGAACACGATCGTAGATATCCGCGCTAAACTCTTTAACTACTTCGCATGAGTCCGAATCGGCCATGTTATTGATAAACGCCATGGCAATTCCAACTGCCTCATGAGCTGGAAGCCTAACGTTAAGACGTTTCCTGATTATCTTAAGTGCATACTCGCCGATTCTAAATTCGACGGGATATTGTTGGCGGACATCAAACGATAAAGGCATGCGGACAACGATATTTTGCTCTTTGCGCTTAACCGCATACGCGATATGGTCCGCAAGGATAAACGGCAAATTAGGGCTCACCTCATAAGACAGCAAACCTGTCGACATATCAATAACATCCGAGGTAAGCTCGAGAAGCTCGTCGGGGACCTCGTCAACGAGAGCGATGTAGCGAGAGCTAACGTTATAAAACGTTCGTTGAATCTCCGAAAGAGGGACCTCGTCTCCGACATTCTTAAACCCCAGACCACGGCCGAATGCAACCAACTGTCTGCCATTTCCATCGACGCAGAGGACAGCGCTGGTATTAATTCGTTTAACAATTTCCATGTGTCCCCCCCTAAACAGAACAAGGCTCCCGAAGCAGAATCCGACAATCAATGTCGACAGATGCTGCTTCAGGAGCCTTGCCTGAATATCACTCTGAGGACTAGTTTAAGCGAGCTAGTGCTAATGACCTCGAATAAACACTTCTAAACAGTTAAACGGTCGATATCTCCGTGTGAACGGTTTGGAGGCAGAGGGCGGCCCTATGCCTGCTGATAATGCAGGTGCTTCTCATCGATATCGGCCAGGTCGCGGTCGAGATAGCGACGCGCGAGCCAGTTTGCCATGGGGAGGTTCTGGTCCAGATAGTTACCGCACTCCTCGGGAGCGGCACCGGGGACATCGCCCTCAAAGCCGGCGACAAACTCGAACAGCTCACGCACGAGCGGCAGGATCTCCTCGCTCGTCACCTCGCCAAACACGACGAGGTAAAAGCCCGTGCGGCAGCCCATGGGACCAAAGTAGACAATGCGGCTCGACCACTCGGCATGGTTGCGAAGGAACGTCGCGCCCAGGTGCTCGATGGTGTGGCACTCGGCCGTGTTCATGACCGGCTCCTTGTTGGGCGTGGTCAGGCGCAGATCAAAGGTGGTGACGGCGGCGCCGGTCGCCGGATCGCGGTCGATGCGGCTCACATACACGCCGGGCTCGAGCAGCAGATGGTCAACGGAAAAACTCGCGATACGCTCCATGGCAGTTCCTCTCGGTAGTCAATTTAGGACGGGGCTCTTTTAGCTGGTTCGAATGATCGCACCAATCATACCAGTCAAAAAAGCCCCGTCCCAAATGAGCTACCCGGGAATAGCCTGCGGGCGCCGCGCAGCCGCCTAGGCAGTGTAGGCGATGGTCGCGTCGACGGCGTGACGCCAGCCGGCGATCTTTTTGGCTCGCTCGTCGGCAGGCATGGCAGGCTCCACGATGCCGCGGGCGCCGTAGACGTCAACGACATCGCGCGTGTACATGCCCAGCGCAATGCCGCAGGCCCAAGCCGCACCCAGACCGCTCATCTCGTCGTTGCTCGCAATGCGGATGGGCGAGCCGACCAGGTCGCTCTCAAACTGCATCAGGTACGCGTCGCGCGTGGGACCGCCGTCAACACGAAGCTCGGCCAGTGCCGCGCCCGAATCCTCGACCATCGCATCGATCACGTCGAAGATCTGATAGGCGATCGACTCGTCGGCGGCCTTTACGAACTCCGCACGGCCCGTGGTGCGCGTCATGCCAAAGACGCAGCCCTCGGCATCGCTCGCCCAGTGCGGCGCGCCCAGGCCAGTGAACGCCGGCACAAAGTAGACGCGGCTCGCCGGATTGGCGGCGTAGCACAGGTCGGTGACTTCCTCGGGATTGTTGATGAGCTCCAGGTCGTCGCGCAGCCACGTCTTGACGGCGCCGGCGTAGCTCACGTTGCCCTCGAGAACATACTCGGTCACACCGTCCATACGCCACGCAAGCGAGCTCGAAAGCCCGTGCGAGCTGGCGACAAACTCGTCGCCGACGTTCATCATGACCGAGCTGCCGGTGCCATAGGTCGCCTTGGCCATGCCGCGGCTATGGCAGCCCTGGGCAAACAAGGCGGCATGGCTGTCGCCGAGCACGCCGTGGATGGGCACGGGCGCCGGCAAAAAGCCGCCCAGGTCCGTTGTACCGAACAGGCCATCGGAATCGGTCACCTGCGGCAGGCACGCCGGATTGACACCAAAGGCCTCGCACACCGGCTCGCTCCAGCAGCCACGGCGCAGGTCAAAAAGCTGCGTGCGGCTGGCATTGGACCAGTCGCAGCGGAACTCCGCGCCGCCCGTGAGCGTCCAGACCACCCAGGCATCGATGGTGCCCAGGCACAGCTCACCCGCCGCCGCGGCCTCGGCAGCCGCGGGAACGTTCGCGAGGATCCAGGCCATCTTGCCCGCCGGATAGTAGGGCGAGAGCACCAGACCCGTCGTGTCACGCACCAGCTCGGCCACGCCTTCGCGCGCAGCCAGCTCGTCGCACAGCTCGCGGGCGCGGGCGCACTGCCACACCACGGCATCGCACAGCGGCTCGCCCGTCGTGCGGCTCCAGGCAACGGTGGTCTCGCGCTGGTTGGAAATGCCAACGCCGGCGATGTCTGCCGGATCGACCCCGGTCTCCTCCACCACGGTGCGTGCCACAGCCAGCACGTTGGCGGCGATCTCGGCCGGGTCGTGGCTCACCCAGCCGGCCTCGTTGACAATCTGGCGATGTGAGCGGTCGGCGCGATGGATCAGATGGCCGCCCTCGTCCACCAGCAGCGCCTTAGT
Organism: Collinsella aerofaciens; assembly: GCF_028209395.1. Lineage (GTDB taxonomy): Bacteria > Actinomycetota > Coriobacteriia > Coriobacteriales > Coriobacteriaceae > Collinsella > Collinsella aerofaciens_AZ. The sequence goes on from NZ_JAQLDQ010000006.1 coordinate 37,167, forward strand.
ACCCTGTGTGGACTGATCGATTCCGATGATGTATTTGCTCATGTACTCTCCTGTCTCCCCCGTCGATTCAAAACTAAAACCCGACGGACAAGGAGCGAGTGGCCGACCGGCTCATGAGAGCGCAGCCGGCCTGCTCAGAATTCAACCTAAAAGGATTGGTGCAAACCTGTCCCCGATGCACCAATTACTCTGCGGGAAGGACCTCGGCGACCGTCTTGGCGATTCCCTCGCCCGTCAGGCCGTAGTGCGCGAAGACCTCGGGGCTCGTGCCGGTGATGACCGGCGCATCGGGCAGGGAGAGGCACTTGACCGGACGCGGGCAGTGCTCACCCACGACCTGCGCGACCATGGAACCCAGGCCGCCGAAGGGACTGTGCTCCTCGACGGTCACGACGGCGCGCGTGGCACCGGCGGCCTCGATCACGGCCTCGGCATCGAGCGGTTTGACGCAGTACATATCGAGCACCGTCGCCGAGATGCCCTGCTCGGCCAGCAGATCGGCGGCGTCCACGGCGTGGCGGACCATCTCACCGGTAGCGACGATCGTCACATCGGTGCCGCGGCGCACCCAGGTGGCGCGATCCATCTGGAACGGGCACTCGTCCTCAGTGTACACGTCCTCCACCGGGTTGCGGCCCACGCGGATGTAGGCCGGCTTGTTGTCGGCGACCAGGGCACGCACGAGCTCGGCGGTCTGGAAGCGATCGCTCGGCAGATACACGCGCATGTTGGGAATCGCGCTCATGGCGGCGATATCCTGCGCGGAGTGATGGCTCATGCCTAAGGCGCCGTAGGACACGCCGCCCGAGATGCCGATGAGCTTAACGTTGGTGTTGGAGTACGAAACGTCGACCTTGCACTGCTCATACGAGCGCGTGGTCACAAAGGACGCCGGCGAGGCGGCCCAGGCCTTCTTGCCGCACGAGGCCATGCCGGCGGCGATGCTCACCAGGTCCTGCTCGGCAATGCCGACCTCAACGGACTGCTGGGGATACTGGTCAAAGAACGGCGTGAGCGATGCAGAGCCGCGGGAGTCGGAGCACAGGACGACGATGTCTTTATCGGTTGCGGCGGCCTCGAGCAGCGTGTCGCAGATAGCCTTGCGGTTGGCGATCTTGTTAGCCATTGATGGCCTCCTTATGGGCAGCGAAATCGGCGATGATCTGGGCATATTCCTCATCGTTGGGCAGGTGATGATGCCAGGCGGCCTTGTCCTCCATAACCGGCGAGCCGTAGCCCTTCACTGTGTTGAGGATGATGACCGTGGGCTTACCCTTGGTCTCGGCGGCCAGCGTCAGCGCGGCGTCGATGGCCTGGACGTCGTTGCCCGGAATGGACAGCACGTTCCAACCGAAGGCGGCCCAGCGCTCCTCCTGCGAATCCTGCTTCATGACGTCCTCGGTGCTGCCGCTGATCTGCAGGCGGTTGCGGTCCACGAGCGCGCACAGGTTATCGAGCTGGTAGTTGCCGCCGCTCATGGCGCCCTCCCAGACCGAGCCCTCGGCAAGCTCGCCGTCGCCCATGATGGTGTAGACGCGGTAGTCGCGGCCATCCATCTTGCCGGCAAGCGCCATCCCGACGGCCACGGGCAGGCCATGACCCAGCGAGCCCGAGTTCATCTCGATGCCCTTGAGCTTGTTGTTGGGGTGGCCGATGTAGGGGCTGCCGAACTTAGAGAAGCGGGCCTTGACGTCGTCGAGGTCCAGATAGCCCTCGTGGCAGAGCACCGCGTAGTAGGCCTCCATGGCGTGGCCCTTGGAGAGTACGAAGCGATCGCGGTTGGGATCGTCGACGGTCTCGGGAGAAATGTTGAGGTGGTTGGCATAGAGGGTCATCAGCGCATCGATGACCGACATGTCGCCGCCGATGTGCCCGCCAGCGCCAGCCATGATGATATCGACGCAATCGCGTCGAAGGTCCCAACGCAGGGACTCAAGCTCTTCGATAGTTGCCATTTCTACTCTCCTCGCAGGTAAGCTTTGACGTCTTCTTCGATGGGGTCGTACAGGTCGGGGACAATGCCGATGTACTTGCACGCCTCGTAGAGCACCGGCACCACGTTGGCGTGAATGGCGACGCAGTGGTGGATGTAGGGGCCCTCGACGATCTTGGCCTCGAGGCGCTTGAGGTTGTCGACCTCGACCCACAGGTAGGTGCCCATGCCGGCCGGGCCGTCGATGCCGCGGGCGTTGCCCAGCAGCAGCGAGTACTCGCCGTTGTCGCCGTCAAAGCGGGCAAGGGTGAGGTCGCCGTGCTTGGCCTCGGCCGTCAGCGCGCCGGGGTGATCGAAGGCCAGCGGATAGGTGAGCTTGGGCTTGACGGCCGCGCAGCTGCAGGGCCAGGGGCCGCAGTGCTGCAGCAGCTCGCCGTTCTCGTTATCGGGATGACGCACGGTCCAGTCGGCGAACATGCCGCGGTGACGGCCCAGGTCGGCGGCCTCGACCATCAGCGCGGTGATAGCGCCATGGATGTCGGTCTCGCAGACGATGGGGATGCCCATCTCGTTGAGGATTGCGTTGGCGGCGCAGGGCATAATGCCCAACTCGTCCTGCAGGGCGTTCCAGCACTGGATGGCGCCGGCGTTGCAGCCGTACTTCTCGACCAGGCGCTTCATGGCAATGGCGAGTCCTGCGACCGCAGGAACCTTGTCTTCGGGGATGCAGATCTCAAAGCTGTCACCAATGTGGGCGAGCATGGTTGCCATGGCCTGCTCGTCAGCCTGGGCGTCGCGCACGGCCTGGACAAGCTCGGTCATGGGGATGGGCGAAAGCTGGATGTTGAACTTCTCGAGCAGCTCGCCCTCGTTGCACATGGTCGACCAGAAATCGAACGGACGGGTGGCCATCTGCAGGATGCGAGTGTGCTTGAAAGTCTTGACCACGTTGCACACGGCCAAAAAGTCCCAGACACCGCGCTCGAACTCGGGATCGGTCAGACGGCAGTTGGTCATGTAGGTGAAGGGAACCTGGAAGCGACGCAGGACCTTGCCGGTGGCGAACAGGCCGCACTGGCTATCGCGCAGACGGGTGCCGTCGGGCTCGGGGCGCTCGTCGCGCGGACCCCACAGCAGCACGGGCAAGCCGAGCTCGCGGGCAAGGCGGGCGCAGACATACTCGGTACCAAAGTTGGCGTGGCAGAGCATGATGCCGTCGACGCCCTCGGCGCGGAACTTCTCGACGATAGGCGCGATATGGCTGTCGTCGAACAGCAGGCCCTCTTCATTGATGTCGTCGATATCCACGATGTCGACGCCGATCTCGCGCAGGCGATCAGCCGTCAGGCCGCGATACTTGATTGCGTCCGGCGCGCTAAAGATACTGCGGCGCGTGGGCACAAAGCCGAGCTTGATCTTGTCCATGTACGTCCTCCCCTAATCACATGTTCAGTAAACAGACGCATGTTTCGTTTTGTTCTGTTTACTAAATGTTTTACTCTACTGTTTAGAAGTTTAACGCGAAATACCCGTAGACGGTAGAGAAATCAGCCTAAACGGTATGTAAACAAACTGAACATACAAGGGCATCAAAAAGAGGGCCCAAAGGACCCTCTCTTAGTAGCGTTATGTATGGCTGCCTTAGCGAGCTTTGCCTCCCTACGGCCCAGCGTTGCCTTTGCCTAGATCTCACGCACGCTTTGGCGCTCGACAAAATAGGTCGACACGGCCGTCTTGCAGGTATAGCTCTTGGGATTGCGGATGTTGCCCACCAGGCGGCGCACCGCGATCTCGCCCACCTCGTGCTTGGGAACGTGCACCGTGGTGAGCGGCGGATTGGAGAAGGCGCCCAAAGACAGATCGTCAAAGCCGATGATTGAGACATCCTCGGGGACACGTATGCCGTGCTCGTTCAGCGCGCGCATGGCGCCTACGGCGAGCACGTCGTTTTCGGCAAAGAAAGCCGTCGGCAGGTCGTCGCGCGAGACGCTGTCGAGCCATGCGCCCATGTCGCGATAAGCACCTTCGAGCGTGGTGCCCAATGTGACGCGCCATGTCGGGTTGGCCTCAAGGTCCGCATCCTCAAGCGCTTGGCGATAGCCGCGCTCGCGATCCTTAAAGTTGCGGATGCGAAGGTCGCCTGCCAGATAGCCGATTTGCTTGTGACCCTTCTCGATAAGGTAGTCCACGGCGCGCAGCACCGAGTCGGTGTTGGCAATGACTACGGCATCGAAGTACTGACGATCGCTCCAGCCATCGAGCACGATCAAGTGGGCGGCAGCGTTGGCGAACAAGGCATAGTCTTCCTCACCCAGCTCGGTACCCATCAGCACGATGGCGGCCGACGGGTCGGCGATCAGGCCCTCGACCTGCGGGCGCACGGCGTCCAGGTCGCTAAAGTCGAGCGAGACAAAGCTCGTGCTCATGCCGTGGCGACGCGCCTGGCGCTCCACGCCCTCGATGACCGCGGGGTGGAAGGTGCTCTCGTCCAGGATGGCGCCCGTCTTGCGCGCGAGCACAAACTGGATGCTCTCGAGCTGCGTCGACTGCTGATAGCCGAGCGACTGCGCGCACTCCAGGATGACCTTGGCGGTCTCCTCGCTCACGCTGCGCTTGCGGTTAAGCGCGTTGGACACGGTCGCAGGCGAAAAACCGGTGATGCGGCTGATTTCGCGAACACTTGCTTTGGCCATTGTTCCCCCTAGTAGCGGTCGCGGTCGAGCATCGTGGCCTGACCGCCCCGTGACTCGACAACTAAACGACCGCAAATTCAATCTAAACAGAATAGTAAATGTTTAATAGCTAGTTTAGCCTGTTGTCAAGCGAAGCGACGCGACTATTCCCCCAACGGGCACATTTGCTCGGTAGCTAAAAAAGCCCCGTCCCAAATTGACTACTTGGGGCGGGGCGTGAAAAACATTTAGCCCAGGACGCGGGCCATACGCGCCTTGAACTCGGACAGGAAGCGTGGGGCGTCCACGGTGAGCGCCACGAGCGCGCTCTTATCTGGATCGGACAGACGGTGCTCGTCGCAGATGGTGCGGCCGCGATACTCGCCCAGCAGGTCGACACGCAGGTTACAGCCGAGCGCACCCACGAGCGTGGGATCAATCGCCACGGCAACCGCCAGCGGATCGTGCAGCGCGCAGCCGCCCAGGTAGGGCGCGTTCATTTCGTACGAACCGATATAGTGCTCGACCATGCTCGCAAACGCGCAGCCAGCCATAGTGCCCGAGCCCGTCCAGCCGGCAACGTCGCGACGTGTGAGCACCACGCGGTGCGTCACATCCAGGCCCACCATGGTGAGCTTGCGGCCCGAGCGCAACACAGCGTCGGCAGCCTCGGGGTCGCCCGCCATGTTGGCCTCGGCGCCCGCGCTCACGTTGCCGGGCACGGTAAGGGCGCCGCCCATCACGACCACGCGGCCGATAGACATCATCGCCGCCGCATCGCGCTCCAGGGCAAGCGCCAGATTGGTGAGCGGGCCGGTCGCAACGTAGACCAGATCGGGACCATAGGTACGCGCGGCATCAATCAGGTAATCGACCGCCGCATTGCCGTCGGCCGACGTCGCGCCCACCGGCTCGTACGGCGAGGCGGGCACGCTTGCGCCGCCGATGCCGTTCTTGCCGTGGATAAGCGTGGTGGACGCCGGCGGCGTGTAGGGTTCGGTCGCCTTCATGGGACGATCGGCGCCCAGGTACACCGGCACCTCGGGACGACCCAACAGGTCGAGCACCGCCAAGCAGTTGTGCGCCGACTGCTCGACGCGCACGTTGCCAAAGCACGTGGTGATGCCGACGAGCTCCACCTCGGGGCTCGCGATGGCGTAGGCAAGCGCCATCGCATCATCCACACCCATATCCAGATCAAGGATCAGCTTCTTGGTTGCCATTGTTCTACTCCGCTTCTCCGTCTACATCCAAACCGTCTAAACCAAACTTGTGCTCGACTTCCGCACGCGTGGGAATTGATTGCTGAGCGCCCAGGCGCGACACCGTCACCGCCGAGGCGCGAGCACCCGCCGCCATGCACTCAAAGAGCGGCAGGCCCTCCAGACGAGCCGCCGCCAACGCGCCGATAAACGTATCGCCCGCGGCCGTCGTATCGACCACCGCGCTCGAAAGCGCCGGCATGCGCAGCGGCTCACCGCCATCGCCGAGCGTAACCGAGCCGGCGCCGCCCAACGTGATGACCGCAGCCCCGGCGCCCTTGTCGAGCAGCGCATTGAGCGCGGCGACGCAACTCGCATCATCCGTGGGCAGAATGCCCGTCAGTACCTGGCACTCGGTCTCGTTGGGGCAGACCAGGTCGACCGCTGGCCACGCTCCTGCCGGCAGGTCGCAGGCGGGCGCCGGGTTAAAGATCGTATAGAACCCCAGCTCGTGAGCGCAAGCAAGCGCCCCGGCCGTCGCCGCAAGGTCACATTCGCCCTGGGCGATAAAGACGCCGCCAGCAGCCGGGGCAATCTCGCTGGCATCGCCGTCGAGCTCGTCGGCCACCAAGCGCCTCAGTGCGCGGGCAACGTCCTCGCCCGCAAGCGCATGGTTGGCGCCCGGCGACAGCACGATGCGGTTGTCGCTCTCACAGCGAATGATAGTCGCAGTACCGGTCTCCACGTCGTCGAGACGTGTCACGGACTCAACGCCCACGCCGGCATCTTGGAGCCCTGCCACAAGCGCATCGCCAAAGGTATCGCGCCCAACAGCGCCGATCATGCACGTGCGCGCACCCATGCGCGCAGCGGCAACGGCCTGATTGGCTCCCTTACCGCCGGCGTTGGTGATAAAACCGCTGCCATCGACCGTCTCGCCCGCGCGCGGCATGCGCTCGCACGCCACCGAAAGGTCCATGTTCATGCTGCCGAACACCGCAACGATGCTGTGATCCGCCATGGAAACCTCCTCGTCTTCGGGCTTTGCGCCCACCATCGACCAACGATTGTGCACTCTCGCACCCCCTATAACTTTAGTCCACTTTGATGTGGACGCGCGCTTGAGCTTGCGCCAGCAGCAAGCATTCACAGGGGCAGGCAGCTACAATGAATACGTGCTGATTATTCTCGTCATTGGATGATGTTTTATGGAACAATTCTCGCAATCGGGCTCGCGCGGTCGACGCCGCACGGGCAACGAGCCGGCGCCGCACGAACGCGTGAAGGGCGAGCGCCGTGCCAACGAGCCGCGACGCACCGCGAGCCCCCATCGCGCTTCTGCCAACAACGCTGGCCGCGCCAACACTCCCGCCGCGGAGCAGACGCCTGCTCGCCCCAAGTCCCGCTACATCCCTGCGCTCGACGGCCTGCGCACGCTTGCCGTCGTCGCGGTGGTGCTCTATCACCTCAACCTCACGTGGGCTCAGGGCGGCCTGCTTGGCGTCACGATCTTCTTTGTGCTTTCGGGCTATCTGATCACACGCCTGCTACTCAACGAAGTCGCTAAGACCGGCCGCATCGACCTCAAGAGCTTCTGGATCCGCCGCATCCGTCGCCTGGTCCCCGCCGTGGTGACCGTTGTGGTTGTAACCTGTGCGCTGTGCACCGTCTTCAACCACGTGATGCTCACCAAGATGCGTCCCGACATTCTGCCGTCGCTGCTGTTCTTTAACAACTGGTGGCAGATTATGCAGGACGTTTCGTACTTCAACGCCCTGGGCGACCCCTCGCCGCTTACGCACTTTTGGTCGCTCGCCATCGAGGAACAATTCTACCTGGTTTGGCCACCGCTGCTGTTTGCCATGGTGTCCATGCATGTGAGCAAACCCAACACGCGCCGTATGGTCCTGGGACTCGCAGCGGTATCCGCCCTTGCCATGATGGTGCTCTACAACCCTGCCGCCGACCCCAGCCGCGTGTACTACGGCACCGACACCCGCGTCTTCTCGCTGCTGCTGGGCGCCTGGATGGCCTTTATCCCCGATCGCGACCTGGCGCCGGTGCGTCTCGCTCATCGTTTGGGGCTCAATCGCCTGGCTGGCGCCGCCAAGCACGGCAAGAACGCCGAGGGCAAGCCTGGCGAGAAGGCCGACAACGCAGCCGAGACCGTCCCGGCACAGCCGAGCGCCCTCGTGCGCTTTTGGTCCTCGCCCGCATCCATCGATGTGTTGGGCGTCGTGGGTCTGGTTGGCCTTGCCGCCATGGTCGCGCTCACCAACGGCTACACCGCGTTCCAGTATCGCGGCGGCACGCTGCTATGCTCCATCCTCACGCTCATGGTCATCGCGGCCTGCGTGCAGCCCCAGGGAATGGTTGCCCGCGCACTGTCCGCCGAGCCGCTCGTGTGGGTTGGCAAGCGCTCGTACAGCATCTACCTGTGGCACTATCCGCTACTGTTGCTCATGAACCCGGTCGCCAACATCAACGATACGCCGTGGTGGCAGTACATTTTGCAGGTGTTGTTGGTGGTCGCCGTAGCCGAATGTTCATATCGCTTTATCGAGACGCCGTTTAGAAAGGGCGCCTTTGGGCGCACCGTATCCGAGTTCCGCGACGGCACCACCGCGCCCGCCAACTGGGTGCGCGCGCACGTCCCTGTCTGCGCAGCCTGCGCTGTCGTGTTGGTCGTTGCACTGGGCGGCCTGATCTTTGTGCCGGAGACCTCCGCACTGAGCGGTGAGGGCGCCGAAGTCCTCAACAAGGAAGCCAAAAACACCGCGCCCACAGACCAACAGGCGGCCGACGACACCGACAAGGACAACGACGGCTTCCCCGATGGCTCCTACGACCTGTTGATGATCGGTGACTCCGTGTCGCTGCGCGCCGTTGATTCCTTTGACGGCGTGTTCCCGCACAGCCATATCGATGCCGAAAAGGGCCGCCAGTTTGATGCGGGCCGCGCGACATTTGAGGGCTATCTCCAACAGAACCTTGCCGGCAAGATCGTGGTCTTTGCACTGGGCACCAACGGCTTGGTAACCGACGACCAGATCGACGCCATCATGACCGATGCAGGAGATAAGCGTATTGTGGTGTTTGTGAACACGCGCAGCCCGCAGCCGTGGGTTGGCTCTACCAACCAGGCCATCGCCAACGCTGCTACGCGCTACAAGAACGTGCGCGTTATCGACTGGTACGGATACAGTGCCAATCGCAACGACCTGTTCGATGGCGATGGCACGCACCTGTCGACCACTGGCGTGACTGAGTACCTCAACTTGATCCACGATGCAGTCAAGAAGGACCTGCCCGTGCATCCCGAGGATCACGTCAACGATCTGCAGCCGGCGGCCGTCAAGTCTGCCACCGACGCGCTCGTCAATGCGCTCGCTCTCAAGCCGCACAAGCTGGGCACCGACAAGTAACCTGCAGCGCAAACTTCCCACATCCGGAGGGGTGCGCCACGGCAGGCACCCCCTCCGACAGTTAGGGACGTTCCTTATGTGCCGGCACCCAGGGACACTCCTGACACAGCCGAGGAACGCCCTCCTTGCGACCAAATTCTGGGCGCCTCGCCACCCCGAACGTTGTTTCCAAGCCCACACCCGCAGCAAACAACCCAAAATCACTCTTTTCGAGCCGGCTCCAAGGGGTCGTGGACAAAAAGGGGCAAATATGAGTACTGTTACCATTTTAGTAGCAGGCAAAACCACCCAAAATGACGTCCGAGCGACCCCTACAACCCCCTAAAGCAGCCAACCTGACTGGTTTAAGACATATTGGAGCCAATTTTAATGAACATACTATCGGCTATGTCCATTATCTTCTTGGATGTAAATGCTATTCACTTAGCAACAGTACTCATATTTGGCATTTTTTGTCCACTGCCATATAACTAATGCCCTATAGCGGGCAAAAAACAGGCCGCAGTCCATCGCTGCGGCCTGTTCGGAAGCAAAAGTGGGCGTTAAGCGCTGTAGCCCATCGCCTGCAGGACAAACATGACGACCGTGAGCACCGTAATCACGCCGATAGTCGCCCACGTGAGCACGTTCCATACGCGGCCGTTGCGGTTGGCGCCCATAATGTGACGGTCGGCGGCGATAACCACCTGGAACACCAGAACCACGGGCAGTAGCACGCCATTGATGACCTGCGAGGTCATCATAATCTGGAACAGATCGACGCCGGGCATAAGCACCAGCACGGCAGAGATACCGATGATGGCCGTAATGATGCCGCGATAGACCGGGGCCTCGTCCCAGCTGCGGTCGGCACCGCGCTCCCAGCCAAATGCCTCGCAGATAGCGCTCGACGTAACGCCCGGCAGCACGCAGGCAGCCAAGAAACTCGCCGCGACCAGGCCCGAGGCAAACAGTACCGTAGACCACTGACCCGCAATAGGCTCCAGCGCGCGGGCAGCATCGGCAGCATCGCTAATCTGAATACCCGCCGGGAACAACACCGTGCCGGTCGTGATGATAATAAAGCCGGCAATAACATCGGCGGCAAGCGAGCCGCTCACGGTATCAATACGCTGCAGCACGATGTCGTCCTCGCCCGCGTTCTTATCGACCACGTTGTTCTGCGCCAAGAAAATCATCCACGGCGCGATGGTGGTACCGATCGTTGCGACCACGAGCGACACGTAGCTGGGGTCATTTTGAATGTTAGGCACGACCAGGTCGACCGCGACCTCACCCCAGTTGGGGCCAGCCATAAACGCGGCGACGATGTAGGTCACGAACACGCAGCTCACCAGCAGCAGAATCTTCTCGATGCGCTGGAAACTCCCCGACATGGTAAGCATCCACACCAGCAGCGCCACCAACGGCACCGAGATGCTCGCCGGCACGCCAAAGAGGGCAAGGCCGCTCGCAATACCCGCAAACTCCGAAATGGTCACAGCCGTGTTGGCGATCAACAGCGCCGCCATAGCAAGTACACTCTTGCGCACGCCAAAGCGCTCGCGAATGAGCGATGCCAGGCCCTTGCCCGTGACGCAGCCGCAGCGCGCCGCGGTCTCCTGCGTCACGATGAGCAGCACAGTCATGACAGGAAGCATCCACAGCATCTTGTAGCCATAGCTGGCGCCCGCGCTGGAATACGTTGCAATGCCGCCGGCGTCATTGCCCGAAAGCGCCGCCAGCAGACCGGGACCCATAGCGCCAAAGATGGCCGCGATGGTCAACTTTTGCTTGGTGCCCGACTTTTGCTTGGTATTTTGCACGCGACCACCTAACCCATGACTGATATGGCGAGCAGCACCGCGGCGATGCAATACGCCACACACGAAATCATGACGGCAATGACGTTCATGGCGGTGCCCGACGTGTTGAGGTCATGCTCGTCACGCCAGAACAGCACCATCAGGTAAATCACGGCGCTCATGTTGCCAACCAGGCAAATAATGGCAGCGATATTAAAGCACCCGGTAAAGAGCTGCTCCTCAAACATGGGCGCATCGAGGAACGCAGCGGTGCGCACCAGCTGGGCGCACAGGTAGGTCACGAGCGACAGAATCAGGCCCATGCCCGTGCTCTGGAAGAAGAACCCCAGATACGGCTTGGGCTCGTCGTCGTGACCGTCATACTCCAGGAAGTAGTTCTTGACGAACGACACCATGCGCGAGGCCGCCAGCAGCACGAGCGGCATGGCGCACATGGGGAACACCACCAGATGCGCGGAGCCGAGCGCCGTTCCCAGCACGGTCGCCATGATGCACGACGCGATGCCCCATACAACAACCCAGTACTGGCGATGCACGAACCAGCTGAGCACGTTCGTCGAGTCGTCCGACGCGCTGTCGCCCGAGCCGACACCGGCGATCTGCAGGTCCTCCTGATGCTCCTCGGCGATAACGTCCATGGCGTCGTCGAAGGTTACGATACCCAGGATATGACGGTTCTCGTCGCAGACGGGGATAGCGACCAGGTCGTACTTGGTCATCTCGTCCGTCACGTCTTCCTGGTCCTCGTCGGGCGACACGTAGACCAGGTCGCGATAGGCCAGCTGACCCAGCGTGGCGTCGCGGTCGGCTACGATCAGCGTGCGCAGCGAAAGCACACCGGTCAGCATGCCGCTCGGATCCTCGGTATAGACGTAGTAGACGCTCTCGAAGTCCTCGTCGAGCTCGCGAATCGCCTCGATGGCGTCACCGACCGTTGCCGTGGCGGGCAGGGAGACAAACTCCGAGGTCATGATGCGGCCGGCGGTGTTGTCCTCATACCCCAGCAGGTTACGAATCGCCTTCTCCTCCTTGACGCCCATCAGGCGCAGGAGCTTCTCGGCCTTCTCGTAATCAAGCTCGTCGATCAGGTCGGCAGCGTCGTCCGGGTCCATCATGGCCAGCATCGACGATGCGTCCGTGTCGGACAGGCCCTCGAGCATCTCGGTCATAAGCTCGTCGTCATCGAACTCCGAGATAGCTTCGGCTGCCTGGGCGGTATCGAGCTGCGCAAACACCTGCGCACGTAGGCGCGGGTCGAGCTGCTCGATAATGTCGGCGATGTCGGCAGGGTGCAGCTCGCCGAGCGTCTTGTGCGACACCGAGAGTTGGATGTTTTTAGTCGAGCGGTCGAGCAGGTCCATGTAGGACCAAGCGATGATGTCCTCGCTGAGCGGCTTGCCCAGGTGCTTCATAAAGCCCTCGACGACGTGCTCGAGTGCGGGGCTGATCGCGCGCAGCAGACCGCGGGCACCGACCTCGGCACCCAACAGGCGCAGCTGGTTTTCGCCCGACATGGAAAACTTGATGTCGTTGACGCGCACGACCTTCATGCCCTGCGTGTCGACGATCTGCTTATTGAGCACGTCGCGCGCCAGCAGGAGCTCGGTCGGCTGCAGGTACGAGAAGCGAATATTGGTGGCAGACGTGTTGAGATACACGCCCGTCTCGTCGATACGGTCGACCCATTTGCGCCAGCTGATCATAAACGGCGTCTTGCCGGGGCCGCGGAACGCGAGCGACGTCACGTGCGGAAAAACTTCGCCGGTAGCAATGCCAAAATCGTTGACCACGCCGAGCTTTTCGCCGTCGACGTCCAAGACCGGCAATTTGAGCATCTCACTCAGATAATTCAATGGTGCTCCCCATCATTATTCCTCCGGACGCGGCCGCGCGTGCGGCGTCCGGGGGCTTCTGGATATGTATACGCATGCGCGGGCGGCACGCCGCTCGACGCTTACACCCCGTGCATGCGCAAAAAGCACCTGCATGGGGTCATCGACTGTATGGTCGAGGTTTGGATTTCACCTGTAACCTTTCTCTTGACCCTCATTAACCGCAGTAACTATAGCATCAGCATCGCCCTGCGGCATCGAATTTATGCGCTGCACATTGCAGGCATACCAAACGCTGACGTATCCGTGACATAGCCCTTGGGGACGTTCTTAAACGACTACCCAATGACTACTCTGTGGTGTCATCGTCCTCGGCAAGTTGGGGGAACACGGCGTCCTTGGGCATGGTGACCTTCGTCAGCGAGGTGAGCTTTTTGCTGAGCGATGTGTCCGTCTTGACCAGGTCGCTGAGCGTCACGATCTTGTATCCGTCGGCGACAAGACCGTCGATAATCTGCGGCAGCGCCTCGAGCGTCTGCTCGGCGCATTCGTCTCTATCGGTGAGCAGCACGATATTGCCCGGCGTCACCGAATCGAGCACCGTTGAGACCTGCTCGTCGGCACCGTTGAGCAGCCAGTCGCCCGAGTCAATATTCCACGAGACCACGGCGGAGACCAGGTCCATCGCATCAATCCAGTTTTGCTCGTCAAAGGCAGCGTAGGGAGCACGCAGCAGCATCGTCTTCACGCCGGTCGCCGACTTAATCGCATCGGTGCCTTTCGTGATCTGTTCGCGTACCGTCTCACGGTCCTGACCCTTGAGCGAATCGTCGCTGTAGCTGTTGGATCCGATCTCGCACCCGGCATCGACAATCGCCTTGGCCGTGGCAGGCGAGGCCTCGGCCGCATCGCCCGAAAGGAAGAACGTCGCGGTAACGCCCTTTTCCTTGAGCACCTGCAAGATCTGTTTGGTGGCGCCGCTCGGACCCTCGTCAAACGTCAGCGCCACGTACTTTTTGTTGCCCTTGGGCGCCACGCTGGCGCACGCAACGACGCAATCGGTGGCGGGCACAACCTCGCCGCGGTCCTGCGTCTTGCCCGACTGCTCACCAACCCACACCTCGGAGCGGCCCTGGACACCCCATGTCTGCACATACTCGATAGCGCCCGTGCCCTCGACCTTGAGCTTGGGCTCGATAACCGTAGCCTGAACCTCGTGCTTCTCGTAGGTGTTACGGCCATCCTTGACCGTCACCTTCTCGCCGCCCTCAAGTTCGCGGCTATCCCATTTGCCCTGTTTTATGCGCTTGCCGTCCACCTTAACCGACAGCTTTTCGCCGCCATGGCGCTTGAGCACGCTGTCATCGACGGCCAGCAGGTCGCCTGCGTCGTAGGTATCGGTCAACTCCTGGTCGTCGATGAGATTCTGCAGCGTAGAGCCCACGCGCACCGCGGTCTTTTGCCCGTTAAGTTCCACGTCCACGCTGCGGTTGACGTAGCCCACGACGGCAGCGATAAACAGCACGAGCGCACAGCCCACGGCAATGAGCGCATAGGGCAGACGGGACGGTCGGCGCGGCGAGCGCCCGTTGCCGATGCGCGCGCTGCGGTCGCTAAACCCGCGGCTATGGTTGAGGTACATCGCGCCGGGCTTACGGCGGCGACGGCGCTGACCGCTGGGCAGCTGCCCCAGGTCGCGGCGCGCCGTCGGACGCGCACCCGAACGCCCGTTTAAGTTGGATCCGTTTTGGCGCATGTGCCCTCCCCCATAAACACAGCAAGCCGGAGCAACAGGTCTCCGGCTTGCCTCCCATCATTTGGTACGTCGCTATTTTGTAGCTTTTGACGAGCCTCCGCTCGCCTTTTGGTATTCGTCCTTAAAGGCCTTGAACATGCCGCGCGTCTTGCCGAGCTGCTTGCCCAGTGCGCGACTGCCTTTGTCCACGGCGACCGATCCCTTGTCGTCGAGCACCTTGGCGCCCTTTTTGACCTTGTCGCCCACCACGACGCTGGCCTCGGCGGCCTTGGCGGCCGCACCGCCCGAATACCCAAGCGACTTGACCTCGTCCGAGACGACCATCGCACCGTTCTCGTAGCCGCGTAGCATCGTCGGCGGCACCTGCGTGTCACCAACCAAAACACTCGAAGCAGCACCGGCGGTCACATAGAATGCCTGCACGATGCCCGAACGTGGCTTGAACTCAACGTCCGAGCAATAGCCCACGACGTCGCCCGATTCCGTGCGCACGTCCATACCGACCCAGATGATGCAATCGTCCAGGTTGATGTCGAGGCGCTTGGCGGCGGCGGCATCGTACGTGTCCTTGACGTCATCGACCGCAATGGCGCCCTCGTAGACACCAATGGCGTCGAGCGCTACGAATCGATCGGGACGCTCGATCATGCCCGCGATATCGGACTGGCGGACCATAAAGCCGACCACGCGCGTACCGCCCGGGGTAAAGACCGGAAAGTGAATCTTTCCGAGCTTTTTAGGGCTGCGCGGCGTGCCGTCCTTTTTGGTGCGCTTGTCCTCGGTAGGCTTGCGATAGATCTTGGCGCCGACAAAATCCCCGGCGCGCATTATGCCTCGGTCGAGGGCTCCGCAGCCTCGGTATCAGCCTCGACGGCGTTCTCGACCACGACGTCGGCGGCAGGCGTCACGTTGCCGCCCGAAATGGCGTCGTTGAGTTGCTCGCGCAGCTGGTCCATGCGCTCGCGGGCCAGGTCGACCTTGGCGCGCAGGTCGTCGGTCTTGGCGTCGACCATCGGGCCAAAGTCATTCACCGCAGCACGGGCCTCCTCGGCGCTGTGCTCGTAGGTGTCGCGCATATTGTCCCAGGCGTCATTGGCGATATCGGCAGCCATGGCGCGGGTCTCGGCGCCCGAGCGCGGGGCCAGAGCAACGCCGACAATAGCGCCGGCAGCGGCACCAAAAAGTGCGCCGGAGACAAAGCTGAAAGTCTTACCCATGATCATTCCTCTCCTGCGGGCACGTCGGTGCCCACCGTTTGAATGCTGTCCATTATACCCGCAGCGCATCGCTTGCCGCTCCGCTCATCTGCGTACGGCAAAGGCGCAGGTACGTGATGGTGATAAACGCGTAGGCCTACTCCTGGGGCATAGCCGGCATGGCCACCGTGGCACCCGGGTCCTCGCCGGCGCCGTCCACGAGCGGCAGGCCGCCCTCATGCGCAGGTCCTACCGGAACCGTCGCCGCACCGCCAAAGACGGCAGCGGAGGCCTCGTGGTTCTCGGCAACCGCGCCCTCGGTATCAATCGCCACCTGGGGCTCGTCGTCAAAGTTGGGGACGCCCTGGGGCTCGGTGGGAACGGGCTCGGCGGTCGCATCGGCAACGGGCTCGGCGTCGACCGGCACATCGCCCTCGTCAGCGCCCTCGTCCTCGGCAGCATCTTCGCCGTTCGCAGCGGCGACGGCCTCGTGAGGATCCTTGCCCTCGGCCTCGGCGCGCATGCCCAGCACCAGGTTGCGCAGGCCCGCGACCGTGCCTTCCACGTCGGGGGCAGGCTGGTCGGCGTGCAGGTACGCCCAGTCCATCATAAAGGTGGCCGACGACAGCGCACCGATGGCCAGTGCGTCGTCGGGGCACGAAAGCTCGACCTCAAAGACACGCTCGTCATGCTCGCTTACGCGCGTGCGGCCGCACGAGATGCTACCGGCAAGACCGGTCTCGTTCATGAGCTCGACCGTCACGTGCTCCAGCAGGTGGCAGAGCTCGGTCTGACCCATGCAGTCCTGGAACTCGCGGCCGGAATCGCCCAGGCACAGGTGCTTGGCAATCGCCGGCACCAGGTAGTACACGCGCGCCGTGGCCTCGATATCCTCCGAGGTCATGAGCGGCATGCCGGGGTTCACCAGCACGTGCGCGCAGATCTTGTCCTCGCTGACGGTGACCTTAAGGATGTTGAACAGGCCTGCCATAACTCTCCCCTACTCTTCCTTGTCCTACTCGTCGCCGTCGTGCGGATTCGCGGAACCCGCACCCGACGTCGTCGGCTCGTCTACCGAAGACTCGGAATCCTTCTTATCGGTTTCGGCCGGAGCGATCACGCGAATGAGCGAGATGCGCTGGCCACGCATCGACTGCACTTTAAACTTGTACCCCGCGACCTCAAACACCTCTCCGATGTCGGGCACCGAGTCGCAAAGCTCCAAAATCCAGCCGGCGATGGTCTCATAATCATCGCTTTCCTCAAGCGGCCAACCAAGCTCAATCGCGTCATCGCACGAAAAACGCCCATCAACGAGCCACTCGCGGCGCGAAAGGCGCGTGAGGTACTTGTTGTCGGGGTCGAACTCGTCCTCGATCTCGCCCACGATCTCCTCGACGATGTCCTCGATGGTGATGATGCCGGCCGTGCCGCCGTACTCATCCACGACGACCACGATCTGGTCGTGCGAGGTCTGCATCTCGGACAGCAGCGGCAGGATGTCCTTGGTGTCGGGCACAAAGGTGGCGTCGCGCAAAAAGCCGGCGATGGGCTGGTCGCCCTTGCCGTCGAGCGCGGGCTGGATCAGGTCCTTGATGTGCGCGATGCCCGCGACGTTGTCGGGGTCCTCGTGATAGACGGGGATGCGGCTGAAGCCGGTCTGGCGCATGGTGGATAGCACGCTGGCGACCGTCTCGTCGTCCTCGCACATGGTGGTGTCCACGCGCGGCACCATGACCTCGCGGGCAACGGTGTCGCCCAGGTCAAAGATCTCGTGGATCATGCGCTTTTCCTCGTCGAGCAGGTCGTCCTGCTCCGAGACCATGTACTTGATCTCTTCTTCCGAGACGTTCTGACGGTCGTCGGCACTCTTGATACGCAAGATGCGGGCCAGGCCATCGGAGCAAGCGCCAGTCAGCCACACGAGCGGACGGGCGATCTTCTGGAACACGGAAAGCGGGCCCACGACCTGCTTGGACACGCCCTCGGCATTGGCCAGGCCGATGCGCTTGGGGACGAGCTCGCCGATCACGATGGACACGAAGGCGACCGCGACGGTGATGATGACCGGCGCCAGGCCGCGCGCGATGGCGGAGAGCGGCGCGATGCCAAAGCTCATGAGCCACGTGGCAAGCGGGTCGGACAGACTCGTCGAGGCGACGGCGGACGAGGCGAAGCCCACGAGCGTGATGGCGACCTGGATGGTGGCGAGCAGCTGGTCGGAGTCGGCGGCCAGCTTAATGGCACGCTCGGCGCGCTTGTCGCCTTCCTCGGCCTCATGCTCCAGCACGGCGCGCTTGGCCGTGGTGAGCGCCATCTCGGACATAGAGAAGTAGCCGTTGATGAGGGTCAAAACGAGGGTAGTGATAAGGGAGATGGTTATGTCCATCGGGAGTTTCTCGAACCTCCAAGATTCGGGACGTCAGGTCAAAACGTTGATGACGGATACGGCAATTGCACCGGCGCCCAAACGAGGACGCGGGCGCGCAGGCGCGGTCGCTAGATTACGAAGAGAATCACCGCCATGAACTGGAAGATGCTGCCGGCGAGCACCCACAGGTGAAACACACTATGCAGATAGCGCACGTTTTTGGCGATGTAGAACGGCACGCCCACGGTATAGCACACGCCGCCGACAGCGAGCAGGGCAAGTGCCACGGGGTTGAGCAGCGACACGAGCTCGGGCAGCTTAAAGACAACGAGCCAGCCCATCAGCAGGTAGACCAGGCCGCTTACCCAGTGCGGCTGGCGCTCGCGCATAAAGCACTCGAGGGCGATGCCGATAATGGCGATGGCCCATACGGCGAAGAACAGCGCAGCGCCGCCGTCGTTTGCGAGCGTGATGAGGCAAAACGGCGTATAGCTGCCGGCTATGAGCAGGTAGATGCAGCTGTGGTCGATGATGCGAAACACGCGCTTGGCGCGCGCGGGTTGAATCGCATGGTAGAGCGTGGAGGCTAGGTATTCGAGGATGATGCTGACGCCATAGACAATTGCCGCGGCCATGTGGGCCGGGCCACCGCCGCGCAGTGCAGCGAATACGATCAGGAGCACCAGACCCGCAATACCCAGCAAGCAGCCGACACCATGGGTGACGGAGTTCATAATCTCCTCGCCCACCGTGTAGTGCGGAACGGCCGCGGCCTTGGGTCGCGGCTTGGAACTGTCGCTCGAATCGGACATGCCGGTTACATCCTCCAACGTAAAGAGTTCTCAACACTATATCAAAGCGTCTGGGTGCGTGCGAAATTTGCACCATACGTGACCCTTTGTTTACCCATTCTTTGCCTGTTGACGCATCAACGGTGAACGTCCATAATGCGCTTGCATTAAATGTTGATGTATTAACATCTTATAGGAAAGCTTCTTATGTCTCAAAACGCACGTTCCCATCGAAAGCTCAAGATAGCCGGCGTCGTTGCGCTGGTGGTTGTCATTGCGCTGCTCGGATTTGCCGGCAACTTTCTGTTTGACTTCGCGCTGAATCCCCGCGCGCCATACACCATGAAGATGATGCAGGACGGCAAGGACGGCAAAGAAAGTGAGCAGCCGGATGCCGAGGGAACCGAGGCGCGGGCGTGGTTTAAAGAGAATCGCGAGAGCAGCGGCCTCACCGCAGATGACGGGACCGAGCTTGCCGCCTGGTATTTTGCTGCGTCGGAGAGCACGCACGACTACGCCGTCTGCCTGCATGGATATACCAACGAGCCCATCGGTATGGCCCGATACGTCAAGCGATTCCACGACCGCGGCATGAACGTACTCGCACCCGCCGCCCGCGCCCACGAGCGTTCCGGCGGTGACTACATCGGCATGGGCTGGCCCGAGCGACTCGATGTCGTCGCGTGGATCGGGCGGATTGTTGCGGCCGATCCCAAGGCGCGCATCCTGGTCTTTGGCGAGTCGATGGGCGCGGCGACTGCCATGAACGTAGCGGGGGAATCTCTGCCCGCAAATGTGAAATGCATTATCGAGGACTGCGGCTATACAAGCGTTTGGGACGAGTTTTCCCTGCAGCTCAAGGATGTATTTGGCCTGCCCAGTTTTCCCTTGCTCGATGTAGCAAACTTGGTGTGCAACGTGCGCGCGGGCTACGACTTTCATAAGGCGAGCAGTGTGGAGCAACTCAAACACGCGACGGTTCCCATGTTGTTCATCCACGGCGACCAGGACACCTTTGTGCCGTACGACATGCTCGACCAAAACTACGACGTGTGCGCCAGCAAGGTCAAGCAAAAGCTCACCATCCATGGCGCCACCCACGCCAAGAGCGCGCAAGTTGACCCCGAGCTCTACTGGAATACGGTCGACGAGTTCCTCGACAAGATTTTTTAAGCAAATAGTACGGTTTACTGGTCTATCTGGCCCCTAGCACTTCCAAAAAGCCGCCCGTGGGCGCTGTGCTCACGGGCGGTTTTTACTAACGTTGCGCTACAAAAGCGCTTGATATGTCCAATAGCTAGGCGCTATTTGACCTCGATGAGCTCGTACTCGCTCGTGCCCAGGCCAATCTTCTCGGCATGCGCGATGCACGCGCGCCAGTCGGTGTCGGGATGCGTGATGCAGAAGGGATCCTTGGCCTGCTCGCCCTCCAGATGCTCGTGATTATGCTCCATCTTGGCCGCGCTGTCGGTAAGCTCGGTGTTAGGCAGCGGCTCGGACGCCAGGACGGCGTCGGCGCAGGCCTGGTCGATGGCGACCGGGTCGAAGCTCGCGAACATGCCGATGTCGTTGACGATGGGCGTGTCATTCTCGGGATGGCAGTCGCAGTTGGGGCTGATGTCCATGGCGAGCGAGATGTGGAAGCTCGGGCGGCCGTCGACGATGGCCTTGGTGTACTCAGCGATCTTGTAGTTGAGTACGTCGGCCGCGGCATCATAGTCGGGCTTGATGCAGTCCTGGTTGCACGCCGCAATGCAGCGTCCGCAGCCCACGCAGCGATCGTGGTCGATGGCAGCCACATGAACCGTGCGAGTGCTGCCGTTGGCAAGCTCGCGCTCACGCGTACCGTCAAACGTGATGGCGCTGTGCGCGCATATCTTCTCGCAGGCACGGCAGCCAACGCAGTTGGTGGTATCGACGCTCGGCTTGCCAGCGGCGTGCTGCTCCATCTTGCCGGCACGGCTACCGCCGCCCATACCCAGGTTCTTCATGGCGCCGCCAAAGCCGGCCTGCTCATGGCCCTTAAAGTGGGTGAGGCTAATCACGATGTCGGCGTCCATGAGTGCCTGGCCGATCTTTGCCTCGCGCACGTACTCGCCGCCCTCGACCGGAACGAGCGCCTCGTCGGTGCCCTTGAGGCCGTCGGCGATGATGATCTGGCAACCCGTGGCATACGGGGTAAAGCCGTTCTGGTAGGCGGTGTCGATGTGCTCGAGCGCGTTTTTGCGGCTGCCCACATAGAGCGTGTTGCAGTCGGTGAGGAAGGGTTTGCCGCCCAGCTCCTTCACGACGTCTGCGACGGCGCGGGCGTAGTTTGGGCGCAGAAAGCTCAGGTTACCCAGCTCGCCAAAGTGAATCTTGATAGCGACGAACTTGTTCTCGAAGTCGATCTGCTCAATGCCGGCGCGGCGAATGAGGCGTTTGAGTTTGTCGAGCTGGCTCTCGCGAGCATGCGTGCGCAGGTTGGTGAAGTACACCTTTGCCGGTGCTGCGGGTGCGGTTGCGGTCATAGATCTATCCCCTCGGTCTATATGGCGTTACAGACATAGAGGATGGTACCCGTTGAAGTGGGGTTGAAGTCAAGCGCAACGCCGAGTCGCTAGGCACTCATTGGGGACAGACTTAAATGAGTGCTTGCCGCCCGGCCAGCGAGCCGGCGATCCGGCAAAGACTGTCCCCAACGACTAGTCGTTTAAGAACGTCCCCAATGACTACTCCTGCACCTTGAGGGCTTCGGCCAGGCTGACGCGCTTGATAGAGCGCGTGTGCAGCAGCGCCACGACCAGGTAGGTCGCAAAGCCGATGCCGATGCATGCAGCCATGGACCAAGCGGGCACGTAGATCTCGATATTGCCGTTGTAGGCGAGCAGCATCGAGCGGAAGATGGCCGTGAGCGAGCCAATAATGACCGGCAGGCTCAGCACGAGCGACGCCGCCACGCACAGCGTGATCGAGCGGATGTACAGATGCGAGATCTCGCTATCGCGATAGCCAAAGACTTTCATGTAGCTGATCGAACGGGCGCTGTGGTCGATCACCGCCTTGGTCAGCAGGTACATAAACAGCAGGAAGATAAACACCGCGAGCCCGACCATCATGCCGATCATTTTGCTCATCATGCCGATGAACTGGTCACCCACGGCGCGCATGTCGTCGGGCGTGGTGTCACCGGCAAAGTAACGAGCATCGAGGTCGAGCTTCTCGTCGCTCACATAGCCGTTAAAGTAGGCGGCGTCGTTGCCGAACAGCTCGTTAAAGTCATCGATGCTCGTATAGATATTCATATCCGACTTTGAACCCCAGATGCAGTCCTTACCCGCGTACTCAAGAGAATAATCCCGAGCCTCGTACTTGTCGCGAAGCTCGACCTTCTGGCCCTCGCTCCAGCCAAACTTATCGAGCAGACCGCCGCCAAAGACGACGCGCCCGTCGCCGACGTTGAGGTCTTTCCAATAGCGCGAATGAGATGAAATGCCGTAGACAGAGATGGCCTCTGTGCCGTTTCCCTCGCCGCGGTCGTATTGCAGCTGGTAAACGGCATATTTCTCGGCCTGCGCGATTGCGCCCGCGCCGTTGTCGGTCGTGTTGATCGGGTGAATGTCGTCGTTGTCGGTGTCGATCTTAGAGGCCTTGTCGATCAGGTCGATGGCCTCATCGCGGTCGCAGCCGAGGGCATCGGCAAGGTCATCGAGGCGCGCATAAAGCGCATCTTTCTTGTCCTGGACCTTGGCGAGCGCGTCCTGCGCCGCGGCCAGGCTCTCGGCAGACGGAGATGCGGTCGCGGCATCGGCTGCCGTCTGCGCCGCATCGGCCGCGTCGTCAAGCTCGTCATCGGCATCCTGGGCGGCGGAGAGCAGCGCGCCGTCAATCGACTGCAAGCGCTCGAGCGCCGCCCACTGCCCGCGCTCCTCGGCAGTACCCTCAAGCTCTAGCGGAGCCTTGAGCGTGTACTGGTGCTCGGCGACCAGGCTTGTCTCCAGGTTGTCCGCATAGTGCGTCATCGTGGGCAGGATCGCCAGGCCAAAGAGCAGCAGCAGCGAGGCAAACGCAATGCCCACGAAGAGCGTGGCGAAGTTGCCCAGGTTGCGCAGGAAGATGCGCAGGCGAAAGCGCGAGACAAAGCCCATGCGCTCCGGCAGCTGCAGGCCGCGCTTGGTGCCCGATTTGCCGCTCGCCTCGTGACGAAGGAACTGCAACGGCGTCTTGCCCATCTTGCGAAGCAGGCCCACCAGCGTGATGAGGATGAGCGCGGCAGCGGGAACCACGGCGCACTTCACAAAAATCTCCCAGCTCCAGTACACCTGGAAGGGAGGCAGGCTGTACGAACCGTAATAGAGGCCGCGCATGGGCTCGGTAAAGAACGCGACGCCGAGCGCGGTGCCCAAAAGCGCCGCGACCACGCCCACGATGGCGGGAAGTGCCAGGTAGTGCAGCACGATCTCGCGGCGGCGATAGCCGCTGGCGAGCAGCGTGCCAATGATGGCGCTCTCCTCCTCGATGGTGGCGTCGGTAAGGACCACAAAGACGAACGCCATGATCACGATGATAATGTTGAGCAGCGTCATCCACATCATGGAGTCGCCGTCTACGTCGTCGCGCGCGTAGCCAATACCCTGGTTGGAATCGGCGTCGATCAGATCGTCCACGCGCGCATCGGCATCGGTCAGCGCCTCGACCATATCCTGCTCCGCATCGATGCGATCCGCGGTGGGGAGGTCGCGATCGGTAAAAGCAAAGGAGTAGGTGTAGGCAGGTGCACCACCGGCATCCTCGAGCGCGGCAAAGCCGGCGTCGGTGACCTCGGCCACACCATAGGTGATGGTGTTCACCGTAAAGTCCGAATTGTTGAGGAACAGCGCCTGGCTATCGGGCTGGGTCATGATGCCGCAGATGGTGTAGGTGCGGCCCTCAAGCTCAACCTTATCGCCCACGACAAGGTCGTTGTTGGTGGCAAAAACTCGGTCGATAGCCACCTCATCGTCCGTCTTGGGCTGCTTGCCTTCGCAGTAGGACGCGATATCGACCTTGGTGCGGTGCGCATAGGTGCGCAACGTGCGCTTGGTGCCGTCGTCGCCGGCGGTCTTTTTGATGATGGCGTCGATGGAGAAATTCTTGTAGAGCGTGACGCCGCCGACGTCGTCGGCTGCATCCTCGGCTGCCTTGAGCTGGTCGTCGGTAGCCTCGAAGGAGGTGGTCACGCGGCCGTCCTCAATCGTGTACGCATCGCGCATGTCGTCGATAAGGCAACCGATGGAATGCGCCGCGAGCAAAAAGCCCGAGGTGAGAGCGATGCTCCCGCACATAAGCAAAAAGATGCCCAGGTACTTGCCGATATTGCGGCGCAGCTCGCGCGGGAGTCGCTTTGCGAGAGGTGTCATGGCATCGCCTACCAATCGAGCTCGGCGGCCGCAACGGGCGACTCGTTGAGCCCATCCTCGACGATGCGGCCGTCGCGCAGGCGCAGCACGCGGTTGGCCATGCGGGCGATGGCGGCGTTGTGGGTGACGATGATGATGGTGCAGCCGTAGGTGCGGTTAACATCCTCCATGAGCTGCAAGATTTCCTTGGATGTCTTGTAGTCAAGCGCGCCGGTGGGCTCGTCGCACAGCAGCAGGCCCGGGTTTTTGACGAGTGCGCGGCCGATGGCGCAACGCTGCTGTTGGCCGCCCGAGACCTGGCGCGGGAACTTGTTGCGGTGCTCGTAGAGGCCCAGCGAACGCAGCAGGTCGTCGACATTGAGCGGGTTTTTGGACAGGTGCGCCGTGACCTCGATGTTCTCCTTGATGGTGAGATCGGGCACCAGGTTGTAGAACTGGAAGACAAAACCCAGCTCACGGCGGCGATACTCGCCCAGATCGGTAGGTTTGAGCACCGTGAGGGCGCAGCCGTCCACCATGATGGAGCCACCGTCGGCATCCTCCAGGCCGCCGATCAGGTTGAGAAAGGTCGACTTGCCCGAGCCCGAGGGCCCCAGCATGACGCAGATCTCGCCGCGGTTGATGGACGTGTCGATGCCATCGAGTACCGTCAGGCGCGCATCACCGTCGCCGTAGTGTTTCCTGAGCCCGCTGACCTGGACATAGGCTTGCTTTGTCGACATGCTATCCCCCGTTGTTAGCCTTCTGCTACTTTTCTAGGGTAATAGTAAACCCAGGCGAACTATTTTTAAGCGACAGGCGCGATTTTTTCCAAACCAGTCATTGGGTACTCATTGGGGACAGACTTAAATGACTGAAACCACTCATTTAAGTCTGTCCCCAATGAATGCCGGGACTGTCCCCAAGTGCCGGCAGGAAAGGAACGTCCCCAAGTGCCGACATATTGGGACAGTCCTTGCCGGCACGACCGGCGGGCCGGCGAATCGACAAAGACTGTCTCCGATGACTAGCCGTTTAAGAACGTCCCCGATGACCAGGTAGCTAGGCGTGGGATTTGGCGCGGGTGAGGGCCAGGCCTACGGCGGCGATGGCGGCGGCGAAGAGCACCGTGACGCCCAGGTCGCAGGCGATGTCGCCCAACACGGTGGCCGTTAGATCCGAGGCAAGCGCCTTGCCGATCGCGTCGTTCACCCAAAACGTCGGCACAAAGTGCGCCACCGTCTGCACGGCCGAGCCCATGAGCGACAGCGGCATCCAGGCGCCGCCCAAAAACGTCATGAGCATGCCGAGTAAGTTGCCCACGCCGTTGATCAGCTCCTCGCGCGCGCCCAAGCTCGACAGGGTAAAGCCAACGGCCAGCGGCGTGCACGCCAGGGCAAGCGTCGCCGCCAGCGCCAGGCACACGCGACCCACACCGACCTCGGCGACCGCGCCGGCAAAGCCCACGACACCCACCATGCTCGACACGAACCAGATGCAGACGGTAAGCACCGCGGCAGCCGCGAACACAGCAAGCGAACGCTGGCGCTCGGAGACCGGGCCGGCCTCCATGCGGCGCACGCGCTCGGGCTCGTTCATACCCGAAAACACCAGTCCCACCGAAACGATGACCGATGAGATGATCGCGTACGCGCCAAAGTTGAAGTACGACTCGAGCGTGGCTGCGGCAGTCGAGTCAACCTTGACCTGCTCGATCTGGACCTCCGCGCGCTTTGCGGCGGCGTGCTCGGCGGTCTTGGCGACACTGGCCCCGGAGGCAGCAGGCTCAAGCACCGCCGCAGCGCCCGCGAGCGAGATCCACCGCGAAACCTCGGCAGACGAAAGCGCCGCCGCCATGGTGCCGGAACCGTAGGTCACATCGAGCTTGGGCAAGTCCTCCCCCGCACGGGCGGCCGCAACAAGATCGTCCTCAAACCCCTCCGGGATAAAGAACACGCAGTCGGCGCTGCCCTTGGCGCTGTTGCTCTTGGAGAGCGCGTCCGCAAGGTCGTACGTGTCGTCGCCGACGCCCGTGACCAGGTCAAAGCGCGAACCCAGGTGCCTGGTAAGCGCACGCGAAAGATCGCTGCCGTCGCGGTCGACCACAATCACGTTGGCGTCGTAGGGCTTGTACTCGGTCAGCTGCGACGAGTTCCAGCTGACCGAGGCCGCAATGAACACGCCCATGAGTGAAATGAACACCGTGTAGATGAGCAGGTAGAACGGGTGCGCGAGCGCCATGCGAAGCGCGGTCTTAAAGGTGCTCATAGCGGCTCCTTCCAAAGATCAGCGTAGCGGCGGCGACAAACACCAGGGCCATGAGGACAAGCGCACCGGCGCGAACGACAAAGGGACCCAGATCCTCAAAGAAATACAGGCGGTTGAACATATCGCAGATGAGCTTGACGGGGTTGAGCCAGCACTCGGCCGGACAGGCGCGGGCAACATCGTCGGCAAGCGCCATCGCCGGCTCGCCGTAGAGTCCGGCGAACAGGGCGCACGTGGTGGCAAAGCCCGTGAGGATGCCCGATTTGGACGCCTTGCCGCCCTTAACGGGAAGCGTCCCCACAAAAAGCCCCAGGCCCGTGGCAGCAAGCGCGGATGCGGCGCCGCCCGCCAGGCACAGCCCCTCGCGCCCGCCAAAGTCGATGCCGACCACCAGGCGCACGTAGCCGATCGCGATCGCCATCGAGGCAAATGAGACCAGCCACGAGCCGACAAAAATGCCGGCCAGCGACGCCGTCTTGGAGACGCCGCCCACGCAGCGGCGCGCGCCGAGGCCGGACAGATTGGGCTGCAGATCGACGACGGCCAGGGCCGCAAACTCGGAAGACATCATCGCGACCAGGCCAAAGAGCGCGTAATAGTAGATGGTCGTACCGTCGGGCGTGGTGCGCGTAAGGCTCACGCGGCGAGTGCCGCCCTTAAGCGACAGGGCGCGCGCAACCGCCTCCGGGTCGGCGAGCGCCGCCGGGTTGTCCTGGGCAATCTGGCGCATGAGCTCGGCATTTTGCGTATACGAGCTCGCCACCGTCTCCAGGATGCTGCGGTCGGTGAGCACCGTACTGGCGCGCGAGCTATCGTAGCTCGAAAGCAACGTAAGCTTGGGCGCGCCCGCGTCGTCGACCGTGTAGACGCCCGCAACCTCGCCGGACTTGAGCGCATGGTTCGCCTCGGCCGCGTCGTCGCACTCGTGGATCTTAAGCAGCTGGTCGTCGCCCTCCTTGGCAAGCGACGTCGCCACGTCCTTAAAGGTCGAAGCGTCCCAGGCCTCGTCGGCGACAACGGCTACCGGCACCGGATCGACCTTGCCGTCGGAGCTGAGGTTCGCAAACATAAACATGAACATCGTGGAAAGCGCAATGGGAAAGAGCGCGCCCCAGACCCATGTGCTCGGCCGGCGCAGCAGCGTCTTGACCGTGATAATGATGGTGTTGATCATGGCTGCCCCCTAGTCGCGTAGCTCGCGGCCGGTGATCTCGAGGAACACGTCGTTGAGGGTCGGCGGCTCGCTCCACACGCGACCGAGTGCCACGTCGGCGGCGCGCAGCGTGTCAAGGATGTCGACCAGATTATGTGGGCTCGCCTCGCAGGTGCAGATGAGCTCGCCGCCGGACAGCTCAACCGAAAGCACGTGCTCCAGAGCGCGCAGCCGCTCGACCGTGGCGGGCTCGACGGCGCCGACCTCGACGGTCACGCGCTCGCCCATCTGAATCATGCGCTTGAGCTCGTCGTTGGTGCCCTGCGCCAGCACGCGGCCGCCGTCCATGATCATGATGCGGCTGCAGATCTGCTCGACCTCCTCCATGTAATGGCTGGTATACACCACCGTGGCGCCCTCGTCGCGCAGGCGGCAGATGCCCTCCAGAATGGCGTTGCGGCTCTGCGGATCGACTGCCACTGTGGGCTCGTCAAAGAAGATGAGCTCGGGCTTGTGCGCGATGCCGCAGGCAATGTTGAGACGGCGTGCCAAGCCGCCCGAGAGCTTTCCGGGGCGAAACTTGGTAAAGTCGCCCAAGCCGACAAAGTCGATCGCCTCGTCCACCAGCGCGCGGCGGCGCTTGCGGTCGTTGACGTAGAGGCTGCAGAAATAGTCGATGTTTTCGCGCACGGTGAGCTCGTCAAACACCGCCACCTGCTGTGGCACCACGCCGACGCGACGCTTAAGGTCGTAGCGGGTGGGCGTCATGGGCTCGCCGAACAGCTCGATGGTGCCCTTGTCGTAAGCGAGCAGCTGCAGGATGCAGTTGATGGACGTGGTCTTGCCCGAGCCGTTGGGGCCCAGCAGGCCAAAGATCTCGCCAGGGGCAATACTCAGGTTAAAGTGGTCGAGCGCGATAAGATCGTCGTAGCGCTTGACGAGGTTTTCGACGTGGACGATATCTGTCATGAGGCGGCCCTTCTGTTGGTCGTGGCCCGGTACGATTGCATCATCGCAGGAGAGGACGGCGCGCACCAGTGAGCTTTGTCACGAGTGCGAGGGGGCAGAGGCGAAACCCCCGCTCGCGCGAGCGATCGACGCCGCTTTGCCGCGCGGGAGGAATGTCACGGTTGCCCCGGGCGGCGCCTCCCCCGCGCGCAGCATCGCGTACAATACCCGTATGAACAGGCTTTTCGACAAATCGATTGTGCTGGCGTGCTGTATTGCGGCCGCCATGGGTCTTGCCGTGGACGCTCGTCTGGTTGTGGCGTTTTGCCTTGGCGTTATGGCCACCTCGGCGTCGGAAGTCGCACGAGAAGAACACGCCCATCGCGCGAGCGAGGCCGCGAGCTACGCTTACATCATCGCTGCCGTCTTCGTGCCGCCATTTATGCCGTTCGCACCCCTTGCCTTCTATGACATCGCGCGACGCGTGCGCCGTGAACGCATCTGGCCCGCGCTGGCGATTGGCGCCGTGTTTGTCTGCGCGCTTGTCGCGGACCTTCGTGGCGGCGTGCTCACCACCCGAACGCTGTTGCTAACCGCCATCCTTTCGATCGCTGCCACGTTGCTGTCGCTGCGCACCGCGCAGCTGGAGCACGAACAGGATCGCATGCGTCGCACCCGCGACAAGCTGCAAGAACGCGCCCTGGTACTCGAGGCACGCAACCGCGACCTCGCCGACCGCCAGGACTACGAAGTCGAGCTCGCAACGCTCGCCGAACGCGCCCGCATCGCGCGCGAGATCCACGATAACGTGGGCCACCAGCTCACGCGCGCTTCGCTCCAAACCGAAGCCTTGCGCGTGGTCCACGCCAACGAGCCCGGCGTCGCCGCCGATTTCGCCGATGTCAAACGCACGGTTGACGAGGCGCTCCAGCTCGTGCGCGCCAGCGTCCACGCGCTCAACGACAATGCAACCAACCTCTCCGTGCAGCTCGAGCGCATCGTTGAAGGCGTACGCTCGGACAGCGGCCCACAGATTGAGCTTGAAGTTTTGGCCGAGCATGCGCCCGCCAACGTCGCCAACTGCTTTGCGGCGGTCCTGCGCGAGGCGCTCTCCAACACCATGCGCCACGCTTGCGCCCAGACCGTCACCGCACGATGCATGGAGCATCCGTCGTTTTACCAGCTCATCGTTACCGACGATGGCGTGGGCGGGGTCCAAGCAATCGGCCGTGGCGCCGCGGAGGGCATGGGGCTCGTCTCCATGCGCGAGCGCATCGAGGCGCTTGGCGGCACCTTCACCGCCGGTCCGCGCGCCGGCGCCGGCGGCTGGCGCGTGTTTGCCACCGTTCCCAAACAGCAAGGAGATGAGGACCGATGAGGCTCATAGTTGTCGATGACGACCACTTGGTAGTCGATTCACTCAAGATTATCCTAGGCGCCCAGCCGCAGATCGAGGTGGTGGGTACCGGCGCCAATGGCGACGACGCGGTCGCGCTCTACGCTGAGCACACGCCCGACATCGCGCTGCTCGACATTCAGATGCCGGGGCGCGACGGACTTTCGGCGGCACGCGAGATCCTTGAGCGCGACCCTGCGGCGCGCGTGGTGTTTCTGACGACATTCTCGGATGACGAGTACATTGTGTCGGCGCTCAAACTGGGCGCCCGCGGCTACTTGATTAAAACCGATGTCGCCGTCATTCCTCCGGCGTTGGCGCAAGTCATGGACGGCAAACGCGTGCTCGAGGGTAAGGCGATCGAAGATGTTGACTTTGACGGGATGGGCGACAAGACGGGCACGCCCCGCCGGCCCGCAGCCTTTGCCAGCCTGACCGACCGCGAGTTCGAAGTCGCCGAGCTCATCGCCCGCGGCCTCGACAACAAGGAGATTGCCGCCACGGCTTATATGGGCGAAGGCACCGTACGCAACCACATCAGCTCAATCCTAGCCAAAATGGGCCTACGCAACCGCACGCAGATCGCCATCGCCTACCTGCGAGGGTAGTTGCCCAACGAACGACCCGGCATAACAAAACGGCTGCTACCGATTTAATGCTATTTCAATACTATGCCGGTTTACTACGACGAATCGCCCACCTTCGACCATGGTAAATTGCGCGCTTGCAAAACCGCAGGTAGAACGCTTGCAATATTTAGAAAAATGCAGTCATGGTCGGGAATGCCGAATTCATCGTAGTAAACCGACATAGTTTTGTTCGCGACGGCCCTGCACGAGTGCCTCCGCAAGCCTCGCGGGACCAAAATGATCCTTTTCCTTCCGCCCGCGGAGATCGGCAGACGGCGCCCGCCACGAAATGGGCCCATCTACTACGTTTGACTCGATACCCCCGCCCATAACCGCTTTTCATGCAAAATCGCAGGCGTTCTACCTGCGGTTTTCATTTCACATTACTTGCCGTGGTCGAGGGTAGCGGCTTAAACGTAGTAGATGGGCCCATTTCGTGGCAGACGGGTCACGCGGCGGTACTCGCGAGGCCAAAAAGGTCCGTTTTCCTCCGTCCCCGAGGGATCAGGGGCTGGTACTGATATGGTGTCATTTCAAAACTGTGTCGGATTACGGGGCTAAAGTCGGAACCCTCATCCATACCTTCATTTTTTGAAAAACGGCAGGCTATCTACCTGCGGTTTTGTTTTTGCGATTTTCTATATGGTCGGAGGTTCGCCATCCAGCCCCGTAATCCGGCATGGTTTTGTTAGCGGCGGCCCAACCGCGCGTTCACGCGCGGGGCCGGTGGGGCAATTTTGCCCCACCGGCCCCGTTTTCGCGCTATTCCGGCTTGGTTTCTACCGTGGGAGTCTTATCCGCCGCAACCGGAGTACGGGCGGTGTCCATAGTCAGGCAGTGCTTGGGGCAGCTCTCGATGCACTCACCGCACACCACGCAGGCATACGGGTCGATCGACCACGTTCCACCCTTGCGATCGACTGCGAGCGCGCCCGCCGGACAGCGACGCGCACACATGCCGCAGCAGATGCACGCGTCCATGTCGTTGACGATATGCCCGCGCAAGCGCTCGGGTGCCGCGAGCTTCTCCTGCGGATAGCACACCGTTACCGGCTGCTTGACCATAGAGCCCAAGGCCGTCTTGGCAAATGTCAGCAAACTCATGCCGCGCCTACCTTTCCGTGCAGCTAATGCAGGGGTCGATGGTCAGGATAATCATGGGCACGTTGGCAAGGAGCACGCCCTGCAGCGCATGTGTCAGACCCGCCAGGTTCTGCGACGTCGGCGTGCGCACGCGGAAGCGGTCCAGGTTCTTGGTGCCGTTACCGCGCACATAGTAATACGCCTCGCCGCGCGGCTGCTCAATCACAACCTCGCCGCGTGCGCCGTCGGCCGGCGTAAGCTTGGTGCGCCCGCCGATCCCGTCGTGCGGAATCTTGCCCACAAGCTCCTTAATGATGTCCATGGCCTGCGTGACCTCGGCACAGCGCACCTGGCAGCGGGCATAGCAATCGCCATCGGTGGCGACAACCGGCTCAAACGCAGCCAGGTCCGCATAGGCACCGTCGCTAAACATGCGCACGTCGTAGTCCACGCCCGAGGCGCGCCCAAACGGGCCGACCATCGACAGATCCAGCGCGTCCTTCTTGCTGATCACGCCCACGCCATGCAGGCGCTCGCCACAGCTGACGTCGTCCAAAAACGTATGCACCAGGGCCTCGTAGTCGGGACGCATGGCATCGAGCGTCTGGACAATGCCAGCCAGCTCGGAGTCCTCAATGTCGTGCTTTAGGCCGCCGATCTCGTTAATCGAAAGGATCACGCGGCCACCGCACGTGCTCTCGAAGATCTTGAGAATCTGCTCGCGCAGGGTCCACGACCGATAGAACAGCGCCTCGAAGCCAAAGGCATCGGCGAGCAGGCCCAGCCACAGCAGGTGCGAGTGGATGCGCGAAAGCTCGTGCAAAATAGTGCGGATATACTGCACGCGGCCGGGCACCTCGATGTCGAGCATGCGCTCGCAGGCGCTGGCATAGCCGTAGCTGTGGCCCACGGCGCAAATGCCGCAGATGCGCTCGGCGATGTAGCCAAACTGGTGCATGTCGCGCTTTTCGGTGAGCTTCTCGAGTCCGCGGTGCACAAAGCCGATCTGCGGAATTGCCTCGATGACGCGGTCGTCCTCGATCACCAGGTCCAGATGAAGCGGCTCGGGCAGCACCGGGTGCTGCGGGCCAAACGGAATTACGGAGCGATGAGCCATGGACCTTACGCCTCCTTTTTCTGCTTGTCGCGGGCGGCCTTGGCGGCAAGCGCCGCACGGACCTTGGCCGCTTTCTCGGGATCCATGGCGGCGAGCTTTGCCTCCATCTCGGCGGCCTTGAGCGCGGCCTTCGCAGCGGCATCGTCATGCTGGGCATCGGAGCCGGCAGCAGCAGCGGGCTGAGCAGCGGCAGTGCCCGCAGCATCGCCGGCACCCGCGGCACCCTCCCCCGCAGCAGCCGCAGCCGCGGCGGCCTTCTCGGCCGCGGCCTTGCGCGCCTTGGCCTCGGCGGCCGCGCGGACTTTCATGGCCTTCTCGCGCGCAGCCTTCACCTCGGGCGTGATGACGCTCATGGGTTCGGCAGTCGAGACCTGGTAGAAAAAGCCCTTAAAGTCGATCTGCATGTCGGTGATGGCAAGACCAAACAGGTCGTGGACCTCATTTTCAAACGGGAACACCGCGGGGTAATACGAGCTGATGGACGGAATCTCCTGGTACTGGTCGATGCCCTCGACCACCAGGTTCTCGATCGCATAGCTGCCGTCCTGCGCAATATGCTCCTGAGCAGCACGGACGTTGATAAACGTATAGACCAAGCGATACGAGCCGTCGTCGACGTTGCGCTCGGCATGCATTTGCACAAAGCGCGCGCCGACGCCCTTGAGCGCCTGGACATGCGACAGGAGCTTGTCGATCCCGACGGTGGTATAGATAGCCTTTTGCATTACTCGGCCTCCTTTGCAGCGGCGGGCGTCTCAGCAGGTGCGTCGCCAGCGGCGGGCGCAGCAGGCTTCCCGGCAGGCGCGTCACCGGCACCGTCAGTCCCGGCCCCCGCAGCCACAAACCCGTCCTCGCCCAGCTCAACGCCACCGTCCCAGGTAGCGGCACCGCCCACGGTGAGCGGATCGCCACCGGCGCGCAACACGGTCTCCTTCTGGTCCAGGATGCCGCACGCCTCCACGATGGCATCGATCACCGTCTCGGGGCGAATGGCGCACCCGGGCGCGTACACGTCCACGGGAATCGCGCGGTCCACGCCGCCGATCACGTTGTAGGCATCGCGGAATACGCCGCCCGAGCATGCGCAGATACCGCAGGCCACCACGCACTTGGGCTCGAGCATCTGGTTGTAAATCTGACGCACGACGGGCAGGTTCTGGGCATTGACCGACCCCGTCACCAAAAAGATATCCGCATGCTTGGGGTTGCCGGTGTTGACCACGCCAAAGCGCTCCGCATCGAACAGCGGCGTGAGCGAGGCCAGCACCTCGATATCGCATCCGTTGCAGCTCGAGCCGTCGTAATGAATAACCCACGGCGAGCGCGACATTTTATGATCCATGGATGCCGCCTCCTAAATAAACACGTCGACGAGGATGGGCATAAGGTTGAGCAGGCCAAACACCAGCGCCACGCCCCAGCCGAGCTTAAAGCAGCTGCGCCAGGTGCTGCGTGCGAAGGTGTTGTCGATCAGCACCTCGACAAAATACGTCGCGGCCATCACGACCAGGGCTACGACCCAGCTCACCGGGTTGTCCCAAACAAAGAACATGCCCACCCACATCAAAAACAGCACGGTCTCACACCAGTGCATAAGGGTCATCTTGGCCAGCGTGCCGCCGCTCATCTCGGTGGCGACGCCCTGGACAATCTCCTGATGCGCGTGATGCGAGTACGAAAGGTCGAACGGCGACTTGCGTAGCTTGATGGTGAGCACCGCAAGCAGCGCCAAGAAAATGGGCGCGCTGTACACGATGATGGGCGCCGACTGTCCGGTCACGGCGATGGAATCAAAGCTATCGGTGGCAAGGTACAGGCCCACGCTCATCAGCAGAACGGCGGGCTCGTAGCTCATGACCTGCAGCAACTCGCGGTCGGCACCGACCTGGGCAAACGGGCTTTGCGTCGAGGCGGACGCCAGCACCACAAAGATCGCGGCGAGCGTAACCATAAAAGCGCACAGCAGCGTGTTGGAGCCCGACACAAAGATGCCGCCGCCCACGACGGTAAAGATGAGCGCGCACGCCATATAGGTATCGTCCATGGTGTTTACGCTGGCAGGGGCCTTGCGCAGCAGCTTGGCAACGTCGTAGAAGGGCTGCAGCAGGCGCGGGCCCACGCGGCCCTGCATGCGAGCGGACAGCTTGCGGTCAAGGCCGTCGATCAAGCCGCCCGCAAGCGGCGCCAGCAAGGCAAACGCCACGGTGCCAATAAAAATGCCCACGACGCCCGAGCCTTCAAAATACTTGCCGCGCAGCACCGAGGGCGCACTCATGGCGAGTCTCTCGGGCCCAATCCACGCGCAGCACAGCAGCGCAAACAGGATGATGGCACAGCAAACAACACTACCCGCGGGGCCAATACGCTTCTCGCCAAGGGCGTCCTCCGAGTACCAATTGCGCTTTTCGGCCTTCACCTCGCGTCCCATCGAGCCGCGGAAATGGCGGTAATTGTCGGTTCCCACACCCGAAAGATATACGTTGACGTGCGGCTTATTGCTCACGCGGAATGAAGTCAGCAGCACCACGGCGATAAACGCCACGATAACCACCATCAGATACATGGCGTCCTTGCCAATAACGTACGGCACGCGGCCAAACACCATGGCCAAGTAAGGCGACACCAGACCGCTCGAGATAACCGGAAACGCCACGCAGCACAGAATCAGCAGCGCGGCGATGGTGTTGAGGGCCATCCATTCGGTCTTATGGACATTGACCTCAACGTTTTGAGCCGTGGGGTCGACGCCCGAAAGCTTGGCAAGCCACTTGCCCCAGAAGTAAAACGTCGCGGCCGAGCCAAAGGCAAGCACCATGATCATGAGCACGTTGCCGGTCTGCGCAAACGCCACCAGGGCGCCCCACTTGGACACGAGCATGCCAAACGGCGCCACAAACATGCCCATAATGCCCAGCATCATCAGACGCGTCAGGTGCGGCATGCGGCTGAACATGCCGTCCATGTCCTCGATATTGCGGCTGCCGATATGATGCTCGGCCGTGCCCACGCACAGGAACAGCAGCGACTTGGCCACCGTGTGGAACAAGATCAGGAAGATGGCCGCCCATACGGCCTCGGGCGCGCCGACACCCAAGCAGGCACTGATGAGGCCCAAGTTGGAAATGGTGGAGTACGCGAGCACGCGTTTGGCGTTGCTCTGCGAGATGGCCATGAGTGCAGCGAGCAAAAACGTGATGGCACCCACACTCGTGACCATAAAGCCGGTCACGGGGTAGATGGCATAGAGTGGGCTCAGCTTGACCATCAGGAACACGCCGGCTTTGACCATGGTTGACGAGTGCAGCAGGGCGCTCGTGGGAGTGGGTGCAACCATGGCACCCAACAGCCAAGTGTGGAACGGCATCTGTGCGGCCTTGGTGAGCGCGGCGAGCGACAACAGGATGACCGGCATCACCAGCAGCGCGGACTGCGCGGTTCCGGTGCCGGAAAGCTCGATCATGCCCGAGATGGTCAGCGGCATGCCGTTAACGTGCAGGTACATGAGTCCGGCCAAAAACGCGATGCCGCCCAGCATGTTGAGGATGATTTGGGTAAAGGCGTTCTTGATGGCCTCGGGCGTACGCGTGTAGCCAATCATAAGGAACGAACACACGGTGGTGATTTCCCAGCCGCAGAACAGCCACTCAAGGTTGTCGCTCGTCACGATGACGAACATGGCCGAGAGGAACAGGAACATGAGCGCCAGGAACTGCGGGCGACGGTCGGGCGCGGTCTGCCCGCGCAGCGCGGCCTCGTGCTCGTCATGGGCCTGGAAGTCCTTCATGTAGCCCAGGGCATACAAGCAGATTAGACTGCCAACGATGCCGACGGCGAGGACCATGATCACGCTCATGTAGTCCAGGTAGAGTGGCGTTGCCGTGACGGCTTCGGCCGCGGGCAGCGTCATGGCTGCAAAGGCGAGCGAGCCCACCAGCTGGACTATGCCGAGCACCGTGGTGAGCGCGTTCCTATATTTGTACGCGTTGTACAGGATGACAGCGCACAGGATGACGTCGATAACGGAACTGATGATCGAGAGCACATGCGAGGTGCCGGGGGCAACCTCAAAGCTCTGCGGACCCGTGCCAAAAAACATGACGGCGACTACAACTGTCACCGCCATAATAATGCCGGAGCCTATGAGCCCCGCCGCATCGCGGGCGCGGTCACCGCGCGCGAGCAGCATGCCCAGCGCCGGTACCAGCGGAAACAGGGTAAGGAAATACAGTAGCGTCATACCATCACTCCCCCATGCTAAAACGCTGCAATTGTTTAACGTTATAGCTCAATTGAGGAGTAGCGGCGGCGGGTTTTCGGTCAACTGGGGAGTTTTAGGCGTACGGGGTAAGGGCACGCCCGCATTGGAGCAGAGGGGCGGCAAGAAAAATGCGCCCCTGTGGGCGCACCATCCCGTTCGCTATTCCGCTTTTTTAACGCGCGGCTTGCGACCGCGCGGCTTATCAACCAGCGCGGACTCACCGCTCTCGCGATACTGGCGGCACCAAGCCTTGACCGAAGACTCGCTGGGAATCTTGTGCTTGATCATGGCCTCGCGAACCGTTAAGCCGTTTTCCAAGCGGTCCTTGACCACGGCGAGCTTAACTTCGTACGAATAGGTGTGATGATGCGAACCGGCGTTGAGAACGGCGTCGGCACCGCCCACGGCATACGCGCGGGCCCACTGACGAGCCGTGGCCTGGGGAATGCCAAGCTCCGCGGCGAGGGCGCGATGACCGACCCCCTCTTGGAGGACCTCGACGGCGCGCTGCCTAACCTCGGGCGCATGCGTGCGAGTCCTAGTTGCTTCCGACATACCTGCCACTTCTTAGCCTTAACCGTTAATCTGCTTTCTTACGTGCAAGTTAGATAGTAGCATTTTACTGTTTGCTCAAAGCAGTTAATTAAAATAGACGCGGTGTTATCTGGGCATTTGGCACCAATTTACGACATTTCTTTATCGATTATTTACGCTGGTAGCTGACTCGCAGCCAATCGTCATTCGCTTGTCAACAAAATTGGCATCTCTTTATGTCCTTTGCTATAGCGGATATGATTATTAACCCCTCCCCCAATTATTTTGAGTAATCGGCAAGGCAGTAGACGTCCTTACTCCTCATGATTACCGCGCATTGCCATCCACCGGAGCAAAACAAAAAGGGCGGGGCCTGCTGCGCTTGCAGGCCCCGCACCGGTTGACACCCGACGGGACACAGCCGGGCGAGACGGATCCGTGCTACCGTCCCGCCTGGCCGCGATGTTCAGCTACAGCTCGTTGGCCGCATGATACGCCGTGCGAATGGCGCTCGCGATGTCGGCGGTGCGCTCGCCCGAGCAGTCGCCCACGCAGGTCACGGGCACCGTCACGCCATCCAGGTCAAACGCGTTGGCCTTGGAGCCCACGGCCATCACCACGTAATCGCAGGCGATCTTCACCGGCTCCTCGGCACCGTCCTCGGTGGTGTGCACGGCCTCCACGCCCTCGTCGGTAATGGCGGTCAGGCGGGTCTTAACGTGCTGTTCCACGTTGTGGGCGGCAAAGTCGCTCATGATCAGCGGCAGAATGGTCTCGGACTCGCCAGCGGCAATCTTGTCGAGCATCTCGACAATCGCCACCTCGCAGCCGTGCTGCAGCAGGTACTCGGCAGTCTCGGTACCCACCAGGCCACCGCCAATGACGGCGACGCGCCCGCTGAGCTCCACCTTGCCGGCCAGCACGTCCCAGCTCGAGACGACCTTCTCCGAGTCGGCGCCCGGAACGGGGATGACCACGTCATGCGCGCCCACGGCCACAATCGCGGCGTCGGCGGCGTTGAGGTCCGCGGGGCGAGCGGCATGGTTGAGCTCAACCTTCACGCCCAGGCCGGGCAGAATCTTCTCGTAGTACTCGACCGAGCGCATAATCTCATCCTTGCGCGGAGGCGCGGCCGCCAGCACAATCTGGCCGCCCAAGTGATCGCTCGCCTCATAGACGGTCACGTCGTAGCCGCGCTTGGCCGCCACGCGTGCGGCCTCCAGGCCGGCAATACCGCCGCCCACCACGGCGATCTTCTTGTCGCCCTCGCCCGGCTTAATAGCGATGGTCGCCTCGTCGCCGTTCTCGGCATTGAGCACGCACGAGATGTACTGGCGGTTTTGAATCGCATCGACGCAACCCTTGTTGCAGTTGAGGCACTCGCGGATGGGCTCACCCGTGGCGGCCTTGAGCGCAATGTCGGGGTCGCACATGAGCGAGCGGCCGTACGCGACGATGTCGGCCGAACCGTCTTCCAGGATCTTCTCGCCCGCCTCGACCGAGACAACGCGGCCGACGGTTGCCACCGGCACGGAGACCAGGGCCTTGACGCGCTCGGCCACGGGCAGCGTCCAGTTGTAGGGCATGGCGCCCATGGGCGGAATGGTGTCGCCCATGTTGCCGGTGTGGTTTGCCTGCGCAACCTGGATCATGTCGATGCCCGCGCCCTCGAGCAGCTTGGCAAACTCGCAGGCCTCGTCGGGCAGCAGGCCGCCCTTGCCGCGCGGCGTGCCGTCGGGGTTCTCCATGATCACTGGGAGCTTATACTCCACCATCAGCTGCGGCGCGGCCTCCTTAATGGCGGCGACGACCTCGAGCGCGTAGCGAACGCGGTTCTCGAACGAGCCACCGTACTCGTCGGTGCGCTGGTTGAGGATGGCCGAGCACAGCGAACCCACTAGGCGGTCGCCGTGGACCTCGATGGCGTCGATCCCGGCCTGCTGCGCGCGGGCGGCCGAGGCGGCGATAGCCTCCTTGATCTGGGTGAGCTGCTCTACGCTCGCCTCGTTCACAAAGTGCTGCATGTCGTGGTGCAGCTTGGCATATGCCTGCTTGCGGATCTCGTTGGACTCGGCCATCTTGGCGGCAAAGGTCTCCTCGTCGCCGGCGGCCTTGGCCTCCTGCGCGGCCTTGGCGGCGGCCATGGAACCCATGACCATGCGGCCGACACCGGGCACGTCGTACTCGGGGTGGAACAGCTGCAGCGCGACCTTGGCGCCGTGCTTGTGAACGGCGTCGGCCAGCGCCTTAAACGTGGGAATCTGAGCGTCAGTCGCCAGCTTGGGCGTGGGGCTTGCGGTCATAACGGGAGCGACGTCGCCGATGACGATGTAGCTCACGCCGCCACGGGCCAGGCGCTCGTAAAAAGCCAGGCTGCGCTCGCCAATGGAACCGTCGCGCTCCTCGTAGCCGGTGGTCAGCGGCGGGAACATAATGCGGTTCTTGAGCTCAAGGGGGCCAACCGTAATGGGCTGGAGCAACTTAGTGGCAGGTGCGGTCATGGACATTCCTCTCTTGTAGGCGCGGCGGCGATGTTGCCGCGTAGTTGTCTAAAGGATATGGCATGGGGGCACGGGGGCGCAATGTAAATCGGCGGACAGCAGGTGGCGGCAGGTGGATGGGGTGTGGCGGGGCGTCGGTTTGTCTCAATCTGTAACAGTTAGGCCCTATTTTGCCGAGCAACTGTTACAGATTGAGACAAACCAATCTAGCCTGCCGAAAGATCTAGATCTGTAACAGTTACTCAGCAAAAACCGTCCCTCGTGTTACAGATTTAGACAAAAGAAGACCGTCCTGCCGAAACATCTCAATCTGTAACAACTACAGACCAAAACCGGACCCACCTGTTACAGATCGAGACAAACCCCAATAACAACGACACCGTCCCCGTTCGAGGAAACGACCGCCACACTCACCTTTTTAAACAACCTAATACTGCACAGCCTGCGATAATAATTTGGTCACGCGTCGACTACGGCGAAGACGCGGCAGAAGGGACGCCCATGCAACCGAGCACCACCGATACGTCCACAGCAAAGCAAGCGCTGCTCGAGGCGCTCTTGAGCGACGCGGGGCTCAAAAACCTCACGCAAACAGCCTCTACCGTTATGGGCAACCCGGTGCTCGTCGTCGATCCCGTCTACCGCTACGCCGCCCGTGGCGGCTTTGAGCTCGACGATGCCGACGACTCCCCCTTTGCAGCCATCACCCGCGCCGAGCTCTCCGAAGGCGACATGCTGCAGGACGAAGCCGTACGTTACATCATCAAATGCGGCTTAGACGAGGAGATTGCCCGCTCGACAGGCCCGCTTACACGCTATAACGACATGTTCCGCCTCAACACCATGACCGATGCGATCAAGGTGCACGGCACGTGTCTGGGCCGGGCGATGATGATCGAACGCAATCACGCCTTTGGCGATAGCGATCGCGAGGTCTTTGAGTTCTTTGTCCGACTGCTCGCGCAAGAACTGCAGAAAGGCGGCTTTCTTTCGTTGGGCGGCCCGCAACAGGGGCCATATTTTCTCTCGCGCCTCCTGGACGACGAAATCCCCAACCCCATCACCTGCACACGCAAAATGCAGCTCGTCGGCTTTGCGCCGCTTCCCGCCCTCTACGTTGTATGCCTGCTCAAAAAAGATTCCCAGCTCGAGGCGCGCGAGGCGGAGAGCATCCGAGGACAATTGCAGCCGCTACTGCACCATAGCCTTATCACCATGTACGAAGGTGAGCTCGTGGCGCTGGTAAGCCGTCCGCCCTCCACGCAGCTACCCGCCAACGATGAGGCGATCCTTGCCCGCGTTGCTGCCACGAACAATTTGTTCATTGGCATCAGCAACGAGTTTTCCCAGGCAACCGATGTGCGTTCGCACCTCAATCAGGCACGCGCCGCCATTCGATACGGCTCGACCTTTACCAAAATCCTCGAAGACACCCATGTGTATCGCTATTGCGAATACACCTACATGGAAATGCTCGACATCTGCAACGACCACATCAACCTTATAAACTACTGCCATCCGGCAATCTGGGCACTTTGGAAACACGACCAGTCGCACGATTCCGAGTTGGTCGAGACGCTCT
Organism: Collinsella aerofaciens; assembly: GCF_028209395.1. Taxonomy (GTDB): domain Bacteria; phylum Actinomycetota; class Coriobacteriia; order Coriobacteriales; family Coriobacteriaceae; genus Collinsella; species Collinsella aerofaciens_AZ. The sequence continues at coordinate 78,976 of NZ_JAQLDQ010000006.1, forward strand.
TTGCCTTTATGCAGCACAGCTGTAACACGGCGCGCACCGCCGCGATCTTGTCGCTTCACAAAAACACGCTGCTCTATCGCATTAACCGCATAAAGGAAATCACCGGTAACGACTTGGCATCGGGAGAGGACCTCTTTTTGTTCCACCTCTCGATTCGCACCCTAATCTACCTTGGCTTTCTTGAGCCGAGGATTAAGCCCCGCACCAGCGCCGACCTGCACTGCCGCAAGTAGGCCGGGCGGGGCTTGGGCAAAACTAGTCGCGCTTAATCTCCAGCGTGGGGAACGTCATCTTGGCGTACTTATCCATCAGCGGCTTGACCTCGTCCATGTGGGCGAAGAACTCGTCGCGGGTCTTGTTGATCTCGTTGAGGTGCTCGGCGCGCGCATGGTCGTCATTGCGGTCGCGGATCAGACCGTTCTCGGCAATCTTGAGCTTGGGACGCCCGGTGCGCTCGTCGGTCACGATATCGCCGCCTGCGCCACAGACCGCACACTCCCACGGAAACTCGACACCGTCCCAATGCTTGTCGCCGGGGTACACCAGGGAGCTGTGGCAGTTGGGACACACGCCGTCATCCGGATCGCCCAGCCAGCAGCGCTCGTCAACAGGCGTGCGAATGGCCTTGACGATGTTCTCGCCCATCTTGTGGGCGCGGGCGATCTGTCCGCCCCACTCCACGTCGTCTCCCCACACAAAGGCATTGCCCGGGCGGCCGTCGCGCTGCGCCATATAGCGATCGACGACAGTCATCGACATGGTAAACATAGTCGCCTGCAGGCTCTCCAGTGCCAGGGACTGCCAATCGTGCATGGAGCCGCCGACGGAGATGAGGCCGGCAACGGTATGCGGATTCTCCTTTACGGCACCGATGGCAAGCAAGAACGAAAGCTCGTATGCCAAGAAGCGCTGGGCAAAGCGGGTGTACACCGAGCTGGGCGTAAGGTCGTAGGTCGGAACCGAGAAGATCACGCCCTGGCAGGTCTGCAGTTCGCGAATAATCGCATCTACATCGTCTTTGTTTTTAAGAACGCAGCCGTGATATTCCTTTTGCAGGCCGGCGCCCATCTTTCCCATCTGCATGGTGCAGCCCTCGCAACCGGTGCAGGGCAAGATGTTATAGTCGAACAAATTGATCAGCTCGACCTCGCCGCCAGCCTCGCGCACCGCGCAAAGGGCCTCTTTGGCCAAAGCCTCGCCGTTGCCACCGTGCCTGCCGGCACAAATCGCCATCACTTTAAACGACATGGTCGCTCCTCTCCAGAGCATTTTGGACACGGATTCTGCCCGTGTGTACTTCGCAAAAAGCGTACGGCAGACGCAAAACATGCGCACCGTCCAGGCAACCAAGGCCCGCTCGGTATTTGCGGAATACCTCGTGCAGATAAACAAAGGCCCCTCCCGCATGCCTACAAGGGACAAAACGGAAGGGGTCGGCGCTCTTATTTGCGCTTAAAGGGAATGGGTTTGGGCGGGCACTTGGGCTTGACGGCCCCAGCCGTGACGATCGCGCCGTTGTCGCAGATATCCAGGCAGGCACCGCACTGGGTGCAAGCCTTTTGGTCGATCACCTGGATGAACCGCGGCCTTCCCAGAATCGCGTCCTCCTCGCAAACGTCCGAATCGACGCACTTGTTGCAGGCCTGGCATTTAGAGGCCAAGATATGGAAGGTCAAGAATGCCTGGCATTCCCCGGCGGCACAGACCTTCTTGGTGGTGTGCTGCATAATCTCGTCCTCGAACAGGTCGAGGAACGACTGCACCGTGCGCGCCAGCACGCGACCCTGCTCGCACAGGCACTGCGCCTGTATCACGGGGCAAAGGTCGCGAAGGAGCGCCAAGTCGCCCGGCTTGCCCTTCTTGCGACAGATATCGGCAAGAATCGTTGCAATCTGATGCGAGCCCTCGTAGCCAAAGACACAGCGTCCGCAGCTCTCGTGACGATAGAGCGTGCAAATGTCCAAAAGCGCCTTTGCCATGCAGTTTTTGGCGGTGTAGACGCGCGCGTAGTCGCTGCATAGCTCAATCTTTGAGGTGTCATCGGGCCTCAGCAGCAGACCGCTGGGATAGCCAATCCCCACCGCTTTAGCGTCGTCGGCGCCCGCCGCAGCAACCAGGGATTCCGCACTCACGACACGGTCGACCTCAACGGGCTCCTCGGCCCCGTCAATCCACACCCAGCGCTTGCCTTCGGCGGCAAGTAACTCTGATCCGCTCAGGCAGCGGTCGGCGCCATCGCCCTCGCAGCAAGATGGGAGAGGCTTTTCGCCGTCGAGCATCTTGGCCGCGGCCGAACCGTTGGCATAGACAAAGCCCAGGCTCGGGTCGCACTCGATCACGCGGCAGGACTCGCCCAACGCATCCGCGAGCGCGGCAGAGACCTCATCGCCTGCCGGCACCAAAACCACCTGGGCACCGGCCCCTGCAATTTTTTCCGCAGCGGCCGCCACGTCCTTCTTAAGGAGCCAGAGCGCGACGGGGGCCTGCTTATGCGCAGGCATAAAGTTGATGATCGTCATGGGTTATCGCTCCTTTCCTAGTATTCGTTCCACAGGCGCGGCGTACTGATCGTTAGGCGCAAATCGCACTGCAAGCAGCGGCTCGCCTCGCACGTAGCCTCATGGTCGGTATAGGGGCACTCAAACGTATCGAAGTTATCCTTACGCGTCTGGGCATCGACAAACTCGGGCTGCACGGCATCGTCGTAGAAGCCTTCGGGGACGCGGCCAATCCACTGCTCGGGAGCATCATGCTCGGTCAGCTCCTCGTCGATGTTGCCATCGCCACCCAAAGCACGATCGATGGCCGAGGCGCACGTGCGACCTGCAGCGATTGCCGCGATCACCGATTTGGTACCCGTCACGCAGTCGCCCGCCGACCAGATGCCTTCAACGCTCGTCTTGCCTTCGGTATCGACCACGATATACGGGCCGTGCGTAAGCTCAAGGCCCATCTGGGCCGTGCCCTCGGGCTTTTGACCCACGGCAAAGATCGCGCAGTCGGCATCGATGGTCTTCTCGCCGCCGTCGAGCAGTTCGGTGACGGCGCGGTGGTTCTCGTCAAAGTAGAACCGCTCGATCTTGTGGATCGTCATGGAACCGACCTTGCCCGAACCGTCCTCGGTCTCGTTAATGCTGGTAAAGGCATAGGCATCGTGCAGGACCACGCCTTCCTCGGCGGCCTCGGCACGCTCCTCGGGCGTCGAGGTCATCGCGTCTTGGGCCTCAAGGCAGGCGACATCGACCGAGGCGGCACCCAGACGCACGGCAGTGCGGGCGCAGTCGTACGCCACGTTGCCGCCGCCAAGCACCACGACGCGCTTGCCCGTCAGGTCCGGGGCGCTGCCCATACGGGCGGCCTTCAGAAAATCGGTGTTACGCAGCACGCCTTCGAGGTCGTGGCCGGGCATGGGAAGCACCGTTCCGTTATGCGTGCCCACCGCAACCAGCACGGCATCGAAGCCCTGCTCCAAAAGCGCCTGGGGCTCGGCGATTCGCTCGCCACAGCGCAGCTCAATGCGCGGCTCGGCGTCATCACCCTGGGCAATCTCAAAAATCGTCGCAACCTCGGCATCGACCGTGGCATCAGGCAGGCGATACGCCGGAATGCCGTAGCGCATCTGGCCGCCGACCTTCTCGTTGGCCTCGAACACCACGACCTTGTGGCCCTTCTCGGCGCAATAGAGTGCGGCGGTCAAGCCGGCGGGACCGGCACCCACAACGGCGACGCTTTTGCCGCTCAGCGGCTCATGGCGCACGTTGGCCTTCCAGTCGCCCGCATCGCGCACGGCCGCGGCGCGCTTAAGACGGCAAACCGAAACCGGCGTGCCGTTGAGCTCGTTGCGCTTGCAGGCATCCTGGCAGCTATGGACGCAAATGTCGCCTAGGCTCTCGGGGAACGGGACCTTCTCGCGCACCACCGCGGCGGCTCGGGTGTACTCGCCGTTACGGATGTGACGCAGGTAGCGTGGGATATCCACGTGGGCGGGACAGCCCGAGCGACAGGGGACCACGTTGTCGGCATAGGACTTGTTCTCATCGAACATATTGAGCGTGTCGACGATCGAGCCCGTGGGACACACTTCGATACAGGCACCGCAAAAACGGCATCCGGCCTCTTGCAGACTCACGCTGCCGTCCGTACCAATGCGAATGCCGTCCTCGGTGCGCTGGTAGTCCAAGACGCCGGCGCCGCGCAGCTCGCGGCACGCGCGCACGCAGCGACCGCACCGAATGCAGCGGGTGAACATATGGGTGATCAGCGGGTTCGATTCGTCCGTGGCGACCGGACGGCTCTTGGTGCGCCAGCGCGCAGGCGAAACTCCCAGGTACTGATGCATAGACTGCAGCTCGCACTTGCCGTACTTGGGGCAGCCGGTGCAATCGGCGGGATGCGTGGCCAAGATAAGCTCCATTGCCAGCTTGCGCACGCGCTCGGCCTGCTCGCCTGTCGTGTTGACGACCATCCCCTCGGCAACCTGCGTCTTGCAGGCACACACCGGCTCATCTTGGCCTTCGATCTCGACCATGCACAGACGGCATCCGCCGACGGCCTCAAGATCGGGATGTTTACACAGATGCGGAATATAGATACCGGCATCGAGCGCGGCTTCCAGGACATTTTGCCCTTCGCGTGCCTCGACCTCGGCTCCATTAATCGTTAGCTTCATTCGTTCCCCTCAAAACGTCGCTCTTGTCCAGAAAGGCGCCCGGGACCAAAGCGATCCCGAGCGCCTCGCTTGTAGGGCAAATCCCCGCCCGCACCCAACGCGTGGGTGTCTGCAGGCGCGAATAGCTGCGGTGTTACGACCACTCCTCGTCGCCCGCGTCCTCAAAGAGGGCTGCGGCGGCGTTTTCGCCGGCGATGCGACCCGAGTTAAGGCAGAAGCCCATGGTGTTACCCGGGATGCAGTAGTTATAGGAGTCGCCATAGATGGTGCAGGCGTCGGTGCCAACGCAGTACAGGCCGGGGATGACCTCATAGTCGTCGGTCATGACCTCCATCTTGTGGTTGATGAGCACGCCGCCCAGGGTGCCGTAGGCGCCACAGTATTGCTTGCAGCAATAGAAGGGGCCCTTCTCGAGCGGCTTCATAAACTCGCGCTCTTTCTCAAAGATGTCGTCCCAGCCGTTGTCGCACATCTGGTTGTACTCGTCGACGTTAGCGAGCAGACCCTCCACGTCGATACCCGCCTTCTCGGCAAGCTCCTCCAGCGTATCGGCCTGGCAGATCGCCGGATAGCCGGCCTCCAGGTCGCGGTTCCACTGCTCCTCAAAGCCGTCGTACAGGTCGTGCGGATGAACGTGGCTGACGATATCCGGACCATCCTTCTTCCAGTGCTTGAGCATACGGGAATCAAAGATGGCATAGGCGACCTTGCCGGGAAGATGGTTGATGGCGTTGCCGACAAAGGTGGTGTTGAAGATCTCGTCCTCCGGCATAAAGCGCTCGCCCAGACGGTTGCACCAGTAGCACGGCTGACGGAATGCGCCCTCGACATAGAAGTGGTTCATGTTGTCGGGGATCTGATACATGAGCTCCATGGTCACCGGGGTGTGGCCGCCGCCGACCTCGTGGCACATGTTAATGCCGTCGCCGTCCATGCCCGGAATGGCAAACGAGAACAGGTCGGTACCCCACTCAAAGTCGAGCTTTTCCTTGATGAGCTTGGCGTTGTGGCCAAAACCGCCCGTAGCGACAATCGCAGACTTGCACGAGATTTGGTACTCCTCGCCGTCCTTGTCCTTGGCGGTCACGCCGCAGATGGCGCCGTCCTCGCCCTTGATAAGGCCGGTGCCCGGGCACTCAAACATAAACTCGACACCCAGGTCCTGGGCACGCTCGGTCATGCGCTTGGTCATCGTGGTCGCCGCGCGAGGACCGGGCTCCGAGCCATCCTCGGGCTGCACGACATGCCAGGTGTACTCGCCGTCGGAATAGGCACGCGTGCGCTCGCGGGCGCGGAACGCCGGACGCACGGAGTTAAACACCACGCCCATATCCTGCAGCCATGCGATGGTATCGCCCGACTTAAAGTAGTAGTCGCGTACCAGGCGAGCATCGACCTGGTAATGGGTGTAGAACATATGGCGACGGAAGAGCTCGCCAGGCGTGATCTCGATCATCGAGGCCTTCTGAAGCGGAGAGCCAGCGGCGGCAGGCCCCATGCCCATGTTGGCGGCGCCACCGGTAATGGGGGCCTTCTCTAGGGCAATGACGCGAGCGCCTGCCTCGGCTGCAGCGACCGCTGCGGCAAGGCCACTCAGACCCGCGGCAACGACAACGACGTCGGTCTCTAACTGTTTCATGCGAATCCTCCTTTATAGGGCTCTTGGACGAACCCGGACTTCATGCGAATTGCATGCGTATCGACAGCCATACTTTCGCTCGAAAACAGACTCAAAGCCATGTGCAGGCGCACCGATGTTTGCCCATAGCGACCATGGGCTTTGTGCGGATGAACCATGCGTTTGGGCAACGCTTTCGAGCGCATGGCCCTGGCGCCACACGTACAGGGGGGGGCGGTGTGCTTCACGGCGTCCGCCCCTGATAATCGAGTTTTCTTATTTATGGTTCCGCCGTGCCTCGAGCACATCGAGCGGCGTAAGCGCCTGAATAGCGCGCTCTTTTCCAAAGATTGCCGAGCACACGAGCGTTCCCGACATAACCAGGCAAACCGCGAGCGCGATTCCAAAGGCCCAGAATGCGAAGAGGTGGCCAAAGTTGATCGGCTGCTGCAGCATAAACGTGAAGAACGACGTGGCAAGACCCATAAAGACGCAGGGCACATTGGAGCAGATCGAGACAAACCAAAACCGTCCCGGCAGAAAATCTCAATCTGTAACAGTTACTCGGCAAAATCCATCCCTCGTGTTACAGATTTAGACAAACCGTCCAGGCGGGGACTCAACATCTCAATCTGTAACACCTAGCCGCCCAAATCGGGTCTAGATGTTACAGATCGAGATTTTGTTTGAGAGGCTGAGAATTGGACCGAAAAACACGGTCCCGGAATAACAAAAAAGCTCGCCGGCTAGGCCGACGAGCTGCAAGTTCTTGGTCGCGGGGGCAGGATTTGAACCTACGACCTCCGGGTTATGAGCCCGGCGAGCTACCAGACTGCTCCACCCCGCAATGTCTGGGCGCCTCATGTGCGCAAGAAAGAATATTACGTGGGAGTTCGGTAAACGGCAAGGAAAATCTCGTAGAGCATAATTCCTTCATATTTAAACCTCTCAGCCCTTATCACCGTAAACGAATCACAGCCGAGCGCCGTCGATGGCACGTATACAATGGTGCGCGTCCTTTTATGCCGACACCGGGAGTAGACATGCTGCTCGCTATCGATATGGGAAACACGCAGACGGCCATGGGCCTGTTTGACGGAGACGAGCTGGTGCAGTCGTGGCGCATGCCCACCGACCGCTCCTATACCGCCGACGAGATCCACGTGCGCCTGATGGGCTTCTTTAAGATGTACGACCTTTCGCTCGATGCGGTCGATGCGATCGCCTTTGCCGGCGTGGTGCCGCAGCTCTCGCGCGAGTGGCACGCCGTGGCCGACCGCATCGCGGCGGACGTCATCGTCATCGGGCCGCAGACGGCCGCCGTGACCAAGCTGCGCGCGGCGCGCCCCCAGGCCGTAGGTGCCGACCGCGTCGCCAACGCCGTCGCAGCTGAGACTTTCTACGGCGCGCCGGCAATCGTGGTGGACTTTGGCACCGCGACCAATATCGACGTCATCGATGAGGACGGTTATTACATTGGTGGGGCGATCGCGCCGGGCATCCGCATCTCCATGGACGCGCTTGCCGCCCGAGCCGCCAAGCTCGCCAGCGTGCCGCTCGAGGCGCCCGAGCACGCCATCGGTCGCGACACCGAAGAGTGCATCAAGGTCGGCGCCGTGATGGGCGCCGCCGCCATGGCCGAGGGCCTGGTCACGCGCATGAAGCGCGAGCTGGGCCGCGAGGACGCCACCGTTATCGCCACGGGCGGTCTCGCCGGCATTGTCGCCGATTCGACCGATGCCTTCGACGTGGTCGACGGGCAACTCACCATCAAGGGCATCTGCGAAATCTACCGCCGCATGCAGGAGCTGGGATAGAGTAAACGCCAGGTCGCAGCAACCAGCCGCCAATCCTATTCCTCAAAATCGAAAATTTTTCAGTTTTGAGGAATAGGGTGCTGACAGCCCATTCCCCAGACAACAAGACCCTCCCCGGCACAGCCGAGGAGGGTCTTGTTGTCATCGCTATCTTTGAGCGCGGGCGCCTCGCGTTACAGTCCGCGAATCCGTACGGCCTCGGGCGGAAACTCCTGCTCGCCGGCATCGGTCTTGATGGTCGCGCGGCCCCAGATGTCCAGGCCCGCAAACACACCGACCGCAAGCGGCAAGCCGTTGGGCGACACCGCCGCGACCTGACGACCCAACAGTGGCACCATGTCAAAGTACTCGCCCAGCACCGGAGCCAGCGGGCCGGCAGCGCCCTGTGGTGTGTTGGCGGCAACCGCCCAGGTGTCCACGCGGACCAGCACGGCGGCGGCCAATGCCTCGATCAGCGCCTCATCTGCCATATCCACACCAAGCTCACCCAGCGCCGCACGCTCAATATCAACCGTCACCGCGGCAAACATGCCCGCAGCACCGGCACCGCCGTTCACGGCAACACGCGCGAGTGACGTCTCAAACGCAGGCGCACCGCACACGATGTCACTCGGCCACTGGATACCCACCTTACCGGCAAGGCCCAGGCCCGGCGTCGACGTCGTGCCCACGAGCGCGTCCATCATGCCCATCGCGGCCACAAACGGAAGACCGTGGAAGGCGTGCATGTTCACGTCGGGGCGAACGACCAGCGAAAACGTCAGCGAAGCATCGCCCGCGCTCCACGCGCACCAGCCCGCGGACACGCCCTCGCGGCCCGCGTCACGCGCCGCGTCGAGCTCGGTGCCGGCGGCAACAGCATTCATCTCGATCATCTACATGCGCCCCAATTCGCCCACGATATGGCCCACGCGGTCCTCGGGCCCCTTGACCTCGACGCCGTTGTAGCGGAAGAACCGCGCCGGATCGTGCATCAGATCCTCGAGCGGCACCAGCACAAAGTCGCGCTCGCCGATCAGCGGATGCGGCAGGCGCAGCTTTTTGCCCCCGTGGGTCTCGCCGTCCATCCACAGCAGATCCAGGTCGATGGTGCGCGGGCCGTTGGCCTTGGCCTTTTTGGAGCGGTCGCGGCCCAGCTCGGCCTCGATCTTCATGAGCTCGTCGAGCAGCACCAACGGCGCCAGCTCGGTCTTGATCTCGATGACGGCGTTGGCAAACGCGTCCTGACGCGTCTCGTAGGCCGGCTCGCTCTCGTAGATCTTGGAGGAGTTGGACACGCAGGTGAGTGGAATCTCGGCGATCATGTCGCGTGCGGCGCGGATGTTGTCACAGCGATGCCCCAGGTTGGAGCCCACGGCCACAAACGCGCGGCGCGGCTGCGGCTTGGCAACCGCCCAGTAGCCGTTCAGGAACTGCGCAAAACCCGCGGCGTCGTGCACGCGCACGATGTTGGCACCGGCCTGGATGGCGCCCAGGCACACGCCAAACGTAGCGGCATCGCGCTCGGCGGCCTCGGTCACGCCCGAGACGGCGCCCACAAAGCGCTTGCGCGATACGGCGCACATGAGCGGATAGCCCAGTGACGCCATCTTGGCAGTCTCGCGCTGGATGACGATGTCCTCGTTAGCCGACTTACCAAAGCCCGGGCCAGGATCGATGCAGATGCGGTCGCGCGACACGCCGGCGTGGATGAGCGTGCGGGCCTGGTCGGACAGAAAGCCCATAACGCGGCGCATGATGGGCGCCGAATCGGGCAGGGTGAAGCGGCGGAGCTGAGAGGTGGGCACGTAGGCCTCCTCGCGGCGGGCGCTGCGGCGCATCATGGCCGCCAGGTGATCATTGGGCTCCGATGCGGCCTCGGTGGCTGCGGGCGCGGCCTCGGGCGCGGGCGCGACGGTCTCGGCGGCAGCAGCCTGCTCGGCGGCAGGCGTCTCCTGCTCGCTTGCAGGCTCGGTCGCGGGCTCAGGTTCGCCAAACGGCAACGAGGGCTGCACCACGCCACCCGGAAGCTTGGCCTCCGGCTTAGGCTCACCCAGCAACTTGCCGCGACGGCGACGAGCCGGCTTCTCGGCCTCACGCGCGGCCTCGGCAGCCGCCTCGCGCGCCTTCTCGGCAACAAACGCCGCTGCCGAGGTATCGAGCTGCACCGTTGCGTGCGTGCGGGTGGGCACGGCGACCTCGCCGGCATGCATCACAATGACTCCGCAGGTGCTCGTCTTAACAAACTCGACCATCTTGGGGTCGGTGAAGCCGGTCACGTCGTTGACGATCGAGGCGCCGCAGCGCACGGCCGCCTTAGCAACCGCCACGTGGCGCGTGTCGATCGAGACGATGGCGCCCTCTTTGGCCAGCGCGCGCACCACGGGCAGCACGCGGCGAGCCTCCTCATCGGGATTGACCGGGGTAAATCCGGGGCGCGTGGACTCGCCGCCTACGTCGATGATGTCGGCGCCGGCGTCGAGCATCGCCAGGCCGTACTCGATGGCGGCATCCGGGTCGAAGTGCTCCCCGCCGTCGCTAAACGAATCGGGCGTCACGTTGAGGACGCCCATGATGCGCGGACGGTCAAAGCTGAGCTCATACTTTCCGCACCGCCATGTCTTGCTGTCGTTCGCCATGAACATCCTCCTAAAATGCCCACGCCGCCGAGCTTGGGGAGCTGGCGGCGGGGTCGCTTTGCACTCAGTCTTTCTATTGTATCCGCGCACACGGGCTAGAACGCAAACGCGGCCGCGATGTCGCAAGAAATCAGCAGGTCGGCATTTGCATCCTGATCGGTAGGCGCCAAATTGCAAATGGCCAGCGTATCGCCAGTAAAGTAACGCGTAAGGCCTGCCGCCGGATACACCACGAGTGAGGTCCCGCCCACAATGAGGGCATCGGCCGCGGCGATGGCGGCAACGGCACCGGTCAACACATGCTCGTCGAGCGGCTCTTCGTAGAGCACCACATCGGGCTTGATACGACCACCGCACGCGGGGCACACGGGCACGCCCGCGGCGTCCTCGTGCTCGCGCGAGCAAATCCACTCGGCGCTATAGATCGCGCCGCACGACTGGCAAATGTTGCGATGGACCGATCCGTGCAGCTCGAACACGCGCTGTGAGCCGGCCATCTGATGCAGGCCGTCGATGTTTTGCGTCACCACGACATCGAGCTTGCCAGCTCGCTCCAGCTCGGCGAGTTTGGTGTGACAGCGGTTGGGCTTAGCGTTAAGCGCGATCATCTTGGTGCGGTAAAAGTCGAAGAACTCCGCCGGATGTGTCTCGTAAAAGCTGTGCGACAGCATGGTCTCGGGCGGATAGGCAAACTGCTGGTGATACAGGCCGTCCACGCTGCGAAAATCGGGAATGCCGCTTGCCGTGGAAACACCAGCGCCGCCAAAGAAAACCACGCGCTCGTGGGTGTCGAACAGCTCCGCCAACGCCGCGGAGGCCTGCTTGGGATCTGTTATCGCTTGCGTCATGTTTGTCCTCCGTCCATGTTGGTCGGGGCGGCTGCGATTGCGCCGTCGCCCACGGAGCCCACCCCGCCCCTGTTGCGCTAATCTTAAGCCTGCCAACCCCGTCGAAAGGACACCATGCCTCAGACTTACACTTTCGCCTCGTGGAACGTCAACGGCCTGCGCGCCGTGCTCAAAAAGGACCCGAGCTTTATCCAGATCGCGCAAGAACTCGACGTCGATATCCTGGCGCTGCAAGAGACCAAGCTGCAAGAAGGTCAGGTCGATATTGACCTGCCCGGCTATCACCAAACCTGGAGCTACGCCGAGCGTAAAGGCTATTCGGGCACTGCGGTCTTTAGCCGCCAGGAACCGCTGCGCGTGCTGCACGCCGATGCGCTGCTGCCCTACGCCGGCGAGGGTGAGGCAGCTGAGCTCGTCGCCCAAGCCGTAACCGAGGGCCGCGTCTGCGCGCTCGAGTTCGACAAGTTTTGGTTTGTCGACGTCTATACGCCCAACGCCCAAAATGAACTCGCCCGCATCGACGTGCGCATGGCGTGGGACGACGCCTACCGCGGCTTTTTGAACGCGCTCGAGCGCGAGACCGGCAAACCCGTCGTGACCTGCGGCGACTTTAACGTGGCGCACGAGGAGATCGACCTTAAGAACCCCAAGTCCAACCGCGGCAACGCAGGCTTTTCGGACGAGGAGCGCGGCAAGTTTACCGAGCTGCTCGACGCCGGTTTTACCGATACCTGGCGCGCGGCAAACCCCGACGTCGAGGGCGTCTACAGCTGGTGGAGCTATCGCTTTAATGCCCGCAAGAACAACGCCGGCTGGCGCATCGACTACTTCCTGGTAAGCGACGCAATCGCCGACAACGTACGCGACACCGGCATCCGCGGCGACATCTTCGGCAGCGACCACTGCCCCGTCACCCTTACGTTGGAGCTCTAGCTCCAGCTGCCCCCGGAGACGAAGGAAAACGGATCATTTTGGGCCTCGTGAGGGTGTCCGCGTGACCCATCCGCCACGAAACACGCCCATCTACTACGTTTAAGCCACCACCCTCAACCACAGCGAACAACGCAAAAAGAAAACCGCAGGTAGAAAGCCTGCGGTTTTTCATAAAACGCGGTCATGGTCGGGAGTATCAAGCTAAACGTAGTAGATGGGCCAGTTTCGTGGCAAGCGCCGTCAACTGATTCCCTGGGGACATCTGGGGACGGAAGAAAATGGATCAATTTGGCTCTCTGAGGGCCACGATGCCCGTCATATCAGCCGGCCATTCCAAAACTATGCCGGTTTACGGGGCTGAATCGCGAACCCCCAACCATACGCAATTCCGAGATAATAAAACCGCAGGTGAACGGCTTACTCTATTTCGAAAAAAGCCGGCATGGTCTGCCTGCGCCAATCTAGCCCCGTAAACCGGCATAGTTTTGAAATGACACTTCGGCAGTATTGATTCCCGCCCCGACGCAACCAGCCCTACAGCCTGTATTTCACGACGACACGGTTAATGCGACGGCACCAAGGCTTGTACAAGGCGGCCAAAAACACGCAGGTCGCAAGGCCGTGCGTAATATCGAACGGCACTGCCGTGGCAAGACGCGCCACGGCACCCGCCCAAGTAAGCGGCTGTACAAAACCAATGATGTCATATGCGTTGATCACGACGCCATAGAGCAGGCCCGACGCAAAGCCGTACGCCAGCAGTACTGGCATGCGCACGGTGCCGTCGACGCGGTCGAACGCACCCGCATACGCTAGCGCGCCGCCAACATAGCCAACCAGCCCCCAGGCATACATCTGCCACGGCGTCCACATGCCTTGTCCAAAAAAGAAATTGCTGGTCAGCGCCGCCAGCGCGCCAACCATAAAACCATTGCGGCGACCAAGCGTCGCCCCCGCGATAATGGCGATGGCACTCACCGGTTTAAAGTCGGGAATGGGACCGAACAAGATGCGCCCCGCCGCGGCCAACGCCGCCAACACCAGCGTGGGCATAATCTGGCGCAGGCCCGGGCGCGAAGCCTCGTAACCCGCAAAGAACAGCGCAAGCACCAGCGCCACCACAACCAGCATGGCCAACGCTGCCTGCTCAACGCCCGCCAGCAACGCCGCAGCCATCACCGCAGGAACCGCCAGCAGCAGCGGGATTTCCATATGTTGCAAGACGCGTGACAACGGCAGCCCCCATCAAACGAATGTCCGTTTATGGTAGCACGGGCAAAATGAGGCCGACCAATCCCCCGGCCGACCTTGGCTGCCAGTCGATCAGGCTTTCGCCACGCGACCGGTCTTGGCGCTATTCGCCCGTAACTTTAGCGGCAATGGCCGCGACAAAAGGATCAAACAGCAAGCCGCCCACAACGACAAAGGCCCATCCGCCCACCACGAGGCGAACCCAGCGCGAGAAAAACGGCACACCGTCGATAACGCCAACGCCTGACTGAAACGCGACTTCAAATAGCCCGATAATGCAGAAGAGCAGAGTAGCGCCCACAACGGTTCCGCAAATCCGTGCGCCCGGAGTGTTCCGATCAAAACCAAAAAACTCAACGCACGTCTCAATTGCTTTGCCAAAGAGCGGCAAAAAACCCACGAACTGTGCAATACCGATGGCCAGAATAAGCTGCCCCCAGAAACCAGTAAGTCCCTGAAAATCTAAGCCAGGCTTTCCCTCAACAATCGGCAGAAATGAACACATGAATAGAGGATTAACGATGCCGTTGAGAATGGTCACAGCGGTACTCTTTTTTAGTGTCAAGTAGACCAACTCCTTTTGCCCTTGTCGGCCAGGCCCAAAGGGCGGAAGCGAATATTACATAAGTGAATCGGGAGACGGCAGGAATGGCGACACCAGCGCCGTCGCGCCAAACAGAACAGCGCACCCAAAAAGCAGCGTTTCGTAGCTCTCGCCAATGCAGAAGGAGAGGGCCACGGGAATCAAAAACGTAAGTCCCAGTGAAACGGTGCTCACCACGCCGCCGGCGCTTCCCGCAAGTCCCTCGCGCACCTCGGGCAGCATGTAGGGCAGCGACTGAACGACCGGACCAGCGACGGAGCTCGAAACGCCGATCGCAAACATCAGCCCCACAGAAGGATGGGAGACAAAAGCCTCTCCTGCCCACATAAGGGCACTTCCCGCCATTGCGGAGATGGCCATAAACACGCGATAATCGCCAAATTGCGCCCGCACATAGGGTCCAGCCACGCTGCCGACAATCGATCCAAGCGTCACGAAAGAGGCGAGAAGTCCAGCAGCCTTGGGTTCAGTTGAAGCCTCAAGCGCTGAAACAAGATAACCCGAGTACGCCGTAGCCGATGCAAGGGCAACTCCAAGCAGTATCGCCACGAGCCAAACTATCGGCATCTTGATTACCGCCGCAAACGCACTTGCCGACGATGCAGCAGGCTCCGCGCCCTGAACGCCAAAGCCATCTGCAGCCTGCAGAACATCTGCCGACGGCGCAACCAGCAGCCACAGCAATCCAAACACGGCAAACAAAACCGCGGCAAGGGCATATGCTCGTCCGGGCGTTGCAAAGAGAGGAGAGGTTGCAAGCGAGCAGGCGATTCCGCCCGACCCCGCAGCGTAGAACCATCCCATGGCCCTATCGGTTTCTCCGCCAAAAGCGGAACCAAGCACTTTTAGAACGATGGCATTCACGACGCATGGTGCCGCACCCAGAAGCATGGTCGCCGTGAACAGCGTCGCAAACGATGCGCACTCCGCGCGAGCAGCCGCTGCAATTGCAGAAATCGCCGACGCGATGAATACGAGCGCCTTCACGCCATATCGATCGGCGCAAACGCCGACAGGCATGCCGAATACAACGGCAGGAACAAACGGGGCAAACAGGACGGCTGAAAACTCGGCCGAGGTCAGATGCAGGTCCGACACAACCAGATGTGTCAATCCCGACACCTGATACTGCGCGTAGTTCGCAGCAAACACGATGCCGCACACCACAAACAGCAGGGCATATTTTTCGACCGTCCCTTTGCTCACGTTCATCACCCTATCTATGCTTCATCCTTGCGATAGACGACGCGTCCGTTAAAGATCGTCGTCTCGACTTCGAGATCGCGAAGCGCCATCGGGTTCATTTCAAACGGATTGCCCGACAGGATGACGATATCGGCAAGCTTGCCGGCGGCAAGGCTGCCCAAACGGCGCTCAAAGCCCTCGACATATGCTGAGCCGAGCGTGTGCGCTTGCAGCGTCTCGCCGAGCGTCAGGGCATTCTCGCGGAAGTATCCCTCCGCCGGGTGCCCGTCAAACTCGCTACGCGTCACCGCAGCATACACGGTATCGATAGGATCGATTGACATCACCGCAGGCCAGTCAGTACCAAGCCCTAAGTGGATTCCGCCATCGGCCTCTTCCCTATAGCGCCACATGTGGCTCATGCGCTCTTCGCCAAGAGACTCCTCGTACACGCCCTGCCCAAGGCCTCCGATGGGATGCTGCGGCTGGACCGCAGCATTAATGCCCAGGCGCTTCATGCGAGCAATATCCTCGAGCTTCAGGTTATCTGTATGCTCGATAGCAAAACGCGCCCCCTTGTTGCCGCACACCTCCTCGGCACGCTCGACGGCATCGATAATCATCGTGGCCGATGCGTCGCCGATGGCATGAATACGAACATCGAAGCCATTCTTGCTGGCCTCGAGCATCATGCGGTCAAGCGTCTCCTGGTTGCATGCTGGTTCGCCGCGAAAGTCCTTCCCCGTAGGAGCGTTAAGATACGGCTCATGCATGTAGGCCGTGTACGCCTCGGGACAGCCGTCCAAAATGTACTTGAGACCCGCCATTCGGACGCGCTCGCCGTGATGACGCACACGCAGGGCCTGCGACTCTGCCATCGGAGCGTCGAGCGCAGAATAGTAGCTAATACGCAGCGTACTCAGGTCCTCGCTCGCCAGACGGTCATAGATGTCGTACACGCCGGGCGTGGTCACGCCCAAAGGATACATATCACCGATCGAAGTTATGCCGAGCTTGTTGAACTTGCGCATCGACTTGAGCAACGACGCATCAAGGTCCGGTTTGTTGAGCACAACATCGAGCAAGATGTTCGTCGCCTGGGGCTCAGACAGAAAGCCATTGGGCTCGCCGTTGTCAAAGTGGCGGATAAGGCCACCTTCAGGCGTCGGGGTATTGCGATCAATACCAACCGCCCTAAGCGCGGCGGTATTGCACCACACCACGTGCATCGAAAAATCCGAAAGCACGATTGGGCGGTCGATATCGAGCGCATCGAGGCTGCGGCAATCAGGGTCAATCGGGTTTTCCCATGCAGGCGAATACCAACCCTGGCCGTAAATCCACGGATTGTCAGGGTGTTCGGCAGCAAACTTTGCCACAGCATCCACGCAAGCCTGCTCACTCGGCAGGAACATCAGATCGCAACAGAAGTCTTCATCCTTCTGGATTGAACCAAGCGCAAAATGCATGTGTGAATCGTTGAATCCGGGCATGACCAGTTTGTTGCCGGCGTCAATAACCTCAGTATCGGGACCGATAAACGGCTGCACCTTGTCGGGAGAGCCCACGGCCACAATCTCGCTGCCGCGAACTGCAACGCACCCAGCGCGAGGCTCAAGTTCCTCGGCCGTAAACAGCGCCGTCGTCTTAAGGACGATATCGGCGGGAACCACCGATTCCATGGCTACTCACCGTCCTTGGCGGCGGCAGCCTGCATGGCCTTGCGGCCGAGCTCGGGCAGGAAGAAAACCGGAACCACGGAAAGCAGGAAGCAGAGGCTCTCGAGACCCATGTTCATAGTGTAATCGGCACCGGCAATGGCGGAGATACCGATAGGCAGGAAATAGCTCATGAGCAGGGAAATGGTGCCTACGATACCGCCAGCGGAGCCAGCATACTTATCACCAATCTCGGGAAGGAGGACAGGCATGGACTGCATGATCGGGCCGTTGATGGCGGTAAAGAAGCCATTGATGACCAAAATCGTCCACAGAAGGAAACCAACCGGGGTGTACCACGTCACGAACATCGATATGGCACCGATGAGAGTAGTGACGATGAGAAAACCCTTGAACTTTCCAAGCTTATCGCAGAACGCAGGCCCAACGATGCAGCCGAAAAAGCTGCCAACGGTAACAATTGCGGCCATGAAACCAGCAGTGGCGACGTCTATGCCCTTGCCAAGCTGAAGCGCCTGAGGCAGGAAACCGGCATAGGCAGTGGTAGAGGCAAGTCCAAAACCGACGCCGATGGAGATTAGCCACACGCCAGGACTCTTGATAGCAACCTTGATGTAGTCGAGCACGGGCTCGGGCTCGGGGAGCGATTGCCCCTCGGGCACATCTCGGTCAAGCACAATCCAAAGAACCCAGGAAATGGTCATGACGACAGCAGCGACCATATAAGAGTTAAAGACGCTGCCGAACAAGCCAGCGCAGATCTGAGCGACAACGATGGCAACGCACGAAGCCGCGTAGAACAAGCCCATGGCGAAACCAGTCTGTTCACGGAACCAGGTGCCGAGCACCTTGATGAGGTTGGCGTTGAGTGCCGAGATTCCCATGCCAATCAGGAACATCGATGTCATCTGCATCGTGAACGAATCGAGCGTAAAGCAACGGAGAAAACCGCCGGCAACCGAAATTGCGGTGCAAACCGTGACAACTTTCTTAGAACCGATACGGTCACCAAGGGCACCCAGCGGAATTGAGAAGAAAACGGCGGTAAGCATAGGAACGAGGAACAGCATCGAAAAGCCGACGGTATCGATATTGAGCATAGGCATGACCTCGACGGCGAGTGCTGAGACCTGGTACTGCATGTAGTTAGCCATAAAGCACAGCAAGCAAACGACTGAAACAATCGCCCAACGCCATGAAGGAAGCTTCTCTTCCATGATGACTCCTTTAATAAGTCGGAATAATCAAACAGCTTGGAGAACCGGGCCCTGGCTCTTAGGTATTCATATTTTGCGATTGGCCCCTCACCGAAACCATTCGGCTAACGGCTTATCATCATTCGAAAAAAGGAGTAGTATCTCTACGCAAATTAACTAAAATGCCAGCTAAACCACTACGCAATCTCATCGGAGGTCATCTTGAGCTTTTTGTCCGATTCTGAATGGCTCTGCTTAAACGATCTCGTGCTTTCGATTAATTCCATCGACAGCGACCGCGAGTTTCGCTCGACCGTCCTCAAAAAGCTGCGTTTTCTCATCCCCTACGAGTCGGCTGCATTTTTCCTGAGCGACCTTTCCAGGGATCTCGTATCCACCCCGCAAGAATGGAAAACGCGCGTCTTTCTTGACCCTCTTGGCATCGATGTCCCCGCTGGGATGCTCGAGCTCTACACCGAAAAGTACTGGCAGCAGGACATGATCGTCGCCCACCGCAATCTTACGCGCTCGACGGTGCTGCGCGAGTCCGATCAGCTCAGCCCTGGCGATATCGACAGCAGTTATATGAAGGATTATCTTGGCGGCCGCCACGTCGTCAACGTCAGTTTCTTTAATGACGAGGGCTTTTTGGGATCGCTCAATCTTAATCGCAAGAAAGAAGAGGGCGACTTTAGCGATCGCGAAGTTCAAATCCTTGAGCTCATCGAACCACACCTCACGAACCGACTATCAAAATGGCGTGTGCGCGCCGACCGCAGCTCGTCTGAAATCGTATTTGCTCACGACTACGACGTCTCAGCGCGCGAAATCGATGTGTGTCGTTGCGTGTTATCGGGCATGGACAACGCGGCCATCGCCGAAGAGCTCTCCATCAGCACTGGCACCGTTAAAAAGCATCTGGAGAACATCTTTCGAAAAACACAGGTCAACAGCCGCGTTGGGCTCATGGCGCTCCTTCAGCAGTACACGGCGCTCAAGCAGTAAGACCGTTCTCGCCCGCGAACCCGCTCACGCCCTATAAAACACGTTGTCGGCAAAGAAGTCGGTCGGCGGCTCCATGCAGGCGATCTCGCCATCAAACATCATGGCGATGTCGTCGGCTACCTGCTCGGCAAAATCCAGGTCGTGCGTTGCCATGATGACGGTGCCGCCAGCCTTCGCATGGTCACGCAGGGCGCGAGCGATGATGCGGCGGCTCTCCAGGTCCAAGCCCTTCGTGGGCTCGTCAAGCAGCAGCAGCTCGGGGCCAATCAGCAGCAGCTTTGCCAGCGCGAGCAGCTGGCGCTGTCCGCCCGAGAGGTCGTAGGGGTGACGCGTCTCCAGGCCGTCCAATCCCAGTTGCGCCGCACGCTCCCGCGCCAAGTTCTCGTCATATCCGCAGGTCGAGGCCCATTCCATCAGCTCATCGTGAACCGTCTCGGCAACCAGCAATGCTTTGGGGTTCTGAGGCAGCAGCGCCGCCGAGGCCGCTCCGCGCACCATGCGGCCGCGCTGCAGCTTGGCGGTCTTCGCCAGCACCGAGAGCATCGTCGACTTACCGCATCCGTTGCCGCCCACGACCGCATGCACCGCACCGGCCGAAAACGCCACGTCGAGCCCGCGCAGCACCCAACCGCCCGCGCGATCGTAGCGAAACCAGCTCCCTGCCAGGGTGGTAGCCGACCCGCCGTGCATTTTTTGGAGTATTCTGCTCCCATCCGTGCGCGGGAAGGCTTCCGAGCCGTTCTCGAGCGACGTTTGCGCCACAAATTCGGACGATTTGTCCAATTCCGAACTTTTTTTCGCGCTCGATACGTCCCCGGGCGGCTCCAGAGAGCCCAAATTGTCCTCACGCCTGCTGAATACTCCGTTTTTTGCACATCGGACGGCACCCCACCCCAACATGTCGTCGGAAAACAACGATTCTCGGCGTCCCAAAGAAGCCATATCCGCCACCTCGCGCACGCGACCGTCCTCAATCCGGTACGCACACGTCGCATACTCGAGCATTGGACGCGGTTGATGCGTAGCCACAACAACCGTGCAGCCCAACTCACGGTTCACGCGAAACAGCGCGTGCAGAAAATTCTTCTCGGCAACGGGATCGAGCTGAGACGTGGGCTCGTCGAGTAGCAGCACACGCGGACGCAGCGCCAGGACGGCGGCAAGCGACAGCAGCTGCTTGCGGCCGCCCGAAAGCGTATCGGTATCGCGATGAAGCCAGTCCTCCAGACCAAAGAAATAGCTGGTCTCAGCTACGCGACGGCGCATCTCATCACGTGCTAGCCCCAAGTTTTCCAGGCCAAACGCCATCTCGTGCCACACGGTTTCGCACACGATCTGGTTCTCGGGATCCTGGAACACATAGCCCACGCGCTCCGCCGATGCCCGCACGTCCATGTCGGCAACGTTCTCGCCCAGCACGCGCGCATCACCAGTGCGCTCGCCCGCCGGCGCGATCTCGGGCTTGAGCAGCGACAGCAGCGTCGACTTGCCCGAACCGGTACCGCCAACAAGCAGCGCAAATGCACCTTGGGGAACACGCCAATCAAGCCCCTCGAGCACCGGTGCCTCGGCCCCGGGATAGGCAAAACTAAGGCCCTGCACCTCAATCGCCGGAATATCCGGGCCGCACGCCGCGCCCGACACCGGGCCCCTATCCAACCGAGCCATCAGCCAAACCTCTTCTCATCAATCGCGTGCGACGCGCAAGGCAGCATCATCCAGGCAGCGTACACGACATAGCCCCGCCACGGCGCCGGCACCGAGAGCTGCGGATAAAACGAATACTGCGTTGTCGCGGTCCATGCCACCGCCACCGCGGCGGCACCAAACACCGCAAGCCCAGCCAGCGCGGCAACGTCGCTGCGCCCCAGTCGATACCGCGCATACGTCGTACGACGCGTCGCGGCACCCCACCCGCGCGAGCGCATCGCGTCCGCGCGCTCCAGCGAATCTTCCATGCCCCAGCCCATCAACACACTCGATGCCCGCAAACGCGAACGCACGGGGTCGGCCGGCGCGCTGCCCGGCACATCAATCGCATCCTGCACCGCCAGCACCGTACGACCGCGGCGCAAAAACTGCGGGATAAGCCTCATGCACATCGAGATCATGAGCGCAATCACCGGCGCGGCATTGCCCAGCAGCGCGAGTACCTTGTCGTATTCGAGCATCGATGCCGCCGCCTCAAACCACAACACGCTCGCCACAAACAGCCCGCCCATGCACAGGCCGTATACCATGCTCTCCAGATACACCGCGCGCATGCCAATACGGAACAGCTCCGTCGAACCCGAGGCGCTAAACAGCGGATTGAGCAGCGCGACGATCAAAATCACCGGCAGCTGCCAGCGGAGCGCGCCCAGCGTGCGGGCAGCCCCACGCGTCGCAAATCCATACGCCAGCCCGCCTGCGAGCGACAGCGCGATCAGTACCGGCTGCATCGAGAACATAGTGAGCCCCAGCGTCAGCACTATATAGAGTGCCGGCACAGCCGGATGCGACATCGAGAATGCCGCGACGGGCCCGCCGCCAAACTCCTCTCGTATGTTATCCACGGGCACCCCCGTTCCCTCGCTCAAACAACAGCTCCGCAGCACCGCCAACGCCGCACGCACGCAGTGCAAACGCCACGCCGGCGGCGCAAGCCTCAACCGCCGCAAACCAATCGTTACGCGCTCGTCATATGCCTGCGGTATCATATTGCGCCGTGTATCGTTTCCAAACACACGTCTCTATAACGTAACAGGAGATCACATGGACGCAACCGCAATTATCCTCGCTGCCGGCGAGGGCACCCGCATGAAGTCGAACCACTGCAAGGTTTCGCACAAGATCCTGGGTAAGCCCATGGTCCAGTGGATCGTCGACGCTACCATCAAGGCCGGCTGCAGCCGCGTCGTGGTCGTCATCGGCAGCCACGCCGACGAGATGCGCGCCCTCATCGACGGCGCCTACGCCAACAGCGCCACCAAGGTCGAGTGCGTCGAGCAGACCGAGCGCCTGGGCACCGGCCACGCCGTAAAGGTCGCGCTCGAGGCCTGCGGCATCACGCAAGGCCCCGTCGTCGTGCTCAACGGCGACCTGCCGCTCATCACCGCCGACACCGTCGCCAAGTTCGCGCAAACCGTCGCCACCGGCGAGCTCGCCTGCACCGTCATGACCATGACCCCGCCCGATCCTTTCGGCTACGGCCGCATCAAGCTGGGCGCCGATGGTCAGATCGAGCGCATCATCGAGCAGAAGGACTGCACGCCCGAGCAGGCCGCCACGCTGCTGGAGTGCAACGCCGGCTGCTACGCATTTGACGGCACGCAGCTCGCCGCCCACATCAACGAGATCGGCAACGACAACGCGCAATCCGAGTACTACCTGCCCGACATGCTCGAAATCCTCAAGGGTCACGGCCAGGCAGTCTCCATCTTCCACTGCGACGACTACCGCGACGGCCTGGGCGTCAACAGCCGCATCCAGCTCGCGCAGCTCACCGCCATCGCGCGCGACCGCATCAACGAGCACTGGATGGCCGAGGGCGTCACGTTCATCGATCCCACGCAGGCCTGGATCGGCCCCGACGCCGTTATCGGCCGCGACACCGTCGTGTGGCCGCAGACGCACCTAATCGGCCACGTCACCGTGGGCGAGGAGTGCCAGCTCGGCCCCAACAGCCGCCTCACCGACACCACCGTCGGCAGCGGCTGCACCATCGATGAGACCATCGCCATCGAGGCCGTCATCGAGAACGGCGTCGACTGCGGCCCGCGCGCCTACCTGCGCCCGGGTACCCACATGCTCGACGGATCCAAGGCCGGCACGCACGTGGAGATCAAGAAGTCCACGATCGGCGAGGGCTCCAAGGTGCCGCACCTGTCCTACATCGGCGACACCACCATGGGCTCCGGCGTCAACGTGGGCGCAGGCTCCATCACCTGCAACTACGACGGCGTGCACAAGCACAAGACCGTCATCGGCAAGGACGCCTTCATCGGTTCCGACACCATGATGGTCGCGCCCGCCCAGATCGGCGACGGCGCGCTTGTGGCCGCCGGCTCCGTCATCACCGAGCCGGTCCCGACAGATGCACTCGGCCTGGGCCGCGCCCGTCAGGTAAATATTGAGGGCTGGGCCGCCAATTACCGCCGCCGTCTGCACGAGGACGACAAGGCATAACGTTTTACCAAGCATCTAAGGAGCTGTTCCATGGGGGGGCGGCTCCTTTTTCTATCGTGACCTGCGCGGCCGGATGAGTGGTCGGTTCGTGTCCGTTGGCGGTAAAGACGTTATCAAGACTCGATAAACCCCGCCGCGCGGTTACAATGCAACAAGGCATCTATATGGCATTCGATATAAAGGAGAAGGGTAATGCCGATTAATGATCCCGAGAAGTCGGAGAATATGCGCAAGTCCATCCGCGTGTATTCCGGTTCCTCCAACCGTCCCCTCGCTCAGAAGATCGCTGAGTACCTTGGGGTCGAGCTTTCGGGCCTTACGCTAAAGCAGTTCGCCAACGGTGAGATTTACGCCCGCTACGACGAAACCGTCCGCGGCGCCGACGTCTTCCTGATTCAGTCCGTGGCCGGCGGCAACGTCAACGACATGCTCATGGAGCTGCTCATCGCCACCGACGCTGCCAAGCGCGCATCCGCCCGCTCCATCACCGCCGTCATCACCCACTACGGCTATGCCCGCCAGGACCGCAAGGCCGGCCCGCGTGAGCCCATCACCGCCCGCCTCGTCGCCAACCTGCTCGAGCGCGCCGGCGTCAACCGCATCATCACCCTCGACCTGCACCAGGGCCAGATCCAGGGCTTCTTCGATATCCCGGTTAACCACCTGTCCGCGCTGCCGCTGTTTGGCCAGTACTACAACGACATGCACTTCGACACCGACAACCTGGTTGTCGTCTCCCCCGACGTGGGTCGCGCCAAGGCCGCCAAGAAGCTGTCCGACATGCTCGGCTGCGACCTGGCCATCGCCCACAAGGGCCGTCCGCGCCACAACGCCGCCGAGGTCATGGGCATCATCGGTGACATCAAGGGCAAGACCTGCATCATCAACGACGACATGATCGACACCGCTGGCACCCTGTGCGCCAACGTCAAGGAGCTCAAGGCTATGGGCGCTGGCGACATCTACGTCTGCGCCACCCACGGCATCTTCTCCGGTCCGGCCATCGAGCGTCTGAACGACGCCCCGATCGTCGAGTGCCTCGTCACCGACGCCATTCCCGTCGAGGTCGGCGGCAAGATCAAGACCATCTCGGTCGCCGAGGAGTTCGCTCAGGCCATCTCCGCCGTTTACCACGAGGAGCCCGTCTCCACGCTCGTCGGCGGCGATTTCGCGCTGTAGTCGCATCGTCCTTACAACCCGGCGCATCGCCGTCGGAACAGAAGAAACCCCCGCGCCTGTCTCTTATACACATCTGACGCTGCCGACGACCATAG
>NZ_JAQLDQ010000007.1 GCF_028209395.1 Collinsella aerofaciens
ATGGACGAGCTGAGCAAGAAGGCGGAGGGCTAGAGCAAGGCGGGGCCGAGGCCGCCTCGATCAATTTGCGAAAGAATCTTGACGGTACCTTTGCCTTTCTAGGGAATCGATTAACAGCCAATCATCGGTTAAATAATTATCGCAGACTATATCGAATAATATCGAGTTATATAAGGCTGTATAAACTTATCGCGGAAGTATCGAGCTTTCGTAATATGACTTAGTTAATAGTCCACCATTGCTTTCTTCCAAGCTCATAGCGAAAGAAAGTTCAGGACTTCCTAAACCCATTGCCTTAATACGAGAAATACTCGCTCTCGGCAGATAGGTTTGGCCCCAACCACGGATCGCCGCTGAGGAAGAACTCCGGCCAGCGCTGCATGAACAGTGCTTGCTCACGCTTCCAGCGGCGCAGCTTTTCCTCGTTGGCCTCTTCCCTGCCGCGCGAGGTGAACTCGTAGTGATACAGGGGTGAAGATAGGTAGGCCCGGCCGTGCGCGGTAGCTCCGCGGGCGGCCGGGCCGGTTTTGCCTCTTGGCAATGTTCAACTCATATTAAAAGGGAGGAGTCGACTGATCGGCCCCTCCCACGGCGTTTCGCCGTTTCTCTCTGCACATATTAGCACACGGAAGGAACGTCACCGCTTGCGCCCGTAGCCATCGATGAACCCCTCAATAAATCCGTATTTCTGCCGGTCACCGCTTCCGACGATCATCATGTACGTATCAACCCCGACAGCGCTCTCGAGCTTCTCGAGCTCCCGCAGGCATTTCCGAAGAAAATCTCTGGAACGCTTCTTCTGATGCGTTAGCAAGGTCAATAGGTAGGCCAGGAGAACGATGTAGTCGATTATGGAATTGAAATTCAACCTGTACCCGATAGAAAGATCCTCATCGAGAAGCTCGCCAACCGCGGCCAGGTTTCTGTCGGTCTTGGGATACTTAACCGATTGGCTGAACCTCGAATCAAATACCGCCCCGTTATGGGCGACCGCGTTCCTTAAGGGACGAATCGTCTCGACGATGTTGATGACGATGCCGGGGTTCGCATGTAAGAGACCTAGGTCGCTTGCGATATCGGCGAGGATTTCATCGGGAAGGCTTCTGCATACGCTTGTGAGATCGCCGAGGGTCATCACCTCGAAAATGCTCCAAACGGGCGCGTCATCGTCGCGATCGACATAATGCTTCACGAGATCGTTTTTGTAACTCCGTCTCACGATGTTCTGAAGCTGGCTCTTGAGCTTGAGCTTTTCCCCCATCTGCCCGTTCACGACCCTTCCGTTGACATCCCTGCATGTCCGGAGGCCGCGCTTTAAGAAGGTCGCCAGCCCGGGGTCCTCTATGTTCTCAAGTATTCTGGCCAAGACTATGTTTTTAACCGCCGTTTCGATGAACATTATCTCCGGGTAGATTGCAGCCTTGATGGCGGAATCGAACCCGTATATGTCCATGAGTGCATCGAACGAAGGGAGGGGGAGCGCATTTTTGGGCTTTCGGACAAACCGGAAGCCTTTATAGCCATGGAAATAGCCCATGTTTCTCAGCAGTATCTTTCTGTCGCTCCCCCGCAAATCCTCCATACCGTGATTCGTCCTCATGTGCTTCATGAGGGAATTGATGCTCATGCCCTTCTTCATCGAACCTCCCTTGGCCTCCTTCTAGGAAATTATATCCCAGCCCGCCTCGACGGGGCGAGCCTGTCGTTGGCGCCGGCCTATTTGTGTTTGTTAACGTCGTGATTGCGGGTTTGATCACATCCGATTTTCAGAATTGAGCACGATAGTTTTTCGGTTTTGAGCACGGCCACGCCGACCAGACCGCATGCCTTAACGTTGTCGGTGCGTCGTATCGGCAACGAGCAAAGGCAGGAGGGAATGATCGACGTGGACAAGATAGAGGACGCAGGTGGCGGGCTGCAGGGCCATGCTCGAGGCCGAGCTCGCGCACAGGGACGCGACCAAGAGGGCACGGCTGCTCAGGCAGGCGAGGCTCCCCGTGCACAAGTCGGCCGAGGGGTTCGACTGGTCGCACGTGCGGTTCTCCGAGGGCTGGGGCCGCGACGACATGCTTTCGCTGGGCTTCGTCGGCCCCCGCGAGGACCTCGTGTTCTTCGGCAAGACCGGCAGGGGCAAGACCCACATGGCCGTGGCCCTGGCGATGCGCACGGCCGCCGCCATCTGGTCGTCGCCGAACACCGCGCCCCACCGGCTGAACTCCAGGTTCGTGGTGATGACCACCGACTGCCGCTCGTAGGCGTCGGCGAACACCTAGAAGAGCGCGCGCGCCGTCGAGATCCAGCGGCAGGAAGCCGAGCTCGTCGATGACGAGCAGCCTAGCGCAGCCGATGAGCGCGGCCTCACGGTCAAGGCGCCCCTCGTCGCGGGCGCGCCGCAGCCGCATGACGAGCGATGACGCGGTGAAGAAGCGGGCCTCCATCCTCCGCTCGCACGCCAGCATGCACAGCGCCGAGGCCATGTGCGTCTTGCCGGTGCTGACGTCCCCCACCAGCACGAGGTCCTCGCAGAAACCAGTTTCATGGAGCGTTTCATTGAAAATCCCCCTAATCTAGCAACGGTTTAAAGTCTACTAGATTGGGGGGGACGCGAGCCAAGTCGACAAAGGCAGTTAACCGGCGGCTATTCATGCCTCGATTTAGAACCGCTCGAGAATCTCCGCAGCATTCTCTCGCAGATAGATATCTAGGTCCGGCACGGCAAACTGCACGTAGCCCCTCTGTGGTGCCTGAATAACCTCTCTTTGTAGCAATTTGGCCCTAATAGAGCTGATCTCATTGGTCTTTTTACCCATGCGCTTAGCAATCTCGGCTGATTTGGACTGTTGTTTATCCTCGCACATCGCCAAAAGGTATTTGATATCGTTAAGTCCCAGTCCAGAAATCGCGGGCTCGTGAACAACATCGTGAAAACGAGCCTCTGCCAGCGCAATGCCTTCGGTGACATCGTGTTCGCTCACAATGGCACTTTTGGCACGATGCAAGTTGGCGCGCTGCCAAATGGAGTAACCGACCATTTGCACCAGATAGGCATAGCCCTTAGTGGTCTTAGCGGTTCTCGACAGCAGTTAAACCATTGTCTAAAGCGAGAAATACTCACTCTCGGCAGATAAGTTAGGCCCCAACCACGGATCACCCGTCAAGAAAAACTCCGGCCAGCGCTGCATAAACAGCGCTTGCTCGCGCTTCCAGCGGCGCAGCTTTTCCTCGTTGGCCTTTTCCCTGCCGCGCGAGGTGAACTCGTAGTGATACAGCTCGGCATAAGGCGTATAGATGGTGTGGTAGCCCGCCTCCCATACGCGCAGGCAAAAGTCTGCGTCGTTAAAGCCAACGGCGAATTCCTCGTTGTAGCCGCCGACGCGCTCAAATACGTCGCGTCGCACCATCTGGCAGGCACCCGTTACGGCGCTAAAGTTGCCCGGGCGCACAGCGCGGGCAAGATAGCCCTCGCGCTTTGCCGAGAAGTCCTGGTTGGCATGGGCAAGTGCCCCACGCACGCCAACCAAAATGCCGGCATGCTGCACCAGATGATCGGCAAAGTAGAGTTTGGCGCCCACCACGCCCGCATCGGGACGCTGCAGATAGCCCATCATCTCTTCGATAAAGTCCGGGCTTATGACCTCGGTATCGTTGTTGAGCAGCAGCAGGTAGTCGCCCTTGGCGTGCTTCACACCAAAATTGATGATCTGAGAGTAATTGAACTCGCCCGGCCAGCACACAACACGCGCGATGCCCTTGCCTTCGGATGCTGCAGCCACGCGCTCTGGCAGGGTTTCGTAATACGCAAACGTCTCCGGGGCTTCGCTGTTGTTCTCCACCAAGACGATCTCGTAATTGGTATACGTTGCCTTCTGAGCGATCGACATCACGCAGGCATCGAGCGTCTCAACGTGATCCTTAGTGGGAATCACAATGCTCACCAGCGGCGCAGACTCCGGCAGCGCATAACGCATGTGATAGACAAACGGCGTCTCGGCCTCCTCGACCGTTCCGCAAATGCCCAGCGCGTTAAAGTGGCGCTGAAGCGCAAGGCGCCCAGCTTCAATAGCATACGGCTTGCTATCGGCAGAACCGTCGGCGGTTGAACCGGGATGCACGCGCCAGTGATACAGTACGTGCGCAACATGTTCAAACCGCGCGCCCGCCGCAAGGCAGCGGAGCGTCAGGTCGTAATCTTGGGCGCCCGCGACGTCTTCCGGCGACATGCCAATGCGATCAATAAGCGCCTTCTGCACCATCAGGAAATGCGTCACGCAGTTATGGCTATAGAGCAGGTCGACGTTGAGCTTGGTCTTAAAGACCGGCTGGCCCCACTCCCCCGTTTTCTGGAACATGTCCTCGTCGCAGAACAGGACCTGGGGACGCTCGTCCTCGGCAGCCTTGTTCAGCGCGGCAACATAGTGGAACAACGCGTCCGGTTCCAGGATGTCGTCATGGTCCAAGAACGCGATGTAGTCGCCCGTCGCTTGCTCGATACCTGCGTTGGTGTTGACCACAATGCCGCCGTTGCCGGGAAGCTCGATGCGACGGATGCGCTCGTCGTTGGCACCTGCCGCAAGGGCGGCCACCGCATCCCATTCAGGCGAGGCATCCATAAGGAGCAGTTCCCAGTTGTCATAACTCTGGACTAGCACCGAGTCCAGCAGCTCGCGCAGGTATTCCCGATCAGTCTTGTAGCACGGCACCACAATACTCACGAGTGGTCTATAGGCAAAAGCCACCGAAGCGACACGCTGGCACGCTAAATCGCCCGGCTTTGCGCGATGTTGCTCAAACCAACGTCGATAAGCTGCGTCGTCTGCACGCGCGTCCTTCATGCGGTTCCAGCTGTCGTCGACAATGCCGTTGTACAGGCGACCATCCATGGCGCAAAAACCGCTCTGGATTAGGCCCGTGGGATCAGCCGCAATCGCGACAAAATCACGTATATCCTGGGGCATCTCAACGCTCAAATACGTTTTATTGACGCGGCAACCGTTGCGCTGCGGCACATCGATCTGCGATTCAAACACATGCACGGTGACATCGATGGCATTCATATGCGCATCGAAAATCTGGAGCTCAGGGGTGCACTTGGAGTCTCCCACCCACGTAACCTCATAGCGCCACACCGCGCCGGCGTCTGCCGGCAAATAGCGAATGGCATCGATCTCGTAGCGACCGCAGCATTCGCCACGCTGCGCATCGCGGATAAGCGCACACAGCGCAGGCTTTGCTTTGTAGTTAATCTTGGATTCCAGCTTGGCCACGCGGCTATCGAGGCGAATAGAGCCCAACCTTTGGCCACCGAATGCAAAAACGGCATCCATCGACGAGCCATCCAAAAACGGAAGTACCAAGACGGCGAGCTCGCGTTCGTAATCGGAAACGGAAGGGCAAAGCGCCAGCACACGGCCATGATCGACCGGGAGTACCAGCGACGGCACACAAGAGCCGCTCGTCGTCGCATGGGCAAACGCTTGAGAACCCTCCCGCTCAATAAGCGCGGTGACATCCTGACCGGCAAAACGAAGCAGCACAAACAGACGGCCCTGACTGCGGCAAAGCGTCAAACGCTTGATACTCATCTACACTTCTCGCTTTCCCAGGGCGTTCGCTGCCATGCGTTTGCAGGCACCCAGGCGCCCAAACCTCAAGACGTCGTAATCGAACATGAGCTTTTTACATGCACGGGCATTGGGGGCCTTGCTGGTAAGCGCCGCACGCACCATAGCGGCAACAGAAGGAGCGCATTGTGCGAGCGCAGCATCGCTGCCCACGGCAGAACCGGCAAGCGCCGTGGCAACGGCAGCAAACACCTTGCCGCAGTCCGAACCCAGCAACCTGAGCGCATCGTACAGCACCAGATCGCATAGGAAGTACGCCAGGTCATCGGCATACTGGACATCGAGACCGTCGCGCTGCCAGTCAGCCAGCACAGCGGAGTAAATCTTCACATGCTCCAGCAGACGCGTCTCGTCGTCATAGCGCATGGTGTCCATGAGCGAGCCCTTGCGCGCCACGCGGTAGTCATACAGCTTGTTCGAGATAAGCGCGGTCTTGCGCGAGCGACCGTACACGGCAAAATCGAAGACCTGGTCCTCGCCATACTTAACGGTTTCGTCGAACACGATCCCGTTGCCCAGCAAAAACTCACGCTTGCAAGCGGTGCGCCATGCAAAGGGGCGAGACGCTTCCTTAAACAGCAGGTCGGAGCCATAGCCTTCAAACGACACATCGCGCGGGCTCAGTACATAGTTAAGCCACGGATACCCCGCCTCCAGCGGATACGGATTCGCGCCAAAGGTCAACACGTCGCAATCCTCGCGTTCAAAGGCATCGACGATCACGCGGCATGCATCGGGCGTAAACCGGTCGTCGGAATCCAAAAACGCGACGATAGGCGCCGTGGACGCAGCGATGCCGGCATTACGCGCACTCGACAGGCCCCCGTTTGGCTTATCGACCAGCGTAAAGCGCGCGTCCTTTTCGCAATACGCAGCCGCAATATCGCGCGAACCGTCCGGCGAGCCATCGTTGACCAGCACGCCTTCCCAATCGGGCATGTCCTGCGCAAGCAGGGAGTCCAGGCACCAGGCCAGGCACTCCTCCACGTTATAGATAGGAACGACAACGGAAATCTTGGGGGTAGCCATAGTCAAGTGCTCCTACTGTGCGACCGGAACGTCATCGGGGTGCGGGTTGTCGCCGTAGGCGCGCTGATACGTCAGCACGCGCCAGACCAGCGGCAGGCCGCCGATCTTAAAGTAGTGTTTAAACGTATTGAGCTTGCCCGGCTTCTTAAAATCAAAGCGCGAATCGATATAGGCGCGGGGCGACTTGACCATCAGTCGCAAGTCGGTCTCGCCACGCGGGTCGAAGAGAGACAGGTCAAAGCGACCGGCATCCCAATCGGCCTTGAGCTCGGGAGATGCCTTCTCCCAAAACTGCTCGCGCAATTCATCGACCAGGCGCTCATCATTCCAACGGTACGTATCGACCTTCATGCGCATTAAAATACCCTGAAGCTGAGCCTTAAGCTCGGGGCGTTCATCCAAAAAGCGCTGCATCTCGGTATATTCGTCGCACACGCAAAACACCTTGTTAGGAGAATTAACGGAGCTCTTCTCGTTATCTTGGCGATAGCACAAAATGGGGTCCGCGATAAACGCAGCACGCTCGGCGCATGCCCAGACCTTAAAGTTAAAACCCGCATCCTGATACGAAGCACCTGGCGTGGGAAGAAACCGAATCTGATTGTCGTTGAGGAACTCGCGCCGGTAGATAGCCGACCAAATGGAAGGTTTGCGGTAGAAGATGCCCGGGCGATCGACGGGGCGATACGCGGCGCCCGTCATATGCTCGTCGATGATCCCAAACAGCTCACGCCGCTCGCTGGGCGTGGACCAATACAGGTAAAAGTCGCCCTTTACCACATCGGCATGCTCGGCATCGGCCTTGGCGACCAGCTTTTGGAGTGAATCCTCAAACATAAAGTCGTCGGACTCAAGGATGCCCACGTACTCGCCGCGCGCCATCTCCAGGCCGCGGTTCATCGAGTCGCCGTAGCCGCTGTTGGCCTTGTCGATCATCTTTACACGGGGGTCGCGCTCCATGTACTCGCGGATGATATCCGGCGAGCTATCGGTGGAGCCGTCGTTGATGCAGATGATCTCGATGTCCTTGAGCGTCTGCGCCACGGCGGAATCGAGGCACTCACGCAGGTAGCGCTCAACATTGCAGATGGGAACAAGAAGCGAAACTTTAGGGGTATCAGAGTTCTGCAAGAGAACCTCCTGTTGAATAGCGTGTAACAGGGTTATTTTAGCAGCCGAGTTGCGGCGGGCGGCAGCGCTTGGAATTAGATAAAACGCTCCAGGCAGGCTTTGAGACCGCGAGTCGAAAGATAGAACAGCGCGGCATCTGCCATCGAAACGCCCGAGGTCGCCGCAACGAGCTTGTGGGCAACACGGCGAACGGCGCCCTTAGCAGGCATATCCGCCCACTCCGTTCCCAAAAACGTCGTGAGGTCCATGTTGACGCGAGCCGCCACGCGATGGAAGTCATCGGCATCCAAGCGCGCCAGGTCGAACACAATGAGGTCCAGGAACCAGGTGATCAGCTCGCCGGGGCACAGGTCCAAAAGACCGTAGGCCGCCCAGCCCTCCAAGACCTCCTCGAGCATTCTCATGTGGGCGTCAAGCTTTTTGGCGCGAGCCTCGGCACTGTTGAACTCGTGCGTCGCCGATTCGCTCTCCATCACGTAGTGGTAGAACTTGTCCGGCATGACGACGGTCTTGCGGGCAAGCGCATAAGCCGCAAATTGGAAGACGACGTCCTCGCCCAAAGCCAAACCGGGGGCGAAGCGAATGCCTTCGCGATTGAGCAGCTCGCGCGAAAAAGCCACGCGGCAGGCATAGGGCTGCGCATTCGAATGGAACAGAAGTTGGGGATCACGGGCGTCGAAGGTACCGGCTTTGGGGCTCATGAGTTGATGGACGCGTTTGGGGGCAGCATCGGCTGGTTCACAGACGCCGCCAAAAACGGCGGCCTCGGCATCTGCAGACTCCATGGCATGCAGTACGCGCTCGACCGTCTGGGCATCGATATAATCGTCGGCGTCCACAAAAAAGACGGTCTCGCCCTCGGCGGCATCGATACCGGCATTTCGAGCACACGAGACACCCGCATTTTCCTGGTCAATCACCAGTACGCGATCGTCGGCCTGCGCGACCTGGCGCAACACGTTCAACGAATCATCAGTCGAACCGTCGTTGACGCAGATAACCTGAATCGAGCGTTCGGACTGAGCCAACAGCGAATCGAGGCATCGCTGAATGGAGCGCGCAGAGTTGTAAACGGGGACGACAACGGTCGCTTTGGGGGTCAAAGTCTCTCCCATGTCGACCTACCCCCTCAGCGATTCGATGAGGAAGGCAGCAACCACGCCTGGGCCTCCAACCGAGGCGTAATACTTAGCACGCCCCAAGGCACCATCCGTCGCAAAACTCGGATGCTCGTCAACCCAGCCCTCAGGATCTTTGAGGATGGCAGCGAGATTTGCGCGCTTCCACGGCTTGAGGTCGTCAAGCGAAAACTCCCCCGCGTCCAAGGCCGCTTGGAACTCCTTGGCCATCTGAACCAGGAACTCCTTATAGAACTTAGGCGCCAAGCGCACGTAGTTCCACATATACGAATCGTACTTAATGAGTTGGTTGAACTTGAGCATGCGCGCGACGTCATCACTTGCGTGGTCGCGGGCATAATCCTCTCGAATCCAACGCTCAATCTCGGCATACTCGGTATTGACGCAAAAGACCTTAGCCGAAGAATTGACCGAGGAATTCTCGTTGTCCTGGCGATACGACAACACGGCATCATGCAGGTAAATAGCCTTTTCGGCACACGCGATCACCTTAAAGGCAAATGACGTGTCCTGAAAGGATGCCCCCGGAGTCGGCAGGAACTTGATACCGTTGCGCTCAAGAAAATCACGACGGTACACGGCCGACCAAATCGACGGTTTTTGCTTAAAGAACTGCGTCGTATTGCTGGGATGCACCGGTTTGCCACAATCCCTTGCCTTAAACATCTCGTGCAGCGAACGACGCTCCTCGGGCTTAGACCAGTAGAAATCAAAGTTCGCCTTCGCAAAGTCGGCATTATTGCTATCGGCGGCCGAGACAAGCTTTTCGAGTGCGTCGGGCGCCATAAAGTCATCGGACTCCAAGATGCCAACGTACTTGCCACGCGCCATCTCCAGACCGTGGTTCATCGAGTCGCCGTAGCCGCTGTTGGCCTTGTCGATCATCTTGACGCGCCCATCGCGCTCCATATACTCGCGGATAATCGCCGGCGAGTTGTCGGTCGACCCGTCGTTAATGCAGATGATCTCAATATCCTTGAGCGTCTGCGCCAGGGCGGAATCGAGACACTCGCGCAGGTAGCGCTGAACATTGTAAATGGGAATAAGCAGCGACAGAACAGGGCTGCCAGAGGCGTTAGTAGACAAATGTGCTCCTTAGGAAATACCTGTCGTTTCATGGTATCAAAGGGTCAGCGCGCCAGCGGGCGTTTATATAATCTATGGAGCTCACAGAGGAGAAACCGATACGAAAGGACGTCATGCAGCCCAAAGCCGCACGCAACATACCCATCGAAGCGCTGCGCTTAATCGCGGTCGCCGGTATCGCGGTGTTCCACACCTTTCAGTGGACCTTCCAGGCAACCTGTGCCGGCTTGCCGGAATACGTGCCGCTTGCCGCCTTCCCCCATTCCGGCGTGCTCGGTTTTATTAACTTGCTGGGCTGCTGGGCCAACGAGGTCTTCTTTATGATCTCGGGCTATTTTCTCATCGCTTCTGCCGCGCGTGCTTGGGACGGTGGGGCAACGTGGAAGTCGCAAATGCAGCGAACGGCGCAGCGCCTAGGCAAGGTCGTTATGCCCACTGCGTTTTATTGCGTCGTGGCGCTCGCGTGGTCCACGGTCGTCTCCCCCATTCCCGATGTTACCCTCAACACGCACTACTGGTACACGCTAGGCCTTGAGTTTATCTGGGTCTATGCCGCCACGGTCTTCATGGCGCCATGGTTTGGACTGGCTAAGTGTCGACTCTCCCAGAAGAGCTACACGACGACGGTCATCGCCGTTGGCATCCTCGCATTTGTTGTTAACGGGTATTTGGCCGCCATGAGTGCGACAAGCGCCGGCGAGTTTTCTTGGCTCCAGAAACTCATGAGCGCTGCCACGTACGTAATCGCGTTTTTGATCGGCGGGCTGCTCCGCGACGTTACCGATGCCGTGGATTCGGACAGGGCGGGCGCCTTGGGCATGCGGTCGCTCGCAGCGGTTTTGGCGCTCGCCACCATCCTGGAAGGAGCACTCTCCTTCACCGGCAACCTCACGGCGATGGCAGCCCTCTCCTACAAATCGACCTCGCTGATCTCGTTTGCCCTCGCTGCCGCCTCCTTGCTCTTTGCGGCAACCCGACGCAGTGCCTCAGGCAATCCGCGGACTGCGGGTGTCATCGTCACCTTATCGACCGCCACGCTCGGTTTCTATGTGATGCAGTCGCTCACCAGTAGCCTGTGGCGTCCCGTCTCCAATACGTTGCTCGCAAACATGCTGGTCAGCCAAAACAGCCCGGCAGCTATATGTATCATCACGGGTACCGTCATTAGCATCGTCTTTGCTCTGGCGCTCCTCATCATCGATGCAGCTAGAAGCCTTATCGTTCGCAAGCTCAAGCGGCAATAGACACGCTGCCGTCAGACGTCAAAGCCGCTACACCCGTGGCAGGTTCCTGCGTTTTATTCAAAGCTTGCCGTCAAGGTGCGCCGAGCCTTTACAATAGGACAGTCCCAAGGACGTATTCGATAGCTTCCGCGCAGCGCTCGCCCGCCGCGCGTGAAAGGATATATTGCCCCATGCCTTCAACCCTTCCCACTCCCATCGATAAGCTCGCCATCGTTGTCGTTACGTACAAGCGCCAGGAACTCCTGGCCAACCTGTTCGACTCCATGACCGAGCTCACGGCAACGCCCTGGCGCATCGTGATTGTCGATAACGAGAATTCGCGCGAGACCGAGGCCATGTGCACCGCATTCAACGAGCGCCTGGCCAGCCTGTGGGGCATCGACACCGAGCAGCCCGACGCGCAGGGCGGCACCGACCGTGTCATCTACGCGCCGCAACTCGAAAACGGCGGCGGCGCGGGCGGCTTCTCCGCCGGCACCAAATGCGCCTACGACCTAGGCGTCCAGTGGTTCTGGGTGATGGACGACGACGTGCTCGTCATTCCCGAGGGCATCGAGCGCCTTGCCAAGTGGACCGACCGCTACGACGTCATCCAGGGCTCACGCCTAGACTTCGACGGTGGCGCGTTCTTTTGGCAGTACCAGCTGATCCTTTCGCTTGGTATCCCCAATCCCATCGCCAAGTGGGACTTGGGCCCCGAGGGCTATCGTCCTATGAACCAGTTGTGCTTTGAGGGCGGCCTGTTCTCGCGTCGCGTTGTCGACAAGATCGGCCTGCCCGACGCGCGCTTCTTCATCTATGGCGACGACGCCTGCTACGGCTATGTCGCCAGCCAGCACTTCCCCGCCGCCGTGGTCGCCGACGTGGTGCTCAAGCGCGCCCGCGCCGTCTCCAACTGGGACATCGCCGGCAAGCGCCAACTCAACTCCACGAGCGACACCAACCGCTACTACATCATGCGCAACCGCGGTTATCTGGCACGCTACATGCAGATCTACGGCGACTACCACCCAGTGCTGTTCCGTCTGGGCAACGCCGCGACCTTCTGCAAGGAATTCATTCGCCTGGCCGCCGTTGACAAGTGCTTTAAGACCGGCATTCCGGCGCTGCGCCGCGGCATGAAGGACGCCCGCAAGATCATCAAGGACCCCAACTGGAAGCCCATGCCGCCCATGAAGGACGCAGAACAGTAAAGGGCTTTCGCCCGCCGCTACAGTCGTTGGCACACCACGGACACACGCTGACCGTCAAAACCAAAGCCCCAACGCATGCGCCCGACGGCGGGGCGCGGCACGCGGATATCATCGATGCCGTCGCGCTCTATGTCGAGCAGCGCCTGAACCGCTAACAGTTCCAGGCCCAGGGCATCGACGCCAGGGTCATACAACATGTTGATCGTAATGAGCGGTCGCTCATCGAGCATGCCGAGCGTGTCGGCCACGTCAAACACCCGACCGGTGGGAATCACCTGGATATCCCAGCGATCCGAGACGCCACTTCGCTTGGAGCTGGGATTGCAATAGCCGGACAGTCCAAAGCAAAGCCCCTGCAGCGCCAGATGATAGGCTGTCGGCATATCTGATTTGTCCACATCGATGCCCAGATCGCCGATAGCACAGCTCAAAGCTTGCTTTACAGCGTCCTCGTCTCCTCGACACAACCCGTCATGGAACGAGTCGATAACTCCAACGTCCTCAACGGCGCACTCAAACCATTCCAGAATTACAAGACGGAGCGCCTGACGCACTTCGTTGTTAGGCAGGCGCAGGGAACGAAGGCACGCGCCGTCCTCCGAATGCCCTGTCATGTCCGTCGTAAGAAATCCAGACAGATACAGCGCAGTCCAGATATCTTCGGGCTTGGCGGCATCGACCTCCTCGGCATGCACATGCACTGGCGCCTCAATAAACCCATGCGGCTCAACCAAATCGAACAATGCGGACAGGCGCATGAGATTCCAGTCACCGACGCATGCGCTCAGACGGTCGGCGTAACCATACAGATCCGCCCGAACGGGCGCGACGCAATCGCGCTGTGCGTAGTCCACCACGCGCTCCGGGCTCGAGCAATAAAAACCACCAAACAGATAGCCCTCGAGCCACTCACGCGCGTCATCCAGACAGCCGTTGCGACCGATGCAATCCAACAGCACTTGGACTTCGTCGTCCGAAAAACCGAACCATCGATCACACCAACTCGACAACGCTGTCGCCGACCGATAGGAAACCCCACGTTGGGACAACGCAAACTCGGCATGACCGGGGCGCTCGCCCATCAGACACGTCAATCGCAACGAGTCGCCGGCATCGGCAATGGTGTCGAACAACATTCGGCTGAGCGACTCTAGGGAATCCACGCTACCGTCGTCCTTAGCGTCCAAACGCTTTGGACATACCGCGTCGTAGTCGTCTATCAGAAGAACAACCTGCTCATCGAAAGCTGCCTGGAGCAGCTTGATAAGCACGCCAAGCGCCGCATCGATCTCCTTATCGCTGGCCACCCCACGCGCCGCCCTCTCGATAAGACGGACTTCACGTCTTGACAGATCAGGTGCGGCAAGCAGCGGCAGCAATCGGGCGCACTCGTTCGCGACAGCGCTGCGAATAGCCGCCGCAGCATCGGCGTCGCGCCCCGCAGCGGCAGCTGAAAAGTCGAGCGTGATGACCGGATAACTCGCGTACTCATCACGATAGCGACCGCCGCCCGCCTGCCAAATCTGGGTACCAGCGAACAGGCTTCGATCCGGCAGCCGGTGATCAGGTCGTTCCAAATAGCACTTGAGCATCGATAAATTCATGCTCTTGCCAAAACCCTTGGGCCGACAGCAAAACGCAACAGGTGCTTCACTGTCCAATATATCGGCAATAAACATAGTCTTATCGACGAGCAAACACCGATTGATTGCATCGGAAAAGTCGTGTGCATCAACCGGTAGAGCTGCGCTATCCGCATGATTGAGCAACCGTGCACCAAACGCATGAGTAAAACCACAATTCACCTGTTCAGACACCGTAGACTCTCCTTCTAACGCAGCACGATGCCCATTGTAGCGAGCGGGTAGAGCGCAACAATATCGACATGCAAACGTTTCGGGCAGCGGTAGCAACAGACCCCCGAGGGGGCATAACAAATCGTTGCACAACAAAAAAGGGGCCCGATGCCGCCGCACCGGACCCCGTCCCAAACTCTTATAGAAAACGATCTGGAAGATTACTCCTCCGAGCCGTCCTCCCCAGAAGCCTTCTTCTGCTGATCGAGCTTATGCTTACCACTTACGATAGACGTAGCGCCCAGTGTGGCCAAGCTTGCACTGGCAAGGCTCGCCATCACAATCAGATCGCCCGTCTTGGGCATGTTGCCGCCCGAAGACTTGGTAGTTGTAGTCGTCGTGGTCGTGGTGGTCACCGTTTTGGAGTCATTTTGCTCCTGGACCTGGTCATCGGTGTTGCCCTTACCGCTGTCCTCGCTCTGCTGCTTTCCGTCCTCGGTCTTGTCCTTGCTCTTGTCCTTCTCCTCAGATTCAGACTTCTTATCCTCGTCCTTCTTCTGTTCGGACTTGTCGCTCTTCTCCTCAGAGCTAGAACCCTTATCGGATTCGGTCTTCTCGGAAGCCTTGTCCTTGGAGTCGCCCTTTGCGGCTTCGATCTTTTCCGTGGAAACCTGATCAGAGTTGCCCTTGTTCTGGGTCGAGCCGTTATTGACGCCAGCCATCAGCGAAGAGCCCAGCGTAGAACCAAGCTGCTCGGAGAAAGAAGGCTTCTTGTCCGGCGAAGCAACGGGAACGTCCGGCGCCTTATTCGAGTCATCCTTGGAAGCATCGGAACCAGGGGTTGCGTCAGAGCCGGAGCCGTTGTTAGAGCCGGTGCCAACGGACGAATCGCTCGAGCCGGTGGATGAGTTAGAGGTGCCAGCGCCGGTCGAACCAGAAGCGTCGCTGTCCGTATTGCCGGCAGAGCTTGAAGACGAATCGCCCGCAGCAGAGCCGTTTGAATCGGAGCCGTTCGAGGTAGAGCCGTTGTTGGTAGTGCCACCAGCAGAGCCATCACCGTCAGCACCGGTCGAGGGCGCATCCATCCTGTCATCGTTGGCATCGTCGCTCGAGTCGTCATTCGAATCAGGCGTCGGCGAGGGCGCCGGCGTGGGCTCGGGCTGCACGGGCGTCGCAGCGGCAGCGGCCTCGTCCTCGGCGATATAAACCAAGCAGTCCTTCAGCTCGTTGCGGTAGCGGTTCTTCCAGCCCTCATGATACTGGGGCTGGCTCGAATACTTGGTCGCCACGTTATTGACCACACTGTTGGAAAGCGCCGTCACAAACTCGCGATCAGTCATACTGTTAGAAAGGTTTGCCCAACGGAAGAAGTCCCTGCAACCACCGGTGCCGCACATGTTGGTGATGCTCCACACCATGCCCTTAACGCAATCGGCACGGCCCGAAATATCAATGCCCAGGCCACTCTTGAGCCACGCCTCGGTCACCGCATAGTACGAGTTGTACGCATAGGCATCTTGCAGAGCCGAAAACTCAGCAGGGTCGGTGTTATAAGCGCCCTGGAAGGCCTCCTGCGCAATACGGCCCAGCTCAGTGAGCTGGCCGTTCTCGTACATGGCATTGCTCGTGTTAGAAATC
Source organism: Collinsella aerofaciens (assembly GCF_028209395.1). GTDB lineage: Bacteria > Actinomycetota > Coriobacteriia > Coriobacteriales > Coriobacteriaceae > Collinsella > Collinsella aerofaciens_AZ. The sequence continues at coordinate 15,878 of NZ_JAQLDQ010000007.1, forward strand.
TCGCTGCCGCGATCAATCGCATCCTTGAGCATGCTGTATTTCTCGGGATTGTAGTTGTAGACCTGCTTCATAAACGGAATGAGCGACCAACGACGGTCGAACTGGTAATAACCCAGCGCGTTATAGCCGTCGCCATACGAAAAGCCCTGGTTATAGTTGCCATGGCTCTCGTACTTGGTAAAGTACTTCATCTCGGGGGTCACGTTAACAAACGAAACGCCCTGGACCGACCTCAGCACGCCCGAGAAGGACTGCTGGGTGTAGAGACCCTTATCGATATCGGTGGCATCCGAGGCAACGCCCGGCGTGGGCTCCTCGGCAGCGGCGGGTGCCGGCACGGAAACGGCGCCAAACGAAAGCGCCAGCGTCAGGCCCGCGACAATAGCAGAATGCTTGGGCTGCATAAGATCCTCCCTGCATTGGTGTAGTTAAAGAGCAGTTTGCAAAGATAAAAATAAGTATTGCAGCTCGCCCGTTGTTACACAACAACCCCTCGGTAAACGGCAACAACCCTCCGCGAAATCTTAAGGAATTGCGCTCAACCTACAGCTTAATGTCAAAGTTAATCTCGGGGACGGCAGCAAGGTCGGCTAACGTCACGCCGTCGACGTACTTTTCGATCACGTCGTCCAGACCGCGCCAGAACTTGACCGTGGAGCAAAGATCGCTGCGGGTACAACTGTTGTCGATGCCATCGCACGCCACCGGTGCCGTGCTGCCCTCGACGGCGCGCAGGATGTCGCCGGCACGCACCTCGGCCGGGTCCTTGGCCATCATGTAGCCGCCGCCCTTGCCGCGCACGCTCTTAAGTAGGCCCGCCTTCATGAGCGGACGAACCAGCTGTTCCAGATACTTCTGCGAAATGCGCTCGCGGTCGGCAACCTCGCGCAGAGCAATCTTGCCCTCGGCGTCACCGAGCGCCGCGATATAGATCATCAGTCGGAGGGCATAGCGGCCCTTAGAAGAAATGAGCATACCTACCCTCCCATCGTTACTGGGACAAAACCAGGCTTGTTTGTCCCAAATCCTATGCAAGCGGAACAAACAAACCTGATTATTATGTCCCTCATCTAAAAAGTCGAGTGGATTAGTCGGGTTTTCCCTTGACTAACGCCGAACCCATAGTAACTTTATTCCGAGAAGATTCCTAGGGTTTAGCACACCTATGAGTACACCATATACAGAGAGGGACAGCATGAGCGCAAATCCGCTGCTTTCCATCGAAGGTCTGACCGCCTCCGTGGACGAGAAGACCATCCTCCACAACGTCAACCTCAACGTCGCCGCCGGCGAGACCCACGTGCTGATGGGCCCCAACGGCGCCGGCAAGTCCACCCTCGGCCACCTGGTCATGGGCGACCCCGTCTACACGGTCAACGACGGACGTATCGTCTTTGACGGCCAGGACATCACCGAGCTCACCACCGACAAGCGTTCGCGCGCCGGCCTGTTTCTGAGCTTCCAGGCCCCGGTCGAGATCCCGGGCGTGCCGCTGTCGAGCTTTTTGCGCGCCAGCATCGCCGGCCGCCCCGGCCTGGAGATGAAGGGCAAGGAGTTCCGACGTCGCGTCAAGGAGCTCGCGGCCGAGCTTAACATGGATACCTCCTACCTCAACCGTGAGCTGGGCGTGGGCTTCTCGGGCGGCGAGAAAAAGAAGGTCGAGATGCTCCAGCTTCTGCTGCTGCAGCCCAAGCTCGCCATCCTAGACGAGACCGACTCCGGCCTGGACGTCGACGCGCTTTCCACCGTCAGCCACGGCATGGACGCCTACCGCAAGAGCTGCGACGGCTCCATGCTCATCATCACGCACAACACGCGCATCCTGGAGCACTTGGATGTCGACCGCGTCCACGTTATGGTCAAGGGTCACATCGTGCGCGAGGACGACGCCTCGCTCATCCCCTGGATCGACAAGAACGGCTTTGAGACCTTCGAGCGCGAGGCCGCCGAGCAGCGCGCCCAGGCCGAGGCCGCCGCTGCCGGGCAGCAGGCGTAAAGGGGCGACGCAATGACCAAGAACCGCACCGAGGTCGCGGACATCGACCGCAGCCTCTACGACTTCACCTATGGCGAGGAGGGATTCGAGCGCCTCGACGCCGGCATCACGCCCGACATCGTGCGCGAGATCAGCGCCAAGAAGGACGAACCGCAGTGGATGCTCGACCTGCGCCTCAAGTCCCTCGAGATCTTCAACCGCTTCCCCGATCCGACGTGGGGCCCCTCCATCGAGGGCCTGGACATGGACAACATCGTCACCTACGTCAAGCCCAACACCGACCAAAAGCACGACTGGGAGTCGGTGCCCGACGACATCAAGAACACCTTTGAGCGCTTGGGCATCCCCGACGCCGAGCGCAGCTACCTGGCAGGCGTCGGCGCGCAGTACGACTCCGAGCTGGTCTACCACAACATGCAGGACACGGCGTCCAAGATGGGCATCGTCTACTCCGGTATTGAAGAAGCCCTGCACGATCCACAGTGGGAACCGCTCATCCACGAGAAGTTTATGACGCTCATCCCGCCCACCGACCACAAGTTTGCGGCCTTGCACGGCGCCGTATGGTCGGGCGGCTCGTTTGTCTACGTGCCCAAGGGCACCAAGTTGGACTTCCCGCTGCAGAGCTACTTCCGCCTTAACGCCAAGGGCGCCGGCCAGTTTGAGCACACGCTCATCATCGTCGAGGACGATGCCGACCTGCACTTCATTGAGGGTTGCTCAGCGCCCAAGTACAACGTGGCCAACCTCCACGCCGGCGCCGTCGAGCTCTTTGTGGGCAAGCGTGCACATCTGCGCTACTCGACCATCGAGAACTGGTCCAAGAATATGTACAACCTCAACACCAAGCGTGCGCGCGTGGACGAGGACGGCGATATCGAGTGGATCAGCGGTTCCTTCGGCAGCCACGTGGGCTACCTCTACCCCATGAGCGTGCTCAACGGCCGCCGCGCCCGCTCGAGCTTTACCGGCATCACCTTTGCCGGCGCCGGCCAGAACCTGGATACCGGCTGCAAGGTCGTGCTCAACGCGCCCGATACCTCGGCAACCGTCGAGACCAAAGGTATCTCCAAGAGCGGCGGCATTCAGACCTTCCGCAGCTCTATCGTGGCCACGCCCAAGGCAGAGGGTTCCAAGGCAACCGTGAGCTGCCAGTCGCTCATGCTCGATGACCAGAGCCGCTCCGACACCATCCCCGCCATGGACATCCGCGCCAAGAACGTCGACATCGGCCACGAGGCCACCATCGGCCGCATCGGCGACGACAAGGTGTTCTACCTGATGAGCCGCGGCATCTCGGAGGAAGAGGCCCGCACCATGATCGTCAACGGCTTTGCTAACCCGGTCTCCAAGGAGCTGCCGCTGGAGTACGCCGTCGAGATGAACAACCTGATCAAGCTCGAGATGGAAGGAGCGATCGGATAATGAAACAGGAAACCAACGCCGCTGCTACCACGCTCGAGCAGGTCAACGCGATGCCCGCAGCAACCTGGGGCTGGTTGAAAATGAATCAGACCAAGCTCGAGCTCTCTGACGAGCTTGCCGCCGCTCCCGCGGAGGCCGTTGAGGTCGAAGGCTTGGGCGAGCAGTTTTCCGGCGCTGCCGACGCGTTTGGCACCGCCATGAACGCCATGGCCGAGCGCTTCCCCGAGCGCCGCGCCTCCGCCCCCGGTGATGCCGCCGACCGCGCCCGCATCACGCCCGAGACCGAGCTCGACGTGCCCGCCACCTCCGTCTACCAGGCCGGCGCCATCAAGCTCGAGGAGGAGCTCTCCCCTGCTGAAGCCTTCGAAACCGGCTTGGGCGAGGCTGCCTACGCCTACTTGGCCGAGCACGCTACCAAGCGCATCGTCATCGATGTGCCCGCATACCAGCACGCCACGGTTACCGTGCGTGTGAGCGGTGTCGATGCCGCCGCGGCCATCGCCGCCATCGACATCGTCGCTCGCCCGCAGGCAACGCTCGACCTGCATATTGCCCTAGACTCTCCTGTTACCGGCGAGGGTGTCGTGGGCTCCGTGCTACGCGTGTGCGCCCACGAGTACGCCACCGTCAACGTGACCTGCACGCAGACACTCGACGACAGCTGGATCGCACTCGACGACACCGGCCTGTTCCTGGACGAGGGCGCGCGCGTCAACGTGCAGCACACCGTCCTGGGTGCCGGCGCCAGCGCCACCGGCCTTGCCGGCGACCTGCTGGGCGACACCGCCAAGGTGACCATCGATACCGATTACCTGGGCGCCCGCGAGCAGGTGCGCGACTTTAACTACGAGCTGCGCCACCGCGGTCGCAAGACCGAGTGCGAGATCGACGCCAACGGCGTGCTGACCGGCACGTCCAAGAAGGTCTACCGTGGCACCATCGACCTCGTGCACGGCTGCAAGGGTGCAACCGGCACCGAACGCGAGACGGTGCTTTTGGCCAACAAGGGCGTCGACAACAAGACCGTTCCCGTCATTCTCTGTGACGAGGACGACGTCGCCGGCAACCACGGCGCCACCATCGGTCACGTCCGCGACGAGCAGCTGTTCTACCTCGCCTGCCGTGGCCTTGACCAAAACGCCGCCGAGGACCTGTTCATCCGCGCCAAGCTGGAGGACGCCGCGCTTTCCGCCACCGACGAGCGCACCCGCGCCGCCGTCGTCCGCCTAGGCAACAACCTGATCGACAACTTTGAAGAGGAGCTCGCATGATCGACACCGAGCACGTTAAATGCGACACCTGTACCGCCCCCGAGCCCATGGAGCTCGACGCCAGCGACGAGGCTTCGCGCGGCTGGCCCACCGTGGACATCGAGACCAACCCCTACAAGGGCGAGTTCCCGCTGTTCCAGCAGCACCCCGAGATCGCTTTCCTCGATAGCGCCGCCACCGCGCAGCGCCCTGCCCGTGTGCTCGACGCCGAACGCGACTTCTACCAGCGCATGAACGCCAACCCCCTGCGCGGCCTGTACTCGCTGTCCGTCGAGGCCACCGACGCCATCGCGAAGGTCCGCCAGCAGATCGCTGACCTCATCGGCGCCTCACAGGCCAACGAGGTCGTCTTCACCCGCAACACGAGCGAGTCGCTCAACCTGGTCGCTAAGAGCTTTGCGCCCACAGTGCTCGAACCGGGCGACGAGGTCGTCATCACCATCATGGAGCACCACTCCAACCTGATTCCGTGGCAGCAGGTCTGCCGCGAGACCGGCGCCAAGCTCGTCTACCTCTACCCCACCAAGACCGGCCAGCTCACCACCGAGGAGGTTCTTGCCAAGGTGGGTCCCAAGACCAAGATCCTAGCCGTGGGACAGGTCTCCAACGTGCTGGGCGTCGAGAACCCGGTCAAGAACCTCGGCAAACTCGTGCACAAGTACGGCGGCTACCTGGTCGTCGACGGCGCGCAGTCGCTGCCGCACATGCCGGTCGATGTGGCCGACCTGGGCGCCGACTTCTTTGCCTTTAGTGCGCACAAGGCCATGGGCCCCATGGGCATCGGCGTGCTGTGGGGCAAAATGGACCTGCTCAACGCCATGCCGCCCATGCTTACCGGCGGCGAGATGATCGATTCGGTCACCGAGCAGAACGCTGTCTGGGCTCCCGTCCCCGAGAAGTTCGAGGCCGGCACGCAGGACGCCGCCGGCATCTTCGCCACGGGCGCCGCACTCGATTACCTGGTCAACACGGTGGGTTACGAGAACATCCAGGCCCGCGAGCAGGCACTCGTCCACTATCTGATGGGCGAACTCATGCAGCTCGACTTTGTCCAGATCATCGGCTCCATCTATTGGGACAACCACCACGGCGTCGTGAGCTTTAACGTCAAGGGCATCCACCCGCACGACGTAGCGAGCATCATGGACATGGACGGCGTCTGCATTCGCGCCGGCCACCACTGTGCGCAGCCGCTGCTCACCTGGCTGGGCGTCGAGAACCTTGCCTGCTGCCGCGCCAGCGTGGCCTTCTACAACGACAAGGCCGATATCGACAAGTTCATCGCCGGCCTGCATCACGTTTGGAGCACGTTCAATGGGTAATCTGTACACCTCCACCACGTTTATGGAGCACAACTCGCACCCCGACTACAAGTACGAGATGGACGCCCCCACGCACGAGCACGACGGCATCAACCCCAGCTGCGGAGACGAGCTCACCTTGCAGCTACGTGTCGAGAACAACGTGATCGAGGAGGCCTCCTTTACCGGCCACGGCTGCGCCATCAGCCAGGCAAGCGCCGACATCATGGCCGACCTCATCACCGGCGAGACCGTCGAGGAAGCTCGCCGCTTGGCAGAGCTCTTCCTCGCCATGATCCGCGGCGAGCAGCTCTCCGAGGAGGACTTGGAAGACCTGGACGAGGCCGCCCAGCTCCAGGACATCTCGCACATGCCCGCCCGCGTCAAATGCGCCGAGCTCGCCTGGCGCACCCTCGACGGCATGCTCACGGGACAAAATAATCAGTAGTATTTGTCCCAAATCTTAAGAATTTTGTTGGCCGAATCGCTTGACAAGAGTGGTTCGGCCATTTTCTATTCCGAGCCCTCAGCCTGAGCATTCACCCGAACATAAGCGCGCACGATACGAGAGACGGTACTCTTGCTGATTCCCGTATATCGTTCGATCTCGCGCACCGTGTAGCCGACATCGTGCAGGGCGAAAATGATTCCATCTCGCCGCGAGGGCGCTACGGTCTTGAGTTCGTTGAGCGGCACGCCCAGGCGCTTCGCCATCTTGTCGGCAAACGCACGCCGCTCCCACTCTGTCTCATCCATATCGTGAATCACCGGATCGGAACCATCGGGCATCGACAGAGAATAATCCAGAAACCCCTTGGCAGACTCAAAGAGCTCAAGCACACAAGAAGGGTCCGAAAATCCCCTCGTCGTATCGTTGTCATACGCTCTCAGATACTCGGCAAAGCTGCTCCAGGGATAACGCTCGATCAGGGCGATACCCGCCTCCTGCGGATTAGCGTGAACATAGCGAATGGCAGCCATTAGATAACGGTCGGTATCGAGCGAGCGCCGGTCAAAACGGTTCTGGAACAGATGACCCGTGCGCCCCGTGCGCTTATTGAACCGCCGCGCGTACGTCAAAAGCAGCCGGTGCATCGCCGCGCTCATCGCGTCCTCGTAATCTGCAAGCACCAGATGCACGTGATTGCCCATAAGGCACCAGGCGATAACCGTCACGCCCGCCTCGCGGCAGCACTCGCGCATCAGCTCCAAAAACTCCCACCGGTCTTCATCGCCCTCAAAGATGAGCTGCTTGCCCACACCGCGGGCACAGACATGGTAAAAGCCGGTAACCGTTCTCCAAACGCGCTGCATGGCGCTCCCTTCGCCGGGATCTGATTGCCATCCAATACAGCACGATTGAAGCGTGCCATCAAAACATTCACGCAAAACAATACACTCGCGCGGCCAAAGGCAGTAAACGGGCGGCGAACGGCACCGTTGCAACAGGTCAGACCCCGCAACGCATACAAGAGCTGACCAAAAGCTTGCCCAAGACGAACCCCCTCTACGGAAGTTCGCGACCACAGAACATATAGTTAAACCGTTTCAATTAAAACTTCCGGACTTCTCGCTACGAAAACTGAGCCGTTCGCCGAATATTCCGTGCATTTCGCGGTATTATAGGGGCTGCATGTCATGTCCCTTTCGAAGGGTCGCCCGGCAATCGCCAGCCACGACCCCCAGACGGGACGCCAACACGATAGAGAGGAGAGGCATGCAGTACTCACAGGAAGTGGAGAACATGTGCCCCGTTGCCAAGGGTGCATACCACGGCCCCGCACCCATCCCCGAGGAGGGCAAGTGGGTCCAGGCTAAGGAGATTTCCGACATCTCCGGTCTTACGCACGGTGTGGGTTGGTGCGCACCTCAGCAGGGCGCCTGCAAGCTCACGCTGAACGTCAAGGACGGCATCATCGAGGAGGCCCTCGTTGAGACCATCGGCTGCTCGGGCATGACCCACTCTGCCGCCATGGCTTCCGAGATCCTTCCCGGTAAGACCATCCTCGAGGCCCTCAACACCGACCTCGTCTGCGACGCCATCAACGTTGCTATGCGCGAGATCTTCCTGCAGATCGTTTACGGCCGCAGCCAGACCGCGTTCTCCGAGGGCGGCCTGCCCGTGGGCGCCTCCCTCGACGACCTCGGCAAGGGCCTTCGCTCTCAGGTCGGCACCATGTTCGGCACCAAGGCCAAGGGCGCTCGTTACCTCGAGCTCGCTCAGGGCTACGTCACCCGCATGGCTCTCAACGACAAGAACGAGATCATCGCATTCGAGTTCCTGAACCTCGGCAAGTTCACCGACGCCGTCAAGGCCGGCAAGACCCCCGAGGAGGCCATCGCTGGCGCTATGGGCCACTATGGTCAGTGGGAGAACGCTGCCAAGTACATCGACCCGCGCACCGACGAGGAGACTCACTCCGTCGCCAGCGTGTTCCCGGTTCACGAGTAGAAAGGGAGGGAAATAACTATGACTGTTACGTTCGAAGGTTACGAGCGCCGCGCTGACAAGATCAACAAGTGCCTCGCCGACAACGGCATCGCCTCCCTCGAGGAAGCTCTGCAGATCTGCACCGACAAGGGCTTCAACCCGCGTGAGATCGTCAACAACACCCAGTCCATCGCCTTCCAGAACGCCGAGTGGGCCTACACCCTCGGCTGCGCTCTCGCTGTCAAGCGTGGCGCCAAGACCGCTTCTGAGGCTGCCGCCATCATCGGCGAGGGCATCCAGGCCTTCACCGTTCCCGGCTCCGTCGCTGAGGACCGCAAGGTCGGTCTGGGCCACGGCAACCTGGGCGCTATGCTGCTCTCCGACGACACCGAGTGCTTCGCCTTCCTGGCCGGCCATGAGTCCTTCGCTGCCGCTGAGGGCGCTATCGGCCTGGCTCTGAACGCCAACAAGGCTCGCAAGAAGCCGCTGCGCGTTATCCTTAACGGTCTGGGCAAGGACGCCGCCCAGATCATCGCCCGCATCAACGGCTTCACCTATGTGAAGACCCAGTTCGACTACTACACGGGCGAGCTCAAGGTCGTCGAGACCATCCCCTACTCCGATGGTCCCCGCGCTGCCGTTAACTGCTACGGCTCCGACGACGTCCGCGAGGGCGTTGCCATCATGTGGCACGAGAACGTCGACATCTCGATCACCGGTAACTCCACCAACCCCACGCGCTTCCAGCACCCCGTCGCTGGCACCTACAAGAAGGAGCGCATCGAGGCTGGCAAGAAGTACTTCTCCGTCGCTTCTGGTGGCGGCACTGGCCGTACCCTGCACCCGGACAACATGGGCGCCGGCCCTGCCTCTTACGGCATGACCGACACCATGGGCCGCATGCACTCCGACGCCCAGTTCGCCGGTTCTTCCTCCGTGCCTGCGCACGTTGACATGATGGGTCTCATCGGCATGGGCAACAACCCCATGGTCGGTGCCACCGTCGCCTGCGCTGTCGCCGTCGAGGAGGCCCTCAAGGCCTAATCGCGCCCGCGCGATGCTCATATAGTTGAGCTTTGGAGCCGCTACCTTTCGAGGTAGCGGCTCTTTTTGTTTGCGCTGCTGCAGGGTGGCTAACGCCAATATATCAGTTGGGGCGATATACGAGATGTGATGAAATGGAGCATCAGAACGCCCATGACGCCCACCTGCCATATGTGCCCTTTACCGATTTGCCGAGTCTTTGCGGCCCCATTGCCGATCACCCGTGCGACAATGCGCCGGACGAGAAAGGAATCCGATGGAATCGACTGATGTACTGGTAATTGGATCTGGCATTGCGGGACTTTGCGCCGCCATCGAAGCGGCACGCACGGGTGCAACCGTCACTGTGGCAAGCGCCGGCAAGACTATGAGTGGATCGAGCTTCTTCCCCGGAACCTGGGGCCTGGGGCTTATCGGACCCGTTAACGAAGACGACGAACAAGACTTCATCGACACCATCCAGACCGTTGGTGGCGGCGTCGCCGACCCCGAGCTTGTCCAGACGTTTGTCCGCGGCATTCCCCGGGCAATTGAATGGCTCGAGCAAGACCTGGGCGTTGAGCTTCAACGCCCACAAAATGCCGAGAGCGCCCAGCAAAAGCAATTTATCCCCTGCTTTGACCACAAGACGCGCATGTGGCGCGGCCTCACCCGTAAGCCCCTTGAGGACGCTCTGACGACCCGGATCGAGTCACTCGGCATTCGCCTGCTCCCCCGCCATGAGCTTATCGACCTTGTTGAGGACACGAACGGTAGAATAACCGGAACCGTGCTCTACGACCTCACCGAAAATCGAATCGTGCCCTTTGCTGCCAAGGCCACGATCATCGCAACCGGTGGCACAGGCGGCCTGTTCGAGCGCAGCCTTACGTCGGCTGATGTGCTCAGCTCCTCGCAGGCCATCGCGCTGGCGCACGGCGCAACACTTACTAATATAGAGTTCATGCAGATGATGCCCGGTTTCATCGAGCCCAAGCGCAACCTGGTCTTCAACGAGAAAACCTGGCGCTACGTACATGTAGACCAGCCGGTAGATATTGCCGACGACAAGCTGGACGACCTGCTTGAGCAACGCTCCGGATACGGTCCCTTCACTTCGCGTCTGGATTCTCGCGCTATCGACCTAGCCATCGACCAAGCGGGAGCCGAAGGCCTGGCGCTCCACTACGATTTCCCCCGCGAGGATGTCCCAGAGTTTGTGCAGACCTTTGCCACCTGGCTGCAAGACGAGCACGGCATCGCGCCGACCGACGAGATGCGCGTGGCGATGTATGCCCACGCCGCCAACGGCGGTATCAAGATCGATAAGACCGCGCAAACGGGCGTTGAGGGCCTCTACGCTTGCGGTGAGGCGACAGGCGGCATGCACGGCGCCGACCGCATCGGCGGCTTGTCGAGTGCCAATGGCATCGTGTTCGGGCGCATTGCGGGCGCATCGGCAGCCCAAGCAGCGCTGGACGCTCCTGAGGCGGCCGCACCGATGGATATCGCCCTCCCCCAGCATGGCATAGCTACAGCAGACGCCGAGCGCCTGACCCGCTGCCTCAAACGCACAATGAGTACCTACTGCATGATCAACAGGACCGAAGCGGGTCTATCCAAGGCCCTGCAACAGCTTGAAAGCCTGCAAGACGACGCAACGGCGCTGAGCAAGCCGTATGCCAACGACAGCGAAGTCGCAGCCCTCGCCCGCCTGCAATCGCAGATTCAACTAGCACGGGAAATGATCAAAGCCATGCGTAAGCGAACCGAAGGCCTCGGATCGCACTATCGAGCGAATTAAACTGGACACCTATCTAAAGCAAAACACAACTAATCGATATCTATGGGCCCCGTGAACTCGAAGTGGCACGGGGCCCATTCGTGTCCGCACGGCAGCGTATCCTAATTCTGAATACAGAGCGGGCAAAGCCCGCATAGACAATAGGCCAGCGAGGAGGAGATATGGACAGTAGAGATATCGAGAAATGGCGTGTCAAACTTGATAGCTACGCCAATGTGGAAGACGGCGTTGAGTATTGGCTCGCACGCGATTTAATGGAACCTATGGGGTACACTCGATGGGAGAACTTTGCCGAAGTTGTTAAGAGGGCAAAAGTCTCGTGCGAAACAAACAAAACTCCAGTTGATTCCCATTTTCGTGACACCACGAAAATGGTAACTGCCGGTGTCGCCGCTCGCGCGGTTAAAGACTACAAACTTACGCGCTATGCATGCTATTTAATCGCCCAGAACGGAGATTCAAACAAGCAAGAAATCGCGCTCGCACAGGCGTACTTCGCCGTGCAGACGCGCCGGCAAGAGCTCATAGAGCAGCGCTTCGCAGAGATTCAGCGCTTGCAGGCGCGCCACTCGCTATCTGATTCAGAGATACAGCTCTCGGGTATTGCGTTCAAACGCGGCGTGGACTCCAAAGGATTCGCGATCATCAAGTCGAAGGGCGATGAAGCGTTATTCGGCGGCAGAAGCACGGCGGAAATGAAGCAACAGCTCGGCGTATCCAAGAGCTCGGCATTGGCGGACAGGCTAGCCGATGTTCTCATCAAAGCAAAGGACCTTACGAACTCGATGACGGCCTTCAACGCCGAGGAACACGACCTGTACGGTCTGGACCAGATCAAGCAAGAGCACGTCGAGAACAACACAAGCGTGCGTGGCAGCCTCATCGACCGCGGAATTGTACCCGAGAACCTACCGCCTGCCGAAGATACAAAGAAGCTCGAACGTCGCGTGAAAGCAGACGAGAAAAAGCTCAAGGAGGGTACAGACGGATTCACCGACCCCCAGGGCAGGCTCGACTTGTAAAGCGTCTGCGCCCTTACGGGTTCGGCCCCATGCGAGGTTAATAAAAAAGACGGCCAACCGAAGTTGACCGTCTTAACAATCTTTGGTGGGCCGTCAGGGGGTCGAACCCTGGACCTTGGGATTAAGAGTCCCCTGCTCTACCAACTGAGCTAACGACCCAAAGCTAAAGTCCGTCGTAGCGGACTTTAGAGGAGATATCGTGTGGTGGGCCGTCAGGGGGTCGAACCCTGGACCTTGGGATTAAGAGTCCCCTGCTCTACCAACTGAGCTAACGACCCGATATCAACACGAAGCAAGAACTGGGGTGGGTAAAGGGACTCGAACCCTCGACCTACGGGACCACAACCCGTCGCTCTAGCCAACTGAGCTACACCCACCGTGTCCTGTGCGCTTCGCGCTCGACTATTATTGCAAGGAACGCCACGCGATGCAAGCCCCAATTTTCAAGAATTTTGAAAAGAGTTTTTCAAGCGCGTTTCGAGCAATTCCCACCGGTTTCATAGGAGTAAACTTGCCCCACTGCAAATGCTCGAAAGGACAAGCATGAAAGAACTCTCCAACCGTACGGCAACGTTTACCGATTCGGTCATCCGCCGCATGACGCGCATCTCCAATAAGTATGGCGCCGTCAACCTGTCGCAGGGCTTCCCCGACTTCGATCCCCCGGCGCAGCTGCTCAACAGCCTGAGCGCCATCGCCAGCGACCCCAAGCCGCTCTATCACCAGTACTCCATCACCTGGGGCTCCCAGGCCATGCGTGAGGCGCTTGCCGCCAAGCAGGAGCACTTTATGGGCATGCCGATCAACCCCAACGAGAACATCGTGGTCACCTGCGGCTCCACCGAGGCCATGATGGCCGCCATGATGACGGTCACAAACCCCGGCGACAAGGTCGTCATTTTCTCGCCATTCTACGAGAACTACGGCGCCGACACGATCCTCTCGGGTGCCGAGCCCATCTACGTGCCGCTCAACCCGCCCACCTTTGACTTTGACCGTGAGGTCCTGGAGGCGGCCTTCCGCGACAACGATCCCAAGGCGATCGTTCTGTGCAACCCGTCCAACCCCTGCGGCAAGGTCTTTACCCGCGAGGAGCTCACCCTTATCGCCGACCTGTGCAAAAAGTATGACGCCTACTGCATCACCGACGAGGTCTACGAGCACATCGTCTACGCGCCCCACGAGCACGTGTACATGGCCACGCTGCCCGGCATGTTTGAGCGCACCATCAGCTGCAGCTCGCTGTCCAAGACCTACTCCATCACCGGCTGGCGCCTAGGCTACACCATCGCTCCCGCCGAAATCACCGAGCGCATCAAAAAGGTCCACGACTTCCTCACCGTAGGCGCCGCCGCTCCCCTGCAAGAGGCCGTCGTCACCGCCCTCAACTTCGACGACAGTTATTACCAGGAGGTCCTCGACCTCTACACCGCCAAGCGCGACCTATTCTGTCAGGGACTCGACAGCATCGGCCTCACGCACAACGTGCCGCAGGGCGCCTACTACGTGATGATGGACATCTCTGAGTTTTGCTATGACAGCGACCTCGACTTCTGCGAGGACCTGGCCTCAAAGGTGGGCGTGGGCGCCGTGCCCGGCTCGAGCTTCTTCCGCGAGCCCGTCAACCATCTGATTCGTTTCCACTTTGCCAAGCGAGACGAGACGCTTAACGCGGCGCTGGAGAACCTCAAGTCTCTGCGTGATAAAATCGAGCCGCGCGGGTAAGGACGGTCAGTAACTAAAGGCACTAAAGAAACCTCGTGAACCCGTTGGGCCACGAGGTTTCTTTTTATAGCGACCTCATTTATTTTTTAGAGCGCTATACTTTAGTCACGGAGCAACTCGTCCCAGAGAGGAATACTATGGCAGAGCAGCAGCTTATCGGAGCGCTCGAGGCCGGCGGCACCAAGATGGTCTGCGCCACGGGCTATGCAGACGGCACGGTCCTGGAACGCGAGCAGATTGCGACCACGACCCCGCAGGAGACCGTTGAGGCCGTCAACGCATGGTTTGCCGACAAGGGCATCGCCGCGCTGGGCATCGGCGCCTTTGGCCCCACCGCAGTCAACCCTGCCTCGTCCCAATACGGCAAGATCCTGGAGACGCCCAAAACGGCATGGCGCTACTTTGACCTGCTGGGCACCATCCAAAACGAGCTCAATATTCCCTGCGGCTACGACACCGACGTCAACGTCGCCTGCCTGGGCGAGGTCACCTTTGGTTGCGCCCAGGGCCTCACTGATGTGGTGTATCTGACCATCGGTACCGGCGTGGGCGCCGGCGTGCTCTCGGGCGGTAAGCTCGTGCACGGCATGATGCATCCCGAGGCCGGCCACATCCTGGTCACGCGCGACCCGCGCGACACCATTGGCGAGCACAGCGGCTGCCCCTTCCACGACAACTGCCTCGAGGGCCTCATCGCCGGTCCCGGCGTCAAAAAGCGCTGGGGTGGCAAGAGCGCCGGAGAGATGGCCGATGACCCGGAGGCCATGGACCTGCTCGCCGGCTATCTGGCGCAGGCGCTCATGACCTACATCCTGTGCTACGCACCGCAAAAGATCGTCATCGGTGGCGGCGTGGCCGACCACACCCCCATCGTGCCGCTCGCGCGCAAGAAGTGCGCCGAGATGCTCAACGGCTACATCGTCACGCCCGAGATGGCCGACATTGATAGCTATATCGTCAACAACAGCCTCGAGGGCAAACAGGGCATTATGGGCTGCCTGGCCCTGGGCGCTCAGGCGCTTCAGTAGCAGACGCACCCACAGGGCGTGGCGCGCCCGGCAAATCCGACCTACGGAACGACGCCACCACGCCTCATATAAGCCCTCAAATAAAAAAGGCCGCCTAGGACCAAACAATACGTCCTAGGCGGCTTTTTTGGCGCGCATCAGCGGCCGTAAGAGATATCGGAGCACAACGCCCGTTGCCGCACCACAGCAGTCGATCATCACATCGGTGATCATGCCGGCGCGTCCCGGCACAAAGAGCTGAATCGTCTCGTCGATCGAGGGAATCAGCAGCAGGAACACCGCCGTGGGCAGCAGCACGTCAAAGGTGCGCCGGCCCTCAAAATCAAAGGCGTGCGTTGCCAAGATACCGAGCACCATATACTCGGTAAAATGCGCGCACTTGCGAACAACAAAGTTGGTCACCCATGCATATGGAAGTCCCACGCCGTGCAGGAAACCGCGGATAGCTTCCATGACCGTTAGGCTCAGTGAGCCCGACCCCGAGCCGGGAACCAGCGAATTGCCCCAGATCAAGAGCGCCATCAGGCAGGTTACGACCGCCCATTTTCGATTGATCTTAACCATGCAGAAGTTATGCCTCCGCACGGAGCGGCGCGAAGCTGGCGGTACCGCCCTCGATAACGCTCAGATAGGCACGGCCCGTACGCTTGGCGGTAGAGGACTGAAGACGCTCGATCTCTTCCTCGAGGATCTGATTGACGCGCTCGTGACGACGATTTTCCATAATGCCGGCGGCAATAGCCTCGGCCCGCTCGATGCTCTCACGCGAGATACGGGCAGTATCCTCGGGGAACACAGCGCTGTGACGGCCGACATAGGCGGGGGCAGCAGGCTGAGGGGCAGCGACGGGAGCGGGGGCTGAAACAGGAGCAGGCTCGTCAATCTCATCCAGAATCGCGGTGGCGGCGGCCCACATACCCTCGTGGCCCGAGTAATCGGCCATGGGGACATCAACCTCGAGCGAGGCGTCCGGAAGGTCGCCGGTGTCGATGCGATCTTGGGCATCAATCGATGCGGTGATGGCTGCAGGCTCATCGAGGTCATCGAGATCGATGCCCGCGGCACCGGAGATGATAGGCATGCTGGCGAGGTTTGCATTGTACGGCGCAGCCTCAGCCGCCTGCTGCTGGGCAGGAGCGCCCCAAAGCGAGCTTTCGGCGGCACGGCGGGCGGCAACAGCCTCCTCGTCCGCGGTCATGGCTTCATCAACGTACGAATTATCGGCAGAAGCGTTCGCGTCCGCCGAGGTAGCGCTGTAGGCGTTATTGACCGCCGCATTGGCAACGAGTGCCACGAAAGCCGCCGTGCTGCCCGCAGGGGCGGCCTGGGAGCCCGACACGGCGCGTGCCGCGGCGGCGATATCATCGCGATTGAAGGAGCCGGTCTGCCCGCCGTTGGTGAGCTCGTCGATGGCGACTTGATAGACGTCGCGCGAGCGCGCAGGGTCGCAGCTCACCGGCGAATCGTCGTCGAGCATGCTGTCGATCATGGACCAAGCCTCGGCCTCGTCCATAGCATCTGCGGCTCGAGCGATGGTAGGGACACCATCATCGGCATGACGGCGCTGGAACGCACCAGTCAGGCCGGAAAGGAATGCCGAGGTAGACTGCTCCGACTGAGCCTGAGAAGCAGAAGCCGCAGCGTACGGAATCGCATCCTGCTGCTGAGCTGGAATCGAGGCGGTCTTGAACTCGCTTTGATGCTGATTGAGATTGGCGGCACCGCCCATGGCATCGGGCTGGAACAGACGCTCTTCACGCTGCGCACGATACTCGGAGATACCCAGCGAGGCGGCATAGATACCCACGCCCGCCACCGCGCCCACGGCGAAGGGAACTGCACCCGCCACGACCGTCTCGTTCACCGACGAAAACGGCAGCGTCGCGGCATACATAACCACGGGAGCGGCAAGGCCGATCCCGCACGAAAGTCCGGCAAGGACTGCTCGTTGTGTTGCATCAGAAGAAGCCATGAGCTCTCCCCATCTTCCAGCACCCAAATCGCATCATTCAGTTGGCTGCGCGAGAGAAGATGAAGCGGGGCTATGCCCCAAAGCAACGGTATATGGTTCGTTTCATCTGCGTTTTCCGTCGCGAAGCTTAAAAGTTATTATGCGAAACCGACCCTCCGATTGCAAGTGACGATGTCGGATTGAAACGGGAAACCTGCTGCTCGTCGGTCTTACGGTCAAAAATAAGCGCGGAGCGGCGCTATGGAAAAGGGCCGAGGCTCAAAGCCCCGACCCTTTCTCGCATTGATGACTATCGCTGCGCGTGGATGACAACCTAGAACGTCTGCTCGTAGTCGCTGTGTTTTTTGGCCGAACGCACCAGGAACTCCTGATTGGTGTTGGTGCCCTTAAGACCCTTGATAAACGATGCGGCTGCGCGCTCGGTGTTGTTCATGCCGGCAAGAATGCGACGCAGACCAAAGACAAACGGACGCATCTGCTCGTCGACCAACAGGTCCTCGTTACGCGTACCGGAGGCAACGGGGTCGATAGCCGGGAAGATGCGGCGGTCGGCCAGGTCGCGGTCGAGCTTAAGCTCCATGTTGCCGGTACCCTTGAACTCCTCAAAGATGACTTCGTCCATCTTGGAACCGGTGTCGATGAGGGCAGAGGCCAGGATGGTGAGCGAGCCACCATTCTCGATATTACGGGCTGCGCCCAGGAAGCGCTTGGGCGGATAGAGGGCCGCCGAATCGACGCCGCCCGAAAGGATGCGGCCTGAGGCGGGCGCCGCCAAGTTGTAGGCGCGGGCAAGACGCGTGATGGAGTCGAGCACCACCACGACGTCGCCACCCAGCTCCACGATGCGCTTGGCGCGCTCGATGACGAGCTCTGCCACGCGGGTGTGGTTGTCGGCGGGCATATCGAAGGTCGACGCCACAACCTCGCCTTTGATGGAACGCTGCATATCGGTGACCTCTTCGGGGCGCTCGTCGACGAGCAGGCAGATGAGGTGCACCTCGGGGTTGTTAATCGAGATAGACTGGCAGATCTTCTTGAGGATCGTGGTCTTGCCGGCCTTGGGCGGGGACACGATCAGGCCGCGCTGGCCCTTGCCGATCGGTGACACGATGTCGATGGCGCGGCCGGTAATAGAGTCCTTGCCGTGCTCCATGCGCAGCGGCTCGTTGGGATAGACCGGGGTGAGGTCGCCGAACTTGGGACGGTTGCGAATCTGCTCGGGGTCCAGACCGTTGACGGTCGTGATTTTGGCGAGGCCGGCGCGCTTGTCGCCGCCGCGCGAAGGACGCAGCGAGCCCTCGATGACGTCGCCCGTGCGCAGGCGCGCGGAGCGGATGAGGTAGGCGGGCACGAAGGCGTCGTCGTTGGACTTCATGTAGCCATGGGCGTGGATGATGCCGGAGCTGTCCGGGCGAATCTGCAGAATGCCCTTGATGTCGCGGAAGCCCTCGGCCTTCGCAGCGGTGACGTAGATTTCCTCGACGAGCTCGGCCTTCTTCTTGCCGGTCGTCTCGATCTCGAACTCCTTAGCCTTCTCGCGCAGCTCAGCGACCTTCATGGCCGCGAGTTCCTCGCGCGAAAGCGTGGGCTCGGTGGGAGCGGCATTACGCTCCTTGTTGCGCTGTTTGCGATCGCGCTGGCGGTTGCGACGGTCGTTGTTGCGGTCGTCCTTACGCTCGTTGCGCTCGTCGTTGCGCTTGTGCTGGCGACGGTTGGGACGAGTGCCGTCTTCGCCCTCAGCGGGGGCGGCACCATCGGTTGCGGCGGTGCCAACATTGGCCGCAGCGGCGTCATTGGCCTCGGCGCCAGAATCAACCTGCGCTTCGACATCCTGCTGCTCGGACGCCTTGGCCTTAACGGACTTCTTACGACCGCGCTTGGGCTTCTCGGACGCAGGCTGTTCGACGTCCTGGGCCTTGGCGACATCAGTCGACGCATCGGCGGTCGTCTCGGCAGAATCCTCGGACGCACCCTTCTTGGCAGCCTTGGCCTTGGACGTGCGCTTAGCAGCAGTACGACGGCTGCGACCGGGACGGACGTCGGCAGGCTCGGCATCGGCGGGAGCGGCCTCGGAAGTCGTAGCATCCTGGACGGGTGCATCGGCAGCGGTTGCAGACTCGGCGGTCGCCGCAGCATCCCGAGCGGCGGCTGCTGCTGCGGCCTTCTCTGCCTCGACAAAGGCCTTGGGCTTGCGACCGCGACGGTGCGGGCGCAAAGCCGGATCGACAACGGGAACTTCGTTGGCCTCGACAGGCGCAGCGGGCTCAACAGGCAATGTGCCCTCCCCTGCCGCGAAACGGACCGAAGCCTCAGTGAGCTCGGGGGCTACCTGTTCCGCAACTTGCTCGGCCATAGCAGCCGTGCGGCGGCGTGTGCGCGGTGCCGGCTTCTCGGTCGGCAGGTCGGCGGCAGGCGTCTCGGGCACAGACGGAGCTGCAAGCTCGGTCAGAGCCGCGGCCTCGCGCTCGGCAGCACGACGGCGGGCGCGCACCACCTGAGCCTCGCTAATCTGCGCCAACGCACGTGCCTGCGCGACCTCATCGGAAATCGGCGCCGAGGAGTCAGCTGCAACGGTGCGCTTGACGCGCGTCATGCGCGTGGTACGGCGCTTGGGCTTGGTGACCTCCTCGCCGTCAGCAGCAGGCTTGGCCGTGCGGCGCGTACGCTTGGGCTTTGCCGGAGCAGCCTCCTCACCAGTTGCAGGCACGGCCTTCTCAGCCGTTGCAGGCGTAGGCGTCGAAGCAGCCTTAGGCGTCTCAGGAGCCGAGGCATGCGCGGGCGCCGCGACCTGATCCGACACAACCGGTGCAGCGGGAGCGGCTTGCGTCGTCGTTATTTCGTTTTCTTGCTGTTGATCAGACACAGTGTTTGCTCAACTTTCTTTTCAAGCCCTGTGATCACATGCTCCCTGCATAAACCTTCAGGGCGGCTAAACAGTCTAGCTCCGTCAAATACCGACGGACATCATTGATCTGTATCGAGATATTTGCGTCATATACGCAGCGTTAGTGTAACACAACCGCAACCACCTGCAACTTAGTCATTGAGGACGTTCTTAAACGACTAGTCAAAAGGGACAATCTTTGGTTTTAACACCCACAAATCTGACTGCCTCCGCCAAAACTGTGGCGGTTTACTACGATGAATCGCTCAACCGCGATCACTCCGAAACTTGTTGAACTAAAACCGCAGGTAGATGCCTTGCACTTTTTTGCGAAAAGCCGGCGTAGTTGGAATTTCTCATTTCATCGTAGTAAACCGGCATAGTTTCGTATTTCCAGCAGTTCCAAATTCGTCAATACGTCGGCGTTTGCAAAAAGCCCGACCTCCGTGGGAGATCGGGCTTTCAAGGCTTAGTTAAACCAAGTCTGTACGGTCAAATGACCCCCGTAGCTTACATCTGCTCGGGCGCGGAAACGCCAACGAGGGTGAGCACCAGGGCGAGCGTCACACGGACGGCATCGCAAGCGGCCAGACGGGCACGCGAAAGCTCGGGGTCGACGGGACGGCCCTCGCTCGGCAGCACCTGACAGGCAGCGTAGAAGCTGTGGAAGTCGCCGGCGAGTTCCTCAGCAAAGTGCGTCAGACGGAACGGGGCGCGGTCGCGAGCGCAGCTGGCGATGAGGTCGGTGAGCTCGTTGAGCTTGCGCGAAAGGGCGAGCTCGGTCGGGTCGGTCAGCAGCGAGTAATCGACGTTCTCACCGATGGCCTTGGCGGCGACGGCCTTCATGCCCATCTCGTCAGCCTGCTCGGGCGTAACGTCAGCGGCACGGCGCAGGATGGAGCACACGCGGGCGTGAGCGTACTGCACGTAGTACACCGGGTTGGAGTTGTCGCGCTTCTTGACGGCCTCAATATCGAAGTCGACCATCTGGTTGGAGCTCTTGGAGATGAGGGTGTAACGGGCAGCGTCGGAGCCGACCTCGTCGACGAGCTCCTGCAGGGTCACCATGGTGCCCTTACGCTTGGACATACGGACGGGCTTGCCGTTGCGCAGCAGGTTGACGAGCTGGCCCAGCAGAACCTCAAACTTGCCGGGGTAACCCAAGGCATCGCAGACGCAGCGGACGCGCTCGATGTAGCCGTGGTGGTCGGCGCCCCAGATGTCGATGACGTGGTCGACGCGCTGGAACTTATCCCAGTGATAGGCGACGTCGGAGGCGAAGTAGGTGTACTCGCCGTCGGACTTGATCAGAACGCGGTCCTTGTCATCGCCCAGGTCGGTGGAGCGGAACCACAGGGCGCCGTCCTTAGTGTAGAGGTAGCCCATCTTGTCGAGCTTCTCAAAAGCGCGGTCGACGGCGGAGGTGCCGGCGGTCTCGCCCTCGGTGTCCTTCACATACAGCGAGCGCTCGGAGAACCAACGATCGAAGTCGCAATTGACGGCGTGGCAGAGGTCGCGCATGTTGTCGACCATCTTTACATAGCCGCGCTCGCGGAAGCTCTCCATGCGCTTCTGCGGATCGGCGTTGACCCACTTATCGCCGTCGGTGCGCCAGAACTCGGCGGCCTCGTCGATGATGTAGTCGCCGCCGTAGGAGTCCTTGCCCAGAGTCTCGGCAAAGTTGTCCTGGTACGGATGGGTCTCGGGGTGCTCGTCGTTCTCGTCGGCAACAAAGGCGTCGCGGTCTGCGATCAGCAGCTTGTGAGCCTCGTCGATATCCACACCCTGCTTGGCGATGATGTCGGCAAGCTGCATATAGCGCGTGCTGATGGAGTTGCCGAAGGTGTTCATCTGAGAGCCGTGGTCGTTGATGTAGAACTCACGCTGGATGTCGTAACCGGCGTGGTCCATAACGCGGCAGAGCGAGTCGCCCAGCGCGGCCCAGCGGCCGTGGCCGATGTGCATGGGGCCGACTGGGTTGGCGGAAACGAACTCAACCTGGGTCTTCAGGCCACCACCGACGTTGGACTTAGCGAAGTCCATACCCTTCTCGCGAGCCTCGCCAAAGATGGCATTCTTGACGGCAACGGAGAGGTAGAAGTTGATGAAGCCGGGGCCTGCGATCTCGACCTTCTCGATCGCGGGGTCCTCGGGCATATGGGCAACGATGGCCTCGGCGATCTTGCGCGGGGCGCAGTGGGCCAGCTTGGCGGACTTCAGGGCCATGGTAGAGGTCCACTCGCCATGAGAAGTGTCAGCCGGTCGCTCGATAGCGCAATCGTCAAGTTCAAATGCGGAAAGGTCGCCGGCCTCCTGGGCCGCAGCAAGCGCAGCGCGTACCAGCTCTTCAATCTTCTCGGGCATAGATCCTCCTTGTGTTAAAGCCCCCGAGCTCTTGGTCACTCGTAGGGCAAAAGCCAGAGTTTGTAGCACTCTATCACAAGCGACGGGCACTGTCGCAGGGTAAAGCTAATAGATATTGCATATGCACAAAAATGACTACAGCTTGTATGGAGTCACTCAAAGATGCCGGTCTGCCTGCAGATTATGCAGGCGTTGAAAATGCATAAAGGTGTGAATGAGCTGCGTCTGTTATCGAATACTCTTACCTATCAGAGTTGTGTGCTTTTCCTGCATAAAGTACGGGTTTGCGCACGTCAGCGTGTTATTCTAGACATACGTAAATTCGTATAAGTTGGAGGTAGCATGTTCTCAATCGGTCAACACGTCATTCATCCGGGCCAGGGAGTCTGCACCGTCGTCGGTTTTAGGGACGACACACCGCAGCCCATGCTGCTGCTCGAGACCAAGCAGGGACATGCGCAGACGATCCTCATGTACCCCGTGGCGCAGGCCGACCGTCTGCACGCCGCCATCTCTCAGCAAGATGCCGAGCACCTGCTGAGCCACTATGACGAGCTGGAGTGCGACACCTTTACCGAGCGCAACAGCTCGCTTGAGGAGACACACTTTAAGCAGCAGCTCAAGCTGGGCGCGCCCGAGACGGTCCGCGTGGCAAAGACCATGATGCACCGCATTCGCCAGGCCGAGGAAGCTGATAAAAAACCCAGCTCCTACTACATGCGCGTACTCAAGGAGGCCAAACGCCGCTCCATCGAGGAGTTCGCCGTGGCCCTTGGCGTCACCGAGGAGGCCGCCGAAGCCCGCCTAGCCCAAGCCGCCCTCAACTAACCCATCCGCGCCAAAAACCACCACAAAGGGAACAGGCACCTTTGTGGTGGTTTTCTTGTTCTAGTAGTATTCATTCTTATCGATACCCACGAGCACAAGGAGTCTCTTATGGCAGAGCCGCTTACCGCCGGAATCACCCGCGACCGCGCGTTCGAACTGCTCAATGAGCACAACAAGGACCCGTTCCATATCACCCATGGCGAGACGGTCGAGGGCACTATGCGCTACTTTGCGCGCGAGTTCGACCCCGAGAACGAGGAGTTTTGGGGCATCGTCGGTCTGCTGCACGACCTGGATTGGGAGGAGCATGAGGACGACCCCATTAACCACACCATCTATGCTGCCGAGATTCTTGAGGGCGAAGGTGCGTCTCCCGAGCTCATTCGCGCCATCCAGACGCACACGTCGGACTTCAACACCTCACTACCCAAGCCCGAGCTGCAGATGGAAAAGATCCTGTTTGCCTGCGATGAGCTCACCGGCCTGATCGGCGCTGCCGTCATCATGCGCCCGAGCAAGAGCGTTATGGACTTTACGACTAAGTCGCTCAAGAAGAAGTTCAAGGACAAACGCTTTGCCGCCGGCTGCTCGCGCGACGTGATTTCGCAGGGCGCCGAGATGTTGGGCTGGGAGCTCCCCGAGCTCTTTGACCGCACCATCGCGGCCATGCAGTCCTTCGCGCCCGATCGCGATACCTTCCAGGCCTAACCGCCCGCGCCAGCTAAAACCGCCACAAAGGGGACAGGCACCTTTGTGGCGGTTTTTCTTGCGCGGTCGTTAGGGGCGGACCTGGCCGGTGCCTCGGAGCTTGTATTTGTAGGTAGTGAGGGCCTCGGCGGCAAAGGGGCCACGGGCGTGGAGCTTTTGGGTCGAGATGCCAATCTCGGCGCCCAGGCCAAACTCGCCGCCGTCAGTGAAGCGCATGCTGGCGTTGGCGTACACGGCCGAGGCATCGACCGCATCCAGGAAGCGCTCGCAAGCGTCCGTGTCCTCGGCAACGATGGCCTCGGAGTGCATCGTGCCGTAGCGATTGATGTGTGCGATGGCCTGGTCCTCGTTTGCCACGACCTTCACGCTCATCTCGAGCGCCAGGTACTCGCGACCCCAGTCCTCCTCAGTCGCGGCGACGTAGTCATCGCCCTCCACAAAGCCGGCGTCGGCGCACGCGGCGCACGTGGCCTCGTCGCCGTGAATGAGCACGCCGTGGTCATGCAGCACGGTCACGACCGCGGGCAAAAACGCATCGGCCACAGCACGGTCGACCAGCAGCGACTCGGCGGCATTGCACACGCCTACGCGCTGGGTCTTGGCATTAACGATAATGTTGAGCGCCTTATCAAAGTCGGCGGATTCATGCACGTAGATGTGGCAGTTGCCCGTGCCCGTCTCGATCACCGGCACAAGCGACTCGCGCACGCAGCGCTGGATCAGGCCTGCACCTCCGCGCGGAATGAGTACGTCGACAATACCGCGGAGCTTCATGAGCTCGCCGGTGGCCTCGCGATCGGTGGACTCGATCATCGACACGGCCTCGCGCGGGAAGCCCTTGGCCTCGAGCGCATCGGCCAGCAGCTCGGCGATCATGGCACACGAGTGATAGGCCAGCGAGCCGCCGCGTAGAATGCAGGCGTTGCCGGTACGGATGCAGATGCCTGCGGCGTCGGCCGTCACGTTGGGGCGCGCCTCGTAGACCATAGCGACCAGGCCCAGCGGCACACTCACACGGGTCAGGTCCACGCCACTTGCAAGCACGCGGTGGTCGAGCACGCGGCCCACGGGATCGGGCAGCTCGGCGAGCTTTTCCAGGCCGGCGACCATGCCCTCGACGCGCTCGGGCGTCAGCAGCAGGCGATCGAGCAGTCCGGCCGAGGTACCCGCATCGCGCGCGGCAGACATATCGAGCTCGTTAGCGGCGACGATGGAGTCGACACCGTTGCGCAGTGCTGCGGCCATGGCGCGCACGGCCTCCTGACGCTGCTCATCGCTCGCCGTGGCAAGCGAGGCCGACGCTGCCTTGGCGGCAACGGCAAGATCGTGGACATACGTGGCTATATCGACCGACATGGACGGCCCTTTCTCCTAGAAGTTTGCAACCATGGTAGCCGATTTGCGCATGGCCTCGCCCGCGGCGGTAGAATTGGTCAACCCGAAACACCGCAACGAACGGAAGACTCACATGGCCCCCATCACTTCGTACCACGTCCCCGGCCTTTATGTCGAGGACCACAGCATCGACGTCCCCCTTGACTGGCGCGGCCTGGAGCCGATGCTCCTGGCCGTCGGCAGCACCATGCGCCGCGGCGCTATGCCGGCACCCATCGCCGGCGCGCCCGAGAGCATCAAGCTCTTCTACCGCGTGGTTTGCGCGCCCGACCGCATCAACGACGATCTGCCGCTGCTCCTGTTTTTGCAGGGCGGCCCCGGCGGCGAGAGCCCGCGTCCGCTGTCGCCCACAAGCGACGGCTGGATCGAGGAGGCCGTCAAGCACTTCCGCGTCGTCCTGCCCGACCAGCGCGGCACCGGGCGCAGCAGCTGTGTAGACGGGCGCACGATTGCCGCACTGGGCGAGCGCGCGGCGGCGGCCAGCTCCGATGCCGCACGCTCGCAGGCTGACTTCCTCAAGCGCCACCTCGCCAGCTCCATCGTGCGCGATTTTGAGTACCTGCGCCTAGTGGGCTTTGGCGGCAAGCCGTGGGTCACGCTCGGCCAAAGCTACGGCGGTTTTTTGACGCTGAGCTACCTGTCGCTCTTCCCCGAGGGCGTGGCGGCGAGCTTTACCTGTGGCGGAATCCCCCACGCGCCGGCGAGCGCAAGCGAGGTCTACGCGCACACCTTCCCGCGTATGGCCGCCAAGACGCAGCAGTATTATGACCGCTACCCCGCTGACGTCGAGCGCGTGGCAGCCCTGGCCGATGCGCTCGAGGCTCAGAAGCCCGTGCTGCCCGACGGCTCGCCGATGACGGTCGAGCGCCTACAGCTCATGGGCAGCGACTTTGGCATGAAGCCGAGCTTTGAGCGCATGCATTGGATTATCGATCACGCTTTTGTTGACGGCGACGGCACGCTGACCTGCGGCGCCTCGGTATCTGACAGCTTTTTGATGCGCGCCTTCGAGCGCACCAACACGCGCACGAATCCGCTGTACTGGACGCTGCAGGAGTTCATATACGCCGACGGCGACACTATGCCCATTGGTTGGGCCGCGGCCGAAGAGAAGGCACACCGCGCCGAGTTCGACACCCTCGCGCGCCCGCTCATGTTTACCGGCGAGGCCATGTTCCCGTGGATGTTCGAGCAGATGCCCGAGCTTAAGCCGTTTAAGCCCGCCATGGACCTGCTGATGGAAGACACCAGCTGGGACAAGATCTACGACCCGCAGCGCCTGGCCTGCAACGAGGTGCCGCTCCAGGCCGCGGTGTATTTCGACGACATGTACGTGGATTCGAGCCTGCAGCTCGATACGCTCAGCCGCGTGGGCAACTCGCATGCCTGGGTGACCAACGAGTTCGAGCACGACGGCCTGCACGGCAGCGTGGTGTTCAAGTACCTCTTCGACGAAGCCCTCAACCGCGGAGACCTGCGCCGGATCTTCTAGCAAAGGGGTGTCCCCACCTGCCGGCACAAAAAGAACGTCCCCAAGTGCCGAACAAGTGCCGGCAACGACAATGCCGCAGGTAGAGAACGGAAAGCGAAAACGCCCCTAAGCGAGCAAGGTGACGTGAAAGAGGAGGGCATTGACCTTTTGGTCATGCCCGACGATTGAACGTCAGATTGCCGCTTAGGGGCGTTTGCAGCGTCAATTGGTTATGCGAAGACGATTAAATTATCCCTGTGTATCGCCGGCTTCTCGGCCAGGTTAGCGAGCAGGCGGTTGCTGGCAATCTGGTCTTGACGGCGTCCGGCGGCGAGCTCCAACACATCCGAATCGGCCTCGGCGATACCGCGGGCGACAACCATGCCGCTCGGATCGCACACATCGAGCACATCGCCCTCGGCAAACTGGCCATCGACCTCGCGAATACCCACCGCAAGCAAGGAAGAGCCACGGCTAACCAGCGCCTTCGCGGCACCATCATCGACCGTCACCGAGCCGTGCGCCTTGTCGCCCAGTGCGATCCACAGCTTGCGGGGTGCGATGTCCAGACGCTCCGCCGGCGGATCGAACAGCGTGCCCACGCTCTCGCCGCGGGCGAGGCGCACGAGCGCATCGGGTTCCTCGCCCGAGCAAATCACGCTCTGAATGCCCGCCGTCATCAGGATACGGCTCGCGCGAATCTTGGTAATCATGCCGCCCGTGCCCACCGATGTGGAAGAATCGCCCGCCGAGGCAATAATCTTGGCATCGATCTTATGCACGACCGGGACAAACTCGGCCGTCGGGTCCTCGTGCGGATTGGCGGTGTAGAGGCCGTCGATGTCGGACAGCGTCACGCACAGATCGACAGAAACCAGGCAGCTCACAAGCGCCGCCAGTGTGTCGTTGTCACCAAACTTGATCTCATCGACGGTAACGGTATCGTTCTCGTTGACGATCGGCACCACGCCAAGCTCCACGAGGCGCAGCAGGGCGTCGCGCGCATGCAGGTAGGACATGCGACGGGCCGTGTCGTGGCGCGTGAGCAGCACGAGCGAGGTGAGCAGGTCGCGCGCATGAAACTCCTCGTCGTAGGCCGACGAGATGATGCACTGACCGGCCGAGGCGCAAGCCTGTAAGCTCGGCAGGTCACCGACCGGCTTGCGGTCGAAGCCCAGCACGGGATAGCCACAGGCAATAGCGCCCGAGCTCACCACGACCAGACGCCAGCCGAGCTTGCGCAGCGCTGCGGCTTGATCGGCAAGTCCGCCGATAAAGGCGCGGTTGACCTTGCCATCGGCGCCCACCACCGTGGACGAACCGATCTTTACCACCATCGTTTTATAAGAAGTCGTCATACGTCAAACCAATCAACTGTTCAGCGAACGGCCGAGCGGCGGCCAAGGGAGCGTGACTCGCCCCTACCGCCCAAAGAATTAGTGAGCCCAGGGAAAAGCAGAAGCCGCGGCCATATTCTTGCGCACGAGCTCGTCGCGCACCTGAGCCAGGCCCTGCTCCATGCCCACCACATAGGTCTGCGGGTACAGGAAGCGCTTGAAAGCTGCGTCCAGATGATCGAGCGCCCAAACACAGCGCTCGCGCGCGTCCTGGATGCTCTCACGCGGAGCCACCGCGCTGCCGTCGCGCACGATCGGCACCAGCAGCTCGCGATACTCAAGTTCGGACACGTCGGTCACCAGGGCGGCATCATTCACGGCCACGAGGGCATTGCCGCGCGCGGCGCCCTCCCCCGCCAGATGGTCCTCGTCGTAGATCATGTCGCAGACCGGGCCGCCAAAGCCGTCGTAATAACGGCGCACGCGTTGCACACCCGGGATCGTGCGCTTGTAGGGCTGCTCGGAGAGCTTGACCACCGGCGTCCATGGATCTGCCTCGCTCGCACGGCGGGCGGAAAGCTTGTACACGCCACCCAGCGCCGGCTGGTCATAGCAGGTCGCAAGCTTGGTACCCACACCAAAGCTGTCGATGGGCGCACCCTGGTCGAGCAGCGACTGAATCGTGTATTCATCCAGATCGTTAGAAACCGAGATCCCCACATAGGGCAGGCCCTCGGCATCAAAACGGCCGCGAACATACTTGGAGAGCTTGGCAAGGTCGCCGGAGTCGATGCGAATAGCCGACAGGCGCTCGCCCACCGCCTCCATCTCCTTGGCAACCGTAATGGCATGCTCGCAGCCCTCGCGCACGTCATAGGTGTCGATGAGCAGCGTACAGTTCTTGGGGCTCGACTTGGCAAAGGCGCGGAAGGCCTCGAGCTCGGAATCGAAGCTCATCACCCAGCTGTGCGCATGCGTGCCAAAGACGGGAATACCGTAGCGGCGGCCGGCGAGCACATTGGACGTAGAGGAGCAGCCGGCAACGTAGCTCGCGCGCGCAACGGCCAGGCCGCCATCGGGGCCCTGGGCACGGCGCAGGCCAAACTCCGCCACGGGACGGCCGTCGGCGGCAAGCACCACGCGCGCCGTCTTGGTGGCGACAAGCGTCTGGAAGCCGACGATGTTGAGCAGCGCCGTCTCAAGCAGCTGACACTCGAGCGCAGGACCGGTGACGCGCACCATGGGCTCGCGCGGAAAGACGAGCTCGCCCTCGGGAACGGCGTCGATATTTACATGCGCACGAAAATCGCGCAGGTAGTCGAGGAATGCGGACTTGAACATCGCGCCGCCGGCAGGGGCCTCAAGCGATGCGAGGTAGTCGATGTCCTCGGGCGTAAAGCGCAGATTCTCGACCAGCTCGGGCAGTTCGGCGGTGCCGCACATGACGGCATAGGCGCTGCCAAAGGGATGGTCGCGGTAAAACGCGGTAAAACAACCCTGCTCATTGGCCTTGCCGCTCTCCCACAGGCCCTGGGCCATAGTGAGCTCGTACAGATCGGTGAGCATTGCGATGTCGGTGGGATGAGAGATATCGGTCAAAGCCATGGGGCGACCTTTCGGATGCGTTGTGCAGAGGTTGAGGGTTGGCGAGGCGGGCGTGCGGGCATGGAGCCCAGCGCGAACAGGCTAGTGCAGACCCATGCTGGTCAGGATCGTGTAGCCCATAAAGATGACAAACGCGATGAGGGCAAGGACAATGATGATTTTTTGAGCCGGCGCCATACCGGGGATCTCGTTCTCGCCCGTGGGCTCCTTAGAGGTGACCATGCGCTGGGCAAAGGTCATCTCGTCACGGCTCGGTTTGGGCTCGACGGGCTTGGGACGAGCGGCCCTTTTAGGCTGAGGTTTGGGTGCGGCGGGCGCGGGCTTCGCGGCGGCGGGCCTGGGCGCGGGGGCGACGTTCGCGGCGGCCTCCTCGGCCTTCTCGCGCTCGGCACGCAGGGCGGTCAGCTCCTCACGCTCGCGACGTGCCTCTTCCTGGGCCTCGCGGCGGGCCTTCTCGGCGCGGAGCTCTTCCAACTCGGCGCGTTCCTCGGCAGACAGTGGTTGGGACTCAAGCTCGGCCATGGTACAGCCCTTTCTTTTAAAAAAAGCCGCCGACACAATGTCAGCGGCTTATCAAATCCAAGGGTGGAGACGAAGGGAGTCGAACCCTCGGCCTCTGCCATGCGACGGCAGCGCTCTCCCAACTGAGCTACGTCCCCAGGACAAGTTGATATTTTACCTACGGCTCGCCAACTGTCAACGCCCAATACCCAGTCTTTTTGGGACGCGGCTGTTTTAGCTACCCCGACAGACAACGCGAACGGTTTGGTCGAACAGCGGCAGGGGTAGCTAAAACAGCCCCGTCCCAAAAAGACTACTCAAAGAGCCTCGTCCCAGATTAGCTGGTTTGAGCACTAGTAAGAACACCGGTGGTATCGAACGCCGGGGTAAAGCTCTCGTCTACCGCGCCGCCTTCTTGCCAAAACATCGTCGTAAAGCCCAGGTCGTCGGCATGGTCGAGCACCTGCTCGTACTCCTCGCGCGTCACGGCGCGCGCCAGGTCGCCGCCTTGTTCGCGCATGAGGGCATTGGGCGTGTACTGGTTCATGACCGAGATCGGCACGTCGCCCACCGTCTGCCACACCAGGTCCAACACGCGGCACGAATCGTCCGCATGCCCCGGCAGCACCAAGTGGCGCACGATGATGCCGCGCTTCATAAGCCCGTCGTCATCCACCAACTCTCCCCCGCGGCGCTCGATCTCGCGCGCCATCTGCGCCAGACCCGACACGGCGACGCGCGGGTAGTCCTGAATATGAGAGAGCGACTGCGCAAGCCCCGCATCGGCATATTTAAAGTCGGTAAGCCACACATCGACCAGATCGCCGAGCGCCGCCACGGCGCTCGCCCGCTCATAGCCGCTCGTGTTGTAGACGATGGGGATGACCAACCCCCGCGCCCGCGCCGCGGCAATCGCAGCAGGCAACAGGTGCGCATAGTGCGTCGCCGTCACCAAATTGATGTTGTTGGCACCCTGGTCCTGCAGTTCCAGCATAATCTCGACCAGGCGCTCAGGCGAAATCTCAAGGCCAAAATTGCCGGTCGAGATCTCATGGTTCTGGCAGTAGATACATTTGAGCGAACAGCCGCTAAAGAAGATCGTGCCCGAACCGGCCTCGCCCGAGATAGGCGGCTCCTCCCACATATGAAGCGCCGCGCGGGCCACCTTGAGCGTGTTGTCGGCGCCGCACACGCCACGCGCGCCCTCGTCGCGCGCCGCACCGCAACGGCGCGGACACAAATGGCAGGCAGGCGAAAAAAGTTCGGTCAACGACGTCGGCATAAATAAACATGCTCCAAAACAACGATTCAGCAGCTCAAACGCAAAAGGACCAAGCGCGCAGGCGGCTCGAGCCCAAGGCGCCGTAATCGTCCGACACGATTTTTGTAATGTCAAGACTGGAATCGATAAAGTGCCGCTTTATGATGTAGGTATTCCGCCCCCCGCGGAGCAACTGGGTGAACCGTCGCGTTTATTTAGGGAGCCCACACAGTCGTACCTAGTACAGGTATCCTTCGTTGTTAAGGACGCTGGAACAGTCGATGAGGGCACCCACCTGTTTTAGGTGGGTTCATTTTCGTAACGTGGGGGGTGGTTTTCTTTTGCCGAAAACCACCATTACAGCCCATATGGATCCCCGCCGGTATCCCGACAAGCCATCGACAACATCCCAATATCTGGTAAGCGCGTGATTATCGCTGCATGCAATTCCATGCACCCCCCGTGGTCGAGTATCATGGTTCGGCTATGCCCTTTGCGCTTAGCAACCTTTGACCTTTTCCTTCGACGCTTGGCGGTTTTTAGATTCATGGCTTCATCCCCGAGCTACATACCGTATCTATGCGTGGCAGCGGCGGCCTTCATCACGACCTTCCTCACGGTGCCCCTGGTCAAGCGCTTGGCAATTAAGCTCGACGCCGTCGACTATCCTTCTAAGCGCCGCATCAACACCAAGCCCATCCCGCGTTTGGGCGGAACGGCGGTGTTTTTGGGCCTGGTCGTTGCCTGTATTGTGCAAATCCTAGGCACCTGGTACCTGGGTTGGCCGCCCGTCCTGGTGCCGCACCCGCGCCTTCACATTAGCTATCCTATGCTGGCCCTCTCCTTTACCGTCATCTTTGCGACCGGCGCTATCGACGACGTCATCCAGCTCAAGCCCAAGCAAAAGCTGGCCGGACAGGTCCTCGCTGCGCTCATCGCCTGCGTGGGCGGCCTGCGCATCGGCGTCATCGTCAACCCGTTTGCCCCTGGCGAAATCATGCTCGGATGGCTCGCCTACCCCATCACCGTGATCTATCTGGTGGCATTCACCAACATCATTAACCTCATCGACGGCCTCGACGGCTTAGCCACGGGCATCTGCGGCATCGCGTCGTTCACCATGTTTTCGATGGCCGTTCTCTCGGGCCGCATCGACGCCGCCGCGCTCTCCATTGCGCTCTTTGGCGCCTGTCTGGCCTTTTTGCGCTACAACTTCAACCCCGCAAGCATCTTCTTGGGCGACTCGGGGTCGCTGCTTCTGGGCTTTGCGCTGGGCTCCATCTCGCTACTCAACGTGAGCCGCACCGCCGCGCTCACCTCGCTTATCATCCCGCTCATCGTTGCCGGCGTGCCCATCATCGACACGTTTAGCGCCATCGTGCGCCGCAAGCGCGCCCACATTAGCATCGGGCAGGCCGACAAGGGCCACATCCACCACCGCCTGATCCAAGAGGGCTACAACCAAAAGCAGGCTGTGCTGCTCATCTATGCCTGGTGCATTATGCTTTCGGCCGGCGCCGCCGCGATCAACCAGGTCGAGGTGCCCATGCGCGTGCTCATCTTTACCGTGCTCGCCATTGGCTCGGCGGCCTTTGCCAAGCATCTACATCTGTTTGAGCCCGTGCTGCGCCACCATTACAACAAGCGCACGCACGAGGACGAGCTCGTCACCCCCGACGATCCCGCCTTTAAGCAAGAGGAGCAGGCAGCCGAGGAACGTAAGGAAGAGCGCCACCACAGGCGCTAGGGTAAGCTGCCGAGGATGCGTCCAGACGCCGCCGGCCAAACGTGCAGCCACGCCGCGCCCATCGCACAAGCCGCCGCTCTCCCGCCCCTCGCCTACTTACGACCTGCCCCTCCAATAAACGCGTTATCATCTTGACCCATGAACATACGTTAGGAGCAATCATGCCAAACGAGAACAGCTACGAAGTCGCGCTGCAAAAGAGCAACGCCATTCGCGAGGGCCTGGCCAAAACGCCCGAGAAGTTCACCATGCTCACCGGCGACCGCCCCACCGGCCGTCTGCACCTGGGTCACTACTTCGGCACCCTCAAGGGCCGTGTTGAGCTGCAGAACATGGGCGCCAAGACCAACGTGCTCATCGCCGACTACCAAGTCATCACTGACCGCGATACGACCGAGCACATCCAGGACAACGTGTACAACATGGTCATGGACTACCTTGCCTGCGGCATCGACCCCGACAAGACCATGATCTACGCGCACTCCGCCGTACCCGCCGCAAACCAGCTCATGCTGCCGTTCCTGTCGCTGGTCTCCGAGGCCGAGCTGGCGCGCAACCCCACGGTCAAGGCCGAGATGGAGGCCTCGGGCCACGAGCTCACCGGCCTTCTGCTCACCTACCCGGTGCACCAGGCCTGCGACATCCTGTTCTGCAAGGGCAATGTGGTGCCCGTCGGTCGCGACCAGCTGCCGCACATCGAGCTCACCCGCACCATCGCCCGCCGCTTTAACAACCGCTACGGCAAAGTGTTCCCCGAGGTCGAAGCGCTGCTGTCCGAGACCCCGCTACTGCCGGGCCTGGACGGTCGCAAGATGAGCAAGAGCTACGGCAACGCCATCAACATCTCGATGACCGCCGAGGAGACGGCCAAGCGCATCAAGAAGAGCCAGACCGACTCCGAGCGCATGATCACGTTCGATCCCGAGAACCGCCCCGGCGTGTCCGGCCTGCTTTCAACCGCCGCCATCTGCACTGGCCGTTCCGAGGTCGAGATTGCCGAGGAGATTGGCATGGGCGGCTCCGGCCAGCTCAAGAAGTACGTGACCGAGGCCGTCAACGAGTACTTCGCGCCGATCCGCGAGCGTCGTCAGCGCTATGAGAACGATCTGGACTATGTGAAGGACGTGCTGCACGAGGGCAACCGTCGCGCCAACGAGATTGCCGAGCAGACCCTGGCCGAGGTTCAGGACGCCATGGGCATGGTGTACTAGATCGATCTGCTGGCTAGAACTTTCGATTGCTATAGGGCGGGCGCTACGGCGTCCGCCTTTTTTGGTGCCCGACCGGTTCGGCTCTGCCCATTGCACTCCCTCGACAAACAGGAACAGGCCCGCTGGCAGTTAGTTGCCAGCGGGCCTGTTCCCGAAGTACACCGTTGAATCGCACAGAGGGGAGGAATGCGAATCAAACTCAACAGGGCAGGCTTTTTCATCGCCTATTGCCTGCTCCGTTGCTGAAACCAATATAGTTCACCGTGGTTTACTTTGCTGCGACAAACCGCGCCGCCATACCTTCTCCATAAGTTAACCTCGGTAAACCTGCCAAAACCACCACAAAGGGGATAGGCACCTTTGTGGTGGTTTAAGCCACGGCAGAGCCGCTAGAGCCCTGCAGGCCAGCGACAGGCGGCCAAGTCGACGTGCATGTCGTCCTTAAACGCCACACCCTCCCCTAGCAAAAGCTCACGTTGAGCATCGGGACCGCCAAAAGCAAAACCATCGCATATGCGGCCATCGGCAAACACCACGCGGTGACAGGGAATCTCGCCGGGGCGCGGATTGCCATGCAGGGCATACCCCACGTACCGCGCACTTCGTGGACGTCCAGCAAGCAGCGCCACCTGACCATACGTGGCGACCATCCCCTCGGGAATCTGCTCGACCACCTCGTACACCCGCTCAAAAAAGCCCTCAGACGCCATTGCTCGCCCCCTTCCACCCGGAATAGCATAAACCACCACAAAGGTGCCTGTCCCCTTTGTGGTGGTTTTGGCAGGTGGGCTAGTTAACGGGCTGGAAGAAGGCTACGGCTACGGCGCCGGGGCCTACATGGGTGCCGATGGTGGCGCCGATGGTGTGAACGGGCAGTTCGCCCTCGGTATGGCCAGCCCACAGTGCCGCGCTGTCCTCGATATACTTCTTGAGCACCGCATCCGAAAGGCCCGTATAGCCGAGCGCCAGCGGCATGGAAAAGTCGATGCCGCCCGCCTTTTCGACCTTCTGGTTGAGCAGGTTACGTCCGTTCTTGGAACCGCGCGCCTTGCCCAGCTGCACGATCAGACCGTCCTCGGCAGCCACCACGGGCTTTACGTTGAGCAGCGTACCCACGGCACCGGCCGCAGCAGACAGGCGACCGCCGCGCACCAGGTACTCCAGCGTCTCGAGCAGGCCGATGACGACCACGCGGTCGCGCACGGCCTCGACAGCCGCCGCAACCTGAGCCGCGCCCTGGCCCTCGTCCACCAGGCGCAGCGCATACTCGACCAGCACGCGCTCGCCCAAGGTCACGTTATTGCTGTCCACGACGAACATGTCGCCGCCCGGCGCCTCGGCAAGTGCCGTACGAGCACTCTGGTTGGTGCCCGAGAGTTTGGCTCCCACGGTAATAATCACGGCCTCATCGCCGGCCTCACGCGCTTCGGCAATCGCCTGCGAAAAGGCGTACGGGTTGACCTGACCGGTCTTGGGCAGCTCATCGCGCTCCACAAGCATCTCGTAAAAGCGCTGGTGATCGATGTCGACGCCATCCATATACACATCGGTGCCAAAGGTGACGGACAGCGGCAGAACACGCAGAGCGGGGTGCTCCGCCGGCGACATATCGCTTGCGGAATCGGTAATAATGCGGACGGACATAACGAATCCTTTCTTGCGCAGGTCTCGCGCAGGGAATTTTGACAGCAATGTCCCGGCACGGCGTACGCGCTCAAACGGGACGATGCAGTTCTTGGCTGAAAGCTAGCGCCAGCGCGGCTCTAGATCTCGCGCAGGGTGTTGAGGATCGTGCGCAGCGATGCATACATCTGCTCGCGCTGCTCCACGCCCATGGCCTTGCCGGTGGTATCGAGCACCTCGCGAATGATGCGATCGGCCTCGCTCATGCTCTCGCCGCCCAGGGCAGTCAGGCGCACCGGAGCACGATACTTGACGGCCGCATCACCCGAGTCGTCAACCTCGACGTAGCCGCCCTCCTCCAGATGTGCCAGTGTGCGCGAAACGGCGGCACGGGTAACGCCGGCCATGCGGGCGAGGTCGGCGCCAGTCAGGCCGTCCTTGCTGCGCTCAAGATAGTACAGGCACATAACGTCGGAGCCCTTGAGGCCCAGCCTTGCGCCTTCGGACGTCTTGATACGCTGAATCTCCTTGTAGAGGCCGCTGATCAGTCCGACAAAGTCCTCAAAACGTGTCTCGCCGTTCTGCTGCATGGTGACGACCGCCTTTCGCTTACATGATGCTAACGGGTAAACATCTTAGCCGCACAAGGCAACACCCGTACCCAAATATCCCATTTGTTAACCCATCAACATAAAAACCACCACAAAGGGGACAGGCACCTTTGTGGTGGTTTGGGGCATCGAGTTTGATCCGCAGACTTCGCTACAGCCCCACGCAAGGATTGTCGCGGGTCACAAGCGTTTTAACGACAACCGTCGCTCCCAGATAGCGCTCGAGCAGCTCGGCTAAGCGATCGATCGCGGCCTGGCAATCCCCCATCCGCTCGGGCTCCACGCACTCAATCGCCAGGAAAGCATCGACCGAATCATCGGACAACGCCGTTCGAACGCCATCGCGCCAGTTCCAGCAGCGGCATACGGCGCCCGCATCATCGATGTAGGCGAGCTCGCCGGGCAGCGTCGGGTCATCTGTCTCCTCGCCAAGCGGCAGAAATGAATCGCCACCGTCGGTCACCTTCAGGCAAAGGTCTCCCTCAATCGCGTGCAAATCCTCGCCGCCTACGGGCAGCGCGTAGGACAGCGACACCGTGTTGTAGATGTCCACCGCGGGCGTAATGTGGCCCACCGGCTTTCCTTTGAGCACGCGCTTGAGCAGGTTCTCAATTGAGCAACGCGCGCCCTTCTTGGTCTTGAATAGGCGATATGCCTCGCGCCATGCCTTAACCGGCGCATTCTCGCTGATGGTATCACTCGTCAGGTGACGCTCCGCATCGATATTGGCGCGGTCGAGCAACGCGGCAATCGCATCAACGTCCTCTTGAGGAATCTGAGCCGCGGGCTTCATGCCCTTTACGACCACAACACCGACAGCCGCCTGCGGAAATAGCTCCCAAAACGAATCCTCGGCAACGAAACTCTTCATGTGCTCTCCCTTCATAGCATGCGCCCGAGCCCGGGTGCCTAAACAAAAAGCGCCCTTACGACGGCCACCTTCAAAGTCCTACGGTGCCGCCACAAGAGCGCTTACGCTGCCCCCATCCGGAGAAGGGGGCGATATGTCAGGCGTATTGTAACCCGAGTCATTCGCCCAAGCAAAACCGCCACAAAGGTGCCTGTCCCCTTTGTGGCGGATATGGACTCGCGGCGACGCTAGTGTCGGAGTCCCAGCAGGCCGCGGCCGCGATGACGGGCGTCGGCGTGCACCTGAGCGTGCGGACCGGCGGCCTTCACGGACTCGGGCAGGTGCGAGTACTTCTTCTCGAAGTTCTCCTCGAACATCACGGCCAAGTTGTGCGCCGCCTCGTCGTAGCGCGCGGTGCTCTGCCAGTACTGGCGCGGCACCAGGATGCCGTCGGGCACGCCGTGGCACGTGGTGGGAATGTCGACGTTAAAGATATCATCGTGGACGAACTCGCTGTCCTCGATGGTACCGTCGAGGGCGCGGGCCACCAGGGCGCGCGTGTAGGCAAGCTCGATGCGATGGCCCACGCCGTAGCCGCCGCCAATCCAGCCGGTGTTGACCAGGTACACACGCGTGCGGCCGTCGGCGATGCGCTCACCGAGCATCTTGGCATAGACCATGGGGTCGAGCGGCATAAACGGCTCGCCAAACAGCGAAGAGAACGTGGGCGTGGGCTCGGTGACGCCGA
Organism: Collinsella aerofaciens; assembly: GCF_028209395.1. Classification (GTDB taxonomy): domain Bacteria; phylum Actinomycetota; class Coriobacteriia; order Coriobacteriales; family Coriobacteriaceae; genus Collinsella; species Collinsella aerofaciens_AZ. Next base: position 54,020 of record NZ_JAQLDQ010000007.1, read on the forward strand.
CCTCGGTGCCGGGGATCTTGGCCGTAAAGCCCGTCACAAAGTGATACATGGCGGCGTCGGCCGTCAGGCGCGAGATGGGCGGCAGCACGCCAAAGGCGTCGCAGGTCAAAAACAGCACGACGCTCGGAGTGGTGCCCATACCCTTGGTCCACGCGTTGGGAATGTGCTCCACAGGGTAGGCCACGCGCGTGTTGTGCGTGACCGAGACGTCATCGTAGTTGGGCTTGCGGCTCTCGTCGAGCACCACGTTTTCGCAGATCGCGCCAAAGCGGACGGCGTTGAAGATCTCAGGCTCGTGGAACGCGTCCAGGCCCTCGCATTTGGCGTAGCAGCCACCCTCGATGTTGAAGATGCCCATGTCGGACCAACCGTGCTCGTCGTCGCCGATCAGTAGGCGCGTGGGGTTGGCCGAAAGCGTGGTCTTGCCGGTGCCAGACAGGCCAAAGAACACGGCGGTCTCGTGCGTGACAGGATCCATGCTGGCCGAGCAGTGCATGGGCAGCACGTCGTCCTCTACGGGCAGCAGGTAGTTCATGACGCTGAAGATGGACTTTTTGATCTCACCGGAGTAACCGGTGCCGGCAACCAGAATCACGCGCTCCTGGAAGTTGATGACCACGGCGGCGCTGGAGTTGAGGCCCTTAATGGCGGGATCGCACTGGTAGCCGGGAGCGGCGAGCACGCAAAAGTCCGGCTCACCGGTGCGCGCAATTTCGCGAGCGAGCGGGCGAGCGAGCATCTGCTTAATAAAGAGCGCCTGGCTGGCACGTTCGCAGGCGACAAGCAGGCGACGTGTATGGTTGCGATCGGCACCGGCCATACCGCGCGTGACGAAAACATCGCGCTCGTTGAGGTAGTTGACGATACCGGCCTTGATGGTCTCGTAGCTCTCGATCGAAAGCGGTCGGTTGACGGCGCCCCAGGCGATCTTGTCGTGCACGTCGGGCGTGTCGACGATAAAGCGGTCGTTGGGCGAACGGCCGGTGCGCTCCCCCGTCTCGATCACGAGTGCGCCATTGGATGCCATGCGGCCTTCTTCGCGGCGGATGGCGTGCTCGACGAGCTCCGCGGCGGGTAGATCGACCAGCAGACGGGGCTGATTCTCGGCAGGATCTTCGACCAGCGTAAGACCAAAGTTGGACAAAACTTCTGCAGGGGTAACACCTGGCATGGGGCCTCCTTTAAAAGCGCGACACGTGGACGCGGCACGCACTTTACTCACGTAAAGCCCGTTGTACCCGATATGCAAAAACGTTTTTGCGGCAACGGCGAAGCGCCCGCCCAACGGTCAAAAATCGCAGGCAAGCGGCCTAGTCGTTAGGGACACTCTTGAACAGGCAACATTCAAGGAGTGTCCCCGGATGCCGGCACTTAGGGACGTTCCCAAAGTGCCGGCACATAAGGAACGTCCCCAAATGCGTCTACTGAATGGCGCCGCCGAAATTATCGAACAACCTGTTCAAAAACACGACCGAACACCGTCGCGTCTATACTAGAGCGTAGCAATAGAAAGGACTCCGCTTTGAGCATCACGCCCATCGATAGCATTCGCCGCGCCATCGCCCGCCGCAATGGCGTCACCGACCCCACCGTATCGGACGGGGCGCACGGACAGGGCGGACGCATCGAGAACGGCCTGTTCCCCGCATCGCACACCGCCGAGGAGCTCGCACGAATCCAAGAGCTAAGCCAGCGTAACGCCGGCGGTCCCGACAGCAGCCAGGCCACACGCCGTCGCCGCGAGCGCAATCGCCAGCCCGGCCCCATCCACCGCATGGTCAATGCCTGGTGGAACCGCCTGCTCGGAGCCGTCTACGGCGGCGGCTTCTCCACGCAAGAAGCCGAGTACGAAGATCACGCCACCCGTCGCGACTACCTTTGGAATACCCTGGGCACCGCCGTGTGGGGCATGGCGTTTCCGTTGCTCACCATCGTGTCCACACAGCTCGCGGGCGCCGAGGAGGCTGGCAAATTCTCCATCGCCTTTGTCACCGGCACGCTCATCATGATCGCGTGCAACTACGGCGTGCGCAATTTCCAGGTCTCGGACATCGACGAAAAGACGTCCTTTGCCTCTTACCAGCTCAACCGCTGGCTCTGCGGAGCGCTCGCGCTGGCATGCGGCCTGGTATACAGCAGCGCCCGCGGCTACGATGCGCAGATGGCCACGATCGGCCTGGGCGTCTACCTCTATAAGGTGATCGACGGCATCGCCGACGTGTACGAGGGCCGCCTGCAGCAGGCCGACAAGCTCTATTTGGCCGGCATGAGCCAAACGCTGCGTTCCGCCGGCGTCATCGCGGTCTTTAGCGTGGCACTGTTCCTCACGCGCAGCATGCCCATCGCGGCCATGGCCATGGGTGTCACCGCCATCGCCTCGCTCGTGCTGGTCACCGCGCCGCTTGCCCTGCTCGAGACCGAAAAATCGCGCCACGTGAGCCTGCGCGAGGTCGGCCACCTGTTTGTCCAGTGCGCCCCGCTCTTTGGTGCACTGTTCCTGTTCAACCTTATTGAGAGCATGCCCAAGTTTGTGATGGAAGGCACGCTGGCATACAAATATCAGCTGTACTTTAATGCCCTGTTCTTTCCGGCGCAGGCTATTTTGCTGAGCATTGGATTTATCTATAAACCGCAGCTCCTGCGCTTGTCGAGCATTTGGGCTAATCCTCGCAAGCGTCGTCGCTTTGACCTGATTATTGTTGCCGTTATGGCGCTGATCGCGGTCATCACCGGCGTGTGCGCCGCATTTATGGCAGGTCCCGGTATTCCCCTCATGAGCTTTATGTACGGCCTCAGCTTTGAACGCTACCGTACGCTGGCGCTGCTGATGGTCGTCGCCGGCGGCGTAACCGCGGCCATCGATTTTATCTACGCCATTATCACGGTGCTGCGCCACGCTGGAGACGTCACCAAGATCTACCTGATCTGCTTTGCCGTGAGCGTGGTGCTCCCGGTGATCCTGATCAACCTGCTGGGTCTGATGGGCGCCGTGGTGAGCTACCTAGCCATCATGGCCCTACTCCTGGTGCTGCTGATTATCGAATACGCCCACATCCGCCAACGCATCGAGCGCGACCGCAACCCGTACGGCGCCTAATTGGCGCAATGGGGGGTCTCGTTGCGGACGATTTGCGACACGCAAAACTAAGTGAGTAGACTTTTGCCGAATCCCTGACCACACCGGCAAAACACAAGTCAGTGACCTGCGGTTTTGTTGAGGCAAATTTGCCGGCTGCTCGGCATTTCCAAAAAAGTCTACTCACTTAGCCAGCGGACAGCCAAAAAAGAACCGTCGCAACGTCGTTTGACTCCGTTGCGACGGTTTTTCGAGCATTTTCGCACTGCCGAGGACGCAGACGCTCCTCATTTCTCGCGCTTACCGAGCAAGAAAGCGCTATTCTCCGAAAGTAGTCAAAAAAGCTCCGTCCCAAATTAGCTACCACTTGCACCGATTATTCGCCCGGGTTGATGTTCGCGTAGAACTCCGCCCCATCATCGAGCCGCAGGATCCCGACGCGGCCGAACTCGGAGCCGGTGGCGGCGGCGCAGTCGATATCGATGCGATCGGGCACGCCGGCGGTATCCTCGCCACCCAGGCGCACGATCTGCCCGCGGCCCGACTCCTCATCGAGCCCCGCAAGACCACCGACCTCGCAATAACGCCCGAGCGACACCGTTGGCGTGTGACCGCTCACCACGACCGGACCCTTGCCCTCGGCAGAAAGCAGCCCGGTCGGCGCATCCCAATAGCCGTGACGAATCCACAGCAGGTCATCGGCCGACTGCACCGCGAGCATCTGCTGCAGCAGCTCGCGATCGGCACCCACCGCTCCAACGCCATCGGCACAATCGACGCCATGCTCAAGCAAAAACGCGCGCGCCGCCTTCATCTCGATCCCAGCATGTACCAGCAGATACGGGCGCTCCTCGGTCTCGGCCACCGCGTAGAGCGGCAGCGCGGCCATCCATCGCACGAGCTCCTCGTATGCGTCAAATTCCATGTCGTTGAGCTGCTCGCGCGTCGTCCAGCCACCGTTGATATCCCAGGTCTCGGCATCGAGCGGATCCTGGCTAATGATGGCATCGAGCATGATCTGCTCGTGATTACCCTTGAGAACGCGGGCGTTAGGCAGCGAGCGCACGAGCTTAATAACGCCGACCGGATCGGGCCCGCGATCGATCATGTCGCCCAGCACGTACAGCGTGTCGTCGGACGTCAACGAGATCTTAGACAGGGCCTCGTCAAGCGCATGCACGTGTCCGTGAGCATCAGATGTCACATAGATCGCCATGGAACGCCTCTCCTTGCATTGCGGCCAAAGCCCGGCGCCGCAACTAAAACTTCAAGTTGAACTTAAACGTTACCCATTGTACTCCGTTGCAATAAAGCTGGAAAGGGTTTCCGAGCAGAGGCAAAGACGGCAGCCGTCTATGACGATATCGCGCACGCCCGCAATTCAACCCCATAAACCCACCATCTTTGGGTACAAATAACCGCAGACAACTAACCGTGCCACGCCAACCACCCAGGAGCGGACACCATCCATGAACCAGATCCTTCTTTTTATCGGCCTCGTCATCATTTTGTGCCTGACCATCAAACCCGTCGGCAAAAAGCTCCCCTTCCCCACCCTGCTTATCTTTATCGCGCTCGGCATGCTGTTGGGCGTCAACGGCCCGGCGCATATCGACTTTAGCGACTACGCACTCACCGAAACCGTCTGCAGCACGGCGCTATTGTTCATCATGTTCTACGGCGGCTTTAACACCAACATAGACCGCGCCAAGCCCGTCGCCGCGCCGGCGGTGCTGCTGAGCACGCTCGGCGTCGTCATCACCGCAGGCATCACCGGCGTGTTCGCCCACTTTGTGCTGGGCTTCGACTGGATCGGCGGCCTGCTGCTGGGATCGGTCGTGGCGTCCACCGACGCGGCCAGCGTCTTTAGCGTTCTGCGCGAGCACAGCCTTTCGCTGAGGGGCGGCACCGACTCGCTGCTCGAGGTCGAATCGGGCTCCAACGACCCCGTCGCCTACATGCTCACCGCCGTGCTCGCGACCCTCGCGGCGGGCGGCAATATCGACATTCCCGTGCTGCTGACCAAGCAGATCATCCTGGGCGTGGGGTTGGGCCTTGCCATCGGCTGGACATCCAGCCGTCTGATTGAGCGCGCACACGCAACGGCCGAAGGCGCGCAGACCATCTTCTTGTTCGCCGTGGCCATCGTCGCCTACGCGCTGCCGAGCTACCTGGGCGGCAACGGCTTTTTGGCCGTATACCTTGCAGGCATTGTGCTGGGCGCAAGCGACATCACCGGTAAGGTCGAGATGGCGCACTTCTTCGACACCCTCACCGAGATGGCAGAGATGACCATCTTCTTCTTGCTCGGCCTGCTCGTAACGCCCGCACGCCTGCCGCAGATGCTGCTGCCGGGCCTGGCGCTCATGGCGTTCATGCTCTTCGTGAGCCGCCCCATCGCCGTCGGCGTGCTCCTAGCGCCCTTTAAGACGAATCCCAGCCAGGTCGCGCTCGTAAGCTGGGCGGGCCTGCGCGGAGCAGCTTCGGTCGTCTTTAGTCTCTTTGCCGTGGTGGCCGGCGTTCCCGGCGGACACGACCTATTTGACCTGGTGTTTGTGATTGCCGCGTCGAGCATCGTGGTGCAGGGCTCGCTGCTGCCGGCGGTGGCGAAGAAGCTCGATATGATCGATGCGACCGGCGACGTGCGCCGCACCTTTAACGACTACCGCGACGAGGACGGCATGTCGTTTGTAAAGCTCAAGGTGGGCGCTGGCCATCCGTTTGCCGGACGCTCGCTCGCGGACATTGGCAGCGCGACGGACATGCTCGTGGTCCTGGTGCTGCGCGACGGGGCGCATCCGGTACTGCCCAATGGCGACACCGTGATCCAGGAAGGCGATCTGCTGGTGATGGCCGCCCCAACGTTCGAAGAGCGTGCCGAGGTTACGCTGCGCGAGGTCACCGTGACGCCCCACGGTCGCCTGGCCGGTCAGCGCCTGCGCGACGTGCCGCAGGGCAAGCACCCGTTTATCGTGGTGATGCTCAAGCGCGACGGCCAAACCATCATCCCCGATGGCAACACCCTAATATACGCCGGCGACGAAGCCGTCATCGCCACGCTAGCTTCCTAGCAGCCCGTCCCTCTTCAGCTACTAGCTGTCACCCACAGCAAAGTCGCGGAGGTCGAGGCCTTCGCGTTCGGCTCGGGCTAGGAGCTCTTGGGGCGACTCGTCCTCGATATCCATCACGTCGAGCATGGCAGCGGGAAAGCCCACGCCAGCCGCGCTCCCCGCGTAGTCGAGCAAGCCCTCGCGCAGCTGGTCTACATCAACTTCAATCTTCACGGTGAATCCTCCTACCGGGCAATCGCGGCCGGACAAACCGCACGTCCCAACTGATGTGCAATAAACTCCAGATACGGCCATAATAAAATAATGAACATCAGGGAGGTTACGGATGATGGACAAGCTCACTGCCATGACAGAACAAGTCAGAGATTTTTGTGATGCGCGCGATTGGCGCAAATATCACACTCCAAAGGAACTTGCCATCGGCATAGCGACAGAGTCCTCCGAACTCCTTCAGCTTTTCCGCTTTATGAGCGACAAGCGCATTGCAGAAATGTTCGATAGCCCTGATCAGCGCCAAGCCATCGAAGACGAAGTTGCCGACACGCTCCTCTTTCTCCTACGTTTCGCCGATCTAAACGGAATCGACCTCCCAAAGGCGCTCTCGTCCAAACTCAAACGCAACGGCGAGCGCTATCCCGTCGACACCAGCTCCAGCGAATACAGAAAGGCGGCCCACCATGAGTAATGAGTTCGCCCTTCGACAATACACGCTTCCCCTCCCCCAACCCTTCGAGGCAAGCGAATCGCTGCAGGACTTTGGCACGCCAAAGCCCGGATTCCACCATGACGAGAGTTGGCCCGTTCTCTATATTCTGACCAACAGTAAAAACAAAACGGCGTACATCGGTCAAACGACCAATTATCGACGCCGCATGAAGCAACACGCCGCAAACGTGGACAAAGACTTCGACCGGACCCTCCTGATTGACAATCCAACCTTCAATCAGTCAGCAACATTTGAGTTTGAGAATCGACTTATCGAGCTGTTCTGCGCTGACGAAAAATACCAGGTAACCAACGCCAACAATGGCTATGCCCAGTTCGATTATTTTGAGCGACCTCAGTATCGCCAGAAGTTCAGAGACCTCTGGACAAAGCTTCGCGAAGAGAACTATGCGATCCACCCCATCGAAGAGCTCGAGAATACCGACCTGTTCAAATTCTCGCCCTTCAAAACGCTCACGCCCGATCAATACGAAACGATTGAGGCGATTTACAGGCGGCTCGAGCAAGAGCATGAAGACATTAAACACGGCGGTCCCAAGAAAGAGCGCGTAACCGTCGTGAACGGCGCGCCGGGAACAGGCAAAACAATCCTCGCCATCAGTCTCATGTTCAAAATCAAAAATGAGCCGAACCTTTCCGGTCTGCGGGTCGGCTTCGTGACGCCCATGGAGTCTCTGAGCAAGACGCTCAAAAAAATCACGCACTTCCTCCCCGGGTTAAAGCCCGGCGATATCCTGAGCCCCAACGACGTCACAAAAAACGATCGGTATGACGTCTTGCTTGTCGACGAGGCGCACCGACTGGGAAACTACTTATCCGCCGGCGCCGGCATCGGAGCTTTCTACAACACATGTGAACGACTCAGCTTGCCGCGCACGAGCAGCCAGGTGGATTGGATTTTCAAATGCTGCGACAAGGCGTACCTGTTCTTTGACCCCAAACAGCAAGTCCGCGCATCGGGACTCAACCGAGATGGCCTTGAGCAGCGACTCAACCAACTCGAAGAAGCCGGCATCGAGACCGAAGAATTCAACTTGAGTACCCAAATGCGCGTGCGTGGCGGCGATGAGTACCTCGATTTTGTCTACGACCTGCTTGATAACAAAGCGTACATGCATGCCGGCATGAAGTTCAAAGCACTCTTTTCATAGGAGCCTTACGATTCGCGAGCCGGGGATCCGGACAGCGATATCCCCAGATACCAGTTTGGAATCGTCGACCGATTTGAGGACTTCTGCTCTCTGCAGCAAACCAAGGAAGAAGAAGTTGGTCTATCCCGCATGATGGCAGGCTTTGCGTGGAAGTGGGAAACGAAGAATAACAAAGATGCGTTCGATATCGTCATCGAGGGCATTCCCAAACGCTGGAACTCAACCCAGAAGGATTGGGTTAACTCCGCCAACGCCGTCAACGAAGTCGGATGCATTCATACGGTACAAGGCTACGACCTCAACTACGGATTCGTAATTCTGGGTCCCGACATTTACTACGATTCGAACAAAGATGCAGTCAACGTTAACAGGGCAAACTTCAAAGATGCCGTTGCCAAGAAAAAGGCAAGCGACGATGATCTGCAAAAGATCATCGTCAACGCCTACTACGTCCTCATGACGCGCGGCATGTTAGGAACGTATCTCTATGTGTGCGACCCCGCGCTCAAAGAGTACCTGTCACGGTATATCCCGGCGATATAGACCTTGCGACCGCCCTCCCCCATGTAACCATCCTGTAAATCATAGCGGCGCACTCGAGTTTTACCGTGATGCGGTCGCGCCTAGCGCTCCACTGTGCTAAAGTATCCCGAACGTTCAAACGACTACGAGGGGGAACTAGAAGATGGCACGTGTGCACAACTTCTCAGCTGGCCCGGCCGCACTGCCCACAAGCGTGCTCGCCGAGATCGCCGACGAGATGATGGACTACCGCGGTTGCGGCATGTCCGTGCTCGAGATGAGCCATCGATCTAGCATGTACCAGCAGATCATCGACGACGCCGAGGCAACCCTACGCCGCCTGCTGAGCATCCCCGACAATTACCGTGTCCTGTTTTTGCAGGGCGGCGCCACGCTGCAGTTTGCGGGCATCCCCATGAACCTCATGCGCCGCGGGCGCGCCGGCTACATCGTGACCGGCAACTTTGCCAACAAGGCGTACAAGGAGGCCGCCAAGTACGGCGAGGCCGTGCTGCTCGCGAGCTCCGAAGACACCAACTTCGACCGCATCCCCGACATGGCCGACATCAACGCGCGTATTGCCGCCGAGGCTGCGGGCGACGGGCTCGACTACGTCTACATCTGCCAGAACAACACCATCTTTGGCACCATGTACCGCGAGCTGCCTAACTGCGGCGATGTGCCGCTGGTCGCCGATGTTTCGAGCTGCTTTTTGTCGCAGCCACTCGACGTCGAGCGCTACGGACTCATCTACGCCGGCGCTCAGAAAAACGCCGGCGCCGCTGGCGTGACCGTGGTCATCGTGCGCGACGACCTGATCGCCGACGGCCCGGCCTTTGCGCAGACGCCGCAGTACATGAACCTTAAGACCCAGGCCGCCAAGGGCTCCATGCTCAACACGCCCAACACCTTTGGCATCTACGTGTGCGGCAAGGTGTTCCGTTGGGTTGAGCAGACCGGCGGACTTGCCGCCATGGCCGAGCGCAACTGGGCCAAGGCCAACCTGCTCTACGACCTGCTCGAGCACAGCGAGCTGTTCCATGGCACCGCGCAGGCCAACAGCCGCTCCATCGCCAACGTCACGTTCCGTACCGGCGACGCCGAACTCGACGCGGCCTTTGTTGCGGGCGCGGCAGAGCACCAGATCCAAAACGTCAAGGGCCATCGCCTCGTCGGCGGAATGCGCGCCAGCGTGTACAACGCCGTCACCATGGAGGACGTGCAGGCGCTGGCCACGTACGTGAAGGACTTCGAAGCGCAGCATAGTTTGAGCCCGCGATCTAACTAGCCCGCAACACGCGGGCCGACCAGCCACTTCAAACCACTTGTTATAAACAAATCCGCTAAGGAGTTTTTCATGCGCAAGATTAAAACCATCGACGACATTACCAAGGACGGCAAAGTCGAATTTGGCGAGGGCTACGAGTTTGTGGGCACCGCCGAGGAGGCCGACGCCATTCTGATGCGCTCCACCGACCTGCACGGCTACGAGCTGCCCGAGGGCATCCGCGCCATCGCCCGCTGCGGCGCCGGCGTCAACAACATCCCCGTCGAGGAGTACGCCAAGAAGGGCGTCGTCGTCTTTAACTCCCCCGGCGCCAACAGCAACGCCGTCAAGGAGCTCGTCCTGGGCATGTTGGTGCTCTCGAGCCGCGGCGTGGTGCAATCGATGAACTGGGTGCGTGACAACGCCGACGACCCCGAGATTCAGGTCGATGCCGAAAAGGCCAAGAAGGCCTTTGTGGGCCGCGAGCTCAAGGGCAAGCGCATCGGCGTCATCGGCCTGGGCAACGTGGGCTCCAAGGTCGCCAACGCCTGTGTCGATCTGGGCATGGACGTCTACGGCTACGACCCGTTCATTTCCGTCGAGCACGCATGGGTGCTGAGTCGCGAGGTGCAGCGCGTGGGCACGCTCGAGGACCTCTGCCGCGGCTGCGACTACCTCACCGTGCACGTGCCCAGCAAGGCCGATACCATCGGCATGATCAGCACCGAGCAGATCGACCTGCTGGCGCCCGACGCCGTGCTCATCAACTACGCGCGCGAAACCATCATTGACGAGGACGCCGTCGACGCTGCCCTGCGCGAGGGCAAGCTCAGCTGGTTTAGCTGCGACTTTGCCACGCCCAAGACCGTCAAGATGCCCAACACGTTTATCACCACGCATTCGGGCGCCGGCACCGGCGAGGCCGAGGCCAACTGCGCCGACATGGCCATCAGCGAGCTCAAGGATTACCTGGAAAACGGCAACATCGCGCACAGCGTCAACTACCCCGCCTGCAGCATGGGCAAGGCGCGCGCCGCAAGCCGCATTGCCTGCCTGCATGCCAACGTGCCCAACATGATCGGCCAGATCACGGCCATTCTCGCCAAGGACAACGCCAACGTGCAGCGCATGACCAACGAGTCCGCTGGCGAGAACGCCTACACCATGTTCGACACCGATGAGCACCTGGACGGCAGCACGATCGAGGCACTCAAGCATATTCCGTCGATGTATCGTGTGCGCGTGATTAAATAGCGCCGGCGCCAATCCTGCCAGACAGACCACGAAGCCCATTCGGCCCCCGTTTTCACGAAACGGGGGCCGATTTTGTTGCTCCGGACGACTTTAAAATGATACCCATAACAAGTTTTTTCAGATAATCGATAGTGAGGCTCAAGTCGCTAAGCACACCCGCTTTGATAAACAGCTTTATCAGGGACTTTAGTAGGTAAAAATCGATCTCTATGTGCCGAATGTAAGTTGACTGTCCATTTTCCGAAACAACTTATTCTAGATAGCATTTTTAAGGCCCCTCCAAGGCGAAATATAAGTCTTTTTGTGACCAAAACTCTAGTCCGCGCGACCGTTTTCCACCCGCGCGGCTACATTCCTGCCCAATCGATAAAAATCTCCTCACGAAGCCGCCGTTCGAGCTCCTGCTGTCGCGGCGTCTTGTCTTTCAGCGGCACATCGAGATAGGACATGATGAGCTCCATCACCACGCGGAAGGCATCGGAGTCGGCCAGCTGACCATAGGTCATCAGAATGACGGGATATCCCATCGCTTGCAGCGCCGTCGTTCGATCGGAGTCCGAAATCTTGGATTCAATGGATCCGTGAATGGCTTTACCTTGGCATTCAACCAGACACTCTCGACTGCCGTCCTTATTTGCCAGCAGGATATCGGCATAGCGCCTATCAAGCCCCGAAATCAGGCGGGCGCTGCGCGTCATACGAATCTCAACGTTATTGGTAAGGCGCAGCCCTTCGCCGCCGCGCAACCTCGTAAGGCCAAACAGCATCGAAGCCTGGACCTCAAGCGGCGATGCCGCCACCCCCGTAATGCATTTCGCGGCACGTGTGAACGATTTAGCGCCGCGGAGCCCCCGGATCTTATCGGCGAACTCTGTAAGTTCAGAGAACTCGATCAAGGGCGGTCGTTTCCACAGGTCCGTTGGATTCCCCGAGACATCCTTTACATTTTCCCAACCCAACCGTGCGTCACCCCACCGGCCCCCGTATGCCTGCTCAAGTGCCGACTTTACCTGAGGCGCAATCTTGCACACGGCAAAGGTGCCGCACATCTCATACATGCACATGATTAGACGCTCGTTTGAGACCGAGGAAGCCAGGGTCAGCAGGGTAAAGAGTGGGGACGCAACATCGAGGCCAAACTCCGTCTGCCGCACGGAATCAAACGGCCTCTCCCCGTTCCAAACATGCCTGACAATGCGATCGCCCTTACGTCCGCAGCTGCCCTGCGCCAACACGTGTAACGGGGTGCCCAGGAAATGCGTGACGAGCGGATGCTCACATAGGTGCTCCCTGCGCGGATCGTCCGCAGAATCGGGCAGGTCCGGCATTATTGCCAAGACCTGTGGAGGTATCCGGTGATACCGAAAGGCAGATATGTCGCACAGCATGTCGTCCATGAAGGGTACGTACCCGCTGCGTCGCTTGTGAACCCGCCCGGACGGCAAACGCGCTGGCTCGGCCTGCGAACGGTAAATACTGCCACGCCCACGTCGCGGATCTCTCAGGAGGCTTACAATCGGTTTGGAAAGCAAACTGATTGTGAGGTTGCATATGGTTGATGAGGATTTTGCCTGGCGGCTTGCGCAGGAGCTTGTGCGGATCGACAGCTCAGACCCGGGCGCGTATGAGGATGAAATTGAGCGCTTCATTAAGAGGCTCATTGAGCAGCAGCTGGCACAACTTGATAGTTCTGCGCTCGATGCCGTGCAGATTGAGGAGCTCGAAGTGCTGCCCGGGCGCCGCAACCTTAAAGTCACCGTGCCGGGCCAAAGCGACGAGCCGCGGCTGATCTATATCTGCCACATGGATACCGTCACCTTGGGCGATGGCTGGGACGCAGACATCGAACCGCTTGGGGCGGTTGTGCGCGACGATAAACTCTATGGCCGCGGTGCCTGCGATATGAAGGGTGGCCTGGCCTGCGCCATTGCCGCACTGGTCCATACGCTCGAGCGCGTGGCGGCGGATGGCGCGCTGCCACGCCGCGGCTTTTCGCTCATCTGCTCGGTCGACGAGGAAGACTTCATGCGCGGCTCAGAGGCCGCGATCGATGCTGGCTGGGTCAGCTCGCGCGAATGGGTGCTGGACACCGAGCCCACCGACGGACAGATCCAGGTGGCGCACAAGGGGCGTACGTGGTTCGAGATTGAAATGGCTGGCGTGACGGCGCATGCGAGCCAGCCTTGGAAGGGCGCGGATGCCGTCGCCGCCATGGCCGAGGTCGTGTGTTCGCTTCGTCGCGCGTTTGCGGCGCTGCCCGCGCACGATGAGCTGGGGCCTTCGACCATCACGTTTGGCCAAATCGAGGGCGGATATCGCCCCTACGTCGTACCCGACCGCGCCAAAGTCTGGGTCGACATGCGCCTGACCCCGCCGACCGATACGGCCGCCGCAATCAATATGGTCGAGCATGCCATCGCCGTCGCCGAAGCCGCCGTTCCCGGTTGCCATGGCAGCTACACCGTGACGGGCGACCGCCCCGCCATCGAGCGCGACCCGAACTCTCCCCTTCTAGCAGCGCTCAAGCGTGCCGCCGATGACGTAACGGACGCGGACACGACCGTCGGCTTCTTTACCGGCTACACCGATACCGCCGTCATTGCCGGCAAGACAGGCAACCGCAATTGTATGAGCTACGGCCCCGGCTCGTTGGCGCTCGCACACAAGCCCGACGAGTATGTGCCCCATGCCGATATCGTTCGCTGCCAAAACGTGCTCATCGCGCTTGCCGATAACACGCTCTGGGACGCAAGCGGCCAAGTTGGGGCATAATAAGCCGCGAACAAACCGACTCGCGCGTTAGGACCGCCCATGAAAGCACTTCCGTTTCCCTGCATCCGCCCGGCTCAGGACCGTGTGCTCGAGGCGCTGCCTGCGATGGGCGGTATCCTGAGCGGCAACGACGCCCTGCGCGGCGCCATTGCTGACGGCCTAATGCTCAAGGATCCAGGCGCGGCGTATTACGTGTACGAATGCTCGGGCGAGCCGGGTCGCGCGACGGGTGTCGTGGCGATTTGCCCGGTTAACGTACTGACGGGTAGCGACGAGGCTGCCGCCGAGAGCGTCGACGCACTCGCCGCCGCGCGCGCGATCGCCGAGCTTAAGGTGCAGCCGCGCCCCGTGTCGCTCGCCTACGAGGCGTCGCCCGTCATGGATATCATTTTGAGCGCTGCCAAAGAGGGCGCATCGCTCTACGCCGTCACCGATCCCGCGGGCGTCACACATCGCGTGTGGGAGGTCAAGCGCGAGGACGCCGTTGCCGCCATCCGTGCCATGCTCGATCAGGCGCCCGACCCGGTGTTCGCCGGTGACTCCGCCTATGTCGCCGCACTGGCTGGGGCATCGCAGATTCTGGCCGACGAGGCCCGCGCTGCCGGCGCCTACTCTGGCAAAGAGCCGTTCAACTTTGCTGTAGCCGTGCTGTTCCCCGCCGCGCAGGTCAGCGGCAGCGCGCCGCAGGTTCCGACGGGTCTGCTCACTCACCAGGTCTCACGGTTCTAGCGAACTCAAACGCTAAGCTGGAAAACCCAGCATCCAAACAAACAAGGGGCGGAGATGCAGCAAACGCATGCACCTCCGCCCTTTTCGCATCAAACAATTACGCCGGTAAACCGGGCCGCAACGTCAGCGTTATCCACGCTGCGGACCTGCCGCCGCCACGAGCGGCTCTAGCCCCAGCTCGCGCGCGTAGTCTTCCTGCGTAAAGACTTCGACCAGTTCAAACGTATCGGCCGCATCGTCAAACGCAAAATGCAGCACTGAGCAGTTGCCCGGCACGCGTTCGCGCTCGTCGGCCGCCGCGCCCCGCACGTGGTCCAAAAACTCCTTGATAGCTGAGCCATGACTTACCGCGAGCACGCACGTATGGTCCGGACGCCGCATAAGATCGGTCAGCGTCGCCACCATGCGCGTGCGCACCTGGATCTGGCCCTCGCCGCCAAACTGCCGATAGAAGTCGCGCCACGGGCGCTCGGGCATAAGCATCACGCGCTCGGCCTCAAAGTCGCCAAAGAACCACTCACGCAGGCCGTCCAGGCGCTCGTACGCCAAGCCCGGCCACAAGTTGGCGATAGTCTGCTCGGTGCGATGAAGCGTAGAGGTGTAGGCATGATCGGGCTCAATGCCGCGCGCACGTAAAAACATGCCGGCGCGCGCCGCCTGGTCGCAACCCAACTGCGTAAGCGGCGAGTCACTCCACCCCTGAATGATACGCTTAAGGTTGAATATCGTCTGTCCATGACGGACCAGATACAGATCTTTATTCATAGGGGTCCTTTCGTTCGTTACCAACCCAAGAGCGAAAACGCCCCGTCGCAATAGCCAAAATGAAGCACGGCACCGTTGTCGGGTAGCTCTCCCCCGCCAGTCACATACTCAAGAAACTCCTGGCAGGCTGAGCCGTGGGAAACCGCCAGCACGCAGTCGTGCTGCGGCCGGGCCATAATACGGGACAGCGCCGCGACCATGCGCGACTGAAGCTGCACTTCCGACTCGCCGCCAAAGGCCACCGGATAATCGCCCCAGGGCTGCGGCGGCATCTCGCGATTTGATGTGCCCTCCAGCGAGCCAAAATGCCACTCACGCAGGTCATCGACCAGCTCAATGGAACGGCCCTCGCCAACGATAAGCTCGGCCGTATGCCGCGCCCGGCCCAACGGCGAGGAATACACATGATCAAAGGCCACGCCACGCGCCGCAAACGCCGTACGCGCCGTCAGCGCCTGCTCGCGCCCGCGCGCCGTAAGCGGCGAATCGTGCCAGCCCTGCAAAATGCTCTGCACATTGAGCTCAGTCTGCCCATGCCGCACCAAATACAGATCTGCCACACGCTCTCCCCTCGTACCACCACAAAGGGGACAGGCACCTTTGTGGTGGTTTACCGTCTGATCACGCCGCGGTGACGCTCAGCTACACCAGCACGTCGGCGAGCGGGCGCTTGGGTACGTGGTGCACCTGCGCATCGTCACGCCAGTAATTAATTGAGCCGTCGGGGTTGGAATCGATCGCATCGATCATCTGCGTCTCGGCCGGCACGCCAAAAGCCATGATCAGCTTGAGCTCATACTTGTCGTTATCGAGCCCCATAGCATCGATCGCGTGGGGCGTAAAGGCCTTGAACATGCAGGCTGCCACCTCGGGCGTGGCGCTGCGAGCGGCGAGCATCATCGTCTGCGCGGCAATGCCCGTGTCGACCTCGGTGATGGGCGCGGCGGGCTTACCCGGAACAGCGCGCTCGGCAAGAATCGCGATGTAGCCGGTCGGACGCTCGCCCTCGGCAGGACCCGACCAATCCTTAAGCGCGCCGGCCCATGCAAGCTCATCAAATACACGCGCGCAATCCTCGGCACCGCTCACCACATGAAAACGCAGACGCTGAGCATTGGCGCCGCAGGGAGCCAGGTGCGCCAGTTCCGCCAGCTCGAGCAAAAACTCGCGCGGCACGCGCATGGACTCGTCAAAACGGCGGCACGTACGGGCGCGGCGGACCAGCGCGTCAAACGTGTCCAGGCCAAGCTTTTCGCAACCTTGCTTTGCCATCGATTCGACACTCGACGGTGCCTCGGGAACTGCTTCGTTCATAGGGACCCCCAATACAAGCCAATTGTCCTTAGGAAAATCTAACCTAAAACGTAGGCAATAACGAACAGGGCTGCAATGTTCTACACCTGTTGAATAGAAAATCGCGACGTGGGGAACAACGGAAACAATTCGGGGCCTTTGGGTTACGTTTCGCCCTCCCCGACCCATACGTCAGCGCCCTTAGGGGATACTGGTTGTAACGATCAAGGCTTACGCCGCACGGAAAGGAGACTTATGGGCATCTTTAAGAACGATGATCAAAAATCGAGCCAGTTTGGATTTGACGAGAAAAGCATGGCGGGCAAAGCCGTCAAGGCCGTACGCTGGATCTACGCCATCACGGGCGTCTTAGCACTCATTGCTGGTATCGCGCTGCTTTTTGCACCTGCCAAGTCCCTCGTCTTTTTGACGACTGTCCTGGGTTTTTACTTTGTAATCACTGCTGCCATCAGACTATTCACTGCCATTTTTGAGCCGCTGCTGCCCACCGGCTGGCGCGTGACGAGCATCATCTCCAACCTACTCATTATCTTGGGCGGCGTCATAATCCTGCGCAACCAGGCCTTCTCGACCGCGACGCTCACCACGATGGTGGTTATCGTGGCCGGCTTTGGCTGGATTGTCGAAGGTGTCATGTCCATTCTGGAGTCCGAGCTTTCGTCCAACCGCGCCCTCGCTATCCTGAGCGGCGCACTTTCCATCATCGCCGGCATGTTCGTGTTTATCTATCCGCTGTGGTCGGCCAAGATGCTCGTCATCTTTAGCGGTGCCGCGCTGCTGGTGTTTGGCGTGACGCTCATTGTTCGCGCCATTCAGTTTGGCAAACTGGTGCGCTAGATGCCAAAGACGCTCTTTATTGATGCCGACGCCTGCCCGGTCACGCGCGAGTCGATTGACTGCGCGCGGCGGGCGGGCGTCGCCGTTGTTATCGCCGGCAACAGCACGCAAAACCTGGAACGGCACATTCGCCGCGACGACCCGCGCGATGCCGAGCACGCGCGACGCGGCTTTTGGGTCACGACGCTCGACGTGAGCGTGGGCGCCGACAGCGCCGACTTTGCCATTGTCGAACGCCTGCAGGCGGGCGACGTGGTCGTGACGCAGGACATTGGCTTGGCGAGCATGGTGCTCGGGCGCGATGCCGCCGCCATCGGTGTGCGCGGGCGCGTGTACGACAAGGCGACTATCGACATGCAGCTGTTTATTCGCCACGAGGAAAAGAAGGTACGCCGCGCCGGCGGACGCACTCGCGGTCCGGCAGCATTTACCAGCGAAGACCGCGCCCGCTTTAAACGCAACCTCACCGAGTTGCTGCACTAACCAAGGTAGATTTTTGAGACATGCCTAAAATCTACCTTTTTGTTTTGAGCGGTGTGAGCGCTCGGAATCCATGGCTCAACAAAAAACGGGCTTCAAAATGCCATGCGTCGCCGCATTGCGCAGGCGCTGAGCATGGCTATTTGAAGCCCATTTTTTAGGCCTACTTAGAGGCCAACGGCGGAGAGGATGAGGCCCCAGCCAGCGCCGATGACGTACATCATGATCAGGAACACGGCATTTTCGCGGGCGCTGCGGTTGGTGCGGAACAGCACCAGATAACCCACGCCGGCGGAAATGAGCGTGCCGGCGAGCATCGGCGCCAGTTGCAGCGCGCCTTCCAGATACAGCTGTGTAATGACCACGCTCGCCGAGCAATTGGGAATCAGCCCGACAAGCGCCGAACCCAGGACAGCGAGTGTCTCGTTGCCGCGCAGGAACTGCTCGATCGCGGACTCGCCGAACGTCTCGAGCACGGCGACCAGAATCAGCGTCACCAGAAAAATGAATACCGAGACCTGCACGGTGTGCGAGATCGCACTGCGGATGATCGACAGGACAGGCGTCCCTTCGTGGGAGTGAGAGTGACCGTGACCATCATGGTGTTCATGTTCGCCCTCATGACCGTGATCGTGGCCATGTCCGTGTTCGTGCTCGTCCTCGTCTTCATCACAACCGCAATGGTCGCGCTCGCACAGCTCGTGGATGTGGTCGGCGCTCACGCCTGCCTCGGCCACCTCGTCGATGATGTCACCGCCGCTGTGGTCGTCGTGCGCGCAGTTCACGTGGGCCGGGTTGGCCGCGGTTCCCAGCACGGTACGGCGAATCGCCGCGTGCGCGCGGGCGTTACGGCGCAGGCCGCGAATGGCAGCGTCCACGATAAAACCCGTGACCAGTGCGATCAGCGCTTTCGAAGCCAAAAGCATCGCCATAGTCTGCACGGGAACCTGCTCGGCAAGCAACAGCGGCAGCATCTCATCGGAGGTCGAAAGGAACACCGCCACCAACGTGCCCAAGGTCACGACACGGCCGGCGTACAGCGTTGCTGCCATGGCCGAAAATCCGCACTGCGGCACCATGCCCAGCAGCGAGCCAACCACGGGACCCGCAGCGCCGGCGCGCTTGATAGCGCCGTTGACGCGGTCGCCCGCAACGTGCTCAAGTGTCTCGAGAGCAAGATACGTCACCAACAAAAACGGCACCAGCGACAGCGTGTCCTTGCCGGCGTCGAGCAGAATATCAATCAGTAAATCCATGACGGATGGAACCTTTCGTGTCTTTCGGCAGCATTGTAAAAGTCCTAGCGGTCAACTAGGGTATTGTAGTTGTCCCGGGCGCGGTGCCAATAGTTGCCTATGGTAAACTATCATCTCGCCATAACTCAGTAACCTCGAGCCGCACAACGCGGCCCGTCCAAGGAGTAGCATATGAACGTATCGCAAGCACTCGAATACGAGCGCCAGCCGTTTATCCCCATGTTTATCTACGGCGACCACGGCGCCATGGAGTCCGAGCGCCAGAAGGGCGAGGAGGCCCTCAAGGTGCTCGAGACCGAGTACTTTACCGCCGAGGGCGACCCCGGCTTCGACTTTGCCACCGTGCGCGACCTGGCCGACCGCAACCGCGACCTGTGCGACCAGATTGGCGAGGCGCGTCTGCGCAACGTGACGCCCGCGACGCTCTCGCGCGGCCTGTCCGATGCCGACACCTGCGCCGCCATCGGCAAGATGCAAAAGCGCACCGCCGCGTCCGTTATGCGCGAAATCCGCGGCGACCGCGACGCGCTCGGCGTGGCCTACGCCCGCAAGCCCATCCAGGGCACCGTGCTCGGTATCGACATCGAGACCACCGGACGTGCACCCGAGCGCGGCTATATCATCAACGTGGGCTGGGAGATCATGGAGCTCACCAGCGACGCCGTCCCGCATGACGCCGAGGCACACTACTGCGGCCTGCCCGACATCTACCGCGGCGAGGATGTGCCGTTGTCGAATATCCACCACATCACCTGGGACGACATCGACGGCAAAAAGCCGTTCCGCGAGAACAAAGAGCTGCAAAAGCAGCTGCTCAAGCTTATGAAGAAGTACCCGTACATGGCACACAACGCCGCCTTTGAGGACAGCTGGTTCAAGATCCACCTGGACGGCTACGCCGAGGCACGCCGCGCCGGCAAGATCATCGTCATCGACTCGCGCCAGATCTGCCGCAGCCTGGACGCCGACGTGCGCTCGCTCCCCCGCGAGTCCGCCCCCGCCGCGCTCGAGAACTGGGCACGCCGTCGCGGCACCCTCGCGCCCGACGCCAACGAGCAGCATCTGGGTCTGGACGACACCGACCTCATGCTCCGCACGGTACAGGCCGAGTTCAACCTCAAGAACCTATTCGCGAAATAGCAACGCCTGCGACAAACACTACTTGCTCACGAGCGGCCTCGCAGCGGGAAACACCGCAGCGGGGCCGCCCTATGTTCCACAGATAGATCTGCCATCACAAATTCTGAACCCTCATTTTGAACGATTTCGGCCAATTCCCGACACGTAATTCGTTGTCGGATGGTGATGCATCGATATCAAATGTGCAGCAATTGAGTTTTTATATGCTATAGCTAAGCTGCGATAACATTGATTTTAGGCATGCCAACCCATAATTGCGTCAAGCTTTTGGACAGCATTTGGTTAGGCCCCTAAAACGACTTTCCCACTCAGCGCCATCAGCACGGCATTAGCTGACACGATATATACCATGAGTATCGTATTGTCACATACCACTGCAAAAGCGGTCTACCAGGCCGCGCATTCGGCGTCTACGAAAGACACCGAGCCCTGTAACCCTGCCGCGATTTACGGATCATGTCCCACCGGAACGCTCCTTGACGCAGCCGCAGAATGGCTCACCAAACACGATGTTTCCCTTGACGCAAATGATTGCCTCGAAGTAATGGTGTTTGATCGCAGGAATGCGCGCTATGCAATGAACTGTCAATGCCACGTTTCGTCAAAACGATTCTCGAGCTCACGCTTTATAGAGCTCAAAGATGGCATCTTCATTGTTGGCGTTGAGCTTTGCGCACTTCAGGCCGCCACCTATCTCCCTTTTCGCGAACTGGTGGAGTACTACTTTGAATTGTGCGGCGCTTACTCCTGTTAGCGTCGGATTATTTTAGCCAAATATAGTCGGCCGAGATTGACCAATCCCGGCCGACCCATTTTAGCCAACACGCCCGCATCTATGACTT
>NZ_JAQLDQ010000008.1 GCF_028209395.1 Collinsella aerofaciens
ACCCCGGAGGAGTTCCGGAATCAGGCCCTCGCGGCCTAGTCGCTATTTAGGGCGTCCAAGATTTGGGACGCAGTTCAGTGCGAGCTGCAGGGTCTTTTGTCAAGTGACGAATCGCTTGTGGAGCCGCGCTCCATTTTGCTCGTTAGCCCTCCTTGCGGACTTTTTGCAGGTAGCGGTACACGCTGGGCTCCGAGATGCCCAGCGCGGTGGCGGCGCAGGCCACGGCGCCCTTGAGCATGAACACCCCGTTGCCGTTGAGGTGGCGAATGACGTCCACGCGGTCGCTCTGACCAAGCGACGCTACATCCAGCCCGCGCGCGCTCAGTAACTCGGAAATACTGCGGTCGATGAGCTCCTGCGTAGACTCCGAAAGGCTTTCGACCTCGATAGACGCGGGCTCTGCCTGCCTAGGCGCAGCGTCGAAGCACGCCATGAGCTGCTGCGCCATGGCGTTGATGGAACGGACCGTGGAAAGATCGGTGTTGACGCAGAGCATACCGACAATCTCGTCATTCTCGCGGATAAAGTACGTCGCCGACTCCAACGTCTTGCCACCGGCACCGCGCCCCTCGTAGCCCGTAATAAACGGCAGGTCGCGATACTTGGCGTCGTGCATGATCTTGAGTGCCAGGTCGGTGGCGGGACCGCCGACCTTGCGGCCGCTCACGATGCCGTTGCGAATATCGACGATGGCGTGGTCGGGATCCGAGAAATCGTGCAGGACGATCTCGCTGTTCTTACCGAGTACCTGCTCCAGGAAATCGACCATCGGCAAAAAGCGACGTACGGTCTCGTTCACGGGCAACTCCTTTGGGTTCTATCGAAGTGTTCATAACAATTTTTTATCATGGTAACACGCTGCTCATCATCTCGTATATCCGCAGGTACATTGCGTAATACAGACGAACGGTAGAAATTTGGCGGTAAACGGTCGACCAAAAGAAAAGTTAGATGTTATTTTGAACAGACACATTCCTGACCTGCGGAAATGCGTTATCTCAGCTGAAGAATAGTCTGATAACAAAAAATTATTATTGAGAATGAGAATCATCTTTAATACGATATGCAACGAAGGCACAACCTCAACCCCGCACTGCGTCACAATAGAGCGTTAGATGCGAAAACAACTATTTCGAGGATTGGTGGTCAAATGACCCAGGAGACGGTTAAGAACGGCACTGAAGCCCTGTTCACTCGTGAAGGCATGCCTCCCGTTAAGGAAATGATCCCGTGTGCCCTTCAGCACGTACTGGCTTCGTTTGCCGGTATCATCACCCCGGCTGTCATCATGGCCGGCGTCTACGGCTTTAATAGCCAGCAGAGCACCGACATCATCCAGGTCGCGCTCATTCTTTCGGCAATCGACACGGCCCTTCAGGCCTTCGCTCCCTTCCGTCGTATCGGCGGCGGCCTGCCCATCGTCATGGGCGTTTCGTTCGCGTTCCTCCCGGCCCTGCAGGCCATGGGCGCCTCGGGCTTTAGCTTTGGCGCGCTGCTGGGCGGCGAGATCGTCGGCGGTGCCGTTGCTGTCCTCTTTGGTCTGGCCTACAGCAAGATCAAGTGGCTGTTCCCGCCCGTCGTGACCGGTACGGTCATCTTCTCCATTGGCGTCTCTCTCTATCCCACGGCCGTCAAGTACATGGCCGGTGGCATGGGCACGCCGCTGTGGGGTACCCCGCAGGCATGGTGCGTCGCTCTTATCACCTTCGCCGTGGTCTTCGCACTCGCCAACTTTGGCAAGGGCACGCTCAAGCTGGGATCCGTGTTCTTTGGCATGATCGTTGGCATGATCGTTTCGATCCCCTTTGGCATGATCGACTTCTCCAGCGTCGCCACCGCTCAGGTCTTCGCTCTTCCCAAGCTCATGCCCTACGCGCTCGAGTTTGATCCCGAGGTCTGCATTACCCTCGCCGTCGTGTTCCCCATGGTTGCCATCCAGGTTATCGGCGACGTCTCCGCTGCCTGCCTGGGCTCCATCGACCGTATGCCCACCGAGCGCGAGCTCTCCGGCGCTATTGTGTCCCAGGGCCTCACCTCTATGGTCGGCGGCCTGCTGGGCGGTCTTCCCACCAGCGCCCTTGGCCAGAACGTGGGCATCATCTGCTCCAACAAGGTCGTCAACAAGTGGGTCTTTGTGATCATCGCGGCCGTCTTTGCCATCGCCGGTCTGTTCCCGCAGCTCTCTGCCGTGCTCTCCGCCATCCCGCAGCCTGTCATCGGCGGCGCGACCGTCGGCGTCTTTGGCACCATCACCATGAACGGCGTGCGCATGTTCACCCGCGAGGGCCTCACGCAGCGCACCACCACCATCGTCGGCACCTCCGTCGTCTTTGGCCTGGGTATCTGGATGGCCAGCGGCTGCCTTGCCGGCGAGGGTATGCCCACCTGGGTGTCCACCGTCATCGGCTCCAACGCCGTGACCCCCACCGCCATCATGGCCATTGTCCTTAACCTGATCCTTCCGCAGACGCCGGTCGTGGCTCAGCACATCGATGCCGCCAAGGATGCCGCCGTGGATCTGGTCTTGCCCGAGAGCAAGAAGTAACCAATTCGGTGCTATTCGTCGGCGGACGCATCGCCTCGTCCGCCGACGCCATGCGGCGCCAAGCCGCACTTCAAAGGGCTTGTCCCTTTGGTGAAGCGTTGACGGGAGAGGGCCCGTTTCCGGTGTAGGCCGGCGCTTCGCACTTCCGCCATGTCAGAGGTGTCAAACCCCGCCCCTGATGTTGAAGGGAGCATTTATGCTTCTGGTCGCTAACGGTTCCGTCTTTACCCGCAACGCTCAGACTCCGTTCATTCCCAACGGTGCGGTCGCTATTGACGGAGATACGATCGTCGAAGTGGGCCCCGAGCGCGAGCTCAAGGCCAAGTACCCGAATGCCGAGTACGTCGACGCCCGGGGCAACCTCATCATGCCCGGACTCATCAACTGCCACACCCACATCTACTCGGGTCTGGCCCGCGGCCTTGCCATTAAGGGCTGCAACCCCACCAACTTCCTGGAAAATCTTGAGCAGCAGTGGTGGAAGATCGACGACAACCTGACGCTCGACGGCACCAAGGCAAGCGCCTATGCCACGATTCTGGACTCCATCCGCGATGGCGTCACCACGATTTTCGATCACCATGCAAGCTTCTGCGAGATTCCGGGTAGCCTCTTTACCATTAAGGACGCCGCTCAGGAGCTGGGCATGCGTTCGTGCCTGTGCTACGAGGTTTCCGACCGCCGTGGTCAGGAAAAGTGCGACCAGGCTATTGCCGAGAACGCCGAGTTTGCCCAGTGGGCCGCCAAGGAGCGTCGCGATAACGATAACCACATGATCGCCGCCATGTTTGGCGGTCACGCCACCTTTACGTTGTCGGACGAGACCATGGATAAGATGGCCGAGGCCAACAACGGCCTGACCGGCTTCCACATCCATGTGTGCGAGGGCATGAACGACGTGTGGGACTCCCGCCTCAACCGCGGCGGCATCAGCCCCGTCGAGCGCCTGCTGCAGCACAACCTGCTCGGTCCCGACACCATGCTCGGCCACTGCATCCATGTGACGCCCGCCGAGATGGATATCGTCAAGGAGTCCGGTACCTGGCTGGTCAACAACCCCGAATCCAATATGGGAAACGCCGTGGGCTGCGCCCCCGTGCTCGAGTTCTTCCGCCGCGGTATCCCCGTGTGCATGGGCACCGACGCCTACACCCACGATATGCTCGAGAGTCTCAAGGTCTTCCTGATCATTCAGCGCCACAACGCCGCCATGCCCAACGTGGGCTGGTGCGAGGCCATGACGATGCTGTTCGAAAACAACGCCAAGATGGCCAGCAAGTACTTCGATCGCAAGCTCGGCGTGCTCGAGGCCGGCGCTGCCGCCGACGTCATCGTCATGGACTACAAGCCCTTTACGCCACTGAGCGAGGAGAACATCGACGGCCACATGCTCTTTGGCATGATGGGCAAAAACTGCCGCACCACCATCATCAACGGCCGCGTCCTGTACAAGGATCGCGAGTTCGTCGGTATCGATGAGGACAAGATCAACGCGTGGACCATGGCTGAGTCCAAGAAGCTCTGGAGCACGCTCAACGATCGCGTGTACTAATTCCAATTGGAGATTCGCGCGCGTCGGATGTTTCGCCGCATCCGACGCGCGCATAGGCGGCCTCCGCGGGGTCGCCGGCGCTGTGCTAGCGCTACACCGTATTTGCGCCCGCCGCGCGGTCTCGCCGGGCGTTACAGAGAGGAGCTCACTATGAGCGACATCATGAGGCCGATCCCGTTTTCGCAGCTGATGAACTGGATCATCGAGGAGCACAAGACCCAGGACGCCATCTTTGGCGTGCGTAAGATGGTCACGACCAACCAGGAGGGTGCGCTTCCCATTTTTGACGAGCGCATCGAGACTCCGTTTGGCCCGGCTGCCGGTCCCAATACGCAGCTGGCCCAGAACATCGTGGCCTCTTATGTGGCCGGTTCTCGCTTCTTTGAGCTCAAGACCGTCCAGGTTATGGACGGCGAGGAGCTCTCCAAGTGCGTCAACAAGCCCTGCATCGTGGCTCAGGACGAGTGCTACAACTGCGAATGGTCGACCGAGCTCGAGGTTCCGCAGGCCTTTGCCGAGTACGTGAAGGCATGGTTTGCCTGCCACCTGATCGCTCGCGAGTACGGTCTGGGCAGCCCGGACGGCTTTGTCTTCAACATGTCGGTGGGCTATGACCTGGAGGGCATTAAGAGCCCCAAGGTCGACGCCTACATCGAGGGCATGAAGGATGCCAGCGGCTCCGACGTCTGGAACGAGTGCCGTGCCTGGGCACTCGCCAACCTGGACAAGTTTGAGCATGTCGACGCCGCGTTTGTCGAGTCCATTCCGGCGCGCGTGTCCAACTCCATCACCGAGTCCACGCTGCATGGCTGCCCGCCCGCCGAGATCGAGCGCATCGCGACCTATCTGATCACCGAGAAGGGCCTCAACACCTACATCAAGTGCAACCCCACGCTGCTGGGCTATGAGTTTGCCCGCCAGCGTCTGAACGAGCTGGGCTTTGACTACATCGTCTTTGATGATACGCACTTCCGCGAGGACCTGCAGTGGGCCGACGCCGTGCCCATGTTCGAGCGCCTGATTGCCCTGTGCGCCGAGCGCGGCCTGGAGTTTGGCGTCAAGCTGACCAACACGTTCCCCGTCGACGTGACGAGGAACGAGCTGCCTTCCACCGAGATGTACATGTCCGGCCGTTCGCTGTTCTCACTGACCATCGAGGCCGCCCGCCGCATTACCGAGCAGTTCGATGGCAAGCTGCGCATCAGCTACTCCGGCGGTGCCACGGTCTACAACATCCGCGCTCTGTACGATGCCGGTATTTGGCCCGTTACCCTGGCGACCGACGTGCTCAAGCCCGGTGGCTACGAGCGCTTTAGCCAGATGGCCGGCGAGTTTACCGACCTGGATGGCAAGCCGTTCGCGGGCGTCTCTCTCGAGGCCGTGACCGCGATCCAGACCGACTCGCTCACCAACCCGCTCTATAAGAAGCCGCTGCGCCCGCTGCCCGACCGCAAGGTCGCCGGCAAGAGCCCGCTTTCCGACTGCTTTACCACGCCGTGCCGCACGAGCTGTCCCATCCAGCAGGATATTCCTGCCTACCTGGCGGCTGTTGACGAGGGCCGCTACGAGGACGCACTCAACATCATCATCGAACGCAACGCCCTGCCGTTCATTACCGGCACCATCTGCCCGCATCCCTGCGGCCGTGCCTGCGAGCGTGCATTTTACGAGCCCGAGGGCGCCCAGATTCGCGCCAGCAAGCTCAAGGCCGCCCGCGAGGCCATGACCGCCGTGCTGCCCAAGCTGCGCGCCCAGGCTATCGCCAACGACGGTGAGCGCAACGTTGCCGTTATCGGCGGCGGCCCGGCCGGCCTGGCGACGGCGTTCTTCCTGACGCGTGCCGGCGTGCCCGTCACCATCTTTGAGGCCCGCGATTCGCTCGGCGGCGTGGTCCGTCACGTGATCCCCGAGTTCCGCATCTCGAGCGACGATATCTCCCACGATGCCGAGCTCTGCCTGGCCTTTGGCGCCAAGGTTCAGCTTAACGCCCGCGTGGAGTCCATTGACGAGCTCAAGGCCCAGGGCTTTACCGACGTTGTCGTGGCCACCGGTGCCTGGATGCCCGGTTCCGCTGGTTTGGGCGAGGGTGCCGAGCTCGACGTGTTGGAGTTCCTCGAGGCCGCCAAGAAGGGCGAGAAGCTCGAGCTGGGCAAGGACGTCGTGGTCATTGGCGCCGGCAATACCGCCATGGACGCGGCCCGCGTGGCCAAGCGCCTTGCTGGCGTGAAGAACGTGCGCCTGGTGTATCGCCGCACCAAGAAGCAGATGCCCGCCGACGAGGAAGAGCTCGATCTTGCTCTTGCCGACGGCGTTGAGTTCTGCGAGCTGCTGGCGCCCAAGGCGCTCAACGGCGCCGTGCTGACCTGCGACGTCATGGAACTTGGCGAGCCGGATGCAAGCGGCCGTCGCAGCCCCGTCGCCACGGGCGAGACCGTCGAGCTTTCCGCCACCACGGTGATCTGCGCCGTGGGCGAGGGCATCGATGCCAGCCTGTACGACGCCGCGGGCGTCGAGCACGACCGTCGCGGCCGCCTTGCCGCCACCTCCACCGGCGTCGAGGGCGTCTGGGCTGCCGGTGACTGCCGCCGCGGTCCCGCTACCGTGGTCGAGGCTATCGCCGACGCCGCCGAGGTCGCCCGTGCCATTGCCGGCGTGGACTTTAACAAGTACGCCGACTGCAACGAGCAGGCCGGCCGCGAGGACACCTGCTACGAGCGCAAGGGATCGCTGTGCCGCGACAAGCGCAACTGCACCAAGACCCGCTGCCTGGGCTGCGGCTCGGTGTGCGAGGTCTGCTGCGATGTGTGCCCCAACCGCGCCAACGTGGCAATTAAGGTGCCGGGCCTGGCCAAGCATCAGGTCGTCCACATCGACGGCATGTGCAACGAGTGCGGCAACTGCGCCGTGTTCTGCCCCTACCAGGAGGGTCGTCCCTACAAGGACAAGCTCACCCTGTTCTGGAGCGATCAGGACATGGAGAACTCCGAGAACGAGGGCTTCCTGGCCGTGGACGAGGACCACTTTAAGGTCCGCGTCGCCGGCACGGTCCGCACCGTCTCGGTCGATGCCGTCAACACCGGTCTGCCCGAGGCCGTCCGCCTGACCATCAAGGCCGTGCGCGACAGCTATCCGTATCTCCTTAAGAAATAGGCGAGTCTCTTATGGCCAAATCCATTCAACATAACGTGGCCTACGTTGCCTGCGGAAGCGGTTGCGCCTCCGCAGGCGGCGACGCCCGCTGCAGCGAAGGCTGCATTGACTGTGGCGCCTGTGTCACGGCCTGTCCCCACGGCGCCATTGCACTGATTGATGGCATCGCCCGCGTGGACCGCTCCAAGTGCACGGGCTGTGGCCTGTGCGGCATGGCGTGCCCGCAGCGCGTGATTGCCTTTGTTCCCGGCTACCAGAACATCCTGGTGCGCTGCAACAACACCGATAAGGGCGCCATCGCCCGCAAGATTTGCGACACGAGCTGCATCGGTTGCGGCATGTGCGCCAAAAAATGCCCTGCCGGCGCTATCCGCATCGAGGACAACTGTGCCCACATCGACGGTGCGGACTGCCTGTCGTGCGGCATGTGCGCCGTCGTTTGCCCGCATGGCGCCATCCACGACCGCACCGGCATCGCCGCCGGCGTGTAGAAGGGAATCACCATGGCACAGGAATTCACTTTTACCGTTAACGGCGTCGAGCACACGACGACCCAAAACAAACCGCTGCTGCGCTACCTGCGCGACGACCTGCACATCCATTCCGCCAAGGACGGCTGCTCCGAGGGTGCTTGCGGCACCTGCACCATTCATGTGGACGGTGCGGCCGTCAAGGCCTGCGTGCTGACCACCGCCCTTGCCGCCGGCCGCAACATCGTGACTGTCGAGGGCCTGCCCGAGGACGTGCGCGAGGCCTTTGTGTACGCCTTTGGCGCCGTGGGCGCCGTGCAGTGCGGTTTTTGCATCCCCGGTATGGTCATGGCAGGCGCGGCGCTGATCGCCGAGGACCCCGAGCCCACCGAGGAGCAGATCAAGTACGCCATCCGCGGCAACGTCTGCCGCTGCACCGGCTACAAGAAGATTATTGAGGGCATTTCGCTGGCCGCTGCGGTGCTCCGCGGCGAAAAGCAGATCGACGAGGACCTGGAGCGCGGCGACGACTACGGCGTGGGCAAGCGCGCCTTCCGTATCGACGTGCGCAAGAAGGTACTCGGCGAGGGCAAGTACCCCGATGACATCGACGAGCTCGATCAGCCGGGCCTGACCTATGCCAGCGCCGTGCGCTCCAAGTATCCGCGCGCCCGTGTGCTTTCCATCGACACCTCCAAGGCCGAGGCCCTGCCCGGTGTGGTGGGCATCCTGCGCGCCGAGGATGTGCCGGTCAACCAGGTCGGCCACCTTATCCAGGATTGGGACGTCATGAT
The DNA here is from genome assembly GCF_028209395.1 of Collinsella aerofaciens. Taxonomy (GTDB): domain Bacteria; phylum Actinomycetota; class Coriobacteriia; order Coriobacteriales; family Coriobacteriaceae; genus Collinsella; species Collinsella aerofaciens_AZ. The sequence goes on from NZ_JAQLDQ010000008.1 coordinate 8,512, forward strand.
CGCCCAGGGCGAAATCACCCGCTGCGTGGGCGATGCCATTGTGCTGGTGGTTGCCGAGGACGAGGCGACGCTCGAGAAGGCCAAGAAGCTCGTAAAGATCGATTACGAGCCGCTGGAGCCCGTGCGTAACATTGTCGAGGCCAGGGCTGCCGACGCCCCGCGCCTGCACGACAGTTTCTTTGCCTTTGGCAACACGGTGGAGCTCAAGGACAACGTGTGCCAGAGCCGTCACGTGACGCGCGGCGACGCCGCCAAGGCGCTGGCAGAGAGCGCGTTCACCGTGACGCAGCGCTTTACCACGCCCTTTACCGAGCATGCCTTCTTGGAGCCCGAGTGCGCCGTCGCCTTCCCGTACAAGAACGGCGTCAAGGTGCAGTCGACCGACCAGGGTGCCTACGACACGCGCAAAGAGTGTGCCCACATGTTTGGCTGGGACAATGAGCCCGAGCGCGTGGTCGTCGAGACCATGCTCGTGGGCGGCGGCTTTGGCGGTAAGGAGGACGTTTCGGTCCAGCACCTGGCCGCGCTCGCCGCCTATAAGCTCCAGCGTCCTGTGAAGTGCAAGCTCACGCGTGCCGAGTCGCTCGCGTTCCATCCCAAGCGCCACGCCATGGACGGCACCTTTACGCTGGGCTGCGACGCCGAGGGCAACTTTACCGGTCTGGACTGCGAGATCAACTTTGATACCGGCGCCTACGCGTCGCTGTGCGGCCCGGTGCTCGAGCGCGCCTGCACGCATGCCGTCGGCCCCTACAAGTACCAGAACACCGACATCCGCGGCTTTGGCTACTACACCAACAACCCGCCCGCCGGCGCGTACCGAGGCTTTGGCGTTTGCCAGTCCGAGTTTGCACTCGAGAGCCTGATTGACCTGCTGGCAGAGAAGGTCGGCCTGGACCCGTGGGAGATTCGTTACCGTAATGCCATCGAGCCGGGCGAGGTTTTGCCCAACGGCCAGATTGCCGACTGCTCCACGGCACTTAAGGAGACGCTGCTCGAGGTCAAGGATGCCTACTACGCGCATCCCGGCCACGCCGGCATTGCCTGCGCCATGAAGAACGCAGGCGTGGGCGTGGGCCTGCCCGATGCCGGTCGCTGCAAGATTCGTATCGAGGATGGCCGCGCCGTGGTCTATGCCGCCACGTCCGACATCGGCCAGGGCTGCAACACCGTCTTTTTGCAGGACGTTGCCGAGGCGTGCGGTCTGCCGCTGAGCTGCATCGCCAACGGCGAGTGCTCTACCGAGAACGCTCCCGACTCCGGCACCACGTCTGGCTCGCGTCAGACGGTCGTGACCGGCGAGGCCGTGCGCGGCGCCGCCTTCCTGCTGCGCGATGCCATGCTTGGCGTCGAGGCCGGCAAGCCTGCGCCTACCGCCCCGGTGAGCGCCCATGGTGACGGCGTCAAGATCGAGTACGACGACGGTCGCGCCTATCAGCTACGCACACAGGAGCTCGTCGCCGGCCAGGGCATGCATCCTCAGGATCCCGCGGCCGCCATCAAGGCGCTCGAGGGATGCGAGTTTGGCTACGTGTATCTGGAGCCGACCGACAAACTGGGCGCCGACGTCCCCAATCCCAAGAGCCACATCTGCTACGGCTTTGCCACGCACGTGGTCATTCTGGACGATGACGGCCGCGTGAGCGAGGTCTATGCCGCGCACGATTCCGGCAAGGTGGTCAACCCCATCTCGATCCAAGGTCAGATTGAAGGCGGCGTGCTCATGGGTATGGGCTATGCGCTCACCGAGGACTGGCCGCTTAAGGACTGCGTACCCCAGGCAAGGTACGGCACGCTCGGGCTGTTCCGTGCGCCCGAGATTCCGGATATCCACGCCATCTACGTGGAGAAGGACGAACTGCTGCCCGTGGCATACGGCGGCAAGGGCATCGGCGAGATCGCAACGATCCCCACGGCGCCCGCCGTGCAGAACGCCTACCGCGCATTCGACGGCAAGCTGCGTCCGGATCTGCCCATGGTGGATACGCCGTACAGCCGCGCTCGTCACCGCGGGTAGAGTAGAGCGCGGACGGCCATTGCTGACGGGCTGTTCGCGCTCAACACCAACTGCATATGCTGCACCTTTGGCCCCAGCTCCATCGCGAGCCGGGGCCTTTTGTTTGGAGCACCTCCACATGCGGAAGCTGCGTCCCAGATTTCGGCTCCAGAATGAGACGTACTTTCCGGACGGGGCTTCAAACGGAAACCGTATCCCGGATTCGACGCTCAGAATGGGACACACTTTCCTGGACAGCCCTCAACCGGAAACTGCGTCCCAGAATTTCGCTTCAGAGTGGGATGCCGTTTCCGGCTGAACCCTCTGCGGAAAGTTCATCCCAGAATTGACGCTCGGAGTGGGACACGGGTTCCGGATCGGCCCTCAGCGGAAAATGTATCCCAGTTTGAGCGTCTATTCCGGGATGTAGTTTCCGCTGGGCGTTCAACCGGAAAGCGTATCCCGGTTTGGTAGGCAGGCGGGCATAAGCTCAGCGGCCCCTACGGCTCCACGTCGTTAAGCCATGCCGGCAGAGCGGTCTGCCGGATGCCTGCCGTCTGCAGCTTTTTCGCGAGCAGTCCTGCCGAGCGGACTTCGCTCATGGTAAAGCGCAGCAGAGGGTGACCGTAGAGCGATAGGTGCGCCTCGCGCTGTCGTTCGGCAACGAGCGCCTCGGCGGTGGTGCGTCCGGCCAGCATGGTCTGGTCGGTATATTTGATGAGCCCGTCGAGCTCGCCCAGCGTGAGTTCCCGCGCCTGGCGCTCCCAGGCAAAGTCCGTTCGTATGGGCTTGGCCGAATCGAAGGGGTCCGTCAGCTCGTATTGAAGCCAGTCGGGCGCAAAGCCTGTCTCGATCATGACGGCTCGGGCGACCGATTCCCCGCCGCTCTCGGCGCGGGCGTCGGCATATCGAAGCGTTGTGAGGGCGGTGCGGATCGCGCGACCATTGCGCGCAGTCGCTCGTTGCTCAACGGCCTCCATCAGCTGTTCCGGCGCAAGGCCGAGCTTTGAGATCGCCGAATCGGCAATGGACATGCCGTCGGCAAAACCAGTTTGCAGCAGGCAATCTGTGGCCGTTTGGATGGGCGGTGTTACCGATACGCCGGCTCTGCGTATTGCTCCGGCCGGCTCAATCTGGTGCCGCTGAATATGTGCGCCCGGGCGAGCCGACGGCTTGGTGGCGCTGCAGACATGCACGACGTTCAGGTGTCGCCACGAGACCTCGAGCCCCAGCAGGCAAGCTGCCGAAAACGAGCAGAACGTCCAATCAGGGTGGATGATCGCAAGGGCGCGAATAATCTCGCAATGACGCTGCGCCCGGTTGAGTCCATCCCAGCGCGTTTTTCGCGCAAACAGCCCCGGCATGGGCGAGACAACCGTGCCGCCGGTGCGCCGAAGGAGCGCTTTGCGGATTGCCGTGCTCGGGGGAATCAGACAGCGCCCCTCTTGTTCGGCTTGAGTGAGCAGTTGGTCGATGAGTTGGTCATTGCAATGGGTCATGAGCTACCGCCTCCTTTTGGGTAGCAAAAACGTATCAGCCGCAACTTGCCGCTCAGCTGACCAAAAGCTGACCAAAATCTAACCATGCAGGTAGATGGCCTGTTTTCGGCGACTTTTTTACATCCGAATCGGTGGGCGGTAATCGGCGACCGTGAACGGTGGCAAGTTATGAAGACTGGGTAAGTTTCGGTACGTGTACTTTTTGAAAAAGAGCATTCTATCTGCTGTTTTTGCGTTTCTGGATCGCATATTTGAAGGCATGTGATATGGGCTGCGGACTGTCGCCTTGTATCTGCGGAAACTGTGACCCGGAATTGCCACTCGGAATGGGACGCGCTTTCCGGATCGCCCTTCAAGCGGAAACTACATCCCAGATTTCGGCTCCAAACCGGGATGCGCTTTCCCGGCGGCGTCTCTGGCGGAAATTGCACCCCGGAATGAGCGCTCAGAGTGGAACATGCTTTCCTAACGAAGCCGCATGCGGAAACTACGTCCCGGATTCGATGCTCAGGACGGGATGCCGTTTCCGATAGAGACATGGGGTGGAAAGCCTCCCATTTCTAATGTTCAAGAAATGGGAGGCAGCTCATCGCGAGCTGGGCCTTTTGTTTGGAGCGGAGGCAGCATCCCGGAATTCGGGCAATCCGGTGGTCAGGGGTTGAGCAAGCGTCGCGCTAAGGATGCCAAGCGTAAAACCTTCAATGAACATAGCGTAAAAACTACATCCGCAACGGCGTAAAAACTACATTGGAAGTAGCGTAAAATCCGCATTGAAAATGGCGTAATTTCGTATATCGCATGATCGCCCGAGCTTGCACACGGCCTTTTGCGAGCTCTTGCCATGAACGAGAGCCAGGCCGTCACGTACAAGACGCTCATAAAGGACGCCTCGTACGGTGAGGCGGGCCCCGACGAGAGGACCATCGCTGCGTACTTGGATCTCTTCAACAGGCTCAAGCTGACCGAGGACCTGTGCGGATGGGAGCCGCCCATGCGCTCGAAGGCCCGCGTTCGCGTGCGCCCCAAGCGCTACTTCTGCGACCCGTCACTTGCGGCGGCGTTGCTGGGGGCTACCCCTGAGCGGCTGCTTGGCGATATGCAAACGCTGGGGATGCTCTTTGAGAACCTCGTTCTGCGCGACGTGCGCGTGTTCCTTTCCACCTACGGCGGTGTCGACAACAGTGTCCATTATTTCCGAGATGAGAAGGGCCTTGAGGTCGATCTGATCGTTGAGCACGACGGGCGCTGGGGAGCCATCGAGGTCAAGCTGAGTGATGCGAAAGCAGACGATGGAGCGAGAAATCTCAAGGCGCTGGAGAGGAAAGTACTCTCCAGTCCTACCGCCCAGAATGCCGCGCCGTCGTTTTTTGGCGGTCGTGGTTGGAAAGGGGAGCATTGCCTACACACGCGACGACGGCGTGGCGGTGATCCCCATGGCGGCACTTGGGGCGTAGTGGTTTTGCGGGCGTGCTGTGCTTCCATTACCGAAAATCCATTTGTTAGACCTGGCGTCCGCGGGTAAAATAAAGTCGACGGCAGCCCAAGTAGTGAAGAGCTGGGCGGCGCCGTTACTTCGATTAAGGGGTCAATGCCTTAGAGGCGTCGACCCCTCTTTTTCTGCTTCGTACGCTGCTTGAGTGCCTCGGTAAGTCCGATAAGCGCCGTGAGGAGCGAGACCAAAGCGGTCAGGAGCTTCACGAAATCAGTCAGATCGGTCATGGGCATCACCTCCCGTCGCATGGAGGGCGCTGCCCGGCACATGGAACTGCCGTCAACAACTGCAATTCTATCAAAGTACTGCTATAAATACGAATATATGTTCGATAATAACAGTGACGTGATTCTCTCAAAGTGTGGCTTTACGCAAGGATGCCGGAAAGCCGTGCTGTGCGATTTCATGTCCGCACGGGTTCCTATCCTTACGACAATGTAGCCGCCTATGTAACGAGCGGCAGTTGACGGAGAAAGGCCCTGACCGTGCCAGACAAAAAGACGCCGGATATTTCGGCCGTCGATACGACGAACTTTGCGCGCCAGATTGTGCTGGACTTTGAGTTTGCGCCGGTGCCAAAGCAGCGCCAACGTCGTGGACTGCGCAACGAGATTATCGAGGTTGGCGCCGTCAAGCTCGATTACCACGGCAACGTTATGGGCGAGTTCTCGCAGTTTGTGCAGACGGAATTTACCGAAGGCGTTGCGTTCCCCGTCTGCGAGCTTACAGGGATATCAGCCGTGGACACCGCGATGGCCGATCCGCTCTATGTGGTGATCAAAAGGCTCAACGATTGGATCGGTCGCTACTCCGCCCAGATAGTTTGCTGGAGCGGGACGGATCGCCGACAGCTTTTGGCCGAGTGCCAGGCAAAGCACATCGACCTTTCCGCATTTCCTACGGACTGGGCTGACCTGCAGGCGTTTTACACCTCGATCATGGATGTGGGCAGCCACGGGTGCGTCTCGTTGGGCGACGCGGCAACGTGGTTTGGCATCGAGTTCGACGAGTCGACGGGCCACGCCCACAGCGCCTTAGCCGATGCGCGCGTGACCGCCAAGCTGCTCAAGCAGGTGATGGACGGGGACTACCACGTGAGCCCGTGCGCCCAGGAAGTCCGCCAGCGGTGGGGGATGGGCGAGCGAGTCCAGACGCACCTTTCCAGCAAGTGCCCCGAGCTGGGAGACCTGCTGCTGAAACTGAAAGCGGAGGGGAGATAGGGTACGGACATCATTGTCGTTTTCGTCTGCGAAGAGGGAATCAATTAACTACAAAGTGTGGATGGCTTCTAGTGAAGACTTAACCACCAGATTATGAAAGGGTTAGCGGGCCATTGGGGGTTGCAGTGTTCACCCGTCGCAAGACGTTGCTCGTTCAAATTGGGACGCTCCGCATCCGATGAAATGGTTGATGCGGAGCGTCCCTAGAGACCTGTCTTCTGTTGCCTAATAGTAGAGTTCAATATACGAATACGCCTTATCAAAAAGAGCCTGGTCTTTGAGCTTGTAGCGCATCCAAAGAATGGCGCGTAGCTGCTTCTTGACCTCTTTGACGCCTGCTGTGGTTGCCTGCCAACCGTCGAATCGGGTGATCTTAACGATTTCGTCGATGTCGCCGACGATGTTCTCGACGATGATTGGCGTGTCCCCATTCTTTACACCATTGAAGAGTTCTGTGAGGGCAGCCTTGCCCTTGTCCTCCTCTTCTTCGGGCACGACTTCCTTTTCGGCCGCTCGAGCCTCTCTGGCGAGGTCGATGAGCATCTTGAGGAACTCGACGCTGTTGATGAGACCTTGCTCGTGACGCTCCCTCAGGTCCTCCAGGCGCTCGCCGAGCTTCTGGAACTTGCCATTCTTATCGTGCCTGCGGATTCGGGCGACGAGATCTATCTCCAGCTTACGCGTGATCTTCTCGGTATTGCTCTTGTCGTTGATGAAGTGCTCGATCATATCCTCGTCGAGTTCAAGGATGTCGTCATCGTCTCGGACTCTCTCGACGGTGATGTTCTCGTGCACGAGCTCGATTGTCTTGGGCCCGAGCGCTGCCCAGATGAGCTTCCCGCGATTGTCTACCGGTCTCACGGAATCGTAGACCTGCGAGAGCCAGATGAAATCGGGCTTGTAGGGATTGAGACATGGGTCGGGCGAAAGGGCTTCCCACGCTCTGTTCAAGACCGAGAAGTCGGCCCCAAACTGGTCTTTCACCTTTGTCGTTGGCAGGCATTGTTGAGCTTCGAGAAGGGACTCCCAATCCGCGCTGCGGCGGTCTTTGACCGTTGAGAAGTACTCAAGACAGCAATGCATAAGCCCGGGTAGCTCGGCCTTTACCTCGTCGATGTTGGTTATGACCTTCTTCACCTCGGCCTCGTCGAAGTGCAGAGACTTGGCGACGTTGTCGAAGAGGCCGATATAGTCGACAATGAGACCGAATGTCTTCTTGTCGTTGTAGACGCGGTTGGTTCGACAGATTGCCTGCAACAGCGTGTGGTCGCGCAAGGGCTTGTCAAGGTACTGAGTTTGCAGGATGGGCGCATCGAACCCCGTGAGCAGCTTTGCAGTGACGATGAGAATCTTGAGCGGATCGTCCGGGTCGCGGAAACGGTCAAGGAGCTTTTCTTCGGCATCGCGATCTCGACGGTATGCCTTGTAGCGGTCTTCCTTGTCGTTGTTCGTGTCCATGACGATTGCGACCGCATCAGCGCCCAAGAGCTTGTCGAGCTTCTCCTTATACAGCAGGCAGCACTCTCGGTCGTAGCAGACTACCTGCGCCTTGAAGCCGTCGGGCTCAACCTTTGACTTGAAGTGCTTGGCGATGTGTTCGCATACCTTGTGGATGCGGTCGGGGGCCTTCATGACGGACTCGATCTTGACGCGCCTGGTAAGTTCCGCCTTGTCCTCTTTGCTGAGGTCTCGGGTCATTTCGTCAAAGGCGGCGTTCACGACCTCTTGGTTGACGTGGAGCTCGACGGGAACAGTTTCAAAATGGAGCGGCAATGTGGCGTGGTCGCGGATGGAGTCGGCGAAGGAATAGCGGCTCATGTAGCCGGACTTGTCCTCTTTGGCACCGAAGGTGTGGAACGTGTTCTTGTCGGTTCGGTTGATGGGCGTGCCGGTCAAGCCGAAGAAGAAAGCGTTTGGCAAGGCGAGTCGCATCTTCTCGCCGAGGTCGCCCTCTTGGGTGCGGTGCGCCTCGTCGACCATGAGGATGATGTTCTCACGGTCGTTGAGTGTCCCCGCAACCTCGCCGAATTTGAAGATGGTGGTGATGAGGATCTTTCTCATGTCCTGCTTGAAGAAGGACTCAAGCTCCTCCTTGCTGCCGGCGCTTGCGAGGTTGGGGATATCGGATGCGTTGAAGGTCCCCGTAATCTGGGTCTCGAGGTCGATTCGGTCATCCACGATGACGACGGTCGGGTTCTTGAGTTCGGGGACCATGCGCAGCTTCTGGGCGGCGAATACCATGAGCAGTGACTTTCCTGAGCCCTGGAAATGCCAAATGAGGCCACGCTTCGGGTATCCTGCGCGGACGCGGTCCACGATGAGGTTCGCGCCCTCGAACTGTTGGTAGCGACAGATCAGCTTGATGCGTCGATGCCTCTTGTCGGTGGCGAAGAGCGTGAAGAACTGGAAAATGTCCATGACGTTCGTGGGGGTTAGCATGGACGCCATGCTTCTCTTGACGTCGGCAAGTGTGCCCTCGCTCTTCTTGTCGCCCTCATGCCAGGGTCCCCACATCTCGGGAGGCATGTTCACCGACCCGTAGCGATAGCATTTTCCTTCGCTGGCGAAGTTGATGGCGCTACAGACGAACATCTGCGGGATGCTCTTCTCATATTTAGCGATGTCGCCGGCGCCGTCGAGCCAGGTTATCGAATCGCGTACCGGCGTCTTGAACTCGCCAATGACGAGTGGGAATCCGTTGACAAGAAGGACCAGGTCTAGGCGCTTGCCACCTTGTTCCTGGGGATAGACCCACTGGTTGGTGATGATGCACTCGTTCTTGTCGAGATCACCGTCCGCCGCCGTGCCAAAGAAACGGATTGGAACCATGCGACCGTCTTTGCCGTAGGGGAATGAGTTCTCCTCGAAGACGAACTTTTTGAACCGCTCGTTGGTGGAGACCAGGTTCTGCGGGCTTGCAGATTGAACGAGAGCCCTGAGTTGGTAGATGATTTCATCGGCGCGGTCAGGGTCTTCTGCGATCTCTGGGTTGAGCCTGATGAGGGCATCCTTGACCATGGGCTCGACCATGACGTCGGCATGGCGGCGCGGGAGGTCTTCGGCAGCAACGTATCTCCAGCCAAGGCTGGCAAGCGCCTCGACGCTCATTTGCTCGACGGTGTTGTCCTCGTTAAACATCTCCGAGTCCTAACTCCTGGTTCAAAATTTTCTTCGTTGTCGCATTCAATTCGTCGAGTGCCTGCTGTACGGCAAATTTCGATTTGTCGACCTGGGCGACGAAGTCGGCGAACTTCTGCTGACGTTCTTTTGAAGCCACCTTGATTGGCAAGCTACACAGATCGTCAAAGTCGAGAGCGCTTGTACTTACGCTCCTGACCCCAGCCAATAGTCGCTGCTCATGCGACCTTATTGCCCAAAGAAGGTAATTAGCGCCGAACTCCTCATTTGGAATGAATGCTTTGATATCTTGGTTAATGGCCACGGTCTTGTTGCATATTGCAGTAGAGACCTTTCGTTGAAGAAGCGCGCTTCTGGTAACCACCAGCACCGAATTCTGGGGAATAAGCTTCACTCCAGCCTCCTCCAATGCCGTATCGCTTAGCCAAAGAGACCCGGATGACACGGAGTCATCTTTTACATCTCCCGATTTAATGAAAGGAACGTTTCCTCCGTAATACTCCGGATGCTTCATTGAAGGCGTTTTTCCTCCGCAAATCGATGCACAGCAATCTCTAAGAGCTACGACCTCACCATCACTTTGCAAAGTAAACATCTCGACAAATTGTGATTTGACGACGTCGTCGCAGGTGGCGAGGAGCCGTTTGTAGCGTCTCCTTGTCTCCTGGGCTGCCCAGAGGACGTCGGCAAGCCCCTCCTGTGCCTGGATACCCGGGAGCTCGATCTCGAATTCGGCGAGCCCTTGCCACTTTACGCGCGGCGAAAGGGAGCCCGCCGATTTCTCGACGGCGTGCTTGAACAGGGCATCGTTCTGGATGATGAACGGCAGGAGCCTCGGCGAGAGCCCGTCTCCGGCGGCTATAACGGTGATGTCGCCCGAGCAGACTCCGTCGAACGGCGCGACGACCGCCTTGTGCAGGTAGGCCCTGCGGCGGCCGAACAATACCTGACCCTTCTCGAACCCCTTTGTGAAGGTCGTCTCCACGTCCTCGTTCCAACGCGTCAGCTCGACCTCACCGGGATCTAGGTGCTCGAGGCCAACCGTCGGAAGGTCGGAGCCCTCGATAGTCCTCTTTCTTACCTCGCGGGCGACGTCGCCCAGACGAACTCGTGTCATTTTATTCACCGTCGCTTTTGCGGAGTTTAGCTGCTACGTCGCCGAGTAGGCCTGCTGCCCTCGCAGCCGCGGATTGCCAGCCGCAGACGACCTCGCTGATGCTGCGGTCATCCGACTCCGCGTCGCCGGCCTTCTTTACGTATAGGGGTATGGAGAGCGAGGACGCGTTGTCCTCGATCTCGTCGATCGTCGCGTAGGCCGAGAAATCGTCGATGCCCTCGTTCGAGCTGTATGCGCCGACTATTCTCTCGATGTGGACGTCCTCGAGGTAACTCTGGGCGTTCTTGCGTGTGACCTCGGACGAGGCGTCGACGAACAGGATGCGCCCGCGCCTCTCCGGCACCTTCACGCTGCGACAGATGAGGATGCACGCCTCCATCGGCGAGTTGAAGAAGAGGTTGGGGCCGAGTCCGATGACGGCCTCGATGAGGTCGCTCCTGACAAGCCTCTCGCGCATTTCAGACTCCTCGTTGCGGAAGAGTACGCCATGGGGAAGAAGAATGGCGCACCTTCCGCTCCTCGGGTCCATGCTCTTGAGGATGTGCTGTATGAAGGCATAGTCGGCCCGCCCCTGCGGCGGGGTGCCGAGGAAGTTGCGGCCGTAGGGGTCCGCCGAGAACGCCTCGCGGTCCCATTGCTTGATCGAGTAGGGAGGGTTGGCGAGCACCATATCGAAGGTGCGCAGCTTTCCCGCCTCGAGGAAGGCTGGGTGTCGCAGCGTGTCGTCGTTTGCAATTTCGAAGTCCTCGACGCCATGCAGGAATAGGTTCATGCGTCCGATGGCGGAGGATAGCTGGTTGATCTCCTGTCCGTAGGCGTGAACATTGCGCCATTCCTCTCCGTGCTGTTTGAGGTGGGCAATGGAGGAGATGAGCATGCCGGCGCTGCCGCAGGTGGGGTCGTAGATGGACTCGCCCGGTTTGGGTTGGAGAATCTCGGTCATCAGGTGGACGACCGTGCGGTTGGTGTAGAACTCCTGTGCCGTGTGCCCTGAGTCGTCTGCGAACTTCTTGATGAGGTACTCGTAGCCCTGGCCGAGTTCGTCCTCGGGGCAATTGGCGATGGAGAGCGTTATAGCGCTGAAGTGCTCGATGAGGTCCTTGAGCAGGCGGTCGGGAAGTCGTTTCTTGTTAGTCCAGGCGGCGTCGCCGAAGATGCCACGCAGCTTGGAGCCGTTGGCCGTCTCGATGGCGCGGAAGGCGCCCACGATGGCCTTACCGATGTTTTCCGTGGTCTCCCGGACATCGCACCAGTGGGCGCCGTCCGGGATTGCGAAACTGTGGTTCTCGGGAAGGACGGCGAACTCCGCATCTCCGTCAGAGGCTTCCAATGCCTCAGCGGTCTCCTCGTCGTAAACATCTGAGAGGCGCTTGAAGAATAGCAGCGGGAATATGTACTGCTTGTACGAGCCGGCATCGATGTAGGTGCGCAGCAGAACCGCTGCGTTCCATAGATGGTTGTTCAGTTCTTCCTGGGGGATTCTACTCTCCATCGACATAGCCTCCCTTTGAGAGCAGCTCAAGGAGTTTCTCCTCGGACTTCCTCGTCTGGCGAAGGAGGTCGTAGAAACGTTTCCTGGTTTCCGCCGGCGGCTCGATCTCCTCGCGCCTTCTTTCGACGTAATTGTTCGCCGAGAGCACGTAACCCTCGCGCTCTATCTCATCGAGCGTCGCGATGGCACACTTCTCTACGACGGGTTCGTAGGATTGGTAGAGGGAGAGCATCTCCTGAGCGTTCTCCTCCGAGATCATGTTCTGCGCGCGCTGGGCGGTGAAGATCTCGGTACCGTCGATGATGCAGACGCGGCCCCGATGCGCCGGAGGCTTGTCATTCCGGAGGAACAGCACACAGGCGGAGACGCCGGTGCTGTAGAAGACGCCGCTCGCGAGCGAGATCACTGCCTCGACCTTGTCTGACTTGAGCAGCTCCTTGCGGATGGCACCCTCCTTGCCGCCGTGGAACAGTGCGCCCTGGGGCAGCACTACGGCGCAGCGACCGCGCTTCTCGTCCATGGAGCAGACCATATGCTGCACCCATGCGAAGTCTGCCGACTTGTCGGTGGGGACACCCCAGATGTTGCGGCCCCATGGGTCCGAGGAGAACTCTGCGGACCCCCAGTTCTTAAGGGAGAAAGGCGGATTGGCGAGGACGCAGTCGAACGACCTGAGGGTGTTCCCGGCAAGGAAGGCGGGCTCGCGCAGGGTGTCGCCCTGGGCGATGCGGAAGTCCTTCGCGCCGTGGAGATACAGGTTCATTCGCGCTATGGCGGACGTGCTGAGGTTCTTCTCTTGGCCATAGAGCTTTCCGTAGGCGAGCTTGGAGTTGTCCATCTGCCGCACGGCTTCGATGAGCATGCCGCCCGTGCCGCAGGCGGGGTCATAGACGGTCTCGCCAGGTTTCGGCTCAAGCAGGGAGACCATCATCTTGACGATTTCGCGCGGGGTGTAGAACTCGCCGGCGTTCTTCTTCTGCATGTCGGCGAACTTCTTGATCAGGTATTCGTAGGCGTCGCCCATCATGTCGGCGCTGTAGTTTCTGTTGCCGAACTTCTTTGCTGAGAAGTGCTCGACGAGGTCCTTCAGGCGCTCGTCGGAGAGCTTGCCTTTGTCTGTCCAGCTCGCATCGTCGAAGCTACTGAAGAGGCCGCTGAGGGTATCGGGGTTGGCTCGTTCGATTCCTACCATGGCGTCTACGATTGCCTTGCCGACGTTTGCGCCGGTGTTGCGCACATCCTGCCAATGGCAGCCGTCCGGCACCGCGAAGCTGTGGTTTTCGGGCAGGGCGGCGTAGTCTTCGTCTCCGTCCGACATCTCTAGAGCTTCGGTGGTCTCCTCGTCGTAGACGTCGGAGATGCGCTTGAAGAAGAGCAACGGTGTGATGTAGCTCTTGTACTCGTCCTGGTTGATGGGGCCACGCAGGATATCGCAGGCTCCGAGTAAGTGGTTTCCCAGCTCGGATTTACTTATCGGTTCTTCAGTCATTCAGGTACCTATGAGCTCAAAAATACAAATTACAGCTCTTGTGATTATACCGTCATATTTGCCGAGATAAATGAGCTGAGCATCGCCTCCCATTCAGACATCCTGCGCCTGTAAATCACAATTTAGCTGCTGGGGGTACGCGGCATGACGAAGGTGAAACTGTCCGAGGTCATCAGGCGCTGTCAGACGAGAGCTGACCGTTACGATACGAATCTCTTGTATTACGTTGCCGGAGAGCATTTTGAATCTGGTGAAATTGATCTTGCTGGACGAGGCGAAATAGCCGGAAGCACCATCGGCCCCATGTTCTATTACGCCTTTAAGCCCGGCGACTTCCTCCTCGTATCCAGGAACCCTCATCTCAGGAAGGCCTCAAGGGTCGACTTCGCTGGCGTCTGCTCGGAGAAGACGTTCGTTCTTGAGACTGCCGATGAGAGCGTCCTGTCGAATGAGTACCTGCCTTGGGTGCTTCAGAACGACAGATTTTGGAACTATGCACAGGAAAACAGGCACGGTTCAACGAACTTCTTTATCAACTGGTCGACCCTTGCCGATTATGTATTTGAGCTTCCGTCGATTGAAGACCAGAAACAAATCGCGACCATTCTCTGGGCAGCGCAAAGCGTTCGGCGCAATTATCGCAAGCTGCTCAAAGCCTGCGATGATGTCGTCAAATCACAATTTGTCGAAATATTTTCCGAGAAAGAGTTTCCGCTGATTCCCCTCTCGCAAGCATGCACGAAAATTACTGATGGCACCCATAAAACGCCCCAATATCAAGAAGCTGGAATTGCATTCATTTCTGCGAAGAATGTCACATCAGATGGCAAGCTAGATTTCAGCGACATCAAGCATATAAGCACGGATGAATATGAGTCCATTCAAAAACGTTGTGAAACCCAAATCGGCGATGTGCTTCTTACAAAAAGTGGATCACTTGGTATGCCGGCTATTGTCGATGTCGATTTTCCAATCGGTCTATTCGAAAGTCTCGCTGTCCTCAAATACCGTCGCGACATTCTTGATGGAGTATTCCTACGAGAACAACTAAAAAGCGCAAGAGTGCAGGACCAATTTACAGGCGGCGTTAAGGGGATTGCTGTAAAACACCTCCATCTAAACGTAATTGGAAGGACGAGCATTATAGTTCCCCCGCTCGAACTCCAGGAGGAGTTCACCGACTTCGTGCTTCAGGTCGACAAATCGAAATTTAAGTTAGGTACCTGCGGTGGGATGCTTTGACGTTGCGCTGGTCGACCATCGCGTACCTTAATGTGGTGTCTATTTTTTTATGGCCAAGGAGCACCTGGACTTGTTCGATGGGCATTCCTTTGTCGATTGCCTTTGTAGCAAGCGTTCTTCTGAACTTATGAGGGTGGACCCTTCCTAAATCAAGCTCGCGCCCCAGTTTTCTAAGCAGCGCCTCGACGCCGCCAATTTGTAGCCTCTCGTGTGGCGCCTTGCTCGATACGAAGAGTGCTTCCGAGCTGTCCATTCGGGTTGACAGGTAATTCTCAATATGGACTTTAGTCTTTGCGTCAAAATATACGATGCGGTCCTTATTTCCCTTGCCGTGTACGATGCACTCACGATTGATGGTGTCGATGGAGCTCCTGTCCAACGAGACAAGTTCGCCCACACGCATGCCCGTGGAGCGCAACAGGTCGATCAGGGCAAGGTTTCGGGGCGACCCGCAGTTATCGCAAAGAATCTCAACGACTTCATCGCTATACGTTTCCTTTATGGGTTGCGGAGCCTTGACTCTTTTAATGCGTCTAACCGGGCTCTTAATGATATGGTCCTCGTCTTCGAGCCATGAGTAGAAGCTTGAGATGATTCTTCGGACATTGTCGACGGTGACGCGACTGACGCCGGCTTTTTGCTGATAGTCGGAAAGATAGGACCTAATCTCTTCGGTTCCCAGGTCGCAAGCTGGTGTATCGAATGATTCAAGCATTTTATTGATGGTGGTTTCGTAGTAGGAGATGGTCCTATCCGAGCAGCCTTCGAGGCGTTTTGCAGACAGAAAAAGATCCAGGAATGATTCGCTTTCACCGTCGCCGCAGTCTTCAGCTAATTGGCTTTCATCGAAAAGGCAGTGCGATAAAACCTTTTTGAGCTGGCGGTTCTGCTGCGTGGTCAGGTAGGGGAGCATGAGACGGGTAATTTCTCTAGCCGTTTTCGTGAGATCCATGGTGGCGTCCTTCCTTGCACGGTGGGTGGCGCTATTTCCCTTTGTTTACCCGTGCGTTATGGAAGGGATGCCGGGTGGCACTTCCGCTGGGCCGCGTCAAGGGAACCCGTGAAACCCCGCGCAGACCTCCGCATCACTCCGGTGCGGCTTTGCCTGCAGAGCAAGATGTTCAAGTGCGTTTTCTTAACGGGGGCATCTAAATGTAAATCGGTATCCAATTCCGCAAGAGACTTTGCTGAAAGCAATGTACCAGCCATCAGAATTCGCTGACATAATAACGATACGGTGGCTTTTGACGAAAGGCGAACGATGAATGCCGACGCCCAACTAGAAAAGGCAGTTGCGTTGATTGACGAACAGATTGCCTCTGCATTGCGAACGACTTACATATTTAGGGAGCACTGGAATGGCGAAAAGCTCCGGAGACGAATCGGCGGTTTTGCGACGCTGATTCAGCCATCGCAAGAGCAGGTTGAATACGATTTCTTTAAGGCATCTCTCGAGTTTTCCGTTAGAAATAACATAGTCAATCCAATACTCGGATCCTTGTTCGCTCTCTATGGTATTGACGCTGCCTGGCCGAAGGGCTCGGCTGTTGTTGGGTCGAATAATGAGAGGCACGAAAGTACGAACCCTATTGAGTTTCTAATTTCAACAAATTGCGAAACCGTAGGGTATCGATACACCCTTCCGGACTCATTTACCGCTATGAAAGTTGATAAAATCCTAGATGCATGGGGAATCAGCAGGATTGTCGTTATCGACTGGTCTGCAGCAGAGATTGAGGGGCTAAAACGATGTCCCAACGAGTTGCGTGTCGAAGGATTCGATAGCGTATTCCAAATACCATCGAGCGGCTTTTTCAAAAAGTTCTTCCCAGAGGATCTCTACGATGAGTTTGTTTATCGCGTTCGAGATGCAGTTGCCAGGGTAGAGGATATCATCGGTCTACAGGCCATTTCTAGCCTCTCCATGCCTCGTTTGGCGCCATTCAGGGCTTCGTTGGTAGATGAAGTTCGTCGTACTGTTGACGGCTTTTCTGAGTCGAATTACACGGTTCAATCAAATCACACCACGTTCAGGCTTGTCGACGAAGATCGAAAAGTGCTCAATACAGCTTTCTTCGATGATGGACTCGGACACTGCCTTGCTGGAACAAAGGGCTTTGCAAGATGTCTTACTACATCGGAGTACCTGCGCAGGTCTTTTTTGCGGGGCGGAGAGTTCGATTACACTTCAATTGTTTGTGGCTATATAAAGGCGGTTGAGCAGCTCGCATATGAGCTTATGCTTGCTACGCTAGGCGAGCCGGGATCAGAAAAACTCTTCATTGCCACAGCTAAGAAAGGAAATAGGGCAGTCGTATACAAGAGACCATTCGATTGGTCTCGAGAGGCTAAACACATCCAGTTCGTCGAATCAAATAAGCGGTGGTTTTCGACAACCCTGGTCGCTCTTGCGAATCTTCTCCATGACAATAAAGAGGCTTGGAGGATTAGCGACGAGGGAAGACATTTCGTGCTTCTCAAGATAAGGGATTTTGCAGGTAAAGATAGGAATGGCTATTTCCACAAGGATAACTTTACGGATTTGGATGAAGTTAATAGGATTAGGCAAGATGCAATTGCGCTTCTGTATTACCTATTGGGCGGTTATGTTATCCCAGGAAGCAAGGAAAAGGCGCTTGAAACGCTTGGATTGAAGCACGTTTCCTATAGCGAAATGTATATGAAGCTAGCCGAGATACCTTTGACTGACTTTGTTTTGGAGTTTGAGGGGCGAAATCCTGTGAAAGCAGTTAGGCCCTTCGAGCAACCTGCCATAGAGTATGACGGTTACGGCCTAGTCTCTTCGAAGGTGCTATTTGTTAGAGTTGACAGCTATCGTGGCGCCCGTGAACGGGAATTGACTGAGGCTGCCAGCAAGGATGACCTCATCGTAGTTGGTCGCGATAATATGCCGTCTAAGCTGTTCTTTGTAAAACGTAACGGCGAACGGGTGCGGTTTTGGTAAGAAAACGGCACGCGAACGAGAGTCCGCGTGCCGACGCGCTTCCGTCGTTTAGCTGCTGGGCGTCTCGTTGCCGCGATACTTAAAGTATGCGGTTGCGATAGCCACAATAGCATCTATAACGGCGAGAACGACCTCATCGTTAGGCGTGTACTTCATCTTTTCCTCCTTTGTCGGGATTCTAAGCTGACGTATGCCAGCAAAAAGGAGGTCGTAAGCGCTAACGCTATGATAACCGATACTCATTTAGCTATTGTCTAATACCGCCAAATAGTGAAGGTGCACGTATTATTTGTGATAAGGACGCTAAAAGACTATTTGCCTTTTAGCTCTTTGCGGATACTGACCACGCGGCTTGCCCACAATCTCATCTCCAGTGTTTTGATTGACGGGGCAATTGCAGGCGATGTAAATAAGAGGGGACAACCGTAAATGAAAGCAACCGAGGCAAATCTACTCGACCTTATGGGTGTGGCGAAGATGCAGTTTGTCATTCCCGTGTACCAGCGAGTTTACTCGTGGAGCGTAAAAGAGTGTGAGGTGCTTTGGGATGACGTTATGCGAGCGGGTCGTGATGACGTATCGCACTTCGTGGGGTCGATGCTCTATATCCCCGAGTCCGAGAGCTCTGCCACGAGTATTTCGCGCGTGCTTCTGATTGACGGGCAGCAGCGCATGACGACGTTTTCGTTGATGATTGCAGCTTTGGCTGACTATTTGGAGAGCAACCCCGACAAGGCCGGCTTCCTTGGCGATCTCAAGATTTCAGCACTGCGGAAGAACTACCTCTTTAACGATGATGACTACAACGGTCTGGCGCGCTACAAGCTGGTGCTCTCGCAGGACGATAAAGAGACGCTGTTCTCCATCGTGTCTGGGTCTCCCGTGCCAGATGAAAAATCGGATCGGATTGTCGAGAACCATGCGTTCTTCCGCGAGAAGATGCACGGGAAATCATTCGACCCTGCAAGGCTTTGGGCGGGGCTAAACCGCGTGCAGGTCATCGACACTAAGCTCACCGCTGGCGTTGATAATGCCCAGCTCATATTTGAGTCCATGAACTCCAAGGGTAAGCCGCTCACGCCTATTGACCTCATTCGTAACTACGTTCTTATGTCGCTTCCCAACGACGAGCAGACCAAGCTCTACGAGGGTTACTGGCATCCGCTCGAGCGCTTGTTCGGAAAAGGCGGCGAGGAAGAGTTCAATGCATTTATCTGGTACTGGCTGTGGCTCAAGGTTCCCAATAGGATGCCGAAGGAAAACGAGGCCTACCACGAGTTCAAACGCTATTTCGCTGATGACTACGATGGAGATACCGAGGGCCTGCTGAAGGAGCTCCGCGAATATGCGCAGAGATATGCCAGGCTGTTCCTTGGCGAGGAAAAAGACGAGGGGCTGCGCCGAGTGTTCGGCAGGATTACTTGTCTTTATGTGAAACCGGTCAGACCTTTGCTGATGCTGCTTTACTCGGTTTATGAAGGAGGCAGGATTGACCGCAATGCGTTTCTTCGTATCTGCGAGACTATCGAGTCGTTTCTGTTCAGGCGGGCGGTTTGCGGCAGGCTTACCACGGGCCTAAATAATTTCTTTGCCGGCATGTATCGCAATCTCGAGCAGCAGGACGATATAGAGGAGTACGTTACGGCGATGCTCCTTATCCATAGCGGTGGTATGACCGCGTACTTCCCGACGGACGAACATTTTGTCGAGGAGTTTAAGACGCGTGACTGCTACAACCGCTTCTCTAAAAAGCGCTATTACCTGGAACGCATGGAGAACTGGCACCATCCGAAGGAGTCCATCTCGGCTGACGATTACCAGATCGAGCACGTCATGCCCCAGACGATTGATGATGAGCACGGTTGGAAGGAATCGCTTGGCGAGAACTGGGAAGACATCCACGACAGGCTGTGCAACAACTTGGGAAATCTAACGCTGACGGGCTACAACCAGGAGTACTCAAACCGGTCGTTCTCGGACAAGCTCAATCTTCCGAACGTGGGACTTATGTGCAGCCCACTCTACCTAAACAAGTCGATCGCCTCGCATGATAAATGGGGCGAGGAGGAGATTAGGCAGCGTGCGGACGAGCTGGCGAAAGAGGCGTGCGAGATATGGAAGTACCCCGATCTTCCGGCAGATGTCGTCGACAAGTATCGCCCCTCTCGCGGGGAGTCTGACGAGGCTCCTGTCTGGACTCTGCAGGAGAATCACCCCACTTTTGCTGAAGGCGGACTCAACCAGAAGCTTTTCGATGAGGTGCGCGAGTCTGTTCTGAGTGGTGACCCTTCGTGGGAGTCCTATATAGCCAAGTACTATGTAGGCTTCAGGTCGGGCAAGCGAAAACTGCATGCCGTTCTAGATGGCAGGACCAGCAACGGTGGTTGGATTGCCGTCGGCCTGGCAAAGAGTGTGGACGAGCTGATTGACCCGGAGGCCATGTGCCAGGACAAGCGCACACAGGGCGGATTTGGGCCGGGTATGCCGACCTATGTTGCACTCCGTAGCGCTGACGATATCCCCGCGGTGCTCGATCTCATAAAGCAGTGCTAGGTTAAGGGCCGGGAATCTAATTCCCGGCCCTTGCCAGCTCGGAATTGCCGATGGCTCATCCGCTCGCCTACACCTCCACGATCCCGCGCGCGGCACTCAACAGCTCGTACTCCCTCTGGCTCCATTGGCGCAGCTCGGCAGTCTCGACGGCATCTCGGCACAAGTCCAGGAACACCTCGGCGCCCTCGCAGAAGCACTCGCGTGCAAAGGCGCCAGATCCGTCCGCAACGCACTTGCCGTCGGCAAACAGCTTCCAGCTGGACGGCTCGCGCGAGTCGTCTCCAAGCAGCTTGGTCTGCAGTACGTGCGGGTCACCGGCGACGCAGGGCTCTTTCTCAAGCACCTGCACGGTAAAGCGCATCTGATAGGAGAGACTGCTCTTGACCATGGCCGAGGCGTAGCCATTTGGCTTCTCCAGAAGATGCATGTGATTCGGTTTGACGACCAGGTTGTGGAAGTTGCGCTCGCTGCGCACGGAGAAATTGTCCATACGGACTCCTTTCATCGATGTTGGCAGGGCCACCGTGCCTCTTGGCCGGTTGGCGTCGGGATCGTGGAGCCAACTCTCTACCCCGACTCTGGATAAAACGTGCCCGCTCCTTGCAGACACGATGGAGTCTATCAACGTGTACGGACAGAAATCAAGCGCCATCCGCGAAATGACGCGCGGATGGCGCTTGATTTCCCAAGTGATTATTCGGCTTTCATCCGGAAAAGTGTCGAAATCAGCCGTGTAAAAGTACGGAAAAGTGTCGTAATACACACTTCAAAAACTCGAAAAAGTGTCGAAATGAGCATCTAGCAACCACGGAAAAGTGTATCATAGTGCTAAAACAGCACGTAATAAGGGGTACGCTTATGCTACAGAGAAAAGCGAAAGCACAGTTTGAATCTTGGCTTGCCTCGTCGCCTAACAAGGCTCTTTTGGTCAAGGGCGCCCGACAGGTAGGAAAGTCATATTTGGTCAACGTCTTTGCAAGCGAGTCGTTCGAAAATGTCGTGACGTTCGACCTTATCGCCGACGCGTCCGTGCGCGATTCGTTTTTGGCGGCAAAAAGCGCGGATGACCTGCTTATGCGCATGTCTATTGCTGCAACGCAGCCGATGGTTGCGAACAAGACCGTTGTGGTTATCGACGAGGTGCAGCGATGCCCCAACGTAGTGACGTTTATCAAATACCTGGTCCAGCGCGGCGACTTTCGATACATCCTTACCGGATCGCTCCTTGGCGTTGAGCTCGAGGGCATCGATTCCCTGCCGGTGGGGTATGTCGAGCAGGTCCAGATGTACCCGCTCGACTTTGAGGAGTTCTGCTGGGCAAGCGGCGTTGCTGCCGGAGCGTTTGACATGCTCAGGGGTTGTCTAAAGGACGAAAAGGAGCTCCCCGGCTATCTGTATGACCGCTTGCTCAATCTGTTCCATCAGTATGTGGTGGTGGGGGGCATGCCCGACGCGGTCAATTCCTTCTTGGCGACGCGCAATGTCGACGAGGTTCGAAACATCCATCGCGATCTTCACGCCCTGTATCGCGATGACATCGCAAAGTACGCTCCGCCTGAGCTACGCTTGGTTATTCGCGATATCTATGATCTGATTCCCAGCGAGGCCGGCTCCAAAAACAAGCGATTCAAACTGTCATCGATTAACGGTGTCAAACGTTTTTCGCAGGTGACAGATCATTTTCTCTGGCTATCGGAGGCGGGTGTCGCGCTTCCCGTGTATAACGTAACGGCGCCCGTGGCACCCCTTTTATTGGGGGAGCAACGAAATCTGTTCAAGCTGTTTTACTTGGACACCGGAATGCTCATGTCGTCGTATTCCAAAAGGGTCGCCCAAGGCGTTTTTGATGGGGAGGCGGAAGACGCCTTTGGCATGAACATGGGGGCGGCGTTTGAGGGCTTCGTTGCCCAAGAGCTCAAAGCCCACGGATTCAGATTGCGCTACTTTACGTCTAAAAAAGTCGGCGAGCTCGATTTTGTGGAGGAGACGCTCGATGGGGAGGTCCTTGCCATCGAGGTCAAGTCGGGCAAGAGCTTTAAGTCCCATGCGGCGCTCGACAACGCGCTCGCGACGAAGGGCTACGGAATCGATCGCGCCCTGGTACTTGCGGAATGTAATCTTCACCGCGATGGTGACGTGCTGTATCTGCCCATCTTTATGGCAGGGCTTTTGGAGCCATAACATGCCGCCGGCTCTTCCGGCCCTCCCTTAACCCTCGCTACTCGTCGTCCCCGTCGTTGGGGTCGCCCTTGAGGGTGTTGATGTCCAGGTACTGGTTGTCGTCCTCTTTTTGCTGGGTCTCCGACTCCGCTTGGGTGGGGCCGGAGAACAGCTGGAATCCCTCAAACGCAATGACGCCGAGCAGGGCAATGACAATGGCGATAAAGGCAACCTTGACTGCCTGCGGAAATTCCGAGAAACGCAGCGCCTTTTCCTTGGCGTAATAATCGGCGAAGCGCTCTTCGCCCGTGCTTTTGGTATACGCCGGTGCGGACGCGGCCTCCGGGTCATATTCCGGTGCAGGCGTGGCAGCGTACGGATCGTTGAGATAATCGCTCGATGCGGTGCCATAATCCTCGGTCTCGATGCGACCGGCGTCAGCATAGCCATCGGAATAATCGGAATATGCCGCACCGCCCTCATAGTCCGCGGCGCTCGTGTTGGCGGCAAAAAGCGGGTTAACTGGAACGTCGAGCGCCGGCATGCCGGTAGAGGTCTCATCCAGATCGGCTGCAGCCCAGAAATCGTAGGCAACCTGATGGGCAACGGGCTCATCGAGCCTTGTGACCGGAGGCTTGCGTGCCGCAGGAACAGGCAACTGCTGGGCGCTGTACATAACGGTGCTGTCGGCCGATTTGCCCTGCGTCGCCGCAGCGAGAAATGCCGCCGTCTCGGACGGGTCGCTTGCGGGGCGGGGAGTGGGCGTGGGCGCCGAAATGGGTGCGGGCGCAGACGCGGGCGTCGAAACAGGCGGCTGCGCAGGAGTCGGCGCAGATGCGGACTTAGGCGCAAGTGCGGGATTGGGGCTTGACGGGCGAGCCCCACCGCCCATGAGTTCGTCGGCGGTCCACGGGCGATCATCCATCACGTCGTCAAGGCTCAGCGAAAACAGGTCGTCTTCACCCTCATCGAACATGCGGTGCACATGTCCACCAATTGCCGGAATCAATCCGCGACCGGTGCATGATGCCTTGCTCAGCGCCATTCTGTTCCACCCTTTCGAAATACCAATGACATCGATTATATGGAACTTCCCAAGCGACTCGGTCTTGGATTCGTGCTTTCCAGAACTCGCGCCCAAAAGGGGAGGGGCAATCCAGGCGAGTACCTACTTGTCGCCGGCCGCCGCCTTGGCCTCGTTGAGGTAGCTATAGAAGCTGTATTTGGAGATGCCAAAGAACTCGCAGGCGCGCTCGCTCGACTTGGAAATGAGGAAGGCGCCGCGACGGTCGAGGTAGCCAATGGCACGAATACGCTCGTCTTTGGTCATGAGTGCCGCGGGCTTGCCCACAAACTGCTCGCACTCGTGCAGCAGGTCCTCGAGCAGGTCGCCGATGTTCTTGGTAATGGGCTCGGGCTCGGTATAGCCCGTGCCGCCGGTGCCGGTAAAGGCGTCGAGCGAACGCTCAAAAGCCTTCATAAGCGTAATGTCAAAGTTGATGCCCAAAATGCCGACGGGCTTGCCTTCGTCGTTGCGGATAAAGATGGTCGAGGACTTGAGCAGCTTGCCATCGGTGGTTTTAGTGAGGTACGGCTCGCGGTCGTGTACGTCGGTGGTGCCCTCGTGCATGGACTCAAACACGATATGGCTGGGGCCGTCACCCAGTTTGCGCCCGCTGACGTGGCCATTTTCGATCACTACGATGGAGTGGTCCACGTCCTCGGTCTCCAGATCGTGGACGACGACTTCGCAGTTGGGGCCAAATTGGAGCGCCAGACCGTGTGCAAGGCGCTTGTAAAACTCAATCTGTGCGGGGGTCATGGGTGCCTTCCTAAAAATTAGTTTGGGCACACTTTGCCATAAACCACACTTGTTCGCAAATAACGAAAGCGTTGCTGCGTTATGTGACCGTTCGGCGGCGAAAAGGTACCGATTGCGGCAACAAACAATTTGTTAGGTTATCCAATCAAAAAGTGTGATAGAACATTGATAACAAACTTTTTGTTTGGCATCCACATAAAAGTTCAGCCGTGTGAATGGGATCGGGCTGAAACGCGTATGCGGGGGCCGGCAAGAGAGGACTTAAGGAGTTCACCGTATGGCCGATAAGATCCAGTGGGCGGGCAACACGATGCCCAAGAGCGATGACAAGCACTTGGGAATCATGAGTCTCGACCACGTGAAGAAGGCCCGTGCCTTCCACCAGTCGTTCCCTCAATATACCGTCACCCCGCTTGCCCGCCTGGACGGTCAGGCTGCGCGCCTGGGTCTGTCCAACCTGTGCGTTAAGGACGAGAGCTATCGCTTTGGCCTCAACGCCTTTAAGGTTCTGGGCGGCTCGTTTGCCATGGCCAACTACATTGCCGACGAGACCGGCAAGGACGTTGCCGAGTGCACCTTCGATTACCTGACCTCCGATCAGCTTGCCAAGGACTTTGGCCAAGCCACCTTCTTTACCGCTACCGACGGCAACCATGGCCGCGGCGTGGCATGGGCTGCCAACAAGCTGGGCCAGAAGGCCGTCGTGCACATGCCCAAGGGTTCCACCAAGCCCCGCTTCGATAACATCGCCGCCGAGGGCGCCACGGTGACCATCGAAGAGGTCAACTACGACGAGTGCGTGCGCATGGCCGCCGCCGAGGCCGACGCTTGCGAGCGCGGCGTTATCGTTCAGGACACCGCCTGGGAGGGCTACGAGAAGATCCCGTCTTGGATCATGGAGGGCTACGGCACCATGGCTTCCGAGGCTGCCGAGCAGCTGCGCGAGATGGCCATCAACCGCCCGACGCACGTCTTTGTCCAGGCTGGCGTGGGCTCGCTGGCCGGCGCCGTGGTGGGCTACTTCACCAACCTGTATCCCGATAACCCGCCCACCTTCGTCGTGGTCGAGTGCGCACCTGCCGCCTGCCTGTACAAGGGCGCTGCCGCCGGCGACGGCGATCCGCGCATCGTGGACGGCGACATGCCCTCCATCATGGCCGGCCTGTGCTGCGGCGAGCCCAACATCCTGGGCTGGGATATTCTGCGCAACCACACCACCGCCTTCGTGTCCTGCCCCGACTGGGTCACCGCTCGCGGCATGCGCACCCTGGGCGCCCCCGAGAAGGGCGACCCGCGCGTCATCTCCGGCGAGTCCGGCGCTGTGACCACCGGTCTGGTCGAGACCCTTATGCTCGATCCCGAGTACGCCGAGCTCAAGGAGCTCATCGGCCTGGACAAGACGAGCTCCGTGCTCTGCTTCTCCACCGAGGGCGACACCGATCCGGATCAGTACCGTCGCATCGTCTGGGAGGGCGAGTATCCGACCTGCTAGCAGACTGACCTGTCCGGAGGCAGCCGGAGGACTTTACTCCCTGCTCGGACAGTCCTGCTCGCACGGAGAGCACATTAAGTGCTCTCCGGCTCGTGCGGAACTCGCGACGGAGCAAAGTCCTCCGTCCGCCTCCTATGGTTACTTGCTTGTGGGGTGCTCAACCTCACGCCGCTTGGCACAAGTGATCTATCTGAAATATCTACCTGTAGGTAAACCCTTGTAGAAAGGTTGACTGTTATGACTAAAGAACTCGATTTTGATGCCATTAAGGCTGCGGCTGAGTCTCATCGTGCTGATATGACTCGCTTCCTGCGCGCTATGATCTCTCACCCCTCTGAGTCCTGCGAGGAGGGTGAGGTTGTTGCCTGCATCAAGGCCGAGATGGAGAGCCTTGGCTATGACGAGGTCAAGGTCGACGGCCTGGGCAACGTTATGGGCTTTATGGGCGAGGGCGACAAGATCATCGCCATCGACTCCCATATCGACACCGTCGGCATCGGCAACATCGAGAACTGGGATGCCGATCCCTACGAGGGCTACGAGACCGACGAGATCATCTACGGCCGCGGCGGCTCTGACCAGGAGGGTGGCATGGCTTCTGCTACCTACGCTGCCAAGATGATGAAGGACATGGGCCTCATCCCCGAGGGCTACAAGATCATGGTCGTCGGCACCGTCCAGGAAGAGGACTGCGACGGCATGTGCTGGCAGTACATCTACAACAAGGACGGCATTAAGCCCGAGTTCGTCATTTCCACCGAGCCCACCGACGGCGGCATCTATCGCGGTCATCGCGGCCGCATGGAGATCCGCGTCGACGTTCACGGCACCTCCTGCCACGGCTCCGCTCCCGACCGCGGCGACAACGCCATTTACAAGATGGCCGACATCATCGCCGACGTCCGCGCCCTCAACAACAACGGCTGCGACGAGTCGACCGACATCAAGGGCCTCGTCAAGATGCTCGACCCCAAGTACAACCCCGAGCACTTCGAGGACGCCCGCTTCCTGGGCCGCGGCACCTGCACCGTCAGCCAGATCTTCTACACCAGCCCCAGCCGCTGCGCTGTCGCTGACTCCTGCGCCATCTCCATCGACCGTCGCATGACCGCCGGCGAGACCTGGGAGTCCTGCCTGGACGAGATCCGCAACCTGCCGGCCGCCAAGAAGTACGGCGACGACGTGAAGGTCTCCATGTACATGTACGACCGTCCGTCCTGGACCGGCGAGGTCTACGAGACCGAGGCTTACTTCCCCACGTGGATCAACAAGGAGACCGCTCCGCACGTCAAGGCCCTCGTCGACGCCCACAAGGCCATGTTCGGTGACGAGCGCATCGGCTGCGAGCCCAGCATGGACAAGCGCACCGGTCGTCCGCTGTGCGACAAGTGGACCTTCTCCACGAACTGCGTCTCCATCCAGGGCCGCTATGGCATCCCCTGCGTGGGCTTTGGCCCGGGTGCCGAGTCTCAGGCTCACGCTCCCAACGAGGTCACCTACAAGGACGACTTGGTCACCGCTGCTGCCATGTATGTGGCTGCCCTGAACCTCTACGATCCGAGCCAGGCCGATGGCGATGCCACCGTGTTCCGCGCCGGTCTGACCAACAACAAGATCGACTAGTCCCATTCCTCGATCTTGTTGAGCCGGGGGCCGCTCGTGTCCCCGGCGCCTCCTGCTGACTTGGGGCCCGCGGTCGTTATCT
Organism: Collinsella aerofaciens; assembly: GCF_028209395.1. GTDB lineage: Bacteria > Actinomycetota > Coriobacteriia > Coriobacteriales > Coriobacteriaceae > Collinsella > Collinsella aerofaciens_AZ. Next base: position 35,894 of record NZ_JAQLDQ010000008.1, read on the forward strand.
CTCGTGCTTCCTCAACGGTGGCGGGTCCTCGTCATGGTGCTCTGCATGTTCTAGCCACACGCATACCGGAGCACATCTACTCATTGCGATTGTTTCATCTTTAGAAAGGACATTTCCATGGACGCTAAGTTTACCGAGCTCGTCGAGCAGCTGAACGGCCTCGATTTTAAGGGTATGTACGGCAGCGACTTCCTGCACACCTGGGATAAGACCACCGATGAGCTCAAAGCTCTCTACATCGTCGCCGACGCCCTGCGCGAGCTGCGTGAGAACAACGTCTCTCCCAAGATCTTCGACTCGGGCCTGGCCGTCTCGCTGTTCCGCGACAACTCCACCCGTACGCGCTTCTCCTTCTCTAAGGCCGCTAACCTGCTCGGCCTTGAGCTGCAGGACCTGGACGAGAAGAAGTCCCAGATCGCCCACGGCGAGACCGTCCGCGAGACCGCTACCATGATCTCCTTTATGGCCGACGTCATCGGCATCCGCGATGACATGTACATCGGCAAGGGCGACGCCTACATGGGCGAGGTCTCCGAGTCCGTCCAGCAGGCCTACGAGGACGGCGTTCTTGATCACCGTCCCACGCTCATCTCCCTGCAGTCCGATTCCGACCACCCCACGCAGTCCTCTGCCGACATGCTCTACCTCATCAACGAGTTTGGCGGTCTTGAGAACCTCAAGGGCAAGAAGGTCGCCGTCACCTGGGCCTATTCGCCTTCTTACGGCAAGCCGCTGTCCTGCCCGCAGTCGCTGATCAGCCTGCTGCCCCGTTTTGGCATGGATGTCACCCTGGCTCACCCCGAGGGCTACGACCTCATGCCCGAGGTCGTCGAGCGCGCCCGCGGCTATGCCGCCGAGTCCGGCACCACCTTTAAGCAGGCCAACACCATGGCCGAGGCCTTCGAGGGCGCCGACATCGTGATCCCCAAGAGCTGGGCTCCGTTTGCCGCCATGGAGAAGCGCACCAACCTGTACGCCGAGGGCGACGACGCCGGCATCGCTGCGCTCGAGAAGGAGCTGCTCGCCCAGAACGCTACGCATCAGGATTGGTGCTCCACGACCGAGCTCATGGAGAAGACCGCCAACGGCCAGGACACCATCTTTATGCACCCGCTGCCCGCCGACATCTCCGGTGTCTCCTGCGAGTACGGCGAGGTCAACGCCGACGTCTTCGACATGCACCGCGTGGGCATGTACAAGGAGGCCAGCTACAAGCCGTACGCCATCGCAGCCATGATGTTCCTGCAGAAGGTTGCCGATCCCGCCGCCGCCCTCAAGGCCCTCGACGAGCGCAACGCCGCCCGTTGGTTCCAGGCCTAAAGCTGGGCTGAGAAATGGCTAAGCGTATTGTTGTCGCCCTGGGCGGAAACGCCCTCGGCGCCAACCTTCCCGAGCAGATGGAGGCCGTCAAGACGACTTCCAAGGCTATTGTCGACCTGATCGAGGAGGGCAACGAGGTCGTCGTCGTGCATGGCAACGGCCCCCAGGTGGGCATGATCGCCAATGCGATGGCCGAGCTCACGCGCTCTAACCCTCAGAAGTACATTCCCTGTCCGCTGTCCGTTTGCGGTGCCATGAGCCAGGGCTACATTGGCTATGACCTGCAAAATGCCCTGCGCGAGGAAATGCTCGACCGCAACATCGACAAGGGTGTCGCCACCGTGCTCACCCAGGTCGAGGTTGCGGCAGACGACCCGGCCTTTGCCGACCCGGTCAAGCCGATCGGTCCGTGGATGAGCGAGGCCGAGGCCAAGGAGCTGGAGGCCGACCGCGGTTACCAGTTTATCCACGATGAGAAGCAGGGCTTCCGTCGCGTGGTTGCCTCGCCCAAGCCCGTGAGCATCGTCGAGCTCGACACCATTAAGTCGCTCGTTGAGTCCAACCATGTGGTGATTTCCTGCGGCGGTGGCGGCATTCCCGTCACCAAGTCCCAGGGCCACCACCTTAAGGGCGCTGCGGCCGTCATCGATAAGGACTTTGCGGCCGAGAAGCTCGCCGAGCAGCTCGATGCCGACGCCCTGATTATCCTGACGGCGGTGGAGAAGGTTGCCATTGGCTTTGGCACCGATCACGAGCAGTGGCTCGACACGCTGACCGCTGCCGATGTTAAGCGTCTGTCCGAGGCCAACGAGTTCGGTCGCGGCTCCATGCTGCCCAAGGTCCAGGCCGCCTCGACGTTTGCCGAGAGCAAGCCGGGTCGCGCGGCGCTCATCACGCTGCTCGAGAAGGCGCGCGATGGCCTTGCCGGCAAGACCGGTACCACGTTTACCGGCAACGCCGAGTAGGCATATCTGCACCATTGAGGAGGGTGTCCTGCGTCGCAGGGTGCCCTCCTTTGTGCTACAGAGAGCCGAGGGACGCTCGCTGGAAAAACGAGCGCGTGTCTGTTCCGACGGAGTGCGAGATTGGTATGGTGGGTATGGCAACTATGGCGTTCAAGGCAGCCAGGGGAGGTTTGCGGAGATGAAACTCGGTTGCGTGATTATGGCCTCGGGCGAGGGCAAGCGGTTTGGCTCTAACAAGATGCTCGCCGATATCTATGGCAAGCCGCTGATTGCCCGGACCATCGATTCGGTTCCCCGGGGCTTTGACGTCGTGGTTTCGACGCGTTGGCCCGAGGTCGCCCAGATTTGCGAGGACAAGCATTGCCCGTGCGTGCTGCACGATGCCGAGCTGCGCAGCGAAAGCGTCCGTGCGGGCCTTTCGTGGGGAGTCGAACGCAACTGGAAAGGCTGCCTCTTTTTGCCGGGCGACCAGCCGCTCGTGAGTTCGGATTCTTTTGAGGCTATGGTTCGTGCATTTGACGAGCGTGGCCGCAAGCATCCGGTGCGTCTTGCGTGCAACGGTGAGCCTTCGAGTCCGGTGCTCTTTCCGGCGGAACTGTTCGATGCACTTATGTGTCTTGAGGGCAAGGACGGCGGGGGCTCGATTCTCAAAGGCCGCGTCGACGTTGCGCTGGTCGAAGCGCACGCCTACGAGCTGTGGGACGTCGATACCGCCAAGGGACAGCGACGCATAGCGGAGCATATCGCCGCCTGCTCGTATTTTGATCGCGTGGCCAACTGCATCAATCAATAAGGAGCAATTATGATCATCATCAAAAACGGCGCGCTCGTGACGCCCCAGGGGCTTCGCCGCGCCGATCTTGCCATGGAGGGCGATAAGATCGTGCGGATCGCCGCGGCGATTGAGCCGGCCGAGGGCGACACCGTCGAGGATGCCGTGGGCTGTTGGGTGTTTCCCGGCTTTATCGACGGCCACACGCACATGCAGTGCTGGACCGGCATGGATTGGACGGCCGATAGCTTTGAGACCGGCACGCGCGCGGCTGCCTGCGGCGGCACGACGACCATTGTGGACTACGCGACGGCCGATCGCGGCGTGACCATGCCCGATGCCTTGGCCGAGTGGCATCGCCGCGCCGACGGAACCTGCACGGCCAACTACGCCTTTCATATGGCACTCGCCGAGTGGAACGAGCGCAACCGCGCCGACCTTTCGGCCATGCGCGAGGCGGGCGTATCGTCGTTCAAGACCTACTTTGCCTACGATCATCTGCGCCTGGACGATGCCGAGACGCTCGAGGTGCTCGAGGAGCTCAAGCGTATTGGCGGCATACTGTGCGTGCATTGCGAGAACGGTACGCTGGTGGACGAGCTGCAGAAGCGCGTGTTTGAGCAGGGTATCCACGGGCCCGAGGGCCATGCGCTCAGCCGTCCGGATGTGTGCGAGGCCGAGGCAGTGAGCCGTCTGCTATATCTGGCGCACCTGGCCGGCGACGCACCGGTCAACGTGGTGCACCTTTCGACCAAGCTGGGGCTCGAGGCCATCCGTGCCGCCAAGGCGCGCGGGCAGAAGAATATTTATGTCGAGACCTGCCCTCAGTATCTGATGTTCGACGATACGTGCTACTTGGAGCAGGGCGAGGACGGCTTTGCGGGTGCCAAGTATGTGATGAGCCCGCCGCTGCGCCATGCGGGTGACCGTGCGGCATTGCGCGAGGCGCTTGTGGCCGGCGAGATCGATACGATTGCGACCGACCACTGCAGCTTTAACCTACACGGGCAAAAGGACCGCGGGCGCGACGACTTTCGCGCGATTCCCAATGGCGGGCCCGGTGTGGAGCATCGTCCCGTCGCGATTGCCACGAGCTTTGAGGGGCAGTTGGGCCCCGAGGATCTGTGCCGCTTGATGAGCGAGAACCCGGCGCGCGTGTTTGGCATGTACCCGCGCAAGGGTTGTCTTACCGAGGGCTCCGATGCCGACGTGTGCGTGTGGGATCCCCAGGCGCGCTGGACGATCAGTGCCGCGACGCAGCATCAGGCCGTGGACTACACGCCGCTCGAGGGCTTTGAGGCGCATGGCCGCGCAAAGGCTGTGTTTGTGAACGGCGTGCTGGTGGCGCGCGACGGCGAGCCCACCGGAGCCCAGCCCGGCCGCTACGTCCCCCGCTAGCAGGAAGATCACCGGATTTCCCTCCGCAGTTGCGGTGGAATAGTTCCTGTTTAGCCGCCAAATAGGCCGTTTCAGGAACTATTCCACCGCAACTTATAGGCCTGCTGGGGCAGCGCCAGCTACTTGAGGCTGGTGGCGATGAGGGGGTGGCCGAGGGCTGCCTCGAAGCGATCTGCCATCGTTGGGTCGGCAAGCGCGTCGACTTGGTTGAGCATGATACGGGCATTGCTGAGGTTCAGCATCTGCAGCTCGGCATTGAGCGCCATGGCGACGCGCTCTGGGGTGGCGGTGTCGGTGGGCTCACAGCCGCAACGCTCGCAGAAGAGCTCGGGGCGGTGGACAACCTTGGCGACGGGCTTGCCGAGCCCCGAGGCGCCGACGACCCAGACAACGTTTGCCGTGGCGGCGGGAATTACCGGCTCCCAGGCGGCATGCGCCTTGAGCGGGAGTCGCTTGCTGCCATCTGCCTCGGCCAACACATAGTCAAAGCGCTGCGCCAACTCGTTGAGCGGCTCGGCGGGGGCGGAGAGCTTGCCTGTCTCCGGGTCCAAAACACCCGCCTGGCAGATGCTTCCGCGGACAAGGCCCGCGCAGGCCTCGCAGGTGCAACCAGGGACATGTGCGGCGCCCGGCTTCCAAGGCACGGCGTCCAGGCGACGGCTCGACCCGTTCCATGGCACGCCGGCAACGGGAAACATGTGCGTGGTGGTGCAGAGGAGCACGCGGCCGCCAGCGCGCATGAGCTCAAGGCCGAGCGTCTTGAGCAAGGTCGACTTGCCACCGCTGCCGATAATCGCGGTAATGCCCGTCTCGATCTTGAGCGCGGAGGCAAGGTTTCCGCCCGTCGTTTCCATCTGTTCACCGCCGTATAATACTGTGATAATAAATAATCATCAGAGTAGCGGTCGAACCGCTTTTGCTCTGCTCAAACCGTAGCACAGGGAGGTGCCCCGGGAATGCTCGTTTATGTTCGCGGCGCCGGCGATATCGCCACGGGTGTCGCTGCCCGTTTGGTGCGCGCCGGCGTGTTGGTTGTCATGGCCGATATCGCGGCCCCCACGTGTATCCGTCGCACAATCAGTTTTTGCGAGGCCATTCGCCTGGGCGAGGTCCAGGTCGAGGGCATTCGCGCTCGCTTGGCGCAGACGCCGGTAGAGGCGCTTGCGATTACCGAGGCCGGAGACGTCGCCGTTGTGGTGGACCCTCGGGCCAAGATGCTCGATGAGCTTAAACCCGCGGCCGTGGTCGACGCGATTTTGGCTAAGCGCAATTTGGGCACCACGCGCGACATGGCGCCTGCCGTCATCGCCGTGGGGCCGGGCTTTACCGCGCCGGTAGACTGCGACGCCGTGGTCGAGACCATGCGCGGGCATTTTCTCGGCCGTGTCATTACCCAAGGTTCACCCCAGCCCAACACGGGCGTGCCGGGCATGATCGCCGGCTATGGCAAGGAGCGCGTTATCCACAGCCCCGCCGTCGGCGTGTTCCGGTCCGACCGCGCGATCGGCGACATCGTGAGCGCCGGAGACGTGATTGGCTACGCGGGCGATACGCCCATGTGCACGCAGATCGATGGCTGTCTGCGCGGGCTTTTGGCGAGCGGCGTGCAGGTGACTGAGGGCTTTAAATGCGCCGATGTCGATCCGCGCGGCGATGCCAGCTATATCAACTACATTTCGGACAAGGCGACGTCGGTCGGCGGCGGCGTGCTCGAGGCACTCGCTATGCTCACCGATGTCTTTAGAGGATAGAAGGCGGCAATGGAAAAGCTCGATGTGGTGAATGCGGCGCTTGCCGCCCTGCGTGCTGGCGAGACGTGCGAGCTCGTGGTCGTGGCCGGTACGGCGGGGTCGTCACCGCGCGGTGTGGGCGCTTGGATGACTGTCTTTGCCGATGGCAGCCAGGCGGGCACTATCGGCGGCGGCAAGATTGAGCTCTTTGCGCTGGATGAGGCGCGCGAGCTCCTGAGCGCGGGACAGTCGCGTCTGGTCCGCTACACCATGGGCGGTGAGAACTCCGATACCGGCATGATCTGCGGCGGAGCCATCTGCCTGTGCTACCTGCATCTGGATGCGACCAAGGTGCCGTTGTTTCAGGAAATTGCCGATGTGCTGGCGTATCGGCGCATCGGCGATTTCGTCATCGACTGTGAGCCGTTTATCGCGAGCGCGCTCGAGGGCGATGCGGCCGAGTACCATGGCGAGGAATCGCGCCGCACCATTGCGGGCTGCCCCGGGCTATCGCTGGTGGAGGAGGGGACTAAGGTCACCTACACCAACGCGGCCTCCGAGATTCCCGCGGCGCACATCGAGACGCTCTGCCCCGAGGGCCTGACCTATATCTTTGGCTGCGGCCACGTGGGCGCCGCGACGGCGCGCGTACTCACGGCGGCGGGCTTTGCCGTTGTGGCGTGCGACGACCGCCCCGGCACGCTGACCCCCGAATGGGTGCCCGGTGTCTACGACCGTCGTCTGGTCGACTACAAGAACCTGAGCAAGCTGTGCCCCATCGGTCCGCGCGACCTGGTGGTCGTCGCCACGGCGGGCCACAAGTCCGATATCGACGTGGTGATTCAGGCCATGCGCGCCAAACCCGCCTATCTGGGCTGCCTGGGCTCGCGCCGTAAGACGGCCTTTGTGCACGCCCGCCTGGAGCAAGAGGGCTTTACGAAGGAGCAAATCGGCGAGCTGCACCTGCCGATCGGTGTCGCCATCGAGGCCGAGGACCCCGAGGAGATCGCCATCTCCATCGCTGCCGAGATGATCCACCTGCGCCGCACCAAGCTCGTCCCCCGCAAGCGCTAATGGCATCCTCGATATGAGTTGCGGTGAAATAGTTCCCAGATGGGCCCGACGGGCGGTCAGCCGGGAACTATTTCACCGCAACTGCTCTTTTGATCCCCTAGGGTTCAATATGTGCGGGGGAGTTGTGGAGTTGTGCAGGCAGACGAGGTTTTTCTGGAAATACGCGCCCAATGCGCGTATAGTACCGATTGTTTTGTCGGCTCCTGCTGCGTCGAGTCCAAACCGCGAAATGCCATGAGCGGGGCGGATGCAGCCAGGAGGCACGAGGACAACCCACCGTGGCCACGCCCCGTGCTTAAAACCCCAAGAAGGAGTGAACAATGGCAGAAGAGAAGTATGTGCCGCGTCTGAAGACCAAGTACAACAACGAGGTCAAGCAGCAGCTTCAGGAAAAGTTCCAGTACGAGAACGTCATGATGATCCCCAAGTTTGAGAAGATCGTCGTGAACATGGGTGTCGGCGAGGCCGCTACCGATTCCAAGGCCATCGACGGTGCCGTGCGCGACCTGCGCGCCATCACCGGCCAGCAGCCGATGATCACCCGCGCCCGCAAGTCCATCGCTACCTTCCGCCTGCGCGCTGGTATGCCGATCGGCTGCAAGGTTACCCTGCGTGGCGACCGTATGTGGGAGTTCTTCGATCGTCTGACCTCCGTCGCGATCCCCCGTATCCGCGACTTCCGCGGCATCTCCGCCAAGAGCTTCGACGGCCGTGGTAACTTCTCCATGGGCGTCACCGAGCAGCTCATCTTCCCCGAGATCGACTTCGACTCCGTCGATCACCAGCGTGGTATGGACATCACCTTCGTGACCACCGCCAATACCGATGAGGAGGCCAAGGCCCTTCTGGACGCCTTCGGTTTCCCGTTCAAGAAATAGGTTCACCTGCCCTAAAAGCGCCGTTTCCAAAAGGGGACGGCGTTTGGGGCGAACAATACTCTATGTGAGGAGGATATAAGTGGCTAAGACATCGATGATCGTCAAGTGCAATCGCAAGCAGAAGTTCTCTACTCGTGAGTACACGCGCTGCCAGCGCTGCGGCCGTCCGCACTCTGTGTACCGCAAGTTCGGCCTGTGCCGTGTCTGCTTCCGCGAGCTTGCACTCAAGGGCGAGCTTCCCGGCGTTAAGAAGGCCAGCTGGTAAGTCACTACCAGCGTTTCAAGCATCCGTTTGGAACAGGGAAAACGCGCTAGTTAGGCTTTGCCGTTAAGGGCGGCGAAGAACCAAGAGCACGTGTTCATCAAGAACGAAGGAGAATCTGTATGAACCTTACAGACCCGATCGCAGATATGCTTACGCGCATCCGTAACGCTAACTCTGTGAACAAGGCCACGGTCTCCATGCCGAGCAGCAAGAAGCTCGTCGAGATCGCTCGTGTTCTGCACGAGGAGGGCTACATTGAGGGCTACGATGTCGAGGACACCGTTCCCCAGAAGACTCTGCACATCACGCTTAAGTATGGTCCCAAGAAGGCTAAGATCATCAACGGCATCCGCCGCATTTCCAAGCCGGGCCTGCGTAAGTACACCGGCGTTGCCGACATGCCCCGCGTCCGCGGTGGCCTTGGTACCGCCATTATTTCCACCAGCCATGGCGTCATGACCGACCGCGATGCTCGCAAGCACAACGTCGGCGGCGAGATCATCGCTTACGTCTGGTAATTCGCTCGGTAGGTAGAAGGAAAGGAGATCACCGTGTCTCGTATCGGTAATAAGCCTGTCCAGATTCCCGCCGGAGTCGAAGTGGCAGTCAACGGCAACAATGTTGTCGTCAAGGGCCCCAAGGGCCAGCTCGAGCTCGATGTCTTTGAGAAGCTCGCTATCAACGTCGAGGACAACGTCCTCACCGTTTCCCGTCCCGACGACGAGCGTGAGACCCGTGCCCGCCACGGCCTCACCCGCGCCCTCATCCACAACATGGTTGTTGGCGTTTCCGAGGGCTTCGAGAAGAAGCTCGAGCTTGCCGGCGTCGGTTACCGCGTGCAGCAGAAGGGCAAGAACCTCGAGTTCTCCCTGGGCTTCTCGCACCCCGTGATCGTCGAGGCTCCCGAGGGCATCACCTTCGAGGTTCCCGACAACACCCACGTGAACGTCAAGGGTATCAACAAGCAGCAGGTCGGTCAGATCGCCGCCGAGATCCGCGGCCATCGTCCTCCCGAGCCTTACAAGGGCAAGGGTATCCACTACGTTGGCGAGCACATCCGCCGCAAGCTGGGTAAGGCCGCCAAGTAGTCGTAACCGGCTCACTCGCATAAGACCAGCACCCCGTCAGGTGCTGGCAAGATCAACCTTTTTAGGAGTTTACGTATGAACAAGCATAAGGCGAAGCTGGAAGGCCTCAAGCGTCGTCAGCGTCGTGTTCGCGGCAAGGTCTCGGGTACCGCCGAGCGTCCGCGTCTTCGCGTGACCCGTACTAACGCCAACATCTATGCCCAGATTATCGACGACAGCAAGGGCTCCAGCCTGACGCTCGTCTCTGCCTCGACCCTCGAGGCCGAGTTCAAGGGCACCCACACCTCGAACAAGGAGGCTGCGGAGAAGGTCGGTCAGCTCGTTGGCAAGCGCGCCATCGAGGCCGGCATCACCAAGGTCGCCTTCGATCGCGGTGGCCGTATCTACCATGGCCGCGTCAAGGCCCTCGCCGACGGTGCTCGTGCCGCCGGTCTCGAGTTCTAGGAGGTATGTAGCACATGGCTCGTAATCAGAAGCAGCAGCGCGAGGCCTCCGAGTTCGAGGAGCGCGTCGTTTACATCAACCGCGTGTCGAAGACCGTCAAGGGTGGTCGTCGCATGAGCCTCGTCGCTCTCGTCGTCGTTGGCGACGGCAAGGGCAACGTCGGCGTTGGCATGGGCAAGTCCGCTGAGGTGCCCCTGGCCATCTCCAAGGCGTCTCTCGATGCCAAGAAGAACATGTTCCACGTGCCGGTGACCGAGCAGGGCACCATCCCGCACGAGGTTCTCGGCCACTTTGGTGCCGGCCGCATCATCATCAAGCCCGCTGTCGAGGGTACCGGCGTTATCGCCGGTGGCGCCGTGCGTCCCCTCTTTGAGCTTGCTGGCATCAAGAACGTCCTGTCCAAGTCCCTCGGTACCGACAACGGCCTCAACATCATCAAGGCTGCCGTCGAGGGCCTCAAGGAGCTCTCCAGCCCTGAGGACGTCGCGGCTCGCCGTGGCCTGACGGTCTCCGAGATGTTCGTCGGTAAGGAGAACTAAGCATGGCTGACACCATCAAGATCAAGCAGGTCCGCAGCACCAACGGTTGCAAGCAGGACCAGGTCCGTACTGTCCGTGCCCTCGGTCTCCACAGGATCCGCGAGGTTCGCGAGATTGCTGACAACGAGTCCGTCCGCGGCATGATCTTCAAGGTCAAGCACCTTGTCGAGATTGTAGAGGAGTAGCAAATGCAGCTTCACGATCTTACTCCCGCGCCCGGTTCCACCAAGAACCGTAAGCGCGTCGGCCGTGGCAATTCTTCGGGTCACGGCACCACTTCTGGCCGCGGCCAGAAGGGCCAGGGTTCCCGCTCTGGCGGCACCAAGGGTGCCGGCTTCGAGGGTGGCCAGACTCCGCTGGCTATGCGCCTGCCCAAGCTTCCGGGCTTCCGCAACCCCCGTCGTATCGAGTACACCGCTGTTAACGTTGAGCGTCTCGAGCGTAAGTTCGAGGATGGCGCTGTGATCGACGGTGCCGCTCTTAAGGCCGCTCGCATCACCAAGAGCGAGTTCGAGCCCGTCAAGGTGCTCGGCAATGGTGAGCTCACCAAGAAGTTCACGGTCAAGGTCGACAAGGTCAGCGCTTCTGCGCAGGCCAAGATCGAGGCCGCCGGCGGAAAGGTCGAGCTGCCGTGCTAAATGGTCTTAAGAATGCTTTCCGCATCAAAGAATTGCGCGAAAAGATTCTTTTTACCATAGCTATGCTCGTCGTGTACCGCATTGGTGCGCACGTTCCTGTGCCCGGCATTCCCTTCCAGGGGATGCTGGGCCTTTTCTCGACCGATAACAATTCGGTCGCCGCAGGTGCTATGGCCCTCCTGAATCTTTTCTCTGGCGGCGCGTTGAGCTATGTGTCGGTGTTTTCGCTGGGCATCATGCCTTACATCACCAGCTCGATCATCCTCCAGATGCTCCAGGCCGTCGTGCCTTCCCTGCATGAGCTTGCCCGCGAGGGCGAGGTCGGTCAGACCAAGATTACGCAGTATTCGCGTTACCTCACCTTGGCTCTGGCAATCCTCAACTCCGTGGGTTACCTCTTCCTCTTTAAGAGCTTCGGCATCAGCTTTAATGGCGCCGGCGCTCCCGAGATCATCTTCGACCTCATGGTCGTCGGCACGCTCACTGCGGGCGCCATGCTGATCATGTGGATTGGTGAGCTCATCACCCAGCGCGGTATCGGCAATGGCATGTCGCTGATCATCTTTGCGAACATCATGGCCGGTCTGCCGCAGGCTATCTTCTCCAGCACCGAGGGCAATGCCGGTGGCATCATCACCATGGTGATCATCTGCGCCATCATCCTGCTGGTTATCCCGCTGATCGTTTTCCTTGAGCGCGGCCAGCGCCGCATCCCGGTCTCCTACGCTAAGCGCGTCGTGGGCCGTCGCATGATGGGTGGCCAGACCACCTACCTGCCCATCAAGGTCAACACCGCGGGTGTCGTGCCGATCATCTTCGCTTCGGCGCTGCTGTACTTCCCGGCTCAGATTGCCGTGTTCTTCCCCGGCATCGGCTGGATTCAGGCAGTTGCCTCCGCGCTTTCGACCGGTTGGCTCAACTGGGTGCTTAACGTTGTCCTCATCGTGTTCTTCGCGTACTTCTACACCTCCATGGTGTTCAACCCCGATGACACGGCCGATAACCTTAAGAAGCAGGGCGGCTTTATTCCGGGCGTGCGTCCGGGTAGGGCTACCGCGGCCTACATCAAGAACGCGCTCAACAAGATCACGCTTCCCAGCGCTGTCTTTTTGGCGCTCATCGCCATCGTGCCTTCGATCATCTTCTCCTTCACGGGTAACCATCTGATCCAGGCATTTGGCGGCACGTCCATCCTCATCATGGTCGGCGTCGTGCTCGACACGGTCGATAAGCTCGAAGGCCAGATCAAGATGTATGATTACGATGGATTCTTTAAATAGGCTAGAGGAGGATTGCTCATGAACCTCGTATTGCTCGGAGCTCCGGGTGCCGGTAAGGGCACCGTCGCACAGGAGCTCGTCGCCGAGTTTGGCGTCGCCCACATTTCCACGGGCGACCTGCTGCGTGCTGCCGTCAAGGGTGGCACCGAGCTTGGTATTCAGGCTAAGAAGTACATGGACGCTGGCGAGCTCGTTCCCGATCAGCTCGTGATCGACCTTGTCAAGGAGCGCCTTGCCGCCGATGACGCCCAGCAGGGCTTCATCCTCGACGGCTTCCCGCGCAACACCGCCCAGGCTGTGACGCTCGATTCCGAGCTCTCCGCCATGGGTCGCGAGATCGACTGTGCCCTTCTGGTCGATGTGGCCCCCGAGGTCATTATCGATCGTCTGTCTTCGCGTCGCACCTGCCGCGCATGCGGTTACACCGGCACCGCTGCCGATGCTACCTGCCCCAAGTGTGGCGGCGAGATGTATCAGCGCGACGACGACAAGCCCGAGACCATCAAGAACCGTCTCGACGTCTACGAGAAGTCCACGAGCCCGCTCGTCGACTACTATCGTGGCCAGGGTCTGCTCAAGTCGGTCAACGGTGACCAGGCTCGCGAGACCGTGTACGGGGATGTCAAAGAGGCTCTCGGTCTATGATCAAGATTAAGTCTGCAACGCAAATCGAGCAGATGAAGAAGGCAGGAGCGCTATCTAAGATGGCGCTCCGCCACGTTGGAGCCATGGTGCGCCCTGGCGTTTCCACCTTTGAGCTCGATCAGCTCGCTGAGCAGATTATCCGCATGCATGGCGGCACCCCGGCCTTTAAGGGTTACGGCGGGTTCCCGGGGACCATTTGCGCATCGATCAACGATGCCGTGGTCCACGGTATTCCCAACCCCGACATGATCCTGCGCGATGGCGATATCATCTCCATCGATACGGGAGCCGTTGTCGACGGTTGGGTCGGCGATAACGCTTGGACGTTTTTCGTCGGCACCCCCACGCCCGAAGCCAAGGCTTTGTGCGAGGTCACGCGCGATTGCCTTAAGGCTGCCATCGAGCAGGCTGTTCCCGGTAACCATATCGGGGACGTCGGTTATGCCGTTCAGTCCCTCGCCGAGTCTCACGGTTACGGCGTGCTTCGTGATTATGTTGGCCATGGCATTGGCCGCGTGATGCACGAGGACCCCAACGTTCCTAACTATGGAAAGAAGGGGAGGGGCGTTCGCCTCCAGGCCGGCATGGTCATTGCCATCGAGCCGATGGTTACGATGGGTTCCAACCATGTGAGCACGGGCTCCGACGGTTGGATTGTTACGACCAACGACCACCTGCCCGCCGCGCACTACGAGAACACCGTCGCCATTACCAATGACGGTCCGGTGATTCTCACCACGGATGCCCAAGGTGCTTGGTGTTCCTTGCAAGGCGGTGAAATGTAAAAGTCGCCGCCCCCTGATGCCCAACCTCGCCTTTCAATTTCGAAGGCATGACCCCAAGGTCTATGCCTTCTCATTTCAAGGCGATCTTGGGCATCAGGGAACGGCTTTGTTTTACATTTCAAATGTAACAAGTTCCACTTAGTTGTGGAGCCATTACGAAGTTATTACGATGCGTGCATACGTGTTGTAGAATACTCAATCGCTGTCGTTTTCTAGAGAAAGATGATTGCTTGTGAAGAAGGAAGACGCAATTGAGCTCGAGGGTACGGTAAAGGAACCGCTGCCCAATGCCATGTTTAAGGTCGAGCTCGAGAACGGTCATTCGGTTCTGTGCAACATTTCTGGCAAGATCCGAATGAATTACATCCGTATTCTCCCCGGTGACAGGGTTGTCGTGGAGCTTTCCCCGTACGACCTGACCCGCGGCCGCATCACCTATCGCTACAAATAGCGGCACGCATACACGCACTCCATTTCCGACTGCAGGCTTAGCTCAACCTACGGTCGGATTGTGTGTGAAGACCAGCCATAGTTTTAAACGCCTGCGGCTGGGCGAGTAGATAGTAGGGAAGTAGTTTGAGCGCTACCGAAAGGAAGAACGATGAAGGTACGTCCTTCGGTCAAGAAGATGTGCGATAAGTGCAAAATCATTAGGCGCCATGGCAAGGTCCTCGTCATTTGCGAGAACCCCCGTCATAAGCAGCGTCAGGGTTAAGAGAGGAGACTACGTTGGCCCGTATTAATGGTGTCGACCTCCCGCGTGAGAAGCGCGTTGAGATCGGTCTGACCTACATTTACGGCATCGGCCGCACCACTGCGACGAAGATTTGCGTCGAGTGCAACGTTAACGTGGATACGCGCGTTAAGGACCTCACCGAGGATGAGGTTAACGCCATCCGCGATTATATCGATAAGAACCAGATCATGGTTGAGGGCGACCTCCGCCGTGAGCGCAACCAGAACGTCAAGCGCCTTATGGACATCGGCTGCAACCGCGGCCTTCGTCACCGCAAGGGCCTCCCGGTCCGCGGCCAGCGCACCCACACTAACGCTCGTACCCGCAAGGGCCCGAAGCGTCAGATCGGTGCTAAGAAGAAGAAATAAGGAGCGCTAGATAGATGGCTACTGCTAAGAAGAACGTTCGCGCTGCCCGTCTGAAGCGCGCGGACCGTAAGAACATTTCCGTGGGCCAGGCTCACATTCGTTCTACGTTCAACAACACGATCGTTTCGATCACCGATCCCCAGGGCAACGTCATTTCCTGGAAGTCGGCTGGCCAGGTGGGCTTCAAGGGCTCCCGTAAGTCCACGCCGTTCGCTGCCCAGATGGCTGCCGAGGCTGCTGCCAAGCAGGCCATGGAGCACGGTATGAAGAAGGTTTCCGTCTTCGTCAAGGGCCCCGGCTCCGGTCGTGAGACCGCCATCCGCTCCCTCCAGGCTGCTGGCCTCGAGGTCTCGAGCATCCAGGACAAGACCCCCATTCCGCACAACGGCTGCCGCCCCAAGAAGCGTCGCCGCGTGTAACTGAAAGGATCGTATCAATATGGCAATCGACAGGACTCCTGTTCTTAAGCGCTGCCGTCAGCTCGGGATCGATCCCGCTGAGCTCGGTTACAGCAGCAAGAAGGAATCTATCCGTCAGCCCAAGCGCCGTCGCAAGGAATCTGAGTACGGCATGCAGCTGCGCGAGAAGCAGAAGGTCAAGTTCATCTATGGCGTTCTGGAGAAGCAGTTCCACGGCTACTTCAACAAGGCCCGTAAGATGAACGGCGTCACCGGTGAGAACCTCATGATTATTCTTGAGTCTCGCCTCGACAACGTCGTCTTCCGTCTTGGCTTCGCCCGCACCCGCAAAGAGGCTCGTCAGTCCGTCCGTCACGGTCACTTCACCGTGAACGGCAAGCGCGTGGACATCCCGTCCTACCGCGTCAAGGCCGGCGACGTCGTCGCTGTCGGCGAGAAGTTCCGTGACCTTCTCCCCATCAAGGAGGCTCTGATTTCCTCCGAGCGCTTTGAGGTCCCTGGCTGGCTCGAGGTCGATATCGAGAAGCTGTCTGGTAACGTGCTCGCTCTGCCGACGCGTGAGCAGATCAGCGGTGATATCAACGAGCAGCTCATCGTCGAGCTCTACTCTAAGTAGTCCATCCGGGCTGCTGAGGCTGGAGGTAATACATGTCAGAATTCATTAGGCCTCAGGTTCAGGTCGAAGAGATCAACGAGACGTCTGCTCGTGTCTCCGTCGAGCCGCTCGAGCGTGGCTACGGCGATACGCTGGGTAACTCCCTTCGTCGCGTTCTTCTGTCCTCGCTCGAGGGTGCCGCCGTCGAGGCTATTCAGATCGATGGCGCGCAGCACGAGTTCATGACCATCCCTAACATGGTCGAGGATGTCACCGACATCGTCCTGAATGTCAAGGGTCTTGTCTTCAGGGCTCTCGGCACGACCGACGAGGCGACCGCCACCATCTCGGTTGACGGCCCGTGCGAGGTCACCGGTGCGGACTTCTTTATTCCGTCCGAGTTTGAGCTGGTCAACCCCGAGCAGCACATTGCTACGCTCACCGAGGGTGGCCATCTCACCATGAGCATGCGCATCGGCTATGGCCGCGGCTATGTTTCTGGCGAGGCCAACAAGCGCGACAACGATCCCATCGGTGTGATCCACGTCGACTCGCTGTACTCGCCGGTTTCCCGTTGCGCCAAGCTCGTTGAGGCTTGCCGTGTCGGTCAGCACACCGACTACGACCGCCTTGTCCTCGAGATCGAGACCAACGGCTCCATCGCCCCGCGCGACGCCGTGGTCCAGGCTGCCAATATCATCAACCAGCATATGGCCGCCTTTATGAACCTTGCCGAGACCCCCGAGGTCGAGGAGGAGGCTTCGATCTTCGCTCCCGAGGTCACCAACGACAACGCCGAGCTGGACAAGCAGATCGAGGATCTGGACCTTTCCGTCCGTTCCTACAACTGCCTTAAGCGCGCCAGCATTCACTCGGTCCGTCAGCTCGTTGAGTTCTCGGAGAACGATCTGCTCAACATCCGTAACTTCGGTGTTAAGTCGATCGAGGAAGTGAAGGACAAGCTTGAGTCCATGGGCCTGAGCCTGAAGGCTTAATGCTTCGCATATTTGAGGAGAAACTAGACCATGCGTCACAACGTTAAGAAGGGCCTGAAGCTCGGCACCGATGCGAGCCACACCAAGGCCATGAAGAAGAGCCTTGCTAAGGCCCTCTTCGAGAACGACCGCATCAAGACCACCGAGACCCGCGCTAAGGCGCTGCGTTCGGTCGTCGATCCGATCATCACTTGGGCCAAGAAGGGCGACCTGCACTCTCGTCGTCTGGCTATCGCCAAGCTCGGCGATAAGCAGCTCGTTGCCGAGATCTTCGACAAGGCTGCCCAGGGTATGTGGCAGGACCGCAACGGCGGTTACACCCGCATCATGAAGCTCGGTAACCGTAAGGGCGACAATGCTCCCATCGTTATCATGGAGCTCGTCACCGAGCCTTGCACGCCTAAGGCCAAGAAGGCTGCTCCGGCCCCCAAGAAGGCCGCTGCTCCCAAGAAGGTCGAGGCTGCCGAGGAGGCTCCTGCTGAGGAGACCGCTGAGTAGACAATCCGTCTGCATAGGCTATATTCGAGGGGTACGTTCGCGTACCCCTCTTTTTTTGTCGAAATGCCATTGCCTGTTTGTTGGGAGCGCCCATGACCGCGCCGTCTGATTTCAATTCGATTCCCGAGCTCGACGCCACGCTCGTTTTCCGCGTGGCCTACGATGGCTCGTCCTATAGCGGCTTTGCCGAGCAGCCTGGCCAGACGACGGTTGCGGGTGAGCTACGTCGAGCTATTGAGACGCTCCTGCGCCGTCCGATCGACCTGACGTGTGCGGGACGTACCGATGCCGGCGTGCATGCGGTGGCACAGTTTATCAGCGTGCCCGTAACGGACGCTGAGTTGGCTTTGACGCGCCGTAGGTGGCTGAGGGCTATGGATGCCCTCCTGCCCAAAGATATCGCCATAAACGAGGTCTACAAGGCCCGTAGGGGCTTTTCTGCCCGCTTTGACGCGCGGTCCCGTACGTATACGTACCGTATTGCCGATCGCGATGCGCGCCCCGTGCTCTCGCGCGGTGCGGTGTGGTGGCATCGCTATCCCCTCGACGTCGATGCGATGGCGGCCGCCTGCCCTGCGCTTTTGGGCGAGCAGGACTTTAAGAGCTTTTGCAAGGTTGCCTCGGCCGTTGGCAAGCCCACGCATCGCTGCGTGATGCGTGCCGAGTTTGGCCATGAGGTTGCGTTTGGCGAGGACATCCTGACGTTTACCATCGAGGGCAATGCGTTTTTGCATTCGATGGTCCGCACGATCGTGGGCACGCTTGTCGAGATTGGCATGCATCGCCGTGAACCCGAGTGGATGCGCGAGGTCATCGATGCTTGCGACCGTACCGCTGCGGGCCCCACGGCTCCTGCCTGCGGCCTTACGTTTATGGGCGTGGATTACGATCCCGCCGAGCTTGTCGTGCTCGACTAGGGGAGGGCTCGACGCGTCGTGCGTCGACACCTGTCATCTGTGGGCTGCGCGTGTGCAACATCTGTTCTTGACGTGCAATACAACTGGTGTCTCATTGCTTTTATTGCCGGGGTGTACCATGAACCACGGTTTGATTCATTGCTGTCGAGAGGACGGATAACTTGGTTCGACGTGGCTCGCATCCGCGACTTTCGGTGATCCTTGTGGTAGAAGGTTCGCCCAGCTATGCGATGCGTGCGCTCGAGAGTATCCAGAACCAAGACCTCTACGATTTGCAGATTGTCGTTGTCTGCCGCGATGCTGCGCCCGGTGTGCGCCATTCGCTTCAAGTTGCCGCCGACAGGGACATCCATATTGATTTGATTGACGTCGAGGACGCGAAGCGCGGCGCTTGTCTTCGTGCCGGTTTTGCTGCCTCGCGCGGCTCTCAAATCATCGCCATGAACGCCGATGAGTGGTTTGCTCCGCAGTCTCTTTCCAAGATGGTCGATATCGCGTGCGATACTGCGGCAGACATAGTGCTCCCCACGGTGTCGCTCGACCGCTATGATGCACATCGAGAGCGCCATTCGCGCGTCTTGGATGCTGCTCATATTTCCATTGATAGCAAATCTTCGATGGTGGCCGGGCTGCCTCAGTTGATTTTAGGCGGCCTAGTCGCTCAGACCTCTGGCGTGATGTACAGCCGCTCGCTGTTTGAGGCATGCCTTTTGTGCGACAAGGTGTTTCGCACAGTTGGGTTTATGGCATGCGCGCTTTCGCAGGCACGATGCGTGTCCGGCTGCGGCGATGCTTGTTTCCACGCGGCGGCACCTAAGCTTACAGATGCCTTTGATCCCACCATGTATGCCAAGGTATCCGATGACACCCGAGCGCTCGACGAGCTTGCTGACTCACTCTCGGAAGCAGATAGCGGTGGTCGGCTCAAGCTGGCAAGCCAAAAGTTCTACTTTGCCGGACTGGTCGCCTGCATCGAGAATTTGTGTCTGAGCCCGCATGGGGTGTCGTCAATCGAGCGTTCCGCCCGCATGCGTGATATGCTCGAGGCACCTCGAACCCGTCAGATGGTCGCCGCGCTCAAGGACAACCATCGGGGACTCGGTCTGTTGTTTGGACCGATCGCCAGCGCCAAGCCCGCGCGCTGCGTGATGTGTACGCATCTGGCAGCTTTTCTTAACCGGACGGGCGCAAAAACCGCCTAAACGGCTCATTTCGAAACAAACTTGCATAGAATTGTTTCGAAATGCGTTCTTATACACAAAAGCATTCAAATAGCGTTAAACTATTCAATCACTGATTGATTGTCTCCACCATCTTTTGGAGAGAGGGTTTGTATGGCTAAAAAACGCAATGGGCGCCAGGATGCCATTAGAGATATTGTGCGCAATAAGGACGTCCGCACGCAGCGTGTGCTGGTCGATGAGCTCCGCGCCATGGGCTTTGATTGCACGCAGGCGACTGTCTCTCGCGATATTGCCGACATGGGGCTGCGTAAGCTCCCTGAGGGCATCTATGTTCTGGCAGAGGACCTGCACTTGCAGCGTATGGTTTCCGAGCTCGTTACGGGCGTTCTGCGTACCGATAATCTGGTTATGATCAAGGCTCAGCCTGGCACGGCTTCCGGCATCGCCGCCGCCGTTGATGCGGCAGAGTTGCCCGATGTGCTTGGCTCGCTTGCCGGCAACGATACGATTTTGGTCATTGCCCAGACGGCCGAGGACGGCGAGCGTCTTGAGGCGCTGATCAATAAGCTGAGCAATTCTCGCAAGTAGGCGTGCGGGTCGTGCGCTCGGCACTGTGTGCGTGACATGGTGGCTTGTAAGGGGGTATCGACGTTGGTCGGTACCCCCTATATTGTTTGCCGGTATAAAGACCGTCCACCAGGTCGCTTTAAACTAAAAGGCCCCCGAGCACTTTAATAAGCTGCTCGGGGGCCTTGTTGCTAATGGCCGGATGAATTTCTAGCCAACAGTATCGTCAGGCGTGGGCGAGGGGTCGGGAGTGGGCGTAGGCGTGGGCGTGGGCGTGCCGCCATCGCCGCCGGTCGAACCACCAGTGGAACCGCCCGTCGAGCCACCGGTCGTACCGGTGTCGCCGGTGGTGTCGCCGCCCGTAGTCTCGGTGGTCGTGGTCGTCGTGGTAGTCGTCGTGGTGGTTTCCTCTTCGTCCTCGTTCTCGTCCTTGTCGTCGATCTCCGTCTTCTTGGTGTTGTTGGTGCCGTAGAACTTCCAGACGCTGTTGTTCTTGTAGGTGGGCGCCGTTCCGGTCGCAAACTCCTCGCGCTCGGTACCGGTCAGAACGGTGTTCATAAACCGCTTAAAGACAGGCAGGTTGGTGCTGTCGCCCAGCAGGTCCGTGCCGTATTTTTGGATGGGGATCTCACCTGCGGAATAGCCGGTCCACAGGGCGCACGCCAGCTGCGGGGTATAGCCGCAGAACCACAGGTTGGTGGTGTTGTCGGTGGTGCCCGTTTTGCCGGCATAGGGCTGGTTGACGCTCAGGGCGCCGGCAGCACCCGTACCGCCGCCCTTCATGACGCCGGACAGAACATCGGTGACCGCGGCGGCCTCGCCCTCGGTAAGCACCTGTGAGGGATTGTCGGTGTGCTGGTACAGCACCGAACCGGTACGAGAGTCAATCTCGGTGATGGCGATCGGCTGGCGATAGTAGCCGCCGTTGGCAAACGTCGCGTAGGCGGCGGCCATCTCGAGCGGCGAGATCGAGCCGGTGCCGAGGGTCATGACGGGAACGTCCTCGATGTTGTCCTTGGCGGGATCGATGCCGAGCTTTTTGACGAGCGAGATGATCTTGCTGTTGCCGACGGCTTCCGCCACCTGGATGTAGCCGGTGTTGGAGGAGTATGCCGTTGCCTGCTTAAGCGTGATGTTGCCATAGCTATGGTTGGCGTAGTTTTGGACCTCGGTCGTGGTGCCCTTGGCCTTGAGCGGCGAGTTGCAGTTGAGGGTGACGTTGGGGTTCATGCCGTTTTGGATGGCAGTTGCCAGCGTAAAGGCCTTAAAGGTGGAGCCGACGGGGCGCTTGGCCGTGGCATGGTTTACGTGGTTCTCGTCGGCGTTGTAGTCGTAGCCGCCCACCATGCACTTGATGTAGCCGGTCTTGGGGTCGACGACGACCATGCCCATGTCCAGGCCGTCGAGTGAGAGCGTGTCGAGCTGCTCGCGGACGGCATTCTCTGCCACCTGCTGCATCGTGGGGTCGATGGTGGTCTTGACGGTCAGGCCGCCCTTAAAGAGCACGTCGGTCGAGAACTCCTGCTCCAGCAGCTGCTTGACATAGGCGACAAAGTAGGGCTGCGAGTATACGTCAACGCCGCTGCCCGAGATTTCGGTCACGTTGAGGGTGATGGGCTCGGCCTGTGCGGCATCGTGCTCCTCCTGCGTGATGTGGCCCAGGCGCAGCATGTTGTCGAGGACCTTGTTGCGACGGGACAGCGCTAGGTCGGGGTTGACCGTGGGGTCGTACTGCGAGGGCGAGTTGGGGAGGCCGATCAACAGTGCGGCCTCGCTCAGGGTGAGATCGGCGGCGCTCTTGGACAGATAGGTCTCGGCTGCGGCCTCGATGCCGTAGGCGCCGTGGCCGTAATAGATGGTGTTGAGGTACATCATGAGGATCTCGTCTTTGGAGTACATGTCCTCCATCTTGACGGCGATGTAGGCCTCGCGCACCTTGCGCTCGATGGTCGAGTCGAACTGCTCCTCCTGCAGGATGGTGTTGCGCACCAGCTGCTGGGTGATCGTCGAGGCGCCTTCGTGCCCGCCGCCGAGGGTTGCCACCGCAGCACGCGCGATACCCCACAGGTCGATACCGCCGTGCTCGTAGAAGCGCTCGTCCTCGACGTCAACGGTGCCCTGCAGCACGTAGGGGGAGACCTCGTCCTTGGTGATGGACTTACGGTTTTGCGTGTAGAAGCTCGCGATCTTGTTGCCGTTGCAGTCGACGATCTCGGTGGGCTCGCTCACCAGATACGCGTTGGCGTCGGTGTAGTCGGGCAGATCGGACAGCCAGCGGTTGACGTTGCCGACCATGCCGATGCCAAACGCCACGCCCGCAATCAGCAGAAAGCCCAAAAACGAGAGCAGGATTATGGGCAGGGCATGCGTCTTTGAACGGCTGCGTCCCTGTCGTTGGCGAGGACCCATATATTGACCTCCAGGTATGTCGTGCCGGACGGTAGATGTGCCGTCGAGGCAGGATGAACATAAGTTATTACACGATAAACCAAACGGGGCGCGCGAGGCCTCGTGTATGCTGGAAGACGGCATTTTTCAAAGTGAATGCATACCTTGGTAAGGAGTTTGCCGATGGCGATTCGGGCGATGGGGCCGAGCGGACAATACGAGACTGGATTGGATGCTGCCGGTGCGGCGCTGCCCGAGCTGCTGGCGCCGGCGGGCGGGCTCGACCAGATGCTTGCGGCCATCGCCGCGGGTGCCGATGCCATCTACGCGGGGTTGGGCGGCTTTAACGCCCGCGTGAGCGCGCATGGCTTTACGGATGACGAGTTTGCGCGCGGCTGCGCCGTGGCGCATGCCCATGGCGTGCGCGTGTACGTGACGCTCAACGTGTTCGTGTTTGACGATGAGCTGTCCGATGCGGTGGCGCTGGGAGCTCATGCACTGGAGCTGGGCGCCGATGCTCTGATTGTGGCCGATGCCGGGTTGGCCTGCGCGCTGAGCGCGGCGATTCCCGGGGTCGAGATTCACCTGTCTACGCAGGCGGGCGTTCATAGCGAAGGCGCCGTGCGGCTTGCCGCCGATGAGCTGGGGGTCGAGCGTGTGACGACGGCGCGCGAGCTGACGGTCGACGAGATTGCGGCGCTATGTGCCACGGGCGTGCCCATCGAGGTATTCTGCCACGGTGCGATTTGCATCGGTTATTCTGGGGCGTGCGAGTTCTCGGCCCTGCGGCGTGGACGCTCGGCGATGCGCGGCGACTGCACGCAGCCGTGCCGTCTGGCGTACGACCTGGTGGACGAGGCGGGGCAGAGCGTTGTCGCCGTCGAGGGAGATCGCCTGCTGTGCCCGCGTGACTATCTGGGTATTGCGCATCTGCCCGAGCTTGTAGATGCCGGCGTGGCGTCGCTCAAGATCGAGGGGCGCATGAAGAACCCCGATTACGTATTCAACGTGGTGCGGGTGTGGCGCCGGGCACTCGATATGCTGCGCGACGGCGCGTGGGACCCCGATGTCGTGGAAGAGCTTGAACGCGAGCTGGGAAGGTCGTTTAACCGTGGGTTTACCGATGCGTACCTGCGAGGGCGTTCGGGTGCCGAGCTCATGAGCTTTGAGCGCGCAATTAACCAGGGCGTGCGCGTGGGGCGTTTGGTCGCTGTGGGCCACGAAGAGGTGACCGTTGAGCTCGACGCCGCCGTGGCGGCGGGTGACACGCTCGAGATTCGGTTCTATCCGGGTGTCGACGCGCGTCCCGATGTGCCCAAGCGCTGGCCGCAGGTGCCCTGCCCGGTGGATGCCGCAGCGGGGAAGCGCGTCGTCGTGCATTGCAAGCGTAAGGTGGACGCGGGCTGCGAGGTGTACCTGATTCGCAGCGCCGGCGTGTTGGATCAGACGGCGGCGGTGTTGGAGCGCATGCGGGCCGAGGCGGATGCGATTGCGCCCGTTGCGCGTGCCGTTGAAGTGCTGCCCTTTGAGGGCGTTGCGGTGGATGGCGGTGCATCGACGGAGTTGGTGGAGTGCGCGGCTCCCACTCGCATGGTTTTTGCTTGGCAGCTGATGGATGCCGACCCGTGCGGAGAACTCGATTTGTCCGACGCCGTTGTGGTGCTTGACGAGGTGTGCCGCGCGAGTGACGCTGACTGGACCCGCTCACTGATGCAGCGTGCCGGGCGCGTCGTCTGCCGCAACCTGGGACAGGTGGTGATCGCTCGCGAGCTGGGCGTGACTTTTGACGTGGCGGCGCCGGTGTTCTGCGCGAATCGGGCCACGCTTACCTGGCTGCGCGGACTCGGTGCGGGGCGGGTGTACTTGCCGGCCGAGTTGCTCGGCAATGATGCGGAGCGTATTGCCGAACTGGCTGCTGAACCCGGCGTCTTGGGTCCGGTCGACGCCGACCGTCCCGAGCTTATGGTGTGCGAGCACTGCCTGCTGACCGCCGAGGGCGTCTGCGCCACCGATGCGACGGGACAGGTCCGTTGCCGCGACTGCTTGCGTCGTCGGCAGGCACGCTATCTGGTCGAGCGTGACGGTACACGTCTGCCAGTTGCCATTGACGCATGCGGCAGGACGAGGATTTTCCTGTCGTAGGTGCCGCGTCGCGTCAGTTTGTTATCATAAGAGAGTTTATGGACTTCCAGCACCGCCGTTTTCGGCGAGGGTGCTATAGCAAAAGGAGGATACCCAATGCTGTCTGTTGACGAGCAAATGCGTATCATCACCTCGGGCGCCGCGCAGATCGTTCCCGAGGCCGACCTTCGCAAGAAGCTTGAGAAGGGCGAGCCCCTCAACATCAAGCTCGGCGTCGACCCCACCAGCCCCGACCTGCACCTGGGCCACGCCGTGCCGCTGCGTAAGATGCGTCAGTTCCAGGACCTGGGCCACAACGTCACCCTCATCATCGGCAACGGTACCGCGTTGATTGGCGACCCTTCGGGCAAGAATTCCACCCGTCCGCAGCTTTCGCAGGAGCAGATCGAGGCCAATGCCGAGACCTACGTGAGCCAGGCCATGAAGATCCTTGATCCCGAGAAGACCACCATCGTGCACAACGGTGACTGGATCCTTTCGATGGATCTGGCCGGTCTGCTGCAGGTGTGCTCCAAGTTCACCGTCGCCCGCATCCTCGAGCGCGACGACTTTACCAAGCGCTACCAGTCTCAGACGCCGATCGCCCTGCATGAGTTCCTGTATCCCGTGATGCAGGCTTTCGACTCCGTGCAGATCAAGGCCGACGTCGAGATGGGCGGCACCGATCAGCTCTTCAACCTGCTCGCTGGCCGTGAGCTCATGGAGAAGATGGGCATGGAGCCGCAGATCGCGCTCACCATGCCGCTGCTCGAGGGTACCGACGGCGTGCGCAAGATGTCCAAGTCATACGGCAACTACATCGGCCTGACCGACGCGCCCAAGGACATGTTCGGCAAGACCATGTCCATCCCCGACGAGATGATCGGCAAGTACTATCGTCTGGCCAGCTCGCTCACCCCGGCCGAGGTCGACAAGATCGACGCCGCCCTGGCCGACGGCTCTGCCGATCCCTATGAGCTCAAGCGCGCTCTGGGTCGCGACCTGTGCGACACCTACCATGGCGCCGGCGCCGGCGACGAGGCTCAGGCCGAGTTCGACCGTGTGTTCAAGGAGGGCCAGCTTGCCGACTTCCCCGAGAAGCACGTTGAGCTGACCGTCAACGACGAGGGCCAGATTTACCTCGCTGGCCTGCTCAAGGACCTGGGCCTTTCGGCCAGCGCCGGTCAGGCCCGCCGCGACATCGACGGCGGCGGCGTCAAGATCAACGGCAAGGCTGTGGCTCCCAAGAGCTACAACATCGATCCGAGCGCCCTCAAGCTGGGCGACACCCTCTCCGTGGGCAAGCGCAAGGGCTTTAAGTTGGTCTAACGAGCGAGTTGACCTCACAAGTGCAATAAGGCCGCAGCCGGGAATCCCGACTGCGGCCTTTTTGGTTGCGACGATCCCTTGGGGACGGAGGGATCATTTGGCGGTGCCGTTAAGCGGAAGGGGTGTTAGCGGGACTTTCTTTTTGGCATACAATGGCTATTGGCTTGCTGCGGTGAAGGTCTGTCCGCTCCGCAGCTTTTTTCTACGGTTAAAGGAGTATGTATGTCCGTTGAGGTCATGAGGTCTGTGATCGATGCTGCCGAGGGGCGCGTGCCCGTCGACACGCTGTTTACCAATGCGCAGATCGTCGACGTGTATGGCCAGCGTGTGGCGCCCGGTAGCGTTGCCGTCAAGGACGGTGTGATCGTCGGCGTGCTCTACGATGGTCGCGACGATGCTGCTGGCACCTACGAGGCAACTGAGGTCATCGACTGCCAGGGTCGCTATCTCGCTCCCGGTTTTATTGACGGGCATTTGCATATCGAGTCCTCGAACATCCGTCCCGCCGAGTATGCTCGCATGGCCGCGACGCGCGGTACTACCACCGCCATTGCCGACAGCCACGAGATTGCCAATGTTGCCGGTCTCGACGGCTTGCGCTTTATGATCGAGGACGGCCGCCGCGCACCCATCTCCATCAAGTACATGATGCCTTCGTGCGTGCCCGCGCTGCCCGACGAGCAGGCCGGTGCCGTTATTTCGGCTGCCGATATGCAGGCGTTTTTTGCCGAGCATCCGGGCGATGTCTTTGGCCTGGGCGAAATGATGAACCTTCCGGGCGTTTTTATGGCCGATCCCGAGACCTGTGCTCGCATCGATGCCGCTAACCAGACGCCGTCCAAGCAAGTCGACGGTCATGCGCCGCTCGTTGCCGGCAAGGACCTCAATGCCTATGCCGCGGCGGGTATTATCGCCGACCACGAGTCGACGATTCCCGAGGAGGCGCTCGATAAACTGTCCCGCGGCATGTATGTGATGCTGCGCGAAGGTACGTGTAGCCACGACTTGGCCAACCTGTCGCCGATGCTGCTAGAGAATCCCGCGCGCGCCCGCCGCTGCTGCTTCGCGACCGACGACCGCGCCCCTTCCGATGCGCTTGCGACCGGCATGATCGACAATGCCTGCCGCGCGGCTATCGAGGCCGGCATCGACCCCGTGGTCGCTATCTCTATGGCGTCCCTCTCCACGGCCGAGGCGTTTGGCCTGGACCACGGTTGCCGCGACCCACACGAGCTGCGTGGTGCGATTGCCCCGGGCAAGCGTGCCGACCTGCTGGTGCTCAACGACCTGACGTTTGCCACGGCTCCGCATCGCGTGTATGCCGCCGGCGCGCTCGTGGCACAGGACGGCACTTTTGTGGGCGAGATTGCACCCGAGATGGCCGAGGTCGCGGCCCTTGCCGATGAGCTACGCGCCTCCGTTAAGCTGCCGAAGCTTTCGCTCGACGTATTCGACTATGCCTTTAAGCCGGGCGAGGCCGTGATTGACGTGGTGCCGGGCAAGGCCATCACGGGCATGGTTCGCCCCAAGAACACCGAGGGCCTGCGCCGCATTATGCTGATTGAGCGCCATGGCCGCGGCGTGTCGCTGCAGGCCGAGGGCGCCGACGGCGACGGCCCCGCTGGCCTGGGCCTGGTCGGCAAGCATATCGGTCGCGGCTGGGTGCGCGGCTTTACCATCACCGGTGGCGCCATTGCCTCCACGATCGGCCACGACTCGCACAACGTGTGCGTGGTGGGCGACAATGCGGCGGATATGATGGCTGCCGTTGAGGCCGTGGGCCAGGGCGGCCACGTGCTGGTGCGCAACGGCGAGGTCGTGGCGCGCATTCCGCTGGCGCTCGGCGGCCTGATGAGCGAGGGCGCTGCCGAAGACGTTGCGGCGCAGCACGACGACTTTATGGTCAAGGCGCGCGCCATGGGCATCGAGCCGCCGCTCGACCCCATCATGGGCATCATCTTCCTGCCCCTGCCGGTGATCCCGACGCTCCGCATCCGTCCCGAGGGCATGTTCGACGTCACAACCTTCACCTACGCCGACTAGTCATCAGGGACGTTCTTAAACGACTAGCCGTTGGGGACACTCTTTGGCGGGCTGCCTGACGTCGCGACCGTGGGGCCTCTGGCGCGCGTGAGCTATTTGCTAGGTCCATGTAACGTTTATAACTACGGGGTCTTATTCGAGCTCCCTTTGGGTACGGTGTTTTCAGATATACATCTGTTTTCACTACTAAGCCCGAAGGGAGCTTTTCTATGTTTAAACTGATTGCATCCGATATGGACGGCACACTGCTTGACGAAAACGGCCAGGTGCCTCCCGAGACCTACGAACTGATTCTGGCGCTACACGAGCATGGCGTGCATTTCGCCGCATCGTCAGGTCGTCGCTACGATCGCCTGTGCGAGTTCTTTGCGCCCGTTCGCGACAAGATGGACTTTGTCGCCGCTAACGGCGCCCAAGTCTACGCCGACGGTAAGATGGTAGACCGTGAGGTGTATTCCCACCTGGCGATTCGAAGGCTCGCCCAAGCCGTCAGGACGTTTCCCAATCTGCATCTTGCGCTCTTTGACCGAACCAAGTCCTTCCTGCTCGATGACGAGTGCAAGTTCGTGCGTGAGGTCGATAAGGACCTTCCCAATGCCGAGCGTATTTGGGAGCTGCCCGATCCCAGCGTAAATATCATCAAAGCGAGTATCTTTTGCGACGACAGTGCGGTTATGGACAGTGCGTACGTGCTACAGCGCGAACTTGGTCAGCTCTTTACTTTTGCGCCTTCGGGCAACGCGTGGATCGATGCCATGCAGCCTGGTGTATCGAAGGCCTCGGGTATCGCGCAGCTCGCGGAGCATTACGGCATTGATCGCGACGAGGTCATAGCGTTTGGCGACTCGATGAACGACTACGAGATCATTCGCTTTGTCGGCACGGGCTGCGCGATGGAAAACGCGCGCCCCGCGCTTAAGGCGGTGGCCGATCGCGTGGTGGGTTGTAACCGCGACCACGCCGTCCAGCAGGAGCTCCGCCACGTTCTGGAGAGCCTCGCCTAATCCGGCAGTTGGGGACGTTCCTTTTCTGCCGGCAGCTGGGGACAGTCCTTGCAGCTTTTTCGCGAAGAGTGTCCCCAACGACTACTGTGACTGGGGCAGCTAATTTGGGACGGGGCTATTTTAGCTACCCCACACAAGCGGGCAGCTAAAATAGCCCCGTCCCAAATTAGCTGCCCTGCCGGGTTGCTGCTGCTAGGCGAGGGCAGCCATGATGGTGCGGGCGACGCCGTCGTGGTCGTTGTCGAACTCGGTGATGGCGTCGGCGGCGTCGCGGTCCTCGGGCTCGGCGTTGATCATGGCCATGCCGTGGCCCGCTGCCTGCAGCATGGGGATGTCGTTGATGTTGTCGCCGAACGCCCAGGCGTCGACGAGACGCTCGCCCAGGTGCTCGCATAGCCACGTGAGGGCCGTTCCCTTGGTGGCGCCCTCACCCATGACCTCGATATTCATGGCGTAAGAACGCGTGACCTCAATGCCTCCGAGCGTGTCGAGCTCAGCCGCGATGGCGTCGCGATCGGCCGGGTCGTGCCAGTACATGGCGATGCGTTCGAGCGTCTCGACCCCGTCGATCTTACTGTCGATATCCATGTCGATCGGTGTTCGTGTGCGCTTGAGCGAAGCCGCGATGTGGGGGTCACCGCCGCAGAACTCATCCAGGCGCCCGTAAAGCGAGCGGGGGAGGAAGCACTGCCCATCCGCGAAGATATCGAAGGTCACATCGTGGCCGGCGGCGATGCGATGGACGCGATGGGCAATGCCGCGATCGAGCGGACGGCTCAAAATGCGCGTGGCGCGCGAGGCATCGTTGGGCACATCGTCGTCGAGCTGCCAGACGCTGGCGCCATTGGCGCAGACCGCGTAGTGCACGGCAGGATGGGCGAGGATGGGCTCAAAGACGCCCGACAGCGGACGCCCCGTGCACGGTACAAACTCAATGCTGCGACGTGCGAGCTCGTCGAGCATCGCCCAGGTGGCGTCGCCCATCTGCTTGTCGCTCGTCAACAGTGTTCCATCCATATCGGAAAAAACAATCATTCGATGCAGCCCTTTCTACTGGCATAAAAAGCGTGGCCGAGGGCGGTGATGCCCTGGTCACGCTCGAGTTCTATAACGGTCCGCGTCCTAGCGGTCGGCGATCGGCTTGTACTCCAGCGGCTCGATCACCGGACGATAGGCCGGGCGAATAATACGGTGCGCGCAGAAGAGCTCTTCCATGCGGTGTGCCGACCAGCCGGCCATGCGGGCGACGGCGAATAACGGCGTAAAAAGCGTCTCGGGCACGCCGAGCATCTTGTAGATAAAGCCCGTGTACAGGTCGATGTTGGCGCAGATGGGCTTGGTCATGCCGTGGTCGCGCATGACCTGGGGTGCCAGGCGCTCGATGCGCTCGATGAGCGCGAACTCTTCGCCCAGGTCCTTCTTGGCGGCAAGCGTGCGCGCGTAACGGCGGCAGACCTCGGCGCGCGGGTCGCTGAGCGTATAGACGGCGTGGCCCATACCGTAGATGAGGCCCGTGCCGTCGAAGGCCTGCTTGTCGAGGATCTTGCCCAGGTAGGCTGCGACCTCGTCCTCGTCCTCCCAGTTGGAGACATGCGCGCGGATGTCCTCGTGCATGGACACGACCTTGGCGTTGGCACCGCCGTGGCGCGGGCCCTTGAGCGAGCCGATAGCCGCGGCGTAGGCGGAATACGGGTCGGTGGCCGAAGACGACAGCACGCGGCAAGCGAAGGTGGAGTTGTTGCCGCCGCCGTGCTCGGCATGCAGCATGAGCATCACGTCGAGCAGCATGGCTTCGTCGCGGGTGAACGCCATGCCACCGCGCAAGACCTGTAGGATGGTCTCGGCGGTGGAGAGACCGGGCGTGGGGTGCGGCACGTGAACCTCGGAGCCGCGAAGCTTGGCGACCGAGGCCATGTGTGCGAAGGCGGCGATGCGCGGGAGACGTGCGAGCATGGAAATGGCGACGTCGATTTCGTGCTCGGGCGTGATCACGTCTGGTTCGGCATCGAAGGCGTAGAGCAACAGTACGGCGCGCTGGAGCACGTTCATGATGCTCGACGACACCGTGGTCATAGGGAACTCTTTAACGTACTCGTCACTCAGGTGTCTAAAGGCGCCCAGGCGCTCGCAAAAGCCGTCGAGCTCTTCCTTGTTGGGCAGCGAACCCGTGATAAGCAGATAGGCGACTTCCTCGTAGCCGTAGCGATTCTCGGCCTGGGCATTGTTGACCAGATCCTCGATGCTGTAGCCGCGAAGCGTGAGCTTGCCCTGATCGGGCACGACCTTTCCGTCGACCTTGTTGTAGCCGTGCACATCCGAGATACGAGTGAGGCCCGCGACCACGCCCGAGCCGTCGGCATTGCGCAGGCCGCGCTTGACATTGTGCTCTTCGAACAAGCCCTCGTCATAAGGGTCGGTCGGCAGGCCGTGGTAGAGGCTTTCGCTCTCAGACGAAATCTGGCGGCTTGCTTCGTAATCCAGAACCAGTCGGCTCAAGTGGTCATCGAAGCGGTAATAGATTTTCTTGGCGTCGTAGGCCATGTGCGCTCCTCTCCGGGCCGTGTGGGGGCGGCGTGCTTGAGTGCAGATGCGCCGGCCTGTTCCTGCACGGCCTGTTCGCTACAGGCGGTACATAAAGTTAAAGACGTCCTCGCGCTGGATGGACACGTTGACGCCCGAAAGCTCGCCGGCCTCGGCCAGGGCCTCCTGCAGCTCAGCGAAGTCGAGCTTGGACTCGGCGGTATCGGCCAGCATGGTCATGGTGAAGATGTCCTCGATAATGGACTGCGTGATGTCGCGGATGTCGACGTTGGCCTCGCCCAGGACACGGGTGACGCCGGCGACGATGCCGGGGCGGTTCTTGCCAAGGACGGTGATGACGATACGGGAGGACGAGATCTCGGCCATGGGAAACCCTTTCGCGTGATTGCGGCGCGCGCGGGGCGCTCCGCTACGGTACAGTGTTCATCATTGTACCTGTCTGGCGCAAAAAAGGCGCGCTCGCTGCGGCGTTACATGCCTGCAACATGAGCGTAAGGGGGAAGGCCGTACGGGGAAGAGCCGTCTGGCGCGTGTCCGGCTCGTGTTGGGTTGATTTCCGATCTCAGCCGAACACATTGAGCGGACAGGCCGTTCCCGCAGTCAGCCGAACGCCTCCGACGGCTGATTCCGAACTGGAAGCGGAGGGCATCCCCGCCCTTCGGTAGGGGATACCGCTCCGCGGCGCATGCCGCGGGCGGCGCCCCTATCGGACCACCGTGACCTCAGTTGGGATGGGCCCAGCACTGCCGCGTACTCGGTGAGCTAGAGCCAACTGTTCGTCTTCACGTCGCGTATGGCGATATTTCGGTCGTCCGGCTCGGTGATGCCGTAGCCGAACGCCTGGAGCGTCTCGATGGACTCCTGGATCCTCTGTTGGAACATGGGACCCGGATCGACCCTCGGCCCGAGGTGCCCGCGCCAAAGGCACGGCGTGGCGCGCAGCATGTTATGGATTTTGGAGATGGGCTCGATGTCGGCGTAGACGTTGAGCGTCGCCATGGCGTCCTTGTGGCCGAGGATCGATTGAAGCGCCTTGATATCGCCGCCTTGGCGGATCCACTGCGTTGCGAACGTGTGGCGAAGGCCGTGGAACGTGATCAGCTCGTCGTTGGTGCCCATGAGGCCGTTGGTCTCCGAGAACGTCTTGAACGCCCTGCGGATATAGCTTGTCGTCGCGAAGGTCGCGCCCGGCTCCGACAGGATGTAGCAGTCCCCGATCTCGACCGCCCCGGTAAGGCCGCGCAAGCGCAGCTTTCCGCAGTCGATCTCGTGGGTCTCCTTCAGGAAGGGGAGTAGGCCGACCGGGTCGATGGGGATACCCCTGGCGTCATGGGTCTTGGTGTCCTTGATGAACGAACCCATTCCCTTCGCGTACGCCACCGAGTGTCTGATCGAGATCAGGCCCGTCTCGAAATCCACATCGCACCACCGAAGGCCGCAGACCTCGCCGATTCGCATCCCCGTGTGCAGGGCGAGTACGACCGCCCTCTAATCCTCGGCGGACCAATCGAGTCCGAACTCCTTTCGGGCATCCTCTTCGCTCATGACTTCGAGAAGGTCTCCGGGTTGGCAACGAAGGGCGAGGCATAGCTGCTCGAGTGTGTTGAAGCGAATGCCGCGAATATGCCCTTTTTTAATACGGGACAGGTTCACGGGCGTGGTTCCAATCCTTTCGGCAAGTTCGTTCGAGGAAATCTTTCGCTCGGCCATGATCTTGTCGAGGCGAACAATTACGGGCATGGCGTTTCCTTACGCAATCTCGTCGGAGTCGAGGTACAGCTCTCGGGCGTACAAGAAGAGCTGGGAAAGCATGAACAGGACGATGCCGAGAACCAGAGAGGTCCAATCGAATGATG
Organism: Collinsella aerofaciens; assembly: GCF_028209395.1. Taxonomy (GTDB): domain Bacteria; phylum Actinomycetota; class Coriobacteriia; order Coriobacteriales; family Coriobacteriaceae; genus Collinsella; species Collinsella aerofaciens_AZ. Next base: position 69,276 of record NZ_JAQLDQ010000008.1, read on the forward strand.
AAGCGATCTCTTGGGCGCCGACGGCCCCCTCGCCGCCAAACATCGAAACGGAGGTTTTGAGTGAGCCGGCGTAGAGGCTGGTGGCAGCTTGAACAACGAAGAGAATGCCGAGCACCTTCAAGCATGTCGCAGACCCTTTCTTGAAGGGGTCTCCGCTCTTGATCGTCCACACGAGAACGGCGCTGAGGATGGTCGTAGCGATACCGATGACGGCAGGGACCAATGTCGAGATCGCAAGGGCTGGATACGCGGGGGAGTCTGCAATTACAGGGTTGTCGAGCACTTCGATTGCTGGCTTTAAGGAGAACGCCACTTGTGCGATGGCGGTGGCGCAAAGGGTCGCAGAGGCTATCGCACATGCGATGCGGAAGGAATGAAGCCGGGGAGTGCGATTGTCGGAACTCATAATAACCTCCGAAGAATTTAAAAAACTCAGGTTACTTTTTAACAGTTTATGTTAAATTGACTTTGCAGGCAAGTAATCACAGCATGCTGCAACCGAAACCCCTCTAGATTGGAGAGGATTATGTTCAGTACTGTTAAGTCGTGTAAGCTCTTGGTTTTCCTCGGCCTCGCTCTTTGTCTGTTGCTGCCGGGAGCCCCCGCTTTTGCGGATACCCCGATGCCTCCTTCCCAGGAGAGCAGCCAGTGTGCCCTCGTTGAGCCCCTCGGGTATACGGACGACGTCGTCGATACCTACTGGAGCTACAGCTGTCCTCGCGGCGTAAGCGGGCACAGCATCTCGATGTTCAACATCTCTTACAAGACGATCTCCTACCGAAATGGCTATCGCCGATCCGCGCATCATAGGGAATCCCGCCTCGCTGCAATGTGCTCCTGTGGTGTTCTTGGCACAACTGATAAATGGCAATTTGTCTATAGCACCTACTAGATGCGAGGAAGGGCCGAGCATTTTGTTCGGCCCCTCTGTTCCGACTGGATGAGGTTAAGGTTGGCGATGAATATGCTCAAAATCTCGAAGGCGATCTTTAGGTCGCTTCTCTCCTCCAGGTCGCTCTGTGTTGTCGTTGTTGCGTTGATGGTTCTTTGTGCTCTGCCCGTCTTCAGGAGCGCGGCTGGCATCGACGGACGGGTCGAATACCTCGAGTCGGGAATAACCCGTGTTGAGCAGGAATTGTCAGCATCCTATGCGGATGCGCTTGTGAATGCGGGGGAGGACGGTGTCTATACCTCTTCATCAAGCATGCCCGCGCTTCTGTACCCTCTTGCCGCGGGACGTCTTATCTTGGCACCGCTCTCTCCCCTACTTCCGTTTCTGCAGATATCGGATGGAGAGTACACCTATTATGACGGATCGAAGGAGTACTTGCTATGGGTCGCAACGGCCGTTGCCGTCTCGTTCCTTGCCGCGCGTCTTAACAAACGTGAAAAGCTCATCATCCAGGCACCGATGGGCGAGCTGGGTAGACTTGTTGCATCGAGCGTATGGGCGAGTGTTTTTGCAATGCTTGCCGTCCTCGCCATCAATCTTCCAGGGATAATCGCCGCGCTTGTGAAGAATGGCCCGGGCTCGCCGTTCTATCCGATAGGCTACATTCAATATGCGACTCCGGTTATCAAACCGGCTTGGCTGGTGTTCGCGCAGACGGCCATCTTGCAATTCTTGGTGGCAGCGTTCATCTCGCTTGTCGTTCACCTTGCCGTGAAGATTGCCAATAACCCTACGCTTGGAATCGTGTTCGTATGTGCCCTGATGGGGGTGACGATGGTTCCCGGGTATTACGGAAGATCCATCGCTTTACGTGAGTTCGCCCTGTTGAATCCCCTTACGTATGCGAACACTGAGTTGACCGTCGGCGCCTATAGCCCGTACCCGACAACGCAGATAGTGAATCTGCCTGGACTTTGCTTCGAGCGTGGCGCGATTGCCCTCGTATGCGCAATCGGGATCGAGGTGCTGGCAATTAGCCTGCTTTGCGTTGCTGGAAAGAGCGGCTGCGCGTGCCCGATATCCCCGATTTGTCTTGAGAGAGGTTCCTTCACTGCATCGAGAACGGCAACTCGTTCGAGCGCTTGTGCCTCCGCCGTTGCATACGTAAGAACGATGGGGAAACTGCTCCTGCGTTCTCCTACCCTCGCCGTATGCGCGATTGCAATGTCGACGACGATGCTGGCCCCGGCTCTGGTCGAGATGTTTCCTGACGCTGATAACGTTTCCGCTGTTCGGTATAGGGATGGGGAGCTCCGTTCAATAGATCGGTATCTAGAGCAGAACGCTGCGAATATGGACGTCGAGGGCAAAGCGGCCCTGGAAGACATGCGGGATGCTCTTTCGGGTTTCGTGTACGCGCCTATGCCTGCGGAGGGGTTTCGAAGCCTTGCGACGTACGAGCGCGCTCGAGGTGAGCTGGGCGCGGCAGATGCGACTCTCCTGCAATCGATCGGAATCGAGCCGGAGACTCCTTCTCGTGCGGAGGCGCGCGCCCTTCTGCTTGAGTCGATCGCGAGCTTGCCGGAACCCAAGGTTTACGAGTTAAGTACGAAGATGCCCCCATTAATCCTCCTTTCGTATCTCCAGGCAGCGCTTCCCTCCTTATTTTTGCTGTTGCCCGTGGTTGTCACATCGCTCGCGTGCACCCACCTGCAGTGTCGTTCCCTTCTGGTTCTCCAGATCCCCGCAACAGCGCATGTGCGTTTTCTGACGGCTGTTGCGCTGGCTCTCCTGCTTGGCTTGGTGCTGCTTTTGGTGTCGATGGTTCCCGCTGTCGTTGTGTCCGTGATTAAGAACGGTGCGGGTGGATCGGAGTATCCCGTCGCTCTCATTCGGGCGGGAGCTTCGACAACGTCCATGGTGGGGGAGGCGGTGTTGTGCAGTATTCCGTTGCTGGTCATGGCATACGGCGTGATTTCCGTCGTCGCTGCGTTGACAGCAGCGATTAGCCGCAACCCCGTTGTCACCGGAATGGTTTGCGCGGTTCTCTTGGTGTTGGGTTCGTTGAGCGCTCATGTTGAAAGCGTGGGCATGGGCGTCGCGCTGCTGGCTCCATTCGCCTCGTTTGATCCCGCTTCCCAGGTGGGGACGATTGGGTTCCTTGGGCGAGGGACGAACGCGATGCCTTTTGGAGAGGTCGTCGGCGCATCGGGCGCTCTGCTGGTGGTCTTGGGCGCCGTATCTCCGTTGATGGTGCGCCTGAGTGTTCCAAAGATCGAAAGGGGATGATCTCGATGATTGACCTTCAAACGCTGACGATCTCTTATGGAAAGAAGGTGCTCGTAGATTCGGTGAACGCTGAGTTTGCCCCGGGTACGGTCTACGGTCTCGTCGCTCCGAACGGGCATGGAAAGACGACGTTGCTGCGTGCGATGGCAGGTTTGCCGGGTCCTCGCGTGGACGGGAGCATCGTTCTGGATGAGGTGCAGGGTACGGGTGCGAGAGAGGTCCGTTCTATGATCTTCTATGCACCTGGTGAGGGGACGCTGCTGTATCCCGGATTGCGTGCGGAAGATCACCTCAAGATGGTTTGCGATATGTGGCCGCACGCTCGCGATATCGAAGAGATAGTGGAACAAACGCAGATAGGCGAGTTCGCGAAGATGAGGATCCGCACTCTGAGCCAGGGCATGAAGCAGCAGCTTACCCTGGCGATTGCGTATGCGACGGGCGCGCGGTACCTTCTATTAGATGAGCCCATGAACGCGCTCGACCCCAGCAGGGTGGACTTGCATTCCGAGATTCTCAGGAAGCTGGCCGATTCTGGTACGTGCATCATCATGTCATCCCACATCTTGGATTCGGTCGATAGGCTGTGCGATGAGATTCTGTTTTTGAAGGATGGGAGGCTCATTAGAAGCATTCCGCAAGATGATGCTGCGCCGAAGTCTCCTGGATCCCATTTCGCAAAGCCTGCCGGACGCGCCGAGGGTGCGCTAAGCACGTATCGGCGACTCTACGAAAAGGGCGGGTAGAAATGCAAGTTAAAAATCTATGTGGTCAATATGATGCCGTTGAACCCGCGTATCGATACCGCTCAGCCATTCGCCTCGCCCCCATCGCACGCATCTTCATTCGGCCTGTCAT
>NZ_JAQLDQ010000009.1 GCF_028209395.1 Collinsella aerofaciens
ATCAACATCATCGACACCGCCGAGTTCGCGATCCCCGGCCTTGACGACGAGTTCCGCGTCATCGTCTCCCCGTGGATCCTCTCCTCGCTGATCACCGATCGCCTTGCCGCTTACTACGAGACGGTCACCAAGCACAACCTTAACTATCGCCGCTACTATCACCAGTTCGACTACTAAGAGCAAATAACGTTTATGTAATTGGGCCTCGCTCCTATATGGAACGGGGCCTCGTTTAGGTTGGAGAGTAATTATGAGCTACCCCCTGCTTGCCGTCATGAATATCAGCCATCGTTATTTTGACCTTGAGGAATTCTTTTCTTCGGCAGCGGCCTCGGGCTACATGTGTTGCGAGCTCTGGACTGGGGCGATGCATCTGTATGTCGATTGCCATGGATACGATTCGCTCGAGCAGGTGCGGGAGCTGTCGCAACGGTATGGCGTTCGGATTGTGGGGCTTTGTCCCGAACAGAACAACCCCAAGCCGTGGAATATTGCGGCGCGCGGGAATGAGGCGCGTGCCCGCACGCTCGCGTACTTTAAGAACGTTGTGGATATCGCGGCGGAACTTGGAGCCGAGCAGGTCATGGTCTCGAGCGGTTGGGCATTTTTGAACGAACCGATCGAAGACGCGTGGGGTCGCAGCGCCTCGATGCTGCGTGCGATTGCCGAGCATGCGGGAGAGCGCGGCGTGCGGCTGGTGCTCGAGGCCCTACAGCCGGTTGAGTCGATGATCGTGAACTCGGCGGCCGACACGAAGCGCATGATCGAGGCGGTTGATCATCCGGCACTTAAGGCGTGTCTGGATTTGGGCGCTATGGCGGTGGCGGGGGATACCATCGACGATTATTTCGATCTGCTTGGCGATGATGTCGCCCACGTGCATTTTGTCGATGTTGCGGCAGACGGCACGACGCATCTTGCCTGGGGTGACGGCGACCGCGATATGCGCGCCGACCTGGATAGGCTGGTGGCGCGCGGCTATCGCGGAGTTGTTTCGGCCGAGACCTATGACTGGCGCTATTTCGCCAATCCTGCGGCGGCCGACGCTCAGGTTATGGCGGAGTACCGACGCGCGATTGGCGCCTAGGTGGGGTTGGGTTGCGGCAATCTGCCCTATGTTTCCAAATGAATACGGTGTGAGCGGCTGCGATGGATTTTCCCCGCAAGCACTCTAGTATGCTAAAGTACCCAGAAGACCGGCGGAGCTATGCCGGTCTTCTGTTCTATATGAAACGCGGCATGAGGAGGCTCATCAGATGACGGCCACACCGTGGGGATTCCGGGACATATTGCCCGAGGAGGCTCAGGCGCGCGAGGAGATCGCATGTACGGTGAAGGGCTGCTTCAGGGAGCATCATTACCTTCCGGTCGAGACGCCGCTGCTCGAGGACAAGGGTTCGCTCGAGGAGGGCGGCCGCATTGCGGACACGCCGTTTAAGCTCTTTGATGACGACGGTCGCCTGCTGGTGGTCCGTCCCGACAACACACTGCCGATCGTTCGCCTGGTTTCGACTCGCATGCGCGCGGCCGATCTGCCGCTGCGCCTGCGCTACGAGGCACCGGTGGTTCGCGAGTGCCAGCGCAATGCCGGTGGTTCGCGTCAGTTTACGCAGCTGGGCTTTGAGCTTATCGGCGCGGGCGATACCGCGGGCGATGTCGAGATCGTCTCGCTGGTGGCGGAGGCCGTACGCGAGCTGGCGCTTCCCGATGCGCGCATTATCGCAGGCAGCGTGCGTCCTTTTAAGGAATTGCTCGCGGTATGCGAGGATCGTGAGCTGGCTGCCGAGGCCCTGCGCTGCGTGCATGCCAACGACTTTGTGGGCCTCGATGCCCGCGTGGCTGCCAGCGCCGAGTCCGATGCCGTCAAGGCCGCCATTAGCGAGCTGCCGCGTCTGCACGGCGGAGCCGAGGTACTCGATCGCGTGGATGCGTTGCTGGTTGCCGCCGGTATCGTCGCGCCGCTCACGCACGAGCTACGCGCTCTGGTCGAGGGCTTGGCTCCCGAGGACGCTCAGGTGCTGTCCTTCGACTTCTCCATCATGAACTCGTTTGATTACTACACGGGCCTGGTCTTTAAGGCCTATGCCGGTGGCCTGCCCGATCCGGTGGGCTCGGGCGGTCGCTACGACTCCATCTTTACCGGTGCATTTGGCGACGGCATCGAGGTGCCGGCGGCGGGCTTTGCCTTTTCGCTCGAGCGTCTGGAGGCCGCGCGCACCTCGGCCGAGGACGCTGCTTCCGATGGTGACCATGCCGTGGGGCGCGGCACCGAGGGTCCGCTGCGCATCGCCGTGCCCAAGGGCTCGCTCAAGGCCGACACGCTCGACGTGCTCGAGGCCGCGGGTTTGGACGTCTCTGAGCTGCGTGACCCCGGCCGTCACCTGATCGTGCGCGGCCGCGACACGCGTGCCGGCGAGGGTGCGGTCGGCGATATCGAGTTTGTCATCGTGCGTCCCAGCGACGCGCCCGCCTTTGTGGGCTGCGGCGGTGCCGACTGCGGCATCTGCGGTTGGGACTCGCTTATCGAGGCAGACCTCAACCTGCTGCAGCTGGTCGACCTGGGCTACGGCCTGTGCACGTTTATCGAGGCGGAGCCTGCGTGGCGCGCCGGCCAGGCCGAGCGCAACTATGCCCGCCGCGGGTCGCTTCGCGTGGCAACCAAGTACCCGCGCATCGCGAGTACCTGGTATGCCGAGCGCGGCGTGAACGCCGACATCGTCTCGCTGCACGGCAACATCGAGCTGGGCCCCATTGTCGGCATGACCGATCGCATCGTGGATATTACCGCCACGGGCGCCACGCTGCGCGACAACGACTTGGTCATCACCGGTCGCATTATGGACTGCACGGCCCGCTTCTTTGTCAATCCGGGTGCCGCGCGCCTGGATCCGCGCGTGCGCAATCTGGCAGATCGCTTGGCGGCAGCCGTGAAGGACAAGCATTTTGAGCCCGTTGCGGGCTCGGCACAATAGCGCGAGCACGCACGGGCGCCCCAACGTCCGGGTTGCGGGCCGGCTGGCGCCGCCGCCCGGTCTCTCGTTTTTCGAACAAAACCTCGACCGATAGGGGATACCGATATGAAGACCATCAAGCTTGCTCCCGGTGAGCGCCTCGTTACCAACCAGCTCAACCGTAAGGGCGTACTGCCGCAAAACATCGTCGACGCCGCCCGCGATATCGTGGCCAACGTGCGTACCAATGGTGATACCGCGGTGCGCGACTACTGTCGGCGTTTTGACGGTGTCGAGCTGCAGAGCTTCCGTCTGCCGCAAGAGCAGATCGATGCCGCGCTCGAAGGCCTCGATCCGGCCTTTGTCGCTGCGCTCGAAAAGGCCGCGCGCCAGATTCGCGAGTTCAACCAGCGTGAGGTCGAGCAGAGCTGGTTTACCACGCGCCCGGACGGCACGATGCTCGGCGTTAAGGTGACCCCGCTTGCTGCGGCCGGCATCTATGTGCCGGGCGGCCGCGCGCAGTATCCCTCCACGGTGCTCATGAACGCCATTCCCGCCAAGGTTGCTGGCGTCAAGCGCGTGGTCATGGTGACCCCGCCGCAAAAGGACGGCCTGATCAGCCCCTACACGCTCGCCGCGGCAAAGCTCGGCGGCGTGGACGAGATCTATATGGTGGGCGGCGCCCAGGCCGTGGCCGCGCTGGCGTACGGTACCGAGACCATTCCGCGCGTCGACAAGATCACCGGCCCGGGCAACGCCTTTGTCGCCGCCGCCAAGCAGATTGTCTCGGGCGACGTGGGAATCGACATGGTCGCCGGCCCCTCCGAGGTCTGCGTGCTGGCCGATGCCACGGCCAAGCCTATGGTGGTCGCGGCCGACCTGATGGCCCAGGCCGAGCACGATCCGCTGGCAGCCTGCTATCTGGTGACCTGCGACGAGCAGTTTGCGCGCGAGGTCGAGGCGGGTATCGACATCCTGGTGGCGCAGTCGCCGCGTGCCGAGATCACGCGTGCCTCGCTCGATAACGAGGGCACCATCGTGGTGGCCGCCGATATGGCTGCCGCCGTCGAGGCGGTGAACACCGTGGCGCCCGAGCACCTGGAGCTGCACTGCAAGGACGCGATGGGCCTGCTTGGCGGCATCCGCAACGCCGGCGCCATCTTTGTGGGTGCGTGGAGCTCCGAGCCGCTCGGCGATTACGTTGCCGGCCCCAATCACACGCTGCCGACCGGCGGCACCGCCATGTTCTCCAACCCGCTTTCGGTGGAGGAGTTCGTCAAACGCTCGAGCGTCATCTGCTATACGCCCGAGGGCCTGCTCTCCGACGCTCCCGCTACGCAGCGCCTGGCCGAGGCCGAGGGCCTGTGGGCGCACGCGCTTTCCGCCGCTCTGCGTCGCCGCGTGTTGGAGCAGGGCGAGGATGCCGTGAGTGCCGAGTCTCTGGCCGCGGCCGATCTGACCAAGGTCGCCTGGCCGGGCGACGCTGTGGCGACGGTTGCCGAGGGTGTGGACCTGGCGGCGGCTGCGGGCGGTGCCGTTGGCGCGGTCGTCGAGGAGGCCTAATATGGCCGAACTCACGCCGCGCATGAAGGAGCTCGTCCAGCCCTACTTGGCCGGCATTGAGCCCTACGATCCCAACTTTACGCCCACGCGCATCAACCTTTCGGCCAACGAGAACACCTATCCCGTGCCGGCCGGCGTGCGCGAGGCGGTCGACGCCGCCCTGGCTGCTACACCGCTCAACCGCTATCCCGATCCCATGTCCAACGACCTGCGCGACGAGCTTGCTGCCTGGCATGGCGTGACGCGCGAGAACATCTGCGTGGGCAACGGCGGCGACGAGCTGCTCTATAACTATCTGCTGGCGTTTGGCGGCGCGGGGCGGACCCTGCTCAACTGCCCGCCGTGCTTTAGCGAGTACGCGTTCTTTGCGTCGCTCTGCCAGACCGAGGTGCGCGACGTGTGGCGCGATCCGGCGACCTTTGAGCTCGACCAGGCAGCCGTGCTTGCCGCGGCGCCTGAGTGCAACCTCGCCATCGTGACCTCGCCCAACAATCCTACGGGTGATGTAGCTCCGCTCGATTTTGTCGCGGCGCTGTGCGATGCGTGCCCTGGCATGGTAATGGTCGACGAGGCCTACGTTGAGTTTGCCGACGATTCGTTTGGCGCGGCCACCACGGCGCAGGGGCTTATCGCCGAGCATCCCAACCTGGTGATTTTGCACACGCTGTCCAAGGCGTTTGGCGCTGCCGGTGCGCGTCTGGGTTATGTGATTGCCGCGCCGGAGGTCATCGACGTGTTCGCGGCGATTCGCCAGATCTATTCGGTCAACGTGCTGAGCCAGGCGGCAGCACTTGCCTGCGTGCGTGCTCGCGATGCCTATGCGCCCGTGGTGGCGCAGGTCGCATCCGAGCGCGAGCGCGAGCTGGCAGCTCTGCGCGCGATGGCTGCCGAGGGCTTGCCCGTGGAGGCGTGGCCGAGCGCGGCGAACTTTGTGCTCGTGCGTACGCCGCATGCCACGCGCGTGCGCGAGCGTCTGCGCGATGAGTATTCGATTTTGGTGCGCGACTTTAGCTATGCGCCGGGGCTTGCGGACTGCCTGCGCATTACCGTGGGTACCCCGCAGGAAAATGATGAGGTGCTGGCTGCGTTTGCCGCGCTAGTGAAGGAGGAGATGTAGATGGGCCGTTATGCCGAGGCAACCCGTAGGACGGGGGAGACCGATATTGTCGTCAAGCTCGACCTGGATGGAACCGGTACGTGCGATATCTCGACCGGCGTGCCGTTTTTCGACCACATGCTCAACGCCTTTGGCCGCCATGGCCTGTTTGATTTGACGGTACATGCGGTGGGCGACGTGGAAGTCGACGCGCACCACACCGTCGAGGATACGGGCATCGTGCTGGGCGAGGCGTTCTGCCAGGCGCTGGGCGACAAGGCGGGCATTACGCGCTTTGCCGACGCGGCGATCGCCATGGACGAGACGCTTGTGATGGCTGCCGTTGATATTTCGGGCCGCGGGCAGGCCTACTGCGAGCTGCCCGTGCCGACCGAGCGCGTGGGCACCTTTGATACCGAGCTGGCCGTCGAGTTCTTCTACGCCTTTGCGCGCGACGCCAAGCTCACACTGCACGTGCGCGAGCTGGCGGGCGGCAATTCGCACCACATTATCGAGGCTGCCTTTAAGGCTGTGGGCCGCACGATGCGCCGCGCCTGCGAGCTCGATCCCCGCGTGCAAGGCATCCCCAGCACCAAGGGCTCACTGTAACCGTCACAAGGGTAAAACCACCACAAAGGGGACAGGCACCTTCGTGGTGGTTTTGGACGATGAGATAAGGGAGGGTCGCGTGGGCGAACCGAAGATCGTGGTGGTCGACTACCACAAGGGCAACTTGTCGAGCGTCGTGCGCGGGCTTGCGCGCGCTGGTGCCGCTGCCTGCACGTCGGACGATCCGGAGCAGATCCGCAACGCCGACGGCCTGGTCATCCCGGGCGTGGGCGCGTTCTATGACGCGATCGCCTTTATGCGCCAGAGCGGCGAGGCGGACGCGGCGCTCGACGCCGTTGCCGCCGGAGCTCCGCTGCTCGGCATCTGCCTGGGCCTTCAGCTGTTTTTTGAGCGCGGCAACGAGGGCGTGCCAGCGGACGAGGGTGCGGACGCGGACGACAGCGCTTCCGAGCAGGCTGGTGGTCCCTGGGTCGATGGCCTGGGCATCATGCGTGGCTCGTGCACGCACCTGGAGTCGAGCCGTCTGAAGGTCCCGCACGTGGGCTGGGACCAGGTGCGCATGACGCCCGCCGGTGCGGCCGATCCGTTGCTTGCCGGTTTTGCCGAGGGCGCCAACATGTATTTCACTCACAGCTACGCGGTGGCCGACGACGTCGATGCCGCCGATGTGCTGGCGCGCACGCACTATACGCGGAGCTTCCCGTGCATCGTGCGCCATGGCAACGTGTGGGGCTGCCAGTTCCATCCCGAGAAATCCTCCGCGCTGGGCCAGCGCATCCTTAAGAACTTCGTTAACATCGTCGAGGAGGGTGGCCGATGATCCTATTTCCCGCAATCGATCTGATCGGCGGCAAGGTCGTGCGCCTGGAGCGCGGCGACCGCAGCCGCTGCAAGGTATATTCCGACGACCCCGTGGCCGTCGCTCGCTCGTTTGCCGAGCAGGGCGCGAGCTGGGTGCACGTCGTCGACCTGTCCGCTGCCTTTGGCGAGGACGAGAACACATGCGCTGCCAACTCGGCGGCGATTAAGGCCATCTGCGGCGTCGACGGTCTGTCCGTGGACGTGGGCGGCGGCGTCCGCTCGCTCGCGCGCATCGACGAGCTGGCCGGCTACGGTGCGCGCCGCATCGCGCTGGGCACCGTGCTGGTGACCGAGCCGGGATTTGCCGAGGTGGCGGCCCAAGGCTTTGGCGAGCTGCTGGTGGCTGACATTGCCGCGCGCGACGGCCAGGTCAGGGTGAACGGCTGGCGCGACGGCGCGGGCGTGGCGCTCGACGATGCCGTGGCGCAGCTTTCCGAGCTGGGCTTTAAGCATCTGGTGTATACCGACATCGCGCGCGATGGCATGCAGACGGGCATCGATGTGGCGGCGTATCGCCATGTGGCCGAGGTCGCGGGCTTTCCCGTCGTGGCTTCGGGCGGCATCTCGACGCTCGACGACATCCGTGCGCTTGCCGCGGTGGGCGAGGGCGCGATTGAAGGTGCCATTACTGGTCGCGCGCTCTACGAGGGCAACTTTACGCTGGCCCAGGCGCTGGCCGCCGCCCGAGGGGAGGAGTAGCCCATGCTTACCAAACGCGTGATTCCCTGCCTGGACGTCAAGGACGGCCGTGTGGTCAAGGGCGTCAACTTTGTGAGTCTGCGCGATGCGGGCGATCCGGTGGAGCTGGCGCGCGCCTACGACCGCGAGGGTGCGGACGAGGTCGTATTTTTGGACATTACCGCCACGAGCGACAACCGCGCGACGACCATCGAGATGGCGGCGCATGCTGCCGAGGAGCTGGCCATTCCCTATACCGTGGGCGGCGGCTTTCGCGACCTGGCGGGCATGCGCACCATGGTGGCTGCCGGTGCCGACAAGGTGTCGCTCAACTCGGCCGCCGTGCGCGATCCGTCGTTGATCAGCCAAGCCGCCGCGGCGTTTGGCAGCCAGGCCGTGGTCGTGGCGATTGATGCCAAACGCGTCGGCTTACCCGGCGCATCCGGAGCCGACAAGTGGGAGGTCTTCACGGCGGGCGGTCGCAACGCCACAGGTATCGATGCGGTGGCGTGGGCCGAGGAGGCGGCTCGTCGCGGCGCCGGTGAGATCTTGCTCACCAGCATGGATCGCGACGGCACCAAGGCTGGCTTCGACCTGGCACTCACCCGTGCCGTGGCGCGCGCGGTGCCGATCCCGGTGATTGCGAGCGGCGGCGTGGGTACGCTCGAGCATTTTGCCGAGGGTGTGATTGAGGGCGAGGCCGATGCCGTGCTGGCGGCGAGCGTCTTTCACTTTGGAACCTTCAGCATTCGCGAAGTCAAAGAGTATATGGCCTCACAGGGCATTCCTGTGAGATTGGACTTCTAGTGCTGCGGCTTGCCCAGGCACCGCATCTTGCCGCTCAAACCGTCGCTCGCGTACCAAAGTACGCGTCGCTCTTCTTTCGCGGCAACCTGCGGCACCTGGACAACCCTCGCCGACCTGCGAGGTTTTAATTGGGGAGAAAAATGGAAGAGATAACCGATCCTTCAAAGCTTACATATGACGTCAAGGGGCTGATTCCTTGTGTGGTCCAGCAGTACGACACCGGCGAGGTGCTTATGGTTGCTTGGATGAACGAGGAATCGGTGGGGCTGACGCTCAAGACCGGCACCACGTGGTTTTGGAGCCGCAGCCGCCAGGAGCTCTGGAACAAGGGCGCGACGAGCGGCAACATGCAGGCGGTCAAGGAGCTTTGGGCCGACTGCGATAGCGATACGCTGCTGGTCAAGGTCGACTCGCCGGGCCCGGCCTGCCATACCGGCAACCGTACCTGCTTCTTTAAGAAACTCGCGTAGGGCGGGCGCTCGATTAGACGCTCGGCCACCAGAAAGGATTGAACCATGGGTGTGCGCACCGCAAACGTTCAGGATGGAAATATCGGTGAGACGCTGACAGGTCTGGCCGAGGTGATTCACGGTCGTCGTGATGCATTGCCGCAGGAGAGCTATACCGCGCGTCTGCTGACCGACGTCGAGGACGAGCTGCTCAAGAAGCTTGCCGAGGAGGCAAGCGAGGTGATCATGGCCTGCAAGGATAACGATCACGATCACATCCGCTACGAGGCCGGCGACCTGGTCTACCACCTGCTCGTGACGCTCGAGCGCTACGGTATCACCCTCGACGAGCTCGCCGGCGAACTCAACGCCCGCCGCCACTAGTCGTTTGGGACAGTCTTTGTTGGTGTAACGGGGTCATGGAAGTTGCGGTGAAATAGGGACTGTTTAAGCGCTTCATCAGGCAAAACAATCCCTATTCCACCGCAACTTATGAAGGGATGGCTAGTCGAGGGGTGTGGGTTCCCATTCGCCGGTGGGGTGGGGGATGTCGGAGGTTCGGTAGCCGCAGTCGTAGGCGTGGGCTTGTGCCTCGCGGATATTCCAGCAGATGTCGCAGGCGCGGTGCGCGTCCGAGCCAAAGGTGATGGGTACCTCGGCGTGGGCGAAGCAGCGCAACAGCCCCGTCGAGGGGTAATAGTCGTCGAGGCCCTTGCGCGGTGCGGCGGTCGAGACCTCAACGCGACGACCCGTATCGTGGGCGCATTCGGCCATCTGCTGCCAAAACGGCGCGGGGTCAAAGTCGGGCGCAAAGCCTTCCTTCGAAAAGCGCATGACCAGGTCGGGGTGAGCCATCACATCAAAGTTGAGCGGGCTCTCGCAGGCGCGACACCAGTCATCGACATAGCGTTCCCATACACCGCGCACGCCCAAGTTTTCCCAAACATGCAGGTTAGTGTCGTCGTCGATCCAACCGCAAGGGGAATCGGGCGTATCGGGGCGAGCGACGTTTTCCGTTCCCGCCGTACTCGCGGCGCCGGCCATGATATCGCCTGGGTTGCCAATCCAATGCACACTGCCCAGGCGCACGACGGCGCCCTGGGACCAGCGCTCAACCAAAGGCTCGCAGCCCTCGTACCAATCGCATTCGAAACCGTAGATAAAGGTGAGTTCTGGCGCAATCTGAGCGGCAAGATTGCGAGCGTCCTCAAAAGCCAGACGATGCGCCGGGAGGTCACCCTCAGTAACCTGCACCTCGCAGTTAGCATCCATGCTGGCGGGCAGGGTGAGATGGTCGGTCGAGACCATGACGCGGCAGCCGGCCGCAGCAGCGGCACGGACGTTGTCCTCAAACGAGGCATGCCCGTCCGAAAACGAGGTGTGGGTATGGCAATCGACCAGCGGGCACATGGGCATAGCGGCTCCTTTGCGTCAAGCGAATCCGCTTCATTGTAATGGCGCAGCTCTCAACACGCCGGGCACGCCGGGGATCGAAATCGATTGGAAAGGCTGCGCGGCGCGCGGTGCGGCCTCGCTTGCGCTCTCAAAACATGTACATCAGCCTCCAAAAGCTGCAAAAAATGACATGTTTGGAGGCTGACGTACACGTTTGAGTGGAGCGGGCCGGCGTTGGAGCGCGCCAGCACTTGCGCCCAGCAAAAGTCGCACCTATCCCATGACGCCGCCCCTGCGCCGCCTGCGATGTGCTAGCGTTTGGGTGAACAAAACGAGTCCGCGCGGAAAGGATCCAGACCGTATGCAATGCGATAGCACATCCCCGCTGTCTCGCGAGACTGATGCGCCCGAAACTGTCGTCAAACTGGAGTGCGACATCGACGACGCGTCGCCCGAGGTGCTTGCCTACGCCGCCGACCGCCTGCGCGAGGCAGGTGCGCGCGAGGTGCACTGGCTGCCCCTCTACTGCAAAAAAGGCCGTCCCGGTTGGCAGCTGCAGGTGATCTGCTCGCATGAGGATATCGAGCGCCTGCAGACGATTATCTTTTTGGAAACCACGACCAACGGTATCCGGCGCCAGATTATGGAGCGCGTCTGCCTGCCGCGCCGCTTTGAACAAGTGGCGACGCCTTGGGGCGAGGTGGCCGTAAAGGTGGCAACCCTGCCCGATGGCAGCGAGCGTGCAGCGCCCGAGTACGAGGACTGCGCCCGCCTTGCTCGCGAGCATAACGTGCCGCTCCAGCGCGTGATGCAGGCGGCGCAAGCCGCGGCTTTGCAATTTGAGTGACACCGTCGGCGACGCGCCACACCCACCCCATCAACCTCACCGAAAGGACCACCATGAAATACCTCATCGCCTCCGACATCCACGGCTCGGCATACTGGGCCGAGCGCCTGGTCGCCGACATCGAATCCGAGCAGCCCGACCGCATCGTGCTGCTGGGCGACCTGCTCTACCACGGTCCGCGCAACGACCTGCCGCGCGATTACGCCCCCAAGCGCGTTATCCCGCTGCTCAACGCCCTGGCCGACCGCATCATCGCGGTGCGCGGCAACTGCGATGCCGAGGTCGACCAGATGGTCCTCGACTTTCCCGTCATGGCCGACTACGCCACGCTGTTTGACGAGACCGGCCGCGAGCTGTTCCTGACGCACGGCCATGTCTTTGGCGCCGGCATGCACAACAGCGTCGACCACGCGCCCGCGCTGCCCGAGGGCTCCGCGCTCGTCTACGGTCATACGCACATCAAGGTCAACGAGGAAAGTGCCGCGCACCCGGGCCTGTGGCTCTTCAACCCCGGCAGTGTGAGCATTCCCAAGGACGGCACGCACAGCTACGGCATCTACGAGGGCGGTGCGTTCCGCCACGTGATCCTGGAGGAGGAATAACCATGGCGCAGCATATGGCTCAGCAAAATGCCGAGGGCTCGCGCGATCTGTCCACGCTGATAGACGCGTCGGCCGAGCTGCAGCATCTGGTGCAGACCATCTGGCGTCTGCGTCAGCCCGATGGCTGCCCGTGGGACCGCGAACAGACACACCGCAGCATCGGCAAGAACATGATCGAGGAGGCCTACGAGGCACTCGACTGCATCGAGGCGGACGACGCGGTTCACCTACGCGAGGAGCTGGGCGACGTGCTCATGCAGGTCGTGCTGCATGCGCAGATCGCGGCGGATGCCGGCGAGTTTACGCTGGCCGACGTGGCGCGCGATATCGACGCCAAACTCATTCGCCGTCATCCGCACGTGTTTGGCGATGTGGATGCCGACAGCTCTGACGAGGTGCTCAAGATTTGGGACGAGGTTAAGCTTGCCGAGAGGGCTGCCAAGGACAAGGCCGTGGCGGCAGGCGAGGCTGCGCCCGAGGGCCTGCTCGACGGCGTGCCCACGCATCTGCCGGCGCTGATGCAGGCTCAGAAGGTGTCGCGCAAGGCGGCTGCCGTGGGCTTTGAGTGGGAGACGGTCCAGGATGTGTGGGACGAGGTTGCCGAGGAGCGTGCCGAGTTTGAGGCCGAGGCCCCTGGCTCGCCCGAGCGCGAAATGGAGTTTGGCGACCTGCTCTTTGCTTTGGTCAACGTCGCGCGCAAGGAGGGCATTGACGCCGAGAGCGCCCTTCGTGCCAGCACGGCAAAGTTCCGCCGTCGCTGGGCCGCGATGGAGCAGATGGCGGCCGATGCTCACGTGGATCTTGCCGAGCTTTCGACCCACGGCCTCAACGACCTGTGGGATGCCGCAAAGGCGGAGGAGTAAGACTGCGGGAACGACGGGCTGACACGCCTCATCGTTCCCGCTAAATTTTTCGAAAATCAAGTGTATCCCTCGGCTAACTTAGGGCATAATGCAAAAAGTGCGACATGGCTAACTTACGGAGGCGCACCGACGGTGCACGGTCAGCCGGTCGCTTGCATCCACTACGTTTCCAAGTGAGAGGGAGACAACATGAGCGATATTTTGGATGTCTACGGTCGCGAGGTGCTCGACAGCCGCGGCAACCCCACCGTCGAGGTCGAGGTCGTGCTCGAGGACGGCAGCTTCGGCCGCGCGATGGTGCCTTCGGGCGCTTCGACCGGCGCCTTTGAGGCCTGCGAGCTGCGCGACGGCGACAAGGGCCGCTATCTGGGCAAGGGTGTCTCGCAGGCCGTCGAGCACGTCAACAACGAGTGTGCCGATGCCGTCGTGGGCCTCGACGCCTTCGATCAGCGCGCCGTCGATGCCGCGCTAATCGCCGCGGACGGTACGCCCAACAAGACCAAACTCGGCGCCAACGCCATTCTGGGCGTGTCGCTGGCCGTTGCCCGCGCCGCAGCCGAGTCGGCGGGCCTGTCGCTGTACCAGTACCTGGGCGGTGTCAACGCCCATCTGCTGCCCACGCCCATGATGAACATCCTCAACGGCGGCGTGCACGCCGACAACAACGTCGACTTCCAGGAGTTCATGATCATGCCGGTGGGCGCCCCGAGCTTTGCCGAGGGTCTGCGCTGGTGTGCCGAGGTCTATCACACCCTCAAGGGCGTGCTGCACGAGGCCGGCTTGGGCGGCGGCGTGGGCGACGAGGGCGGCTTTGCGCCCAACCTCAAGACCAATGCCGAGCCATTCGAGTACATCACCAAGGCCGTCGAGAAGGCCGGCTTTAAGCCCGGCATCGACTTCATGTACGCCATGGATCCGGCATCGACCGAGTTCTACAACGCCGAGACCGGCATGTACGAGCTCAAGGGCGAGGGCGTGGAGTACACGAGTGCACAGATGGTCGATTACTGGGAGAAACTCGTCGACATCTATCCCATCATCTCCATCGAGGACGGCATGGCCGAGGAGGACTGGGACGGCTGGGTTGAGCTCACCCGTCGCATTGGCAACAAGGTGCAGCTGGTGGGCGACGACCTGTTCGTCACCAACACCGAGCGCCTCAAGAAGGGCATCGAGCTGGGCGCCGCCAACGCGATTCTGGTCAAGGTCAACCAGATCGGCACGCTCACCGAGTCGCTCGAGGCCATCGAAACCGCCAAGGAGGCCGGCTACGCTTGCATCGTGAGTCACCGTTCCGGCGAGACCGAGGATTCCACGATCGCCGACCTGGTCGTGGGTGTTAACGCCGGCCAGATCAAGTCGGGCGCCCCGTGCCGCAGCGATCGCATCGCCAAGTACAACCAGCTCATCCGCATCGAGGACGAGCTCGAGGGCAGTGCGCGCTACGCCGGCAAGGCCGCGTTCTACAACATTCGCTAAACAAGTGGTGCGCGCGGGGGGCGGGGTTGACTCAACTCCGCTCCACTTCTGATGGCCGCCATTGGGCGCTGGGCCATATGGCTCAGCGCCTTTTTTATGTCGAGCAAAGGCTGGCGAAGGCAGTGCGGGCGCTCGTGCTATAACTAAAGGACTTAGCGCAAACAAACCTCAACCGCACAAGGCGCACATGGATCAGATTTACGACAACAGGTACTATTCCGCCGGTTCGCGTGAGCCGTCGCCTCGCCGTGCGCGCACGGTGCAGCTCGGTGGGTCCGCCTACGCCGGTGCCGACCGCTCCGCGCGGCGCCCGACAAGTACCTCGCGCCCCAATGCTCAAGTGAATACTTCGGCAGATGGACCGGTGCGCCCGGCACGTTCGACACATGCGTCGCGTCCCCCGGCCCAGACGCACGACAGGTCGAGCAGGCCCTCGAGCCGTCTTTCGGGCTCGGACTTTATGCGCTACGCCAACGATAATGCGGTGGTCAAGGCGATCTATGACTTTACACATGGCTCTCTGCGCCCGCTGTTTATCGGTATCGTGGTGGCGCTGGCGCTCGTGAGCCTGTATTTTCCCGTACGCGACCTGTATGTGGCTAAGCGCTCGAGCGATATCTTGGCCAAGCAGGTCGAGATTCGCGAGCAATATAACGACGAGCTGCAAAAAAGCGTCGACAAGCTGCTCTCGGAGGAGGGCATCAAGGACGCGGCGTCCGAGGACCTGGGCTTGGTGATGCCCGGCGAGAAGAGGATTGAAGTGCAGGGCCTGGACGGCGATTCGGATGCCTCGTCGAGCCAGAAGTCGTCGAACGCCAAGAAGGCCAGCGAAGTTGCCAAGGAAATCGAAGAAGTCGGTAAGGACGCGCCGTGGTACATCCAAGCGCTCGACATGCTGTTTGGGTTTAACGGCGTCGAGGGCCAGACGGTCGTGTCCAACGGCAAATAGCGCCCGGAGGGGAGCCCGCAATGACAAATTGCAAACGCTATAAGGTAGCCGCGATCGACCTGGGAACGGTGTCGTCGCGACTGGTGTTGGCCCAGGTCGAGGGCGGAGCGATTGTGGAATCGTCCAAGCATACCGAGATTACCGACCTGGGCGAGGGCGTGGACGCGACGGGCCGCTTTTGCGAGGCGGCCGTTGAGCGCGTGCTCGCTGCGTGTCGGATGTTTGTGGACGAGGCCCGTGCCTTTGGGGCTGCGTGCGTCTGCACCACGTGCACGAGCGCCGCGCGCGATGCGTCCAACGCCGCGCTGCTGCTGGACGGCCTGCGCGAGCTGGGGCTCGAACCGCAGGTGATTCCGGGCGAGATTGAGGCGCGCCTGACATTTTTTGGCGTGGCGCACGACTTTGCCGGCGAGCGCATCATCGTCGCCGATTCGGGTGGCGGGTCCACGGAGCTCGCGACGGGCGTCTATGCGCCTGAGCGCGGGGTCTTTGCGCTGGAGGGAACGCGCTCGCTGGACATCGGTTGCCGTCGCGTGACCGAGCGGTTTTTCTCTGCACTGCCGCCTGCGGACGGCGAGCTTGCTGCCGCTGCCAACTGGGCGGGCGAGCAGTTCTCCGCCTATTTTGAGGGCCTGCCCAGCGACTTTGAGCGCGCCGAGCGCCTGGTCGCGGTGGGCGGTACCGTCACCACGCTCGTGGCGCTGGTCCACGAACTGGAGCCGTACGACTCGAGCTTTGTGCACCTGCGCGAGCTTTCGCTGGACCAGGTTTCGGCCGCTATCGAGCGCATGTCCACGCTGGGTGTGGAGGGCATCGCTGCGCTGCCGGGTGTGCAGCCCAAGCGCGCGGGCGTGATTCTGGCTGGCGCCGTAGTGATCCGCGAGCTCATGCGAGCCGGCGGCTACAAGACGCTCACCGTAAGCGAGAACAGCCTGCTTGCCGGTATGGCCGCCACCATTAACGAGGTTCTCGACGGCGAGCTACCCACCATCGGCTGGACCCCCAGCCTCAGCGCCCTTTAACCATCCCCTCATAAGTTGCGGTGAAATAGTTCCTAAATGGGCTGATAAACTGCCAAAACAGGAACTATTCCACCGCAACTTAGAGGCTTAACGGCATCCAGAAGAAACGAGCCCGCATCCCCAGGGGGCACGGGCCCGTAAAAGCCAAATGGTAGGGGCGGTGGGACATCTGCGTATTTGTTGCGCAAATCCGCACCGGCTTCGGCTGCCTGCCGGCGTCCTCGCCGGCTCGCTACGGACGCTGCGCGTCCGCTTGACGCTCGCCCCCTCGCGGGTTCGAGCCCCACCGGCATCTTAAAGAAATGAGCCCGCATCCCTGGGGGACACGGGCTCGTAAGCACTACATGGTAGGGGCGGTGGGACTCGAACCCACAATCCTTGCGGCGAGGGATTTTAAGTCCCCTGCGTATGCCAATTCCGCCACGCCCCCGTGAGACTAGAAGTCTAGCACAAGCCGTCCGTTACGCGTTGACGGCCATCGAGTGTTGGCCCGACTTTTCCAAGTACTCGGCGAACTTGGCCTCGTCGCCCTTGTTCTGGTACTGCAGGGCTAGCAGGTATTCCAGGCGGCAGCTCTTAACCTTGTCGTCACCGGCTTCCTTGAGCATGCGCTCCAGCTCGGGAATGTCGTTGTGGCGCTTGAGGATCATCGTGTCGTACATCAGCTGGCATTCGTGTGCGACCGCCTCGGCCTGACCGCCCTCAAAGCCCTTGATCTCGTGCAGCAGCTCCTTGGACTTTTTGCGATCCTCCTGCCCAACGTAGTAGTTAAAGGCCTTAATCACCAGGTCGACGCGCTGCATCTTGGGCAGATTGAGCCCCAGCAGCAAATCGAACATCTCATCGGCGCGCTTGTGGTCCTCGCGCAGCAGATAGGAGTTCAGACGCAGGTAGTCGCGGTTGTAGCGCGGGTACAGCATGCTGGTGAGTTTGCCGTCGAGCAAACGATCGAACTCGTCCCACTGCTTGGCAGCCATAAGCTGCTGCAGACGCTTGAACGTGGTGCGTTTTTTGACGCTAAAGAACACCGACACGCCGATGCAGATGATAACGACGGCGGTCCAGAGTGTGCGGGAATCGGGCATATTGGGATCCTTAGTCGCTCATATAGCGAGCGGTATGACAACACGTACTAGATGTATTATACGCAGCGCGCAAGCAAACTGGCATAAAAGCTCATCGAGGCTGAGTGCCATCGCTCGCTGCGGTACACTTACCTAAAGTAAACCATGAAGGGAGACATTACCTATGAAGAAGATCGTTTTGGCTTGCGGTGCTGGCGCTGCTACTTCCACGCTCGTTGCCCAGAAGGTCGCTACTCTGCTCGACGCCAACGGTTATGCCGACAAGTACGAGATCGTGCAGTGCGCCATCTCCGAGGCCAAGGATTACTGCGACGAGGGCGCTGACCTGCTGATCGCCACCACCGTTGCCCCCGAGGGCCTCACCTGCCCGTACGTGAGTGGCGTGCCCTTCATGACCGGCATGAACCGCGTTGCCGCCGAGAAGGCCGTTCTCGACGTCATGGCTCAGTAGGCGCTGACTGCATGAGTGAGCAGAACGCCAACCCGGTAGAGCTCTTTGGTATGCGCGTTGCCCATGTGGGCATTAACGCCACCGACCCGGCAGACGCCCTGGAGATCGCGGAGCTGTTCTCGACGATGATGGGCCTGCCCGTCATCGAGACCCCGGTTTCGTACTTCAACGATTCGCTGGTCGAGATCATGAAGCAGAACGGTCGTGGCACCAAAGGTCACATCGGCTTTGCCGTCAACGACATCGATGCAGCTGAGAAGTGGTTTGCCGAGCGTGGGCTCGAGGTCAACGAGGAGTCGCGCGCGCTTCTACCCGACGGTGGCACCAAACTCGTGTACTTTAAGCGCGAGTTCGCCGGTTTCGCCGTGCACCTGTGCCGCGAGTAGCGCACAAGCTGCCATAGCTGGCAAAAAGGGATAGGGCCGCGTGGCCCTTTCCCTTTATTTATGCCGAGGGGCTTCCTATCGTGGCAGGCGAATCGTAAAGCGGCTGCCGACCCCTTCGACCGAGGTCACACCGATGACGCCGCCGTGGCTGTCGACGATCCACTTGGCGATCGCAAGCCCCAGACCCGAACCCTGTGCGCCGGCATCGCGCGCGTTGTCGGCACGGTAGAACCGCTCGAACGCGTGAGCTGCGGATTCCTGGTTCATGCCGATGCCCTCGTCCTCAACACTTATGTCGATCGTGCCCGCGCCCGCATCCGGCGTTATGCCAAATGTGACGGTCGTTCCCGCATCCGAGTACTTGGCGGCGTTTTGCACGATCACGCGCAGAGCCTGCTTCACGAGCGCCACGTCGACGGGCGCGTCGCAGCGCGGGTCGCTGGCAAGCGCAGCGTCAGAAGCCAGCCGATACGTGTGCTCGGTATCGATCATCTGCGATTCTTCGCATACCTCGCTGACCAGCGCAGCCAAGTTGGTATGCGCGCGCCGCAGGACCGTGCGCCCGGCATCGCCGCGCGCCAAAAACAGCAGCTGCTCCACAAGCTCTTGCATGTGCTCGCTTTCGGCTTTAAGGGACGCGATGGATTCCGCCAGCACGTCCGGGTCGTCCTTACCCCAGCGGTCGAGCATGTTCACGTAGCCCTGAATCACCGCGATGGGCGTGCGCAGCTCGTGGCTCGCGTCGTTGACAAAGCGCATCTGCTGCAGCTTGGCCTCTTGCATCTGGCGCAGCAGGCGGTTGAGTGCGACCTCGATGCTTGCCAGGTCGGCGTCGCCGGTGGTGACGCTCGGCGAGTCGACGCTTGCGCGCTCGATGGCCTGCTCCAGTGTTTCCATTTTGCCGCCGGCGAGTTGCATACGGCCGAGTTCGTCCACGCGCAGGGCCAGATCGTTGAGCGGCGCCATGGTGCGGCGCACGCGGCGGGCGCCGCCGAGCATGTTGAGCACGCTGATGACCTGCCAACCCACAACGACAAGGTAGAGAGGCCATAGCGTGACGAGGTCCTGCGCGAGGGGGAAAGTCTTGGTGGTACGCGCGAGCTCGACGGTATAGGTGAGCGTTGTCAGGTCCCAGCCGCGCGCGGGCGTCAGTGACATGCCGTGAACGGTGGCGTCGGGGATCCATCCTGCGCTAAACGTGCCGTCGGGCAGCGTCTGGTTGTATCCATAGACGAGGATCGCTGCCGCAGCAACTAGCAGCCACAGATCGAGCCAGATGTAGCTCGCCAGGCGGCGCCACATATAGCTCCAGTTGATGGCGCGGGCGATGGAGGTGACGCGTTTGGTCTCGGCGTTACGCGCGGCAGACATAGCCCACCCCGCGCACGGTCTGGATGATGCGGGCGCCGCCGGCGTCCTCGATCTTGGCGCGCAGGTGCGCGATGTGCACGTCGACGTTGTTGGTGTCGCCCACGTATTCGTAGCCCAGCGCTTCGTGCGCGATGCGCTCGCGCGTGAGCACGGTCTCGGCATGCGCCATAAGCAGGGCGAGGACATCGAACTCGCGGGCCGTGAGCGCGATGGGCGAGCCGCCGACCGTGACTTCGCGGCGGTCGGGGTCGAGCACAACCGAGTCAACGGTGAGCGCGGCGGGGGAGGGCGCGGCAGCGGTCTGGGCCGTGTCGGTTGCCGGGGACATTGTGGCGATACCGGCGGCCGTGCCGCTCGCTACGCCCGCCCCGGCCCCGGCGCCGCCAACGCCCGAAGCCGCCCGCACGGCTTCCGAGCGCTTCAGCGCCACGCGGATCCGTGCGAACAGCTCCTCGATCGCAAACGGCTTGGTCAGGTAATCGTCGGCGCCGGCGTCGAGCCCGGCAACCTTGTCCATCACGGCATCGCGCGCGGTGACCATGATCACTGGCACATCCTTGTGCTTGCGTATGCGCCGCAGCACCTCCATGCCGTTGAGCTGCGGCAACAGTACATCGAGCAGAATCAGATCGTAGTCGCGCTCCAACGCCAGGTCAACGGCGGTGCGTCCGTCGGCGGTATGCTCCACCTGGTAGCCCTCGTGCTCCAGCTCGAGTGTCACAAAGCGGGCGATTTTCTCCTCGTCCTCTACGATCAGGATTCGTGCCATGCGTGCCCCCGTCTGCGATTACTTGTCGTCGTTCAGATTTTGCTTGATGTCGTCCGCGGCGTTGGCGGCGTAATCCATCAGGTTGTTGATGCTGCCGGGCACGTCGCCGTCGCTATCGATGCGGTAGCGCATGCCAAAGAACAGGCCAAGCAGCATCAGCCATATCGTGGCGCCCCCGGCAAACAGGGCGATGATGGGGATCAGAATGGGGATGTTGAGGATGATCGCGTCGCGGCGCGTGGCGATAAACTTGGTGTCCAGGCTCAGGCGGAAGAGCTTTTTGAGGTACTCCCACACGGTGTCCATCTTCTTGGAGAAATCGGTCTTTTCGCTCGACTTTTCGTAGGCGGCCTGCGCAGCGACCATCTCGGCCGAGGGCTCGTCGACTGGCGCAGACTCGGTGGCGGCGTGCGCCGACGTGGTCTGGGTCTTGCCCTGCGACTCGAGCCAAATGATGGCGTCCAGAACGTTGCCGTCGGCGGCGTCGAGCGCGGCCTTGGCGTCGGTATAGCTCACGTTGCACTTGGTGCGGATAGTTTCAACTTTTTCGAGGTCGTCCATGACCTGTCCTTTCGTTCGATGGGCGCGACGCCAGGCGATCTGCCCGGGCGCGAGCGTTGCGTTCGGCGGCCTGCGTTGCGCGGCGCCGCCCCGCCCTTGGTCGAACTCTATAGTGCAGGTTATAGATTAAGCGATTCTTGAGCCAAGATTAATGTTGGATGAGTTTTTGGGTGGCAGTGGGAAAAGTATTAGACCTCGATAGCGGGAGATGGGGTGCCGATGACAAGCCGGCGGCAGAAATGGGATAAGCAAGGCGAACGGATCATATGGATTAAAATCGCGTTGCAAAAGTATGAGTTTCACACACGGCAGCCATGGAAGGACCTTAATATTACTTAGGCATGCGGCATTTGACGCCAGTCCTAATTGAAAGGCCAAGGGTAAATGGCTCCATGGGCAAGTGATTCTGTTTGCTAATGACCGAAAGCACCAATCCGTCATGTTGATTAAGGTTTCTGTTTGCTTGCATGGTTCGCTAGCTGCTAAAAGGTTGACCGATTGACTGTTTATGGCATCGTTAGTCGTCGGTGTTTTATAACAATAATTTAAAATAGCTGCAGTGGCTGAATGAATATAGAGAAAGGACTATCAATGGAGTGCAACTGGATTTACTTCCCATTAAACGGTCGTCCGCCGCAGCCGTTAATGGACGTTGTAAAAGCTGTAGATAAAAATATTGAGCAGATTCGTTCTGATAAAAACAGTGAGCACAGCGATAGCGTGCTCCGAATTTTGGCGTTCGATTTGGAGCAATTTGGTTTCAATGTTGAGGTGGGGAAAAAGAAAAACGAGAAACTATCGATGCCAGTGTTGTATGGGGAGAAAGGCTTAATTGATAAAGCTTTTGAGGTCGATGCCGTCCATAGGGACACTAACACGATAGTGGAGATTGAGGCCGGGCGCGCTGTCGCGAACAACCAGTTTCTGAAGGATTTTTTTGAAGCGTGCATGATACAGGATGCAGCATATCTTTGTGTAGTCGTTCGTAATGTGTACAAGAGTGGTGACAACTCAAGCAGAGACTACGAAAAGGTCGTAACTTTTTTCAAAACATTGTATGCAAGCGGGCGCATGCCTGTTCCGTTAAAAGGCATTATGGTTATCGGGTACTAACTGCAGTGGTTCTTTCGGTTTTGGAATAGTTCCGCGTGTAACTATTTGTGTGTCGGGTACATGGTGACTTGGGCAGCGGCTCGGACTCAGCGGATGCGAACAGCATGTATGCGGCAAGGTTTTCAAATTGTTTTAGAGGAAAACCTCTGCTGCTCAGTCAGCATTCGGCACCCTTCCCAACGCACGTATGATTAGCTTTTGAGATCGCTTCTGCTCTCTAATGGCGGCCGCAAGAGCCCTTCGACGTTCGATTTTGGCTTGCAGCTCATCAACCTTTGTAGCGGGTACATAGTCACTTTTGACCTCGTCGCCGACTCGATAGTTGAGATAGCAGTATTCGTGGCCCTTTATGTTTCGCATGCGGATGCTGCCCTTTGGAAGGAGACTGATTTCCTGCTCCATGAGGCCCAAGAGGCGGCTCGAGCGTGCATATTCCTCTTCTAGGACATCTTCTAAGACGGACATGGAGCCTCCTTTCCGAGTAGTTACCCTACATTCTATCAAATCCATTAAATTGTAGGGTAACTCAAGCATGTCCGCACGACATGTGACACTTACCCTGCCGCCCTGCTCTGCCGCGGCGGCATGTACCCAAACAACGGTCCTCTAAAGAGTTCGATATCGATGAGTGATAACACCAAGCATCTCGCAAAGAAGTGCGTCAAGAACGCGGGGCCGTGCCTCGTGCTGTGCCTTGCCGGCGCAACGGTCGCGCTGCTGGCTGTTCTGGGGCCGTTTGATGTGCTCCGAAGTGCCAGTTCTCTGCATGTTTGCATGGCTCTTGCCGGCGCCATGATGACCGGCGGCGTGCTCGATCTGATCTTTTGGGTGTTTGACCCGTTTGGATGGAAGAGCGAGGGGTAGGTCCCAAAGGATGGAAGGGCTGGAACGGTTGACTTAGTGATCGTGCAGAATGTGGGCTAGCGACTTACAAGGAAGTGGTGATCCGATGACGGTCTATGTGACGGGCGATATTCACGGCGGCCTCGACATGCAAAAGCTGCGCGATTGGGATCTTGGGGAAAGCCTGACGAGCGACGGCTATCTCATCATTGCCGGCGACTTTGGCTTTCCGTGGGATTTCTCTGCCGAGGAGTGCGCCGACATCGCTTGGCTGGAGTCGCGCCCCTATACCGTGCTGTTCGTCGACGGCAACCACGAACGTTTCGACCACTGGGCGGAGCGACCCATGGAGTTGTGGCACGGCGGACTGACACAGCGCCTGTCGGACACCTCGCCCATACGGCGCCTGACGCGCGGCGAGGTTTTTGAACTCGACGGCTCAACGGTCTTTACCATGGGCGGCGCCACGAGCGTGGACAAGGAATACCGCACTCCGTATTCCAGTTGGTGGCCGCAGGAGTTGCCGGACGAGCGCAACTTTGAGGAGGCACGGACAAAGCTCGACAGCGTGGCCTGGAAGGTCGACTACGTGGTCACCCACACCTGCTCTACGCGCATGCTTTCGCCCACGCTCTATCCGGCGCCCGGCTGGAATTGCCCCGCCGTTGATCGGCTTACGGCGTTTTTCGATGAGCTGGAGGACCGCTTGGACTACAAGCGCTGGTACTACGGGCATTTTCATCGGGATGCCAACCCGGCCGAGCGCCATACCGTGCTCTACGACTGCATCGTTCGCCTGGGCGACGAACTCCAGCCCTGGGATGTTGCGTAGGGGTGGGGTGCCTGATTACTCAGCCGTTACGGTGATGTTCTCCCTGTGCTTGCGGATAACATCCCAGCTAAAATGCTCGACCAGCTGCTCGGCAGAGCGCGGCGTGGTGTCCGGCGCGATGCCCGTTTGCCCGGCGAGCCAGCCCAGCAGCGCTTCGGGCGTGCCAAAGCGGGCGCGGAGTTCGCCCAGGTCCAGATCACGGTCTCGTTTGGAAAGGCGGCGGCCGTTCGGTGCCATGAGCAGCGGAATATGTGCGTAGTGCGGCGTGGGCAGTCCCAACAGGTGCTGCAGATAGATCTGGCGCGGCGTGGACCCCAGCAGGTCGCATCCGCGCACGACCTCGGTGACGCCCATGGCAGCGTCGTCGACCACCACGGCTAGCTGATAGGCAAACACGCCGTCGCTGCGGCGCACCAAAAAGTCGCCGCACTCGGTGGCGAGCGCCTCGCATTGGGCCCCGTACGTGCGGTCCACAAATTCGATCACGTCGTCTGCGAGGTCGTCGACGGTGGGCACGCACAGACGTGTGGCCGGGGCGCGCAGGGCGCTGCGGCGGGCCACCTCCTCGGCCGAAAGAGTTCGGCAGGCGCCACGGTAGATGGGCGTGCCGTCGCTCGCGTGCGGTGCGCTCGCGGCGTGGAGCTCGGCGCGTGTGCAAAAGCAGGGATAGGTGAGGCCGGCGTCTTTCAGCCGGCGCAAGGCGCTCTCGTACAGGTCTAGGCGGTCGTGCTGGTAGTAGGGGCCTTCGTCCCACTCCAGCCCCAGCCAGGCCAGGTCGTCAATCAATTGGGCGGCAAGTTCCGGGCGCTTGCAGCGATCGTCCAGGTCCTCAATGCGTAACACGATGCTGCCGCCCTGGCTGCGGGCCGAAAGCCATGCGCACAGGCAGCTGAACACGTTGCCCAGGTGCATACGGCCCGAGGGCGACGGGGCGAAGCGCCCCACGACGGGCGCGGGAGCGGCCGGCGTCGTTGGCGCGTCGGCGGCGGTTGTTGCTATGTTGCGTGCGTTGATGTCCATGCGGACGAGTATAGCGCGGGGCGCGGTGGGGGAGACGCTGCCGTGGCCTGCAAGTTGCTGAGGCCACACGTTGCGCGTGCCGGACCACCGGCTCGGCGCCTTAATCGTCGTCAATCAATCTAGCCCTCAAACGACAGAAACCCCGGCAGCTCTTCGCAACTGCCGGGGTTTCCGCGGAAAAGGGGGACATGATCCTCAAGCGGACGGCAAAGGGGCAAACCGTTTTCGCTCAACTGCTTTATGCCCCTCAACTGGCGGCTCAATCAGCGCATGCCGCGCCCACACAAAGCCGCTACACCTGTGATGGAGCTATGAAGTGGTATCTATTGCCGGAGCGGGCTATGCCAAGGAGTGTCCCAGATTGCCGGCAGATAAGGAACGTCCCCAGGTGCCGGCGGCGGGCGTGACTTTTGTCCCGTTTTGACGCTCCGCTGACCTAGATGTTCGTCACATGAACTCGCAAACGTGGGACAATGGCGTTACTGGTATCACAGACAAAGGATGTGCCTATGAACACCCTCGCCGCCAAAGTCAGCCGGCAGCGCCGCCTGTTTGCGCGATTCGCTTCCGTCTGCGCGCTCGTTGCGCTTGCGTTGTTGCTGCTGCCTGCCGCCGCGCACGCCGACGGCTACTCCATGACCCAAACCTATATCGGTGCCACGGTCGAGGCCGATGGATCGCTGACCGTTGTCGAGGGACGCCAGTTTGATTTCGACGACGACATCAACGGCGTGTTTTGGGAGATCAATACGGGCACCAACCAGCAGGGCGGCACGGCGGGCGTTGACGTGCTGAGTGTCGAGGAAGAGGACACCGCGTTTAACAAAGTCGATAGCGCGAACAAGGGCGATTCTGGCGTCTATACGGTCGAGCAGGCCGGTGACGGCGTAAGGATTAAGGTGTTCAGCCCCCACGAGAGCGGCGACAGCGCGATCTATTACGTGAGCTACACCATGACCGGTGCGGTTATGAACTGGGCCGATACCGCCGAGCTCTACTGGAAGTTCGTGGGCGACGGCTGGTCTGCGGATTCCGATGACGTCGAGATGGAAGTGTGCTTCGCAAATGCCGCTGCCGGGACGGCGGCCGTCAAGGGCGATAACTTCCGCGCATGGGGCCACGGCCCACTGACGGGCGACGTGTCGCTCGATGCGGACGAGCCCATGGTCACCTATACCATTCCCTGCGTGCATGAGGGCGAATTCGCCGAGGCACGCATCGCCTTCCCCAGCGACTGGGTGCCGCAGCTTGCCGTCTCGGGCGAAAAGCGCATGTCGACGATCCTGAGCGAAGAGAAGGAATGGGCCGACGAGGCCAACGCTCGCCGTGAGCACGCGCGTGCGGTTGCCGGCGCGATTGCCGTGGTGTGTGTTGTCGTGGCGGTTGCCTATACCGGTGTGATCGTGATGCTTAAGCTGCGCAGGCCCAAGCCCAAGCCGCTCTTCCAGGACGAGTACTTCCGCGATGTGCCCTCGGCCGACCATCCCGCTGTGCTTGCAGCTCTCATGAGCTGGAACGACGTGCCCGATCAGGCATATATCGCCACGCTTATGAAGCTTACCGACGACCGCGTGATCAAGCTGGAAGAAGCGACCGAGACCAAGAAGAAGGGTCTGCTCCGTCGCGAAAAAGAGGAGCAGACGTATCGCATCACAGTGACCGACGAGGCCTGGAAGGCTGCCAAGAAGGACGGCATCGATCGCGATGTGCTCAAGGTCTTCTTCGCCGGCGTTAAGCCCGATAAGGACGGAGTCCGTTCGCGCACGTTTAGCGAGCTGGAGGAGTACGCTAGCGAGCGCACCACATCTGTTGGCGACAAGCTCGAGGACTATCAGAGCACGGTTAAGGGCAAGCTGGAGGCGCGCGAGCTTATCGCCTCGGACGGCACCATCGCCCTGGTTGCCGGCTTGGTTCTCGGCATCATTATTGTCTGTGGCATTTTGGGCTCTCTGTTCTATGCCGACTTTGCGGATGCCAATGTCGGTGCCGCTATGATCTCGATCCCCGTCACGATCGTGGGCTTTGTCCTGAGCTGCACCTTCCGTCGCTACACGCCGGAGGGCGCCGAGGTGGCGGCTCGCTGTAAAGCGCTCAAGCATTGGCTTGAGGACTTTACGCGCCTGAAGGAGGCCATTCCCAGCGACCTGATCTTGTGGAACAAACTGCTGGTGATGGGCGTTGCCCTGGGCGTTTCGAAAGAAGTGCTGCGACAGCTGGCCGAGGCCGTGCCTGCGGACCTGCGCAACAGCGACGATTTCTACGACAACTACCCCTGCTACTGGTGGTATTACCATCACTACGGCAACGAGTCCCCGCTCGATTCGTTCAACGATGTGTACCACGAGACCATCCGCGAGCTGGCTTCGAGTTCCGATAGTTCGAGCGGCGGCAGCGGCGGCGGCTTTTCCGGTGGCGGCGGTGGCGGCGTCGGCGGAGGCGGCGGCGGAACGTTCTAGCGAGCGCTTGCTTTGGGGTGGATCTTTCTGGGCGGTTGCCAGGGAAGATTCATCCCATTTTTGTGCATCGAAACGGGTCAAACTTTCCGCTGAGGACCTTCGCGCAAGGGGCAGTGGACAAAAAATGCCAAATATGAGTACTGTTGCTGCGTTGGTCACATATGTTTGCACATAATAATGGGCTCCTAATGAGAGTAC
Source organism: Collinsella aerofaciens (assembly GCF_028209395.1). GTDB lineage: Bacteria > Actinomycetota > Coriobacteriia > Coriobacteriales > Coriobacteriaceae > Collinsella > Collinsella aerofaciens_AZ. Next base: position 27,218 of record NZ_JAQLDQ010000009.1, read on the forward strand.
TTCTCGTTAGGAGCCCATTTTATTGAACATTTGGGGAGTTACGTCAGCTCGTGCAGCTGGTCGTCATGCCTATAAGCATCAAAAATGCCCCGAATAGCTGCTACTAAAAAGGTAACAGTACTCATATTTGATGTATTTTGACCACGGCTATCTACAAACCCCCTAGGCCACTCATTAGGGACAGACTTAAATGACTAGTTGTTGGGGATCAGTCATTGGGGACGTTCTTAAATGACTAGGTGTGGCTGCTTGGGCTAGGCTGTTAGATCGAGTTCGTAGAGGAAGCTTTCGCGCGGCATGGCGTGGCGGCGCTCTTCGCGGTTGGCGCGGTGCGTGGCCGTGCGCTTAAAGCCGTGCAACTCGTAGAACTTCCACGAGCAGTTGGAGTCGGTGTACAGGTGCGCCCTCGTCGCTCCAAGCGAGGACAGGTGCGAGACTGCGGCATCGAGCAGAACCGTGCCAACGCCCAGGCCATGGACATCGCGATCCACGGCAAGCAGCGTGACCTCGTTGTCGTGCGGCAACGGGCTGCTCTCGAGCAGACGGTTGTTGGTTCGGATGGTTGCGCGTACAAACGAGAGATACTCGGCGCAGGCATCGGGCTCCAGCTCACGCATCTGCGATAGCAGAGCGCGTTCGGTGTCCATCCAATGTTCCTTGACGGTGGCGCCGGAGCTCTGTCCCGCACGCGCGAGCGAAATGCCACGCGCCTGACCGTCGATTACGGCAACCTGTGAAAACGTCGACGACGAAAGGCAGTAGGCGAGGTCGCACGCGGCCTCAAGGCGGTTGTACTCATCGTTATCCGAATTGTTATGCCAAAGCTGCTGCAGAATCAGCGCGATGGCGTCGAAGTCTTCGGTATCAAACGGTCGGTAGAGAACCCGCGAGACCATGGTGCCTCTTTCTTTCGCGGATGCATATCGAGCACAGTTCTACCACGCCGTTGGCATCGAATTATGGTGCCCCTGTGTTCCATGAACTCACCGTGCCCGGCGCCGTGCCCATCCCCTCCGCTCGCAAACTTTTTCTGCACATGCGCCCGTTGCGGGATGCATCGATGCGCTCGATGCGCTACATTAAATCAGTATTTTCAATGCCGCTGCGCGAGCGCTGCAGATCGACGTATCACCGACTCACAGAGCACGGCGGCGTACCAGACAGGAGGACTGCATGGGATCTGATGTGAAGATCGCACGCGCGTTGATCTCGGTTACCGATAAGACGGGCGTCGTCGATTTCGCACGGACGCTGGTTGACGACTTTGGCGTCGAGATCATCTCTACGGGCGGCACGGCTCGTGCCATCGAGGACGCGGGCGTTCCCGTAACCCCCATCGAGGAGTTCACGGGCTATCCCGAGATGATGGACGGCCGCGTCAAGACGCTGCACCCCAAGGTCCACGGCGCGCTGCTTGCCCGTCGCGATTCCGAGCAGCACATGCAAGAGGCCGCTCAGCACGGCATTAAGCTGATCGACCTGGTCGCCGTCAACCTGTACGAGTTCGAGAAGACCGTCGCCAACCCCGAGGTCACCTTCGCGGATGCCATCGAGCACATCGACATCGGTGGCCCCTCTATGCTGCGCTCTGCCGCCAAGAACGCCGCGAGCGTTACCGTTATCTCCGACCCGGCCGACTACGACGCCGTCCTGGCTGAGATGCGCGAGACCGGTGGCTGCACCACGCTTTCCACCCGTCGTCGCCTGCAGGTGAAGGTCTACCAGACCACCGCCGCCTACGACACGGCTATCTCCCGTTGGCTTGCCGCCCAGGCAAGCGACGTGGCGGACACCTCTGCCAAGCTCGAGATCTCGCTGGAGAAGGTCGACGACCTGCGCTATGGCGAGAATCCTCAGCAGAAGGCTACGGTCTACCGCTTTGCCGAGGGCTGCGAGAACACCGCGAGCTCGCAGTTCCCGCTCGTGGGCTCCGAGCAGATCCAGGGCAAGCCGCTCAGCTACAACAACTATCTGGATGCCGACGCCGCCTGGAACCTGGTCCGCGAGTTCGACGAGCCGGCCTGCGTGATCCTCAAGCACCAGAACCCCTGCGGTTCCGCCGTTGCCGAGGACATCACGGCCGCCTACGACCGCGCCTTCGCCTGCGATCCCAAGAGCGCCTTTGGCGGCATCATCGCCTGCAACCGCGAGGTTCCCTTTGATCTGGTTGAGCACTTTGCCGATCAGAACAAGCAGTTCGTCGAGGTCATCATCGCCCCGAGCTATACCGATGAGGCGCTCGAGCGCATGGCTAAGCGCCCCAACCTGCGCGTGCTGGCTACCGGCGGCGTGGACCACGGCGCCCAGGTGGAGCTGCGCTCCGTCGACGGCGGCATGCTGGTGCAGGAGGTCGACCACGTGACCGAGGATCCCGCGACCTTTACGTTCCCCACTGACCGCAAGCCCACCGACGCCGAGATGGCCGAGCTCGAGTTTGCCTGGAAGGTCTGCAAGGGCGTTAAGTCCAACGCCATCTTGGTTTCCAAGGGCAAGGCCGGCATTGGCATGGGCCCGGGTCAGCCCAACCGCGTTGACTCTGCGCTGCTTGCCTGCGAGCGTGCCGAGGACTTCTGCGAGCGCGAGGGCGTGGAGAAGGGCGGCTTTGCCTGTGCAAGCGACGCGTTCTTCCCGTTCCGCGACAATGTTGACGTGCTCGCCGCGCACGGTGTGACCTGCATCATCCAGCCCGGCGGCTCCAAGCGCGACGACGAGAGCATCCAGGCCTGCAATGAGCACAATATTGCTATGGTGTTTACGGGCGCTCGCCACTTCCGCCACTAAGTTCCGCTTTGGGACAAAATAATCTCCGCAAAAGACGGCTGCTCCGTTTGGAGGGCCGTCTTTTTGGTATAAGAGGACGGAATGACTAACACGAAAGGTACAACCATGCCCCAGATTGATGAAGCCGAGCTGTTTGGCAATGCCGAGGATCAGCGTGCGTACGAGGACTTTTGCGCCAATCAGGAGGCGGTCGAGAAGTTTACGCTCGACAAGCCCGCGCTTGTCTGCCGTTGGCGCATGTCCAATAAAAAGGTGCCCATGCTCAACCGCCACATTCGCGCACTGTCCGAGCGCTTGGTGCAGGGCGAGCCGCTTACCCATAACATGCTCAGCTGGGCCAAGCAGCACGTTGAGTGGTCGCTTGCCGAGGGCGATTACACCGCACGCGACGGCGTGCTCATGCTGGTGATCGACGTTAACGGCAACGCCGCCATGACGGTGGGGGAGTACGAGCCGCTCGCCGATACGTCGGCCAAGGCGCTGCGTGCCCGCTCCGCCGAGGCCCGCTCCGAGGCCGACGAAACCGGCGTGGCGCCCGAGCTGCTCGCCGCTGTCAACAACGGCGAGCTCGCCTTTGTGGCGCCGGCGGACGAGTTTCTGTGCGGCACGGCGACGCTCATCGAGCAGTTGGCCCAGACCAAGGGCATCCCAGTCACGCGCGTAGACATTCCCGCGCAGCTTAAGGGCGCGCTGTTCCTAGTGAGCGACGAACACGGCGTGATCCCCGCGACCGAGACGAACGCCGCCGAGGCCGACGCCGCCACGGTCGCCTTCTTCGCCGAAGGCTACGAAAAGCTCCGTGCCCGCCGCTAAATGATGTTTCTGGGACGGGGATTAAAAACTCATTTAATTCCCGTGCTCGTCGCGAGCGAGAGGCAAGCCTCTGCCACTCGCGAACAGTTCTGTCACTTTGGTGCCGCGTGAGGCGCGTATCTGCGGATCCGCGGTCATAATGGGGCAAGACAACCAAGAGGGGGGGCGGAATCCATGGCGCTAATCTATATCGTTGAGGACGACGAGCCCATTCGTCGTGAACTTATCGACATCCTTGCCCGCGCCGGGTTTGAAATCGAGGCCTGCGAATCGTTTGAGCATGTCTCGCGCGATATTCTCGCCGCCGCGCCCGACCTGGTGCTGCTCGACCTCACGCTTCCCGTCAAGGACGGCCAGCATATCTGCCACGAGGTTCGCCGCGAATCCGAGGTTCCCATCATCGTCCTCACGTCGCGCACGACCGAGATCGACGAGGTCATGGCCATGACGCTCGGCGCGGACGACTTTGTTCCCAAGCCCTACAGCGCCCGTGTGCTCGTGGCGCGCATCAATGCCTTGCTGCGTCGCACCGCGGCGGCGGGCGAGCGCAGCACGCTCGTCCACAAGGGACTGGAGCTCGACCTCGCACGCTCCATGGTCACCAACACGCAAACGGGCACCAGCACCGAGCTCACAAAAAACGAACTGCGTATTCTCTCGCTGCTTCTGAGCCGCGCGGGCAAGATTGTTTCGCGCTCGGCCATCATGCAGGATCTGTGGGACTCCGACGCCTTCGTGGACGACAATACGCTTACCGTCAACATCAACCGCCTGCGCACCACGCTCGAAAAAATCGGCATCAAGGGGTATTTGACGACGCACCGCGGCCAAGGCTATTCGGTCTAGAGGCCGGCTATGTCGTTTGCCAAGTTCTTTAAAGACGCGCTGCTTCCCGTCGCCGTGTGGACGTGCGGCGTGCTGCTGAGCTGCTTTGTGCTGACGGTCGCCGGTGCACCCGTTTCTATCGTGGTCGTGGCGGTTGGCGTGTCCTTTATCTTTGGTATGCTCGGCATCGTGATCGAGTACGCTCGCCGTCGCCGTTTTCTGCGTCAGTTGGAGCGCGCGGCAGAGGAGCTCGAGAGTCCCGCATGGGTGCAAGAGATGGTGCAATGCCCGACCTATGCCGAGGGCGAGCTCGAATACGAGGTCTTGCGCCGGGTGGGCAAAGCCGCCTGCGACGAGGTTGCCGAAGGCAGGCGTCAGACCGATGACTATCGCGACTATATCGAGAGCTGGGTCCACGAGGCCAAGCTGCCCCTGGCGGCGGCTCACCTGATTTTGGAAAACCTGGACAGCAGCGAAGACGACCTGTCGCGCGTGGACGACCTGGCACGCGAACTTGCTCGCGTGGAGCGCTATATCGACCAGGCGCTGTACTACGCGCGCTCGGAAGTCGTGGAGCGCGACTACCTGATTCGCCGCTGGGATCTCAAAACCTTGGTGACGGGCGCGATTAAAGCCAACGCGCGCGAGCTCATTGCGGCGCATGTGGCCCCGGTGTGCGAGAACCTCGACTTCGAGGTCTTTACCGACGAGAAGTGGCTCGAGTTTATTCTGGGCCAGCTCATTCAGAACAGCATTAAATATGCGCGTGAGGACGGCGCAAAGATCGTGTTTTCGGGTGCGTTGCTGGACGAGGGCCTGGCAAGCGAGCGCATCGAGCTTACCGTCGCGGACAACGGCTGCGGCGTGTGTGCGGCAGACCTACCGCGCGTGTTCGAGAAGGGCTTTACCGGCGACAACGGCCGCACCACCAAGCGCGCAACGGGCATCGGTCTCTATCTGGTGGCACGCCTGTGTTCCAAGATGGGCATCGACGTCACCGCAGCATCCGAGCCCGGCGAAGGCTTTGTCGTCACGTTCGCCTTCTCGACGAACAAGTTCCAATACTTTGAGTAACGCACACGGCAAACGCCCGTCCAAACAAAACGTGCCGCCCCAAACGGGGCGGCACGCCATTCTTCTATCAGACAACTCGCTGAAGTAAGGCTGCGAAGGCCGCGGGGCCGGGAGGGGTTTCCTAAGGGCACATCCCGCAGCCGCAACGCGGCGAGGACGTGCCCGTGGAAACCCCGCAGGCCCCGCGGCCGGTGGGAGCAACGCTACTTCACGACCAAGATGTCGCAGTCCGTATTGCGCAGCAGGAACGTCGAAATCGAGCCCAGCAGCGCATACTTGATCGAGGACAGGCCGCGTGCGCCGCAGAGCACCAGGTCGGGCTTGACTACGTCGAGCATCTCGTCCTTGAGCGTCTCGCGAATACGGCCGGCGCGAATCATGACCTCGACCTCGGGAATATCGGGATTGGCCTTGGCCTCTTCGAGCTGCTTGGCGATGGAGTTCTTAAATGCCTCCTCTAGGCCGTTGACCAGATCGACCGGATAGGAACCGGCGCTCTCGAGCGCCGTGGAATCGATAACATGGCCGATGATTAGCTTGGCGCCGTTGTTCGCGGCGACCTTGATGGCGCGTGCGAGCACAAAATCCTGCTGTTCAGTACCGTCGAGTGAAACAAATACCTTGGTGTAGCCCTCGTTCATGGTTTCCTCCTTGGTCTATCGCACGGGCGCGGGGCTCGTGCGTCGGGCGGGCGCGGGCGCGTTGGCCGCCGGACACTTTATCTTGTTGCAGTTATACCCAAGGATTTCGGTTTGACCGCTCGCAATTCTGTGAACGGACGAGTTTTTTGGTAAGGGTAGGCGCAGACGCGCCCGAACGGTTGATAATGGAACATCGCCCGCACCGTCCGCAGAACAATATCGGCGGGTGTCTAACGAGGGGGTCCCTTTGGATATCATCGAGCTTCTAAAATCTGCCTTCATGGGCCTGGTCGAGGGCATCACCGAATGGCTGCCCGTCTCGTCGACCGGTCACATGATCTTGGTGGACGAGTTCGTTAAGATGAACGTGAGCGAGACGTTCTGGAACATGTTCCTGGTCGTGATTCAGCTTGGCGCCATTTTGGCCGTCTGCGTCCTGTTCTTCCATGAGCTCAACCCGTTCTCGCCCAGCAAGGGCAAGGAGGGCCGTCGCGACACGTGGGTGCTGTGGGGCAAGATCGTGCTCGGCTGCATTCCTGCGGCGGCGATCGGCCTGCCGCTCAACGACTGGATGGAGGAGCATTTCTACAATGCTCCTGTCGTGGCGCTGGCGCTCATTGTGTACGGCGTGCTGTTTATCGTGATCGAGAACTGGCGCGCGAGCAAGCGCGAGGAAATGGCCGTTGCCGGTTCGTTTGGTTCGCGTGCTGTGGTGTCGGGTGGACGTCCTGCCGGTGCGCACTTTGCGGCGCCCGCCGCGGCTACCGCTGAGGATGAGGACGATGACGAGGATCTGGACTTTGGTTCCATCACCACGCTCGAGGATCTAAGCTGGAAGACTGCGCTGGGTATCGGCTGCTTCCAGGTGCTTTCGCTGATTCCGGGCACGTCGCGCTCCGGCTCCACCATCATCGGTGGCTTGCTTTTGGGCTGCACGCGTTCGGTGGCGTCCAAGTTTACGTTCTTCCTGGCCATCCCTGTCATGTTTGGCGCGAGCGCGCTCAAGCTGGTCAAGTATTTCATCAAGGGCGGCACGTTCGGTGCCAACGAGGTCGCTATCTTGGGCGTGGGCTGCGTTGTGGCCTTTGTGGTTTCGCTCATCGCCATCAAGTGGCTCATGGGCTTCGTCCGCCGTCACGACTTTAAGTGCTTCGGCGTCTACCGCATCATCCTGGGCATCGTGGTGCTTGCATACTTCTTCGTTCTGGAGCCTATGCTCGGCCTGTAACTTGGTTGACGCTGCGCGGCGGCCAGAACGACAACTTGTCATTCAAAGAGGGCGGCATGACCAAAAGGTCTATGCCGCCCTCTTTTCATGCCAATTTGTTCGCCCTGGCCGCCGCTCGCTGCTGCTGCCATGATATCGGTGGCTCCCTGGTTGGTGCATTGGGGTCAGGTTACTTTGCGACAACATGGTGCAGACTAACCTGACCCCATTGCACCAAATCCGCTGGGGCGGGCCTGACGGTGGCGCACGGAGTCGTGGTGTGATTTGCGTCGGTGTCCGCGCGGCTCGGTATACTGGTACGGCTCAAACTATGGCGCCGCCCGCAGGCGCGCCGTCCGTCAGATGAGGAGTCGCCCATGACCCAGCCCTTGCCCTGGGAAAAGAACGCCGCGGTACCCGTGCCGCCCGCGCCGGAACCCGTGCCGCTCGATGCATACACCGCCCCTGCAGCGCCGGAGCCCGAACTCGTTCCGCTCGACATCTACGACGCTCCCGCGCCGGCACCCAAACCCACCAAGCCGCTCGTCGACATTGACAGCCTTAATCCCGCCCAGCGCGAGGCGGTTCTGACCACCGAGGGCCCGTTGCTGGTACTCGCCGGCGCCGGCTCGGGCAAGACCCGCGTCTTGACCTTCCGCATCGCACATATGCTCGGCGATCTGGGCGTTAAGCCTTGGCAGATCCTTGCCATCACGTTTACCAACAAGGCCGCGGCTGAGATGCGCGAGCGTCTGGCAGCGCTCATCCCCAGCGGCACCCGCGGTATGTGGGTGTGCACCTTCCATGCCATGTGCGTGCGCATGCTGCGCGAGGACGCCGACCTGCTGGGCTACACCGGTCAGTTCACCATCTACGACGACGATGACTCAAAGCGCATGGTGCGCGACATTATGCAGGCACTCGGCATCGAGCAAAAGCAGTTCCCCATCAACATGATCCGCAGCAAGATCAGCTCGGCCAAAAACGCCATGATCGGCCCCGAGGACATGCTCAAGTCCGCCGATAGCCCCAACGATAAAAAGGCCGCACAGGTCTACTTGGAGCTGGAGCGCCGCCTGCGCGCTGCCAATGCGATGGACTTTGACGACCTGCTCGTGCGCGCGCTCGAGCTGCTGCGCACCCGCCCCGAGGTGCTCGACAAGTACCAGGAACGCTTCCGCTACATTAGCGTCGACGAGTATCAGGACACCAACCACGTCCAGTACGAAATCGCTAACCTGCTGGCCGCCAAGTACCAAAACCTCATGGTCGTAGGCGACGATGACCAGTCCATTTACAGCTGGCGTGGCGCCGACATCACTAACATCCTGGACTTTGAGCAGGACTTTAAAAACTGCAAGACCGTTAAGCTGGAGCAGAACTACCGCTCTACGGGCCATATCCTGAGCGCCGCCAACGCCGTGGTGCGCCACAACTCGCAGCGCAAGGACAAGCGTCTGTTTACGGCCGAGGGCGATGGCGAGAAGATTCAGGCCTTCCAGGCAAGCGACGAGCGCGACGAGGGCCGCTGGATTGCCGGCGAGATCGAAAAACTGCATGCCAAAGGCACGAGCTACGACGATATCGCCGTGTTCTACCGCACCAACGCCCAGTCGCGTATCCTCGAAGATATGTTCCTGCGCGCAGGCGTGCCCTACAAGATCGTGGGCGGCACGCGATTCTTCGACCGTGCCGAGATCCGCGACGTCATGGCCTACCTTAAGATGATCGTGAACCCGGCAGACGAGATGAGCGTCAAGCGCGTCATCAACACGCCGCGTCGCGGCATCGGCTCCACCTCGATCCAAAAGATCGAGCAGCTGGCGCGCGACAACCGTTGCTCGTTCTTCCAGGCTTGCGAGATCGCAACAGCCGAGACGGGCATGTTTAGCGCCAAGGTGCGCAATGGCCTGTCGAGCTTTGTCTCTCTGGTGCGCGAGGGCCGTCGCATGGACGGCGAACTCAAGGACGTCGTCGAGATGATCGTCGATAAGACGGGCCTGCTGCAGGCTTTCCGCGCCGAGGGCACCATGGAGTCCGAGAGCCGCGCCGAGAACATCCAGGAATTTCTGGGCGTCGCCGCCGAATTTGAGGAGACGCACGAGGATATCGAAGGTACGCTCGAGAGCTTGGAAGAGCTGCGCGCTGCCGGTGTTGCCGATGTGCCTGTCAGCGCCGAGCCCGAGCCCGTCGTGGTGAGCGCGCCTGCGCCCGAACCGGGGCCGTCTGCCCCGGTATCCTCGTTTGAGGCGCTCGTCGGTGCGCGCGATGCCGCAGGTTCCAATCCGCTCGATAGCTTGGCCGCTCCGGCGCTCTCGCCGCAGGATGCCCTGGCCGCCGCCATCGCGGGCAACGCGTATGCCGCGCCGACGGAGATGCCGGCGGGTGCCGTGCATGCCGACGAGATCGAGCGCACCTACGGTCCGCTCACCTGTAAGGCGCTGCCGGCACTCATGGAGTGGCTGGCCCTGCGCTCCGACTTGGATTCCCTGGCCGGCGAGACGCATGCCATTACCATGATGACCATCCACTCAGCCAAGGGCCTGGAGTTCCCGGCGGTGTTCGTGGCCGGCATGGAGGAGGGCATCTTCCCGCACGTGCACGACTTTGGCGGCAGCGATGATCCGGGCAAGCTCGAGGAAGAGCGTCGCCTGGCCTACGTCGCCATCACGCGCGCCCGTAAACGCCTGTTCTTGACCTATGCTGCCACGCGTCGCACCTACGGCTCGACTTCTGCCAACCCGCGCTCGCGCTTCCTCAACGAGATTCCGTTTGAGGACATCGAGTTTAGCGGTATCGGTTCTGCCGGTTTTGAGGGCACAGGCTGGGAGAAGCGCGGCGACCGTCACGGCACCTTTGGCTCGGGCATGGGCTCGGATATGTACGGCGGCAAGGTGTTTGGTTCGCATACGCGCTCGACCGGTGGTTCCGGATCGCGTGGTGGATCGAGCTTCGACGATTTCTTTGGTGGCAGCAGTTACGGGACCGAGCGCCATCGTGGGGTTTCGCCCGACGCCGGCCGTGTTGCCTCGACCTTTGGTTCGGGTGCGCCGCGAGCCGAAAAGCCGTCGTCCAAGGTGTCCCCGACGGTGGAGCGCAAGGTCGATCGTGCCAGCGCATCGCAGGACTTTGCCGCGGGCGATACCGTGAGCCATAAGACCTTTGGCACGGGTACCGTGATTTCGGTCGCCGGAGACATGATCGAGGTTCAATTCGAAAAGACCGGCCAGACCAAAAAGCTAATGAAGGGCTTCGCTCCGATCGTCAAGCTGAATGCCTAACTGCGAGGTTGACCGGGCGCGCCGGGGGCTTTGGTCGCCTGCTCGGACAGTCCTGCTCGCACGGAGAGCGCATTAAGTGCTCTCCGGCTCGTGCGGAACTCGCGATCGACCAAAGCCCCCGGCGCGCCCTCTTCCTTGCGGCGTTTTGGCCTGCAGCTTGCGAACGTCGCTCTGCTCGTTCGCTTTTTGATCTGGAGAACCGGTGGGCTGATGGATTAATAGATGTGAGTAGGGGCTCTCCCGTACATGGACGGGAGAGCCCCTTATTACGTTTCGGATTGTTTCTTATGGCTTTAGGGATTGAGCGTTTTATACGATTCAGTATAATTTCAGATAGATACTAAAATGTAACTGAAATGAAAATGGTGAGTGGACATGCTGCTAAATTGTCTCCCTAAAAGACTCTTCTCTTTAGAGCTCGCCATCGATTCAGAGCCAGTTGAGATGCAGATTCCTCGCATGTATCTCGAGCGGTATTCGCTTCGCTTGGCACGGCTCGGCATGTCTGAGCAAGGCCGTTTTATTGTTGCGGAACCAAAAGAACCGCCCAGTGTCATTTCGGCGCGAAATCTCGTCAATGCAGTGCACAAGATAGATGCTCGCCCGGTGGCAATTTGCTGGGATGCTATGGATTTAGGCTTTATGAGCGCGCTTTCTTCGGAGGGGATCGCATATATCCGAGATGAGCGAAATGCGTTTCTGCCGTTTATCGGAGCCGTTATTTCCGATGAGGTGCTGGGTGCTTCTCCCGCTGCTTCGCTTTCGCCCCAATCTCAACGAATCGTTCTAAATCTCATCGCGGGACGATGGGTTGACTGCTCCGCCGGCGACCTAGCGCGTCTGTGTGGCAAAAGCGCGGCAAGCGTCAGCGGCTATCTTTCGGAAATCGCCGCTATAGCTCCTGGGTTGATTATGCGGGACGGCAAAAAGCGTATATTGTGCGACGCCGGGTTGTCGACCGAGACGTTGCTGGATGGGTTTGAGGACTATCTTCGCACACCAGTTTTAGAGCGAATCCGGCTCAAGAAGGTTATCGAGAGAACAGAGCTACGTGCCGTTGATGCGCTGCTTTCCGGTGTGTCTGCCCTTAGCTATATGTCCGACCTTGCTCATAATGATTCTGTCCCAACCGTTGCTCTCGAAAAGAATCAGGTAGATGCCTTAAGAAGGCACATGGGCGACAGATGGTTGGAGGCCCAGTGGTACGAACCGGCCGCTATCGAGATTGAGATCTGGTCGTATCCCGTGGACGCTCCGTCCGATATTAGTTTTGACACGACGGGTTTGCAGTGTGTCGACCCGTTTTCCTTATACGTTGCTTGCGCAAAAGCAGAGTACAAAGAAGATCGTTTGCTCGACGCGGTCGAACAGCTCAGGAGGGCGATATGTCAAAAGTGAGGGGAATAGAGCGATTTGCCGATGCCATGAGCAGCTGTAAAGGCGGTTACGTCCTTATTGGCGGGGGAGCCTGCAGCGTTCTGTTTGACAGCGAAGGCGATTCATTCAGGGCTACCGAAGATTTGGATGTCGTCGTAATTGTTGATGGGGAAGGCGTTGAATTCGCCACTGCATTGTGGGCATTTATCAAAGCTGCCGGATATGAGACTGGAAAGGTCGGCGATGGAAAGTGCACTTACTATCGGTTCTGTTTGTCCGAAGGATCAAGGCAAGTCCTAGACTATCCCGGCCAAATTGAGCTATTTGCCCGACATCCTGATTTTGTGCTCGAAGATGAAACGAGCGAAGTGGCACCTCTTTCCTTTGACGGGGCCGTATCAAGTCTCTCGGCAATTATTCTCGACGATGGCTACTACGAATTTATTCGCGATAATGCAACGAACGTAGAGGGCATTACGTTGCTCGATGCACTCCATATCATTCCCCTCAAGATGCGTGCGCACATTGATATCAACAGAAGTTATGAAGAGGGACGTCGTTGCAACAACATTGATCGGCGCAAGCACCGTTCGGATGTTGCTCGACTTGCTGACTTGTTGTCGCTTTCGGCGCGTTTGGAGCTAACGGGGCAAATGAGGGTTGATGCGGAGGATTTTCTTACGGACTTTGCTTCGTATGTAAATCGGCAGACCAACCGTAAGGAAAGGGCGCGGCTTCAGGACACGTTATCGTTTCTCGAAAAGGTCTACCTATAGGCACCTTGATTCGTTATGTATAGCAGGGGCTTCCCCGTTAAAGAACTGGGGAGCCCCTTGTTGCGTTTTGATTGTCGCTACTAGCCCGCGCCCCGTCCCGGCGAGCGCTTGGGGACCGGTGACCTAGAGGTGGCTGATGATCAGTTCCATCTTGCCTTTGAGGTCAATGGTGCTGACGGTGCTGGGGGCCAGCAGGTGGCTTCCCTTGTGGACGGGGTCGCCGCAGACGGTGCCTTCGCCGTCGATGACCGACAGGCACATGAAGGGCCAGCGCTGGTCGAGGGTCTTGCTGCCGTCGACGCGCACACGATCGACGGTGTAGCAGGGGTTGGACTCGAGCTCGGTCACGCCGTCGACCTCAGGCGCGTTCACCGTGCCGTCGGTCGGGGCCTGAACATCAAAGTCGATGCAGTCGAGGCTCTGCTTAATGTGCAGCGGGCGCAGCTTTCCGTCGGTGCCGGGGCGGTCGTAGTCGTACAGGCGATATGTCACGTCGCTCGACTGCTGAGTCTCCAGAATCAGCGTGCCGGTCTTGATGGCGTGAACGGTGCCGGAGTCGATCTGGAAAAAGTCTCCCTTGTGAATCGGCAGCACGTTGAGCATCTCGTCCCAACGGCCCCCCTCGATCATCTGCGCGGCCTCGGCGCGGTCGTGCGCGCGCTGGCCGACGATGATCGTGGCACCGGGCTCGCAGTCCAGTACATACCAGCACTCGGTTTTGCCCAGGCTGCCGTTCTCGTGCTTGGCGGCGTACTCGTCGTTGGGATGAATCTGGATCGAAAGGTCGTCCTTGGCGTCCAGAATCTTGATGAGCAGCGGGAACTCCTTGCCCTCGCAGTTGCCAAAGAGCTCGCGGTGCTCGGCCCACAGCCACGAAAGCGTGTGGCCTGCATACGGGCCCTCCGCAATCTGGCAGTCACCGTTGGGGTGGGCCGAGATGGCCCAACACTCACCGATGGGACCATCGGGAATGTCGTAACCAAATACGGTTTCGAGTTGACGGCCGCCCCAGATCTTCTCGTGGAAGATCGGCGTCAGTTTAATCAAATCGGACATGTTCATACTCCCATTGTGCTGCGTGGGCGCCGCGTAAAACTGCTCAAAACGAGCGCCCGCATGACTACAAAAACCTATGCCAACGTTACGTTGTGCAACTCAAAGCGGTCGCCAACGTTGCGCGAGACCGAATACTCAAAGGCGGCGCCGCTATCCAAGAAGCCAATCTGGTTGAGTTCGAGCAGGGGAGAGCCGGGTTTGGTATCCAGGCGCTCAGCTTCTTCCTCGGTTGCTGCCACGGCGCGAATGGTACGGTGAAAGCTCGAAATCTTCAGCCCACATTGCTCGCGGATGAATCGGTAGAGCGATCCGTACAGGTCCTTCTTTTTCAGCCCCGGAATCAGCTCGAGGGGCATGTAGGTGTACTCGATAACGATGGGCTTCTCATCGGCCTGACGCACGCGCACGACGTGATAGGCAAAGTCATCCTCGGCAATTCCCAGCTGGGCTGCGATGTCCGCCGGTGGATTAACGATCGAGAAATCGTAGACCACCGAGGTCACCTTCTCCCCGCGGTGCTCATACGAAAAACCCTGGGCACGGTCGTTTTTGCCCTGGAAAAACGCCTGGCCGGGAAGCCCCGCCGTGTCCTTAACGTAGGTACCCGATCCGCGTCGGCTGGTAATAAGACCTTCCTCGGCGATTTGTTCAATAGCTCGTTTGACGGTGATTTTGGAAACGCTATAGAGCTCGCAGAACTCAACGACGGTGGGAAGCTTGTCGCCCGGTTTAAGAGCGCCATCCTCGATACTTCGACGAATATCTGCAGCTATCGCCTCGTATTTGGGAATCATGGAACCTCCTTTCCGACATATATGAATACAAAAGTAAGTATAACCCTCAACAGGGCACCCATATTACTTTTATCTAAGAAGTTCGAGAAAGAAAAAAGAAAAAGACGCTTTACTTTTAAAATTAGAGCGCTATAGTTTAAGCAACGAACGGAATCCTTCCGCACAACAGGATCGACCGTTTGGGGACGGTTTTGTTTTGGCGGGTTGGATATCGGTATGACCGGTGCGCGCCCGCGCCGGATAACCTGCCAAAGCAAACCCGTCTCCAACCGGAAGCTCTAGAACACGAAAGCGAGGACTTTGATGGCACAGTATCAGCTGCCCAACGACTTCTTCTTTGGCGCTGCTATGTCCGGCCCGCAGACTGAGGGTCAGTGGAACCAGGGCGGCAAGCTCGAGAACCTGTGGGACACCTGGTCCATCCAGGATCTGGGTTCGTTCTACAACTGCGTTGGCTCTTATGCCGGCAATGACTTTATGGCCAAGTACCAGGAAGACTTTCGCATTTTGAAGGACTTGGGCCTGAATACCTATCGCACTTCCATCCAGTGGAGCCGTCTGCTCGATGCCGACGGCAACCTTAACGAGGAGGGCGCCGCGTGGTATCACGAGCTGTTCCGCGCCTCTCGCGAGGCTGGTCTGGAGCCGTTCGTCAACCTGTACCACTTTGACATGCCCACCTACCTCTTTAACCGTGGCGGCTGGGAGAGCCGTGAGGTCGTCGAGGCTTACGCGCATTACGCCGACGTCGCCTTCCACGAGTTTGGCCAGGAGATTAAGTACTGGTTCACCTTTAACGAGCCCATCGTCGAGCCCGAACAGCGCTATCAGGAGGGCGTGTGGTTCCCGCAGCTCCACGACTTCAACCGCGCCCGCACCGTGCAGTATCACATCTCGCTGGCGCACGCGCTGGCCGTGGCCAACTATCGTAAGGCCTATGACGAGGGCGCTATTCGCGCCGATGCCAAGATCGGCATGATCAACTGCTTTACTCCGGTCTACACCAAGGAGAACCCCAGCGAGGCAGACCTCGAGGCCGTGCGTATGACCAGCGGCATCAACAATCGCTGGTGGCTCGACCTTATTACCAAGGGCGAGCTTCCTGCCGATGTGCTCGACAGCCTGGCCGAGGGCGGCGTTAAGCTCCCGTTCCGTGCCGGCGACCAAGAGATTCTCAAGCAGGGTGTTGTCGACTGGCTCGGCTGCAACTACTACCACCCCACGCGTGTTCAGGCACCGGCGAGCAAGGTCGACCAGTACGGCCTGCCGCATTTTGCCGACGAGTACGTATGGCCCGATGCCGTTATGAATGAGAGCCGCGGCTGGGAGATCTACCCGCAGGGCCTCTACGACTTTGGCATGGACTGCGCTAAGAACTACCCCGATCTTGAGTGGTTCGTTTCCGAGAACGGCATCGGCATCATGGACGAATACAAGAACCGCGATGCCGAAGGAACCATCCAGGATGACTACCGCGTCGACTTTGTGCGCCAGCACCTGGAGTGGGTTGCCAAGGCAATCTCCGAGGGCGCCAAATGCCGGGGCTATCACTACTGGGCCGTCATCGATAACTGGTCTTGGGCCAATGCCTTTAAGAATCGCTATGGCTTTGTCGAGGTCGATCTCATGGACGGCTACAAGCGCCGCCTTAAGAAGTCGGCAGCCTGGCTCAAACAGGTCGCCACGACCCACGTGGTTGATTAGCGACCGGGCGAACGCCCAGACCGCGCGCCGCCGCGCGCAACACATGGCACATCTGGTGGCAGAGGGCGACAGACCACCGTGCGCATAGGAAAAGGCCGGATTTGAAAGTCAGGAGCAATCATGGCCAGTGACAACGGAAAGAGCTTCCTCGACAAGTTTGCCGAGGTCTCTGCGAAGGTGGGAAATCAGGTTCACCTGCGTTCCCTGCGTGACGCCTTCGCGACCATCACGCCGCTCTATATCCTTGCGGGTATCGCGGTTCTTATTAATAACGTCGTGTTCCCTCTGTTCCCGCTCGATGCGGCGGGCCTTGCCAACCTTCAGACGTGGGGTTCGGCAATTACGCTGGGCACCCTCAACGTCTCTGCCATTATCTTGGCCGGATTGATTGGCTACAGCCTCGCCAAGAACAAGCGTTTCGATAACCCGCTCGCTTGCGTGGTCGTCGCCATCTCTGCCTTCGTCATCATGATGCCGCAGCAGATCACCGCCTCGCTTGCCGCCACGAGCCCGCTGCTCACCGACAAGATCACCTCCGCCGAGGTCACGGGCGCCCTTTCGACTGCCAACACCGGCACTAACGGTCTGTTCTCGGCCATTATCATCGCTCTGCTCTCCGTCTCGCTCTTCATCAAGATTTCTGGCGTCGAGAAGCTCAAGGTTAAGCTGGGCGAGGGCGTGCCCCCCGCGGTCTCCAACTCCTTCAACGTCATGATCCCGATGCTGCTCAACCTCGCGATCTTCGCTCTTGCCGCGGCCCTGCTCGCCGTGTGCGCCGGCACCGATCTGTGCACCATCATCTCCACGTGCATCTCCAACCCGCTCAAGAGCATCATGAACGCCGGTCCGTGGGCTGTTATCCTCATCTACACCCTTGCCAACCTGCTGTTCTGCGTCGGTATTCACCAGTCCACCATCTCTGGCGCTACCGTCGAGCCGATCCTGACCATGCTCATCGTCGACAACATGGCTACCTTTGCCGCCGGTGGCACCATCCAGCCCGATCACTACATGAACATGCAGATCGTTAACAGCTTTGCCCTCATCGGCGGCTCGGGCTGCACCCTCATGCTTCTGCTCGACACGCTCCTGTTCTCCAAGAACAAGGCTTCCGAGACCGTTTCCAAGATGGCTATCCTGCCTGGTCTGTTCAACATCAACGAGCCGGTTATCTACGGTTACCCCATCGTGTACAACCTGCCGCTCATGATTCCGTTTGTCCTCCTCCCCGATCTGTTCATCGGCATCACCTATGGCCTTACCTGCGCAGGCATCATCAGCCCCTGCATCGCCCAGGTGCCCTGGACCATGCCTCCCGTCATCAATGCCCTGCTCGCTACGGGCTTTGACTGGCGCGCCGGCGTGTGGCAGGCTCTCGAGATTGTCATTGGCATGGCCGTCTACCTGCCCTTTATGAAGATTTCCGAGAAGGCAATCGCCAAGCAGGAGGCTCTCGCCGAGTAGAACGCCTAACGTTCGTCCCTTTCACCTTTGCGGGCGCCGGTACGCGGTGCCGGTGCCCGCGGCTCTCTCCCTTGTGTAAAGATGCAGGGGGGTGGGCACAATAGCCGCAAGGAATAAAACCAGTTGTCGTCTGCGCGCCGCGCAGTTATAAGGAGGAAACCATGAAGAAGATCATGCTCTGCTGCAATGCCGGTATGTCCACGAGCCTGCTGGTCCAGAAGATGCAGGCCGAGGTTGCAAACCGTGGTCTGGATATCGAGGTCGAGGCTCGTCCCATGAACGAGGCCCACGATCACCTGGACGAGTGCGACATGTTGCTGCTTGGCCCGCAGATCGGCTACACCAAGGGCGACTTTGAGAAGGAGGCCGCCGGTCGTTTTCCGGTCGAGGTCATCAACATGGTCGACTACGGCCGCATGAACGCTGCCGGCATCATCGACCACTGCGTCAGCGTGATGGGCTAGGTGCTCTGTATGGAGGATATGAACGAACTGCAGATGACCTGCTTCGAGATCATCAGCTACGTCGGTACCGCCAAGAGCATGTACATCAATGCCGTGCAAAAGGCCAAGGAGGGCGATTTTGACGCCGCCGAGGAGCTTATCAAGCAGGGCGACGAGGCCTATAACGGTGGCCACGATGTTCACATGGGGCTTCTGAAGAAAGAGGCCAACGGCGAGCGTAACGGCGAGGCCCCGTTGATTCTGCTGCATGCCGAGGACCAGATGGCCGGTACCGAGACCATGCGCGTCATGGCGACGGAGCTCATCGAGATCCACAAGCAGCTGCAGGCACTTAAGGCCTAGTCGGCGTTATCGCCGCGAAGGACCGTGCGGTCCAACAGACAACATAGTCCCTTTGACGGGCGCCGGGAGTCTCCGCCTCCCGGCGCCTCTATTTTTGGGGATGGTCTTGTGCGGCCTGTTGAGCGGCCATTTGCGTTTCCCAGGATAAAACCTGCCAAAACAAACCTGTCCCTTTTTGGTAGGTTTTTGCCTTGGGAGCGGTACCATACAGGCAATGTTTAAACGAGAAAGGCGGGCTCCCATGGAACCTAAGCAGTACTACATCGGCATTGACGTCGGCGGCACTTCGGTTAAGGAGGGTCTGTTCGACGAGGACGGCAACCTGCTGGCCAAGGCCAGCGTGCCTACGCCTCCCATCGTTGACGCTGCGGGCTTTGCCGCGGTGACCGAGGCTATCGACCAGGTGGTCGCCAAGGCCCAGATTCCGCGCGCCTTTGTGGCTGGCATTGGCCTGGCCGTTCCGTGCCCCATCCCGGCGTCGGGCGATGCCAAGGTCAAGGCCAACATTGCCATTAACCTGCCCGAGCTGAGGATCGCCATTCAGCAGCACTGCCCCGACGCGGTCGTTAAGTACGAGAACGATGCCAACGCCGCCGCCATGGGCGAGGCCTGGCTCGGCTCTGCCAAGGGCGTGCAGAACGTGGTGATGGTCACCATCGGTACCGGCGTGGGTGGCGGCGTTATCGTTAATGGCGACGTGGTATCGGGCGTTGTGGGTGCTGGCGGCGAGATTGGCCACATGTGCCTGAACCCAGCTGAGGAGCGCACCTGCGGCTGCGGCGGCCATGGCCACCTGGAGCAGTATTCCAGCGCCACCGGCGTGGTGAGCAACTACCTTGCCGAGTGCAAGAAGGCGGGCGTCGAGCCCATCGAGCTCACCGGCCCCTCCGATTCCAAGGACGTGTTCCAGGCCTGCCGCGAGGGAGACAAGCTCGCGCTGGCCGCGGCCGATACCATGGCCGATTATCTCGGTCGTGCCCTGGCGCTTATTGCCAACGTGGTCGACCCCGAGATGTTCCTGATCGGCGGCGGTGCGTCTGCCTCGGCCGATGTCTACCTCGACAAGGTTCGCGAGCACTTCCAGCGCTACGCGCTTTCCGCCTCGCGCGAGACGCCCATTAAGGTCGCTTCGCTCGGCAACGACGCCGGCATCATCGGTGCCGCCTACGTAGCCCTGCGCGCTGCCGGCAAATAGCTGGTGCAAGGGGGTCAGGTTACTTTGCACCAACATGGTGCAAAAGGGACAGCCTTGGCCCCCATGCCTGCCACAAAATATGCCGTGGCCCTTCTGTCTGCGAAGGCTCGGCATCGGCGTGCTACCATAGCTACGTCCAAGTACACATATCAAGTGGAGGATATCCATGGCAAACGTTCTTGTCTTTGGTCACCAGAACCCCGATAACGACGCCATCATGAGCGCCGTCGTCCTGTCCCAGCTGCTCAACCAGGTTGAGTATGCCGGCAACACCTACGAGGCCTGCGCCCTTGGTCAGCTTCCGGCCGAGTCCGCCAAGCTGCTCGCCGACGCCGGCATCGCCGAGCCCCGCGTGATCGAGTCCGTCGAGGCTGGTCAGCTCGTCGTCCTCACCGACCACAACGAGTCTGCCCAGTCCGTCGCCGGCCTTAAGGACGCCACGGTCTTTGGCGTTGTCGATCATCACCGCATCGGCGACTTCGAGACCGCCGGCCCGCTGCACTACATCTGCCTGCCCTGGGGCTCCAGCTGCACCATCGTCACCAAGCTCGCCGGCGTGCTCGGCGTTGAGCTTTCCGACGTCCAGGCCAAGCTGCTGCTCTCGGCCATGATGACCGACACGCTCATGCTCAAGAGCCCCACCACCACCGATGTCGACCGCGCCGTCGCCGCCAAGCTCGGCGAGCAGGTGGGCGTCGACCCGGTCAAGTTTGGCATGGAGGTCTTCCTCACCCGTCCGTCCGGCTCTTTCACCGCAGCCGAGATGGTCGGCAACGACATCAAGATGTTCGAGCCCGCCGGCAAGAAGCTGCTCATCGGCCAGTACGAGACCGTCGACAAGAGCCGCGCGCTCGGCATGATCGACGAGATTCGCGAGGCCATGCGCGCCTACGCCGCCGAGAAGGGTGCCGACGGCATCGTCCTGTGCATCACCGACATCATGGAGGAGGGCTCGCAGGTCCTGCTCGAGGGCGAGACCGAGGCCGCTCAGAAGGGCCTGGGCATTGCCGACGAGCACGACGGCGTCTGGATGCCGGGCGTCCTCTCCCGTAAGAAGCAGGTCGCTGCCCCCATCATGGCCGCCTGCTAGGTTTAGTTGACCAAACGCCACGACCGGATCACGGACGCCCCGCGCTCCGGTCGTTTTTTGTGCACGTCGCCGCGTCGTCTCTTGGACAGGCGTGCCCGTGCCGTTGAGCAAATAATGTTCAACCTGTGGTTCCGCTTTTCGGCCACGCCTGCGTGCTTGTCGTGCAGGGTAGGCTAGATGCAAGCGTAATACGTTAGAGCGCGGCGCCGCCACTTGGGCGGGCCGTGCTTTTTTAAGACGGGAGCCATCCCGTGAAAGGAGCCGCCCATGGCAGCAACTGAGCAGCTGTTCAACGCTCGCGAGCGCAAGCGCTTTGAACGCCACGACATCTGGGAGCGCATCACCGAGAACGGCACGATTTCTGCCGCCGTCATGGTCTTCGCCGCCATCGCCGCCGTCATTTGCGCCAATACCGATGCCTACGAGGCCATCCATCACTTTTTGGAGACCCCGCTGTATGTGGGTCTGGGCAACCTTACGGCCGGTCTCACCGTTGAGCTATTCGTCAACGACTTCCTCATGGCGATTTTCTTTTTGCTGGTGGGCATTGAGCTCAAGTATGAGATGACGGTCGGCGAGCTCAAAAACCCGCGCCAGGCTATGCTTCCCATGCTGGCGGCCGTGGGCGGCGTCGTCGTTCCCGCCTGCATCTATCTGATCTTTAACCATGCCGGCGCGCACAACGGCTGGGCCATTCCCATGGCAACCGATATTGCCTTTGCGCTGGGCGTGCTGTCGCTTTTGGGCAATCGCGTGCCCAACGGCGTGCGCGTGTTCTTCTCGACGCTCGCCATCGCCGACGACCTCATTTCCATCGCCGCCATCGCCATCTTCTACGGTCAGAGCCCCAATCCGTTTTGGTTGGGCGCCGCCGCGCTTGTGACCTGCGCGCTCGTGTGGCTCAACAAGACGCAGCACTACCGTCTCGCCCCGTATTCGGTGCTGGGCCTGCTGCTGTGGTTCTGCATGTTCAAGAGCGGCGTACATGCCACGCTTGCTGGCGTCATCTTGGCCTTTACCATCCCGGCCAAGTGCGGCGTCAAGCTCGATAGCCTCACCGATTGGTTGGGCGAGTGCCTGCCGCTGCTCGATGACCGCTACGACGACGAGGCGCACATCTTGGGCCAGCATGACTTTACCGTCTCGACCACCAGGGTCGAGCGCGTCATGCACCGCGTGACCCCGCCGCTCATCCGCATGGAGCGTCTGATCTCCACGCCGGTCAACTTTGTAATTCTGCCGATCTTTGCGTTTGTCAACGCACAGGTTCGCCTAGTGGGCGTGGACATGAGCACGCTGCTCACCGACCCGGTGACGCTCGGCGTGTACTTTGGCATGCTGCTGGGTAAGCCGATCGGTATCTTTGGCATGACGTTTGCCCTGGTTAAGCTTAGGGCCTGCGAGCTGCCGCGCAATGTCAACTGGCACATGATTGCCGGTGTGGGCATTCTGGGCGGTATCGGCTTTACCATGTCGATTCTCATCAGCGGCCTTGCCTTCCCGACGGCCCAGTTTGAGGTTCTGGCTGCCAAGGCCGCCATCCTTGCCGGTTCGGTCACCGCTGCCGTGCTCGGTATGATCTACATGAGCGTGGTCTGCAAACACCCCGCGCCCAAGGACGAGTAAGAACGCAAAAACCGGGGCCGGACATGCCCCGGATACCCTCGTATGCAAAAAACGCCGTTTGTGAGTACTGTCACAAACGGCGTTTCATTTATTTGGCCACAGGCCCCAATGACTAGGTTTATTCCACGGTGCCGTAGACGGCGCCCCAGCCGTGGGCGGCAAGGGCGGAGTTGAGCTGGTCGCAAAGTGACTGGCGGTCGTAATAGCCGGGCGGTAGCAGGTTCACGATTTCCATAAGGTCGGGTGCCAGGTCCAAGATCTCGGCCTGTACGATGAGATCCAGGCGATCGATGGCGCGGCGGTCGTAAAACAGCCCGTCGACCAGGCGCTGCAGGTCGCCGAATTCCTCGGCCTGGAACGATCCGTACTCCATAGTGCCTCCTTGGGCGCCCCATGCCGGTATGCGCGGCGATTCGTAATTCATTGCGATGAACTTAATCTATCACGGCTTCATACCGTTGCGGCGGTGGCGGTCTATACTTAGACGAACTGCAACGTACCGCTTCGCGAAAGGTCGCACCCCATGCAGACGATCTACCAGAAGATGGAAACCACCGAACTCGATGCCGCCATCGAGGCACTCAAAGCCGAGGTCGCCGAGGTCAAGGCCAAGGGCCTGGCGCTCGACATGGCCCGCGGCAAGCCGTCACCCTCCCAGGTGGACATCTCTCGACCCATGCTCGATATCCTCAATGCCGATGCCGATCTGCACGACGGCAACGTCGACTGCTCCAACTACGGCTGCTTTGAGGGCATTCCCTCGGCACGCAAGCTGGCAGGGGAGTTCCTGGGTTGCCCCGCCGAGCAGACGCTCGTACTGGGTTCGTCGAGCCTGCTGATCGAGCACGACATCGCCGGCATGTTCTGGCGCTGCGGCTCGTGCGGCAGCGAGCCCTGGGAGGCTTACGAGGCCGCGCACGACGGCAAGAAGGTCAAGTTCCTGTGCCCGGTTCCCGGCTACGACCGTCACTTTGGCATCACCGCCGACCTGGGTATCGAGAATGTCCCCGTCGCGATGACCGACAACGGCCCCGACATGGACGAGGTCGAGCGCCTGGTTGCCGCCGACGACTCCATCAAGGGCATCTGGTGCGTGCCCAAGTATTCCAACCCCACGGGCATTACCTTTAGCGAGGATACTGTGCGCCGCCTGGTCGAGATGCCCACGGCCGCGCCCGATTTCCGCATCTTCTGGGATAACGCCTACTGCGTGCACGACCTGTACGACGAGACCGACGAGCTCGCAAACATCTTTGACCTCGCTCGCGCGGCGGGTACCGAGGACCGCGTGGTGGCTTTTGCCTCGACGTCCAAGATCACCTTCCCGGGCGCCGGCATCGGCTTTATCGGTGCGAGCCCCGCGGTCATCGCCGAGTTCTCCAAGCGCCTGAAGGCCGGCCTCATCAGTGCCGACAAGCTCAACCAGCTGCGTCACGTGCGCTTCCTTCCCACCATCGAGGCGGTCAAGGAGCACATGAAAAAGCATGCCGAGTTCCTGCGCCCGCGCTTTGAGGCTGTCGAGCGCAAGCTTACCGAGGGCTTGGGCGACACGGGCTGCGCCACCTGGACGCACCCCCGCGGCGGCTACTTTGTAAGCTTCGATGGTCCCGAGGGCTCGGCCCAGAAGGTCGCCGCGCTTTGCGCCGACCTGGGCGTCAAGCTCACGCCGGCTGGTGCTACCTGGCCCTATGGCAAGGACCCGCGCGACACCAATATCCGCATCGCGCCGAGCTATCCTACGGTCGAGGACCTGGAGGCCGCGCTTGATGTGCTGGTGCTGGCCGTTAAGCTTGTCGCTGCCGAGCTTGCGCGTGCTGAGCGCGCCTAACGCGCGGCCTCCCGTACTATCCGCACTTTCGATTCGTAAAGGAGCGTATACATGGATTTGGGTATTTCCACCAACCCCACGCCAGAGCTCTACACCATTAAGGTAACCGGCGAGATTGATATCTCTAACGCCGATAGCCTGCGCAATGCCATCGACCTGGCGCTCGAGCAGCCCACCGAGGCCGTTGAGCTCGATTTTGCCCAGGTGAGCTACATCGATTCGACGGGCATTGGCGTGCTCGTGGGCGCCGCGCACCACGCGGTCGACCACGGCAAGCGCTTTAGCTGCACCAATGTGCAGCCCCCGGTGATGCGCGTGGTCCAGCTGTTGGGTGTCGACCAAGAGATTTCGATCACCGCTGCATAATCTTTGCCCCCAAAAGGGCGTGCCGTTTGGCATATGTTTGTGATGCGCTCGGACGTTTTGGCGTCCGGGCGCTATACTTGACCGAATGAATAGACGAGTTCCGGCCGAATGGCGCGGTGCGGGCTCGACTCACATCGAGCCTTGGAGGTATGTGTGTTTGGTATTGGAGAGGGTGAGCTCGCGATCATCGTGGTCTTCGGCTTTTTGCTGTTTGGCCCGGATAAGCTCCCACAGATGGGCCGCACGATCGGCCGTGCTATCCGTCAGTTCCGCGAGACGCAGGAAAAGATGACGGCTGTTGTTCAGTCCGAGATCATCGATCCGGTGAGCGAGGCCGCGTCGGCCCCGGTCAAGCCCAAGAAGGCTGCTGCGACCGACGACGATTCCGATGCGGACGAGGATGCCGCCGAGACGGCAGCGCCCGCCAAGAAGGAGACCTTTGCCGAGCGCCGTGCCCGTCTTGCTGCCGAGAAGGCCGCGAGCGAGGGTGCTGCTGAGGGCGAAGGCGCTGCTGATGAGGCCGAGCCCGCCAAGGCCGAGCCTGCCGCCGCCGAGCCCGAGCCTGCTGCAGAGCCGGAGTCCGAGCCCGAGCCGGCAGAGCCCACGACGGCCGATCTCTACGCCCGTCGTCCCCGCAAGCGCAAGGCCGTCGTCGACCAGCTCGCTCGCGAGCTCGAGGCCGAGGACGACGCCGCTGCCCCGAAGGGAGGCGATGAGTAATGCCTATCGGACCTGCGCGTATGCCGCTCTTCGATCACCTGGGAGAGCTCCGTCGCCGCCTGACCATCGTGGTCGTCTCGGTGTTTGCCGCAGCTATCGTGCTGTATTTCGCGACGCCTGTTGTGCTCGACATCCTGAAAGACCCCATCCGCTCCTTTGTGCCGGATGGTAAGTTCTACATCACCACCACGCTCGGCGGCTTTGGCTTGCGCTTCTCGCTGGCCATCAAGATGGCCGCGGTCATGTGCACGCCCATGATCATCTGGCAGATTCTGGCATTTTTTCTGCCGGCGCTTCGTCCCAACGAGCGCAAGTGGGTCGTGCCCACGGTGCTCGCCTCGACGGTGCTGTTCTTCCTGGGCGCCATTTTCTGCTACTTCATCATTATCCCGGCAGGCTTTGAGTGGCTCATCGGCGAGACCTCGGCCGTCGCCACGGCGTGGCCCGATCTGGAGAACTATGTCAACATGGAGCTGCTCTTTATGTTTGGCTTTGGTGTGGCGTTTGAGCTGCCGCTCATCATCTTCTACCTTTCCGTCTTCCATATTGTGTCCTATGCGGCCTTCCGCAGTGCCTGGCGTTATGTATACGTTGGCCTGCTTGTGGGCTCGGCTGTGATTACGCCCGACGGCTCGCCCGTTACGCTGGGCCTCATGTATGGCGCCCTGCTCTCGCTCTACGAGATTTCCCTTGCCATCGCCCGTGTGGTCATTACCGCGCGCGAGGGCAAGGAGGGCTTGTTCGTGAGTCGTCTGGACTTGTTCTCGGACGATGAGGACGACGAGGAGTAAATCGGTATGCACGAGGTTGGCATTGTCAACGGCATACTCGATACAGTGATTCGCGCGGCGCGTGGGGCGGGGGCCTCGCGCGCTGTTTTGGTAACGCTGCGTATCGGGGATATGACCGAGGTCGTGCGCGAGGCGCTCGACTTTGCATGGGAGACATTTCGTGACGAGGACCCGCTCACGCGCGGCTGCGAGCTTGCCGTGGAGGAGGTCCATCCACAAAGCGAGTGCTTGGACTGCGGTGAGGTCTTTGAGCACGACCGCTTCCATTGTCGCTGCCCCCAATGTGGCGGCGCCAACGTGCGCCTGCTGCACGGTCGCGAGCTCGACATCGCCAGCATCGAGGTCGAAACTCCCGACAATTAACCAGCCTGCCATTTGGGGACGGGGTATAAATGGTAGAAATAGATGTGCCGGGCAGCTTGACATTTCATTTTGATGTGTGCAAGCAGGCAAAACGGTATATGTCAACGACGAAATCTACCATTTCTACTCCGTCCCCAAATGGCAGAAGTAAGGAGTGCCGAGTATGGCCGAGAAAACGATTGATATCGCGTCGCCGATTCTGTCGCGCAATGAGCGCCTGGCAGATCAGCTGCGTCAGCGATTTAATGAGACAAGCACCTATGTGATCAATGTGCTGTCGAGCCCCGGCTCGGGCAAGACCACTACGATTCTGGGCACCAACGAGCGCCTGCGTGACAAAGCCGGCCTGCGCTGCGCCGTCATCGAGGGCGATATCGCCTCGGATGTCGACGCCATCACCATGAAGGAAGCCGGCATGCCCGCCATCCAGATCAACACGGGCGGCCTGTGCCACCTCGAGGGCAACATGATCATGGAGGCCGTTGACGCCTTCGACCGGGCTGTGGGTCTGGAAAACATCGACGTCATCTTTATCGAAAACGTGGGCAACTTGGTCTGCCCGGTCGACTTTGACCTGGGTGAGAACCTGTCCATCATGATCCTCTCGGTGCCCGAGGGCGACGACAAGCCCATCAAGTACCCGGGCATCTTCCAACACGCCGGCGCGCAGCTGCTCAACAAGGTTGACGTGGCTCCGGCTTTCGATTTTGACATGGATAGGTATACTAAGACACTCGATGACCTCAATCCGCAGGCGCCGCGGTTTGCCGTGAGCGCGCGCAAGGGCGAGGGCATGGATGCCTGGTGCGATTGGCTCATCTGGCAGATTGAGCAAGCAAGGGCGTAAGTCGGCCGCCATACGGGCGGGCGTAGCCGCAGAGATACGAGATAGGAGCCTCTTTTGAAGCTCATCATCGCCGAGAAAAACGACGCCGCGCGTCAGATCGCCGAGCGTCTGTCCGCGGGCAAGCCCAAAAAGGACAAGGTGTACAACACCGCCATCTACCGTTTTGAGTGGAAGGGCGAGGAGTGCGTGACGATCGGCCTTGCCGGTCACATCCTCGCGCCCGATTTTTGTGACAGCGTGCTGTTCGATAAAAAGCTGGGCTGGTATTCGGTCACCGAGGACGGCGAGATGCTGCCGGCCGACATACCCGATGGCCTGGCGCGTCCGCCCTACGACACCAAGCGCAAGCCGTTTCTTGCCGATGGCATCTCCATCAAGGGCTGGAAGCTCGAGAGCCTGCCCTATCTCACCTGGGCGCCCGTCATTAAGCTACCGGCCGAGAAGGAGCTCATTCGTTCGCTCAAGAACCTTGCCAAGAAGTCCGACAGCGTCATCATCGCTACGGACTTCGATCGCGAGGGCGAACTGATCGGTTCGGACGCCCTCAACAAGGTGCGCGAGGTTGCGCCCGACTTGCCGGTCGCCCGCGCCCAGTATTCTTCGTTTACCAAGGCCGAGATCACGCAGGCCTTCGATAACCTTGTCTCGCTCGACCAGAACCTGGCCGACGCCGGCGAGAGCCGTCAGCACATCGATCTCATTTGGGGTGCGGTGCTCACGCGCTACCTGACGCTCGCCAAGTTTGGCGGCTTTGGCAACGTGCGCTCCGCCGGCCGCGTGCAGACGCCGACGCTTGCCCTGGTGGTCGAGCGCGAACGCGAGCGCATGGCGTTTGTGCCCGAGGACTATTGGCAGATTCGCGGCATGGGCGCCGCGCAAGGCGCTGCCGAGGACGATCGCTTTAAGATCGCGCACAAGACGGCGCGCTTTACCGACAAGGATGCTGCTGAGACGGCGTACGGTCACGTTGACGGTGCCAAGACGGCAACCGTCGCCGCGGTGACCAAGCGCTCGCGCAAGCAGCAGCCGCCCACGCCGTTTGCGACCACCTCGCTGCAGGCTGCCGCCGCAGCCGAGGGTATCTCGCCTGCGCGTACCATGCGCATCGCCGAGTCCCTCTACATGGCGGGCCTCATCAGCTACCCGCGTGTCGACAATACCGTATACCCCGCGACGCTTGATCTGGGCGCTGTGGTGAGTGACCTTGCAAAGATCAACCCGGCGCTGGCGCCCGTATGCAAAAAGGTCCTCGCCGGCCCCATGAAGCCCACGCGCGGCAAGGTCGAGACCACCGACCACCCGCCTATCTATCCCACGGGCGAGGGCGATCCGTCCACGCTCGACGGCGGCCAGCGCAAGCTCTACGACCTCATCGCCCGCCGCTTCCTAGCGACGCTTATGGGTCCCGCGACCATCGAAAACACTAAGCTCGAGCTCGACGTGAACGGTGAGCCGTTCGTGGCTTCGGGCGATGTGCTCGTGACCCCGGGTTTCCGCGAGGCGTATCCGTATGGACTCAAGCGCGATGAGCAGATGCCGCCGCTGGAGCAGGGCGATACGGTCGACGTGTTCGACATTAAGCTCGAGGCAAAGCAGACCGAGCCGCCCGCGCGCTACAGCCAGGGCAAGCTCGTGCAGGAGATGGAAAAGCGCGGCCTGGGCACCAAGTCCACGCGCGCGAGCATCATCGAGCGCCTGTACGCCGTGCGCTACCTCAAAAACGATCCCGTGGAGCCGAGTCAGCTGGGTATCGCCATTATCGATGCACTGTCGCAGTTTGCCCCGCGCATCACGAGCCCCGATATGACCAGTGAGCTCGACGGCGACATGACCCGCGTCGAGCGCGGCGAGGACACCGAAGAGCATGTCGTGGCGCACTCGCGCGCGCTGCTGGCTGGCGTGCTCGACGAGCTGCTCAAGCACACGCAGGAGCTGGGCGACGCCATCAGCGACGCCGTCACGGCCGATGCGCGCGTGGGCGCCTGCCCCAAGTGCGGCAAGGACCTGGTTATGAAGACGAGCGCCAAGACCCGCGGCAGCTTCATTGGCTGCATGGGCTGGCCCGACTGCGATGTGACCTATCCGGTGCCGAGCGGCGTCAAGGTGAGTCCGCTCGAGGGCGAGGCGGCCGTGTGCCCCGAGTGCGGCGCGCCGCGCATTAAATGCCAGCCGTTCCGTCAGAAGGCCTTTGAGATTTGCGTGAACCCCACGTGCCCCACCAACTACGAGCCTGACCTTAAGGTGGGCGAGTGCAAGGTGTGCGCCGAGGCCGGACGCCATGGCGACCTGATCGCGCACAAGAGTGAGAAGAGCGGCAAGCGCTTTATCCGCTGCACCAACTACGATGACTGCGGCGTGAGCTATCCGCTGCCGGCGCGCGGTAAGCTCGAGGCGACGGGTGAGACTTGCCCCGAGTGCGGCGCCCCCATCGTGGTGGTCAACACGGCGCGCGGCCCGTGGCGCATCTGCGTGAACATGGACTGCCCGACCAAGGAGAAGAAGCCCGCCCGCGGCCGCAAGACCGCGACCAAGGCGAGCACGGCGAAGAAGACGACGGCGGCCAAGAAGACGACGGCTAAGAAAGCCACTGCCGCCAAGAAGACGACCGCGAAGAAGTCGACTGCCAAGAAAGCAACCGCCGACAAGTAACGGCACAGTCAAAACATTGCCCAAAAAAACGAGCGAGGATCCCGCGATCCTCGCTCGTTTTTTGACCGGCAGCTAGGGACGTTCCTTTTCTGCTGGCAGTTTAGGAACGTCCCTAACTGCCGGCTCGGGAACGGCAAAGCACTAGTTCACCTCGACAGGCTTGGCGCCGGGATAGCGCTTCTCAAAATCTAGGCGGTACTTATTGTCATTGGTGCCCGCCACGTTGTCGCGCGACAGCGGCGCCACGATCTCATTCTTGTGGTCCTCAGGCTTGGCGTATTTCAGGCTGATCTCCCAGGCATCACAGATTGCGTCAATGCGGTGATCCAGGTCGTCGTACAGGGCGATGATGTCCTTCCAGGAGCTGTAGTTCTTGGAGCTCGTCGGGACGTTTAGGTCCTCGACGATGTCGTAATACTGCTCGATGGTGTCCTCCGTGCGCTCGGCGACGTCGGCGAGATTTTGACGGGTGGTTCGATCCTCTTCCAGATAGCTGCCGTTGAAGTTCTGCGCGCAGCCACGGACGTAGTTGTCGAGGTCTTCGAGCAAGTCGTAGTATTCGCTCAGTCGGCGGTAGAGATTCTGCTCGGAGAGCGTTGCTACGCCGCCATCCTCGTCGTCGTCATCGTCATCATCGTCGTACAGGCTGTTGGGATCGCCGAGAGGCTTTATGTCATCGTCGTCGACGTCATGGTGCAGCTTAGCTACCTCGGCAGTCATCTGCGTGGCGGCGTTGTCGAAAGGCTTGATCACAAAGAAAACGACCAGGGCGATGATGATCGCCACCAGCACAACAATAACGGCGATAAGCGGCCCGGTGCCGCTCTTTTTGGGAGCGGGGGTCTGTGGCGAAGCGGGCGTGTATGCGGGAGCCGGCTCCTGTTGGGGCGAGCCGCTCGCGACGGGTATGCGCTGCGTGGTCTCGACGGCCGCGGGGCTTGCGGCGGGGTCGGGGCGATAGGCGAGGGGGTCGTCCGCCTTGGCTTGCGGCGTATCAAGGGGGCCGGTCTGCTCAAAAGCGGGCTGGCTATCGCTCGCGGTTGTTTGCTCAACGGGTGCACCGCACGAGGTGCAGAACTTGGCATTATCTGCAAGAAGCTTGCCGCACGAGGCGCAATACCGAGACATTGCCACTCCTTTCGCCACATTTCAATGCAATACGACGATTATACCCAGCACCCCAAAAAGCCGGCAGTTGGGGACGTTCCTTTTCTGCCGGCAGTTTAGGAACGTCCCTAACTGCCACCTGAGTAGCCATTGGCTAGGTGGGATTTGGGACGCGCCGAGCACTGGGGTATCATGGCTTGGTTGATATATCTGCATTTACGCGCCTTGTAGGAAGGGGCTGCGCCCATGGCTTTTGAGCCCGCTCAACATAGCTTTATCACGCTCGAGGGCGTCGATGGCGCCGGCAAGTCCACGCAGGCGCGCCTGCTTGCCCGTGCGCTCGAGCTCGCTGGCTACCAGGTTGTGAGCCTGCGCGAGCCGGGCGGTACCGCCATCAGCGAAAAGATCCGTGCTCTGCTGCTCGACCCCGCCAATACGGCGATGGGCGACACCTGCGAGTTGTTGCTCTACGAGGCCGCGCGCGCCCAGTTGGTGCACGAGGTCATCGCGCCTGCCCTTGCTGCCGGCAAGGTGGTCCTGTGCGACCGCTTCTACGATTCCACGACCTGCTACCAGGCGTTTGCCGATGGCCTCGCTCGCCAGATAGTGCGCGATGCCAATAACCTGGCCGTCGCGGGGACGCACCCGGCGCTCACACTCGTCTATCACATCACGCCCGAGCAGGCGGCGCTGCGCATGGCAGCCCGTGGCGCGGCAGATCGCATGGAGGCTAAGGGCATGGCCTTCCAAGAGCGTGTCTACCAGGGTTTTTGCGCAATTGCCGCCGAGGAGCCAAACCGCGTAAAGCTCATCGACGCGACCGCGTCCATCGAGGACGTATTCGCACAGACGGTCGAGCAGGTTCGCGCCTACGGCCTCGACATTTCCCAGGATGCCGTCGCTGTCGCGCTAGCCCAGGAGGCCGAGTAACATGGCCCCCGCTCAGGCAAGCCTGCTGGCCAAGCTTGACACCCAAGAGCGCGTGCGCGACTTTTTGACCAATGCCGTCGCCAGCGGTCGCGCATCGCACGCCTACCTGTTTTTGGGCGCGCCCGGCGCGGGCAAGCTCGACGCCGCGTGGGCGCTCGCCCAAGCCTTCCTGTGCGAGCAGGATGGCTGCGGCTCATGCGATAGCTGCGTGCGCGTCGCCCGCCATACGCACCCCGACGTGCACTATTACACGCCCGAGAGCGCCACGGGCTACCTCATCGCCCAGACGCGCGAGCTACTCGACGACGTGCCCCTGGCGCCCATCCGCGCCAAGGCCAAGGTCTACATCATCGACCGTGCCGAGCAGCTGCGCGCCAACACCGCCAACGCACTGCTCAAAACACTCGAGGAGCCGCCCGAGGGCGTTATGTTTATCTTGCTGGGCACCTCGGCAGACGTGATGTTGCCCACCATCGTGAGCCGCTGCCAGTGCGTGCCGTTTCGGCTGGTGTCGCCCGCCGTCGCCGCGCAGGCCGTGAGCCGCGCCACCGGTCAGGACCCTGCGCGTTGCCGCATGGCCGTCGCCGTAGCGGGAAGCCCCACGCGTGGCATCGAGTTCCTCAAGAGCGCCGAGCGTCAGGACGCCCGCCGTCAGATGGTTCGCGCCATCGATTCGCTCATCGCCGCCGACGAGGCCGACGTGCTCAGCCGCGCCAAGTCACTCATCGTCGCCGTTAAGGCGCCGCTCGCCGAGGTCAAGTCCACACAGGAAAAGGTGCTCGAGCAAAATGCCGATTACCTGTCGCGTGGAGCATTGAAGCAGCTTGAGGACCGCAACAAGCGCGAACTCAACGCGCGCGAGCGTTCGGGTATCATGGAAGCGCTGGCGAGCGCGCGGACGCTCATGCGCGACGTGCTGCTGACACTTCAGGACGAGGCAGCCGACGTGGTGAACGAAGACGTGCGCGACACGATCGGTCGGCTTGCCGCCGCGACCAATGTTGCGGGTGCCACGCGGGCGCTCGAGGCAGTCGCGACCGCCGAGCGCAACATCGCCAGAAACGTTACTCCCCAGCTGGCCATCGAGGTCATGCTGTTCGATATCAGGAAGGCACTGAAATGCCGTTAGTCGTACCCGTTAAGTTTACCTACGCCTCGCGCGACCTGTGGTTCGACCCGCAGGATCTGGATATCCTCGAGGCCGATTATGCCATTTGTTCCACCGAGCGCGGAACCGAGATCGGCCTGGTCACGGCCGATCCCTTCGAGGTGCCGCAAGATGAGATCGGTCAGCCGCTCAAGCCCGTGCTGCGCGTGGCGAGCGACATCGACCTGCAGCTTGCCGACGACCTGGCCATCCAAGGCGACGAGGCGATGGTCGATTTCCGCCGTCTGGTCAAAGAGCTCGATCTCGAGATGAAGCCGGTCGGCGTCGAGTACCTGTTTGGCGGCGAGAAGGCCGTGTTCTACTTTGCGGCCGAGGAGCGCGTCGATTTTCGTCAGCTCGTCAAGGACCTGTCCTCAACGCTGCATATTCGCGTCGACATGCGCCAGATCGGCGTGCGCGACGAGACCCGCCTGGTGGGCGGCTATGCCCAGTGCGGACAGGAGCTCTGCTGTACGCGCTTTGGCGGACAGTTTGAGCCCGTCTCGATTCGCATGGCAAAAGAGCAGGACCTGCCGCTCAACTCGTCCAAGATCAGCGGCGTTTGCGGCCGCCTGATGTGCTGCCTGCGTTATGAGTTCGAGGCGTACAAGGACTTTAAGAGCCGTGCGCCCAAAAAGAAGACGCTCATCGATACGCCGCTCGGCAAGGCGCGTATCCAGGAGTATGACACGCCGCGTGAGCAGCTGGTGCTGCGCCTGGAGAACGGCAAAGTCTTTAAGGTCAACCTGGCCGATATGACGTGCTCGGAGGGCTGCAAAAAGAAGGCCGCCGAGCAGGGCTGCAACTGCCGCCCCGACTGCGTGACGCGCGACGTGCTCGAGCGCATCGAGTCGCCCGAGATGCGCCTGGCGCTCATGGAGCTCGATCGCGAGAACGGCGTCGACGTGGGCGATGGCCTGTCGAGTGCCGACCGCCTGGCCGGCACGTCGATGCCCAAGCGTCGTCGTCGCGATGCCGAATCCGATGCTCGCGCCGGTCAGGGTCAGGGCGAGGGCCGTGGCCGTGGAAAGGGTCGCGGCAAGGCCGAGGCACCCGAGGCCGAGGGGGCGGCCGATGGCCGTCGCCGCCGCAAGCGCGCGGGCTCGGGCGATGCTACCGAGGCTGCAGCCGCGGGCAAGAACGCCTCTCGCGAGCGCGAGGTCCAGCAACCCCAGCAGCAGAATCGCGGCGGTGGTATGAACCCCACACGTCGCCGCCGCCGTCATCTGTCGAGCGAGGAGCGCGAGGACGCCTTCCGCGCCGCAGCCGCTCGCGAGGCTGGTGCCGCCCCCAAGGGTGGTTCGGGTTCCGATGCGCCTGCCGACAAGGGTGGCAAGTCACGTGGCGAGGAGGAGCGCGCGCCGCGTCCGCGCCGTCGCCATTCCTCGGGCGCGCAGCAGAAGCCCTCAGTGCCCTCCGTGGCCGATCAGGTCTCGGATGGCGAGGTCAAGGTCACGCGCCGTCGTCCCGGAGATGGCGGGGGAGCGGCTGCCAAGGCTTCGCGTGGCGCCGCTCGCGACGAGCGCGAGCCGCGCGAGGATCGCGGTGGCGAGGGCTCGGCCGACCAGGGTCAAAAGCGCCGTCGCCGTCGCCGTTCCCGCAAGCCGCGCCAGGATGGCGGCGAGGGCTCGACTCCGTCTTCGTCCGCACCGCAACCGCCCGCCGGCGAATAACGCCCGCGAGCGGATTTAGCTCGCCTTGCCCCGAGCGCATCGGGGTATCATAGCGCCGAATCAACAACCCTCCCTGCGACCGAACGTAGGGAGGGTTGTGTCTTGAAGAGCCGTTTGAACATATTGAGCCGTCTGCAGGGCGCCGGTGCCCTGCCGTTTGCGGACGAATTGCTACCGTTTGCCGAGCACGCGACGTACGAGGCGCTTGAGGCGTTGTCGCCCACGCGATGTGCCGGCTGCGAACGCGCCGGTGCGCTTATTTGCCAAGACTGCCTGGCCGCGCTCACGCTCATCGACCCACGTCATAGCTGCACCCGATGCGGCGCCCCGTTTGGGGATTTGCTGTGCACTGAGTGTTCGGTCGAGGGCACGTCCTCGACAATGGCGGAGGCGCTCGACCGCTGCCTGGCGTGCGCCGTCTATGCGCATCCGCTGCCGCGCATCATTAAAGCGTACAAGGATGCGGGCGAGCGACGTCTGGCTCCGTATCTGGCGGAGCTGCTCTACGACACCGCCCTGCATGCCCAGGTCGTAGCGCCCGATCGCTACGGAGGTGTGCTGTCCAGTGCGGATGCGGTGGTGTTTGTGCCTGCGACGGCGGCAGCGTTTCGGCGGCGTGGTTTTGATCATATGGAGGCCATTGCGCGCCCATTTTGCGAGCTGTCGGGTGTTCCCCTGCTCGATGCTCTCGTCAAGTACGGGCATGGCGACCAGCGCGAACTCGGTCGTGAGGAGCGCCGCGAGCGTGCCCAAGGCATGTACGAGACGGTTGAGGATGTGCGCGGCCGCCGTCTGCTGCTTATCGATGACGTTATCACCACGGGCGCGACGATGGCCGCGGCTTCGGCGGAACTCAAGCGCGCCGGTGCCACGGCCGTTGATGGCCTCGCTATCGCACGCGTTTGGTAGGGGTGGTTCAGATGGCAATAAAGATCGGGCAGCGTGGCAAGCCTGCAAGCGAGCAGCTGGCTGCTTCCGTAATTCTGACGGGTGCCTCGGCGCTGCGCATGGTGCGCGCCGAGCGTCGGCAGATGGGCTACATAAGCTGGAAGGACCTTAATCCCGATGAAGAGCGCCGTGTGCTGCGCACGTCGTCGCCCTCGACCGAGGACATCTATCTTCCCGATTTGGTGCGGATTGGGGCCGCAGGCGGCGAGGTGCAAGAGGATTTGTGCTTGCTGGTAGGGTCTGCAGCGCAGCGCCGCCGTATTCTTGGCGTGAGCTGGTCCGTATGCTCCGAGTTGCCCGCCGGCTCGATTCTAGAGGTGGAACCGGGGGTGTACAGTCTATCTCCCGAGGCCCTTTGCGTAGCCGTCGCGCGCGAGGTCGGCTGCATCCAGGCATTTGCCCTGGCCCAGGAGCTGTGCTCTAAGATTTCACTGAGTGACCGCGGGAAGTATCTGCCTCCCTACACCTCGCCTGTCGTGAACAAATTGGCAAAGGACAAAGACCAGCCGCCAGATGTCGGTTACTTTGAGGTCGAGTCCGTGCTGACACCCGATTGCCTGGTAGATTACCTCGCGGCATGCAAGGGGAATGTGGCCAAACAGCTGCTGCGCCTGTGTCCCTACCTGTCGGAAAATCTGCGCTCGCCCATGGAGTGCATCATGCTCGCTCTGTTTTCGCTTCCGTTTTCCTATGGCGGATTTGCCTGCGGTCCCTTTAAGACCGACTACAAGATCGAGTTCGATGACCGTGCGCAGGCAATCTCGGGGATGCCGCATGCAGTTTGCGATGCGTATCAGGAAGCAGCCCAGTTTGACCTGGAATACAACGGTGAGCTGGGCCATTCCTCCCGGAGGGGA
Organism: Collinsella aerofaciens; assembly: GCF_028209395.1. Lineage (GTDB taxonomy): Bacteria > Actinomycetota > Coriobacteriia > Coriobacteriales > Coriobacteriaceae > Collinsella > Collinsella aerofaciens_AZ. The sequence goes on from NZ_JAQLDQ010000009.1 coordinate 63,954, forward strand.
CGTATCCATGATGAAAAACGCAACACGGGCTTGATTACTATGGGAATCGAGGTCGCGACGGTCAACAACGAGATGCTCTGCGACATGGAAGCGATGGAAGCGCTCGCATGGCGCATCCACCAGCGCATGGGTAAGCGATATCGCAACCGTGTTGACGCTCGCAGAAAGAAACAAGAGGCGCTATTTAACACGCTGCGGGCGTGTTTTGGGCTTAAACCCGCCTAACAATGCTCTGAAACAGGGGGTTGGATATATGCTTTGGCCAAAATATAGCAAATATGAGTACTGCCACAAATTCAGTAACAGCAAAATCAGGGATTTTGGGACTGGAAGATGGGGTAGATTAGAAAGTTATTAAACAAATGTGGAATATCCTGGCATCAATCTGACGTTATAGAGCGTGAAAACAGCTTGCAGAGCCAAAAACTCCTGCTACTAAATTGGTAACAGTACTCATATTTGCTATTTTTTGGCCACGGCGCCCTAAGACGGGTGTGTTGGGGCTTTCCATAGGGGAGCGACGGGCTCAATCAGAGCACGTGCGGCCCGTCCTGACCTGCGAAATCTGTACTCGCGATGCGAATAACGCCCCTAACCTTAAACTTTAGCTTGAACTTAGCTATAATGCGCTACGTTCCTGCCAGGCTGTGGTTGCGGACGGACGAAATGCCCGTCCTAGTCCAAGACAGACGCGGTCAAAGGGATCCACGTAAGCGACCGCGTGCGCGCGGCGCGATCATGGCGCGTCCTAGATGTAAGCCGCACCGTCCGTTCTACTTTCTTTGGGGCAATACCGCCTCGCGGGCGAGCGGGCCAGTCGTGAAGGTGGCTGCGGCCTCCCGAGCAAACGCCCCGGTGCGCAAGTGTGGGGTCAAATACCAGGTCAGCTGGTGGGAACAACCTGATATTCCGCGCAACGCACGGATCGTATACGACACAGAAGGCAGGGTAGTGGACATGGTGAGGGGCAGCTTGATGCACGCGGCTCGGTTAGGTGCTGGGACCGCAGCGGTCATCGCCGTTTTGGGCCTGAGCGGATGCGCGTTCAACCCGCTGTCTACGTTCACGACTCCCACGATCGACCAGATCGAGTACGAGACCGTCACGCCGGCGATGTCGGACGATGCCCTGGTCACTCCCGGAACCCTGACGGTCGCCCTCGATACTTCCGATGCGCCGCAGGCCATGCAGGACGCCGACGGCGAGCTCACGGGGTATGCGGTTGACGCCGCCCGCGCTCTCGCAAGCCGCATGGGCCTTAAGGTCGCCTTTGTCGATGCGTCCTCGGTAGGTTCCGTGCTCGGCGACAAAAAGGCCGATATCTTTATCGGCGAGATTAACTCCACGGACGGGGACATTAGCTCGCTCGGCACCTGCCTGTACGATGCCACTTCCGTGTTCGGTAAAACTAGCGATGGTGGGTCGCTAAGCGTTTCCACCGATACCCTTAACGCGTCTACTCTGGGTGTCCAAATGTCCTCGGCCTCGCAGGAGGCGCTTGCTAAGCAGAGCATCACCGCCAACCAAAAGACCTACTCCAACATCAACGAGTGCTTTGAGGCGCTCGAGTCCGGCGAGGTCGACTATGTGATCTGCGACTCCACGGCCGGCGGCTACCTTGCACGCCTGATGAGCGAGGTCTCCTATGTCGGTGCGCTCGAGGCGCCCTCGACGCTTGGTGTTGTGGGCCTTTCGTCCAATGACGAACTGTGCCGTGCCGTGAGCGATGCCCTCGACGGTATTACGGCCGACGGCACGCTCGAGGCGGTCCACTCTGTCTGGTATGGCACGATGCCCTACGACCTCACCACTAAGACGGTTTCGGGCGCTAACGTGCAGCCGGGCGATTCTGAGTCCAGTGAGACCATGTCCTCCGGCAGCGAGTCCTCCGATTCCAACAATGAGACCGCATCCTCTGAGGACAACTCGTCCAGCCAGGAAGGCACCATCACCGACGACGACATTAACAAACTCAATAGCTAGTTATTGCTAGGGGTGGTGTCTCCTATACGTTGGAAAGGACACTTCTTCACGGTTTCAACACGCACTGCCGGGCTCCTCCAATAGGGGAGCCCGGCTTTTTCATCCCAATAAAACCAGCAGGTCAAAGCTAATTTTCGGGACCAAATACAAAGCCGTCGGCCCCCTCCTATAGCGCACTTTGCCACAGAAAAGTGCGAGACTTCGGTATGCGGTATCAAGCAATCGTTATTCGGGTCTTTAGGAATCCGCGTGATTAAATGCACGGCAATGGGTACATAGCCAGTACAGTAAGTCCCCGAGGCAGATTGGAGCCACGTATGGATATCAAGGTTTCTGGACGCAAGACGACGGTAACCGATGCTCTGCGTGCGCATGTGGATGAGAAGATCGGCGAGGCGCTCAAGGTTTTCGATATCGAGCCCATGACGGTCGACGTTGTACTTCGCTATGAGAAGAACCCCTCGAACCCCAACCCGGCAATCGTCGAGGTTACGGTTCGTGCCCGCGGTTCGGTGATTCGCGTTGCCGAGCACGGTGCAGATATGTACGCCGCCATCGACCTCTCCGCCGATAAGGTCACCCGCCAGCTGCGCAAGTTCAAGACCAAGGTCGTGGACAACCGCCAGGGCGGTGCCAGCGCCGCGGATGTCGCACCGGTCGAGCGCGTTGAGGATCTGGCCGACCTGCTGCTGCCCGAGGAAGAGGACGACCTGCTCGTCCGCGAGAAGGTTATCGACGTCACCCCGATGACTGAGGAGCAGGCGCTGGTGCAGACCGATCTGCTCGGCCACGACTTCTACGTGTTCGAGAACGCGACGACTGGCCTCATCAATGTGGTGTATCACCGTAAGAATGGTGGATATGGCATCATCAAGCCCCGCATCGAAACACTTGACGAGTAAAATACGTTAACTTGCATGAGTTAACGGTTGGCGGCCATCCCATGCGGGTGGCCGCCTTTTTACGTAAGGAGTCGCTTTGATGGACAAGGCCGCATCTACCGGTCATTCGGACCGTTGCCGCATCGTCGTCGATACCTGCTGCGACTTTAGCCCCGAGGTCGCCGCGAACCTCGATGTCGATATCCTGGGTTTCCCCTTCATTATCGATGGCGAGGAGCGCACGGATGACATCTGGTCGAGCATCACGCCCAAGGAGTTTTACGACCGCATGCGCGCTGGTGCCCGCGTGTCCACCTCGGCTGTGTCGCTCGGTCGCTATATCGAGTTCTTTACCGAGTGCGCCAAAGAGGGCACGCCCACGGTCTACCTGTGCTTTACCTCGGCGCTGTCGTCGAGCTACAACTCCGCGTGCCAGGCGGCAGATGCCGTGCGCGCCGAGCATCCCGATTTTGAGCTGTACGTGGTCGACAACGCTCTGCCCTGCGCGACCGGCGCGCTCTTGGCGCTCGAGGCCGTGCGCCAGCGTTCGGCGGGACTGACCGCCAAGCAGCTGGTCGATTGGGCAAACGAGGCAAAGACCTACGTCCACGGCTACTTTACGCTCGAGAGCTTCGACGCACTGGCTGCCGGCGGCCGCATTCCGCCCGCGGCGGCGCAGCTCACGGCAAAGCTCGATGTCAAGCCCGAGCTCTCCTACGACCTTGCCGGCTCGCTGTCGCTGATCGGCGTCAACCGCGGCCGCAAGAAGGCGCTCAAGTCCATCCTCAAGTCGTTCCGCGAGAACTACGTGCCCGACCGCACCATGCCCATCGCCATCATGACGGCCGATGCCGAAAAGGACGGCGACTGGCTCGAAGCCGCCATCCGCAAGGAGGAAGGCTGCGCCGACGTCACGATCATTCGCAGCTCCGTGGGTCCCACCATTGGCTCGCACGTGGGCCCTGGCATGGTGGCCTGCGCGTTTTGGGGTAAGAACCGCGCCGACAAGGCGTCGCTTTCCGATCGCATCGCCCGCCGCGTGCGCGGTCAGTAGGCAAGCGCTGCGGCCGTAATCGATCCCAACTACAGCCCAAACGCTGGCACCGAGTATTCAACCTGGTAATAACACCCAACCCAAAAGGAAAGGTTTCATGGCAAACAAGCTCTCCGTCGCATTTATCGGCACTGGAATCATGGGTGCCCCCATCGCCGGTCACATCCTGGATGCCGGCTATCCCGTCACGGTCAACAACCGCACCAAGTCCAAGGCTGCCGCGCTTATCGAGCGCGGTGCCGCCTGGGCCGATACGCCGGCCGATGCCGTGGCTAACGCCGATGTCGTCTTTACCATGGTGGGCTATCCCTCCGAGGTTGAGGAGCTCTACCTGGCGGGCGACGGCCTGCTCGCGTGCGCCAAGCCGGGCGCGGTCTTGATCGACCTCACCACGAGCTCGCCCGAGCTGGCGCGCGACATTGCCGAGGCCGCCCAGGTCTCCGGCCGCATGGCGTTTGACTGCCCCGTCACCGGCGGCGAGTCGGGTGCTATCGCCGGCACGCTTACGGCTATCGTGGGCGCCACCGAGAACGACATCGCGCCGGTCCGCGACATCCTTGCCACCTTCGCGGCTAACATCTGCTGCTTCGACGGCGCCGGCAAGGGCCAGGCTGCCAAGCTCGCCAACCAGGTGTCGCTGGGCGCCTGCATGGTCGGTATGGCAGACGCCATGGCATTTGCCGAGCTGAGCGGCCTTGACCTGGAGAAGACCCGCCAGATGATCCTGGGCGGTACCGGCAAGTCCGGCGCCATGGAGAGCCTGGCTCCCAAGGCGCTCGACGGCGACTACAAGCCCGGCTTTATGGTCGAGCACTTCATTAAGGACCTGCGCTTGGCGCTCGCCTATGCCGACGATCGTGAGCTTGCGCTGCCCGGCGCCGACGTGGCCTTTACGCTCTACGACATGCTCGACGCCATCGGTGGCGCCAAGCTGGGCACCCAGGCCATCACGGTCCTCTACAAGGAGGAGGCCGACGCCATCGCCGCCGGTCTGGACTGGTCGCAGTATCGTCCCGAGGAGCACGGTGCTCACGAGGACGGCTGCGGTTGCGGCGAGCATGGCGACGACCACGAGTGCGGTTGCGGCCACCATCACGGCGAGGACCACGAGTGCTGCGGCGGTCACGGCCATGACGACGGCCACGAGTGCTGCTGCGGCCACCATCACGGGGAGTAGCACCCATGAGCTGGACGTTCGTGGTGTTAGCGCTGGTGCTCTTTCTCTTTGCGATTTACATTGGCTTTTTGTGCGGCCAGTGGGCCTGCGAAAAGCGCGTGATCACCAAGCGCGACTACTGGATTGCCAACTTTGCAGGAGCGGCGGCAGTCGTCTTGCTGACCTGGGTGTTTTCGCTGTTCCCGCTGGTGCAGTTTGCGCCGATCGGCTGGCTCGGCGGCTTTATCGCCGGTCTTAAGATGAGCTTTGGCGAGTCCGTTGGTCCATGGCGCAAGCACGACGAGGTTTTTAACGTCAACAAGGCTCATCGCGCCGCCGCCGACGCGGGCGACGCCGAGGAGCGTCGCCGTGCGCGTCACAATGGTGCAGCCGACCGACAGCTCATCTCGGTCACCGATGACAGCAAGGGTGCTGGCAAGCACGCTAAGAAATAGTAAGAAGAGGTAACTATGGCAGAAAACAAAGACGAACAGCTCACCGACGAGGAGCTGGCACAGCTTCAGCTGGCAGAGGAGAACGAGAACGCCGTCGACCGTCTGGTCAAGGAGCTCGGCTGCCCCACGCGCCGCATCCGCCAGTTTGCCGCCCGCGTGCTGCACCTGCTTGCCGAGCGCGATCCGCAGCGTGTTGTGCCCTGCGTGCCCGCGCTGATCGAGGCGCTCGACCGCCCCGAGGCGCAGACCCGCTGGGAGGCCCTCGATGCCCTGACGGCGCTCGCTACCACCTGCCCCGAGCAGCTGGGCGATGCCTTTGAGGGCGCCGAGACTGCACTGTTCGACGAGATCTCCTCCACGCTGCGCTATGCCGCCTTCCGCCTGCTGTGCGTGTGGGGTGCCACGAGCGTCGAGCGTTCGCGCGAGGCTTGGCCCATCCTGGACGAGGCCATCCAGTGCTACCACGGCGACCTCGAGTATCGCGACATGCTCGGTTGCCTGTACGAGTTTTGCCAGGGCGAGATCGACGCCGAGGTTGCCGAGAAGCTTGCGCTGCGCCTTAAGTTCGATGCCGAGAACGGTAAGGGCAGCTATCTCAAGGCCCGTTCGAGCGAGATTTGCGAAATGCTTGTTAAACGTTTTGGCCTGGATCTCTCCAAAAAGAAGAAGCGTGCTAGCGTTAAAAAATCTGACGACGCCGAAGACGAGGAGTAACAGATTATGGCGCACGATGTAGTCCTGATTCCCGGTGACGGTATCGGTCCCGAGATTACGCAGGCCATGCGCCGCGTGGTCGAGGCCGCCGGTGTCCAGATCAACTGGAACGTCCAGGAGGCCGGTGCCGGCGTCATGGACGAGTTTGGCACGCCGCTGCCCCAGCACGTGCTCGATGCGGTCGCCGAGACCAAGGTCGCCATCAAGGGTCCCATCACCACGCCGGTCGGCACGGGTTTCCGCAGCGTCAACGTGGCCCTGCGCAAGCACTTCGACCTGTACGCCTGCGTGCGCCCCTGCCTGTCGCAGCCGGGCGACGGCTCGCGCTTCCGCGACGTCGACCTGGTCATCGTGCGCGAGAACACTGAAGACCTCTACGCCGGCATCGAGTTCGATGAGGGCGCTGCCGAGGTCGAGGAACTCTCGCAGCTCGTCGAGCGTTCTGGTCAGAAGACCTTCGCCGCGGATTCCGCCATCTCGATTAAGCCCATCTCCATTGCCAAGAGCCGCCGCATTGTGGAGTATGCCTTTGAGTATGCCCGTCGCTGCGGCCGCAAAAAGGTGACGGCCGTGCACAAGGCCAACATCATGAAGGCGACTGACGGCCTGTTCCTGCGCGTGGCGCGCGAGGTGGCCGCCAACTATCCCGATATCGAGTTCAACGACAAGATCGTCGACGCCACCTGCATGGGCCTGGTCCAGAACCCCAACGACTTCGATGTCCTGGTGCTGCCCAACCTGTACGGCGACATCGTGAGTGACCTGTGCGCCGGCCTGGTGGGCGGCTTGGGTATGGCCCCCGGCTCCAACATCGGTGCCGACTGCGCCATCTTTGAGGCTACGCACGGCTCCGCGCCCGATATCGCGGGCAAGGATATCGCCAACCCCACGGCCGAGATCCTCTCTGCTGCGATGATGCTCGATCACCTGGGCGAGAACGATGCCGCCAATCGTATTCGCGCCGCCGTATCTGCCACGCTCGACGAGGGCGAGCAGGTTACCGGTGACGTGCGTCGTGCCCAGACCGGCTCCGTTGAGGGCGCTGTGGGCACGCAGGCCTTTGCCGATGCCGTTATCGCGCACCTGGTCTAAGGTATGCACGCTGCAAACGCCTAAATAGTACTTAAGTGTTTGCGTATAACCTAAGAATCAATACGCCCGGCGCTCTGCCGGGCGTATTCTATTGGGGACTATGTTTCCTAACAAGGAGTAACTGATATGGGTCTGATTCAAAAGAAGGACGAGAAGGACGAGATCGACGGCATCCAGATCATCGAGCGCGGCGAAGGCCCCGACGGTGATGAGGACGAAAAGATCGACCTGGTCGCCGGCACGTCTGCCGAACATATTGCCGCCGGCACGTCCGCCGAGGAGGAGGACGCCCGACTGGAGGCTCAGATTGCCGCGGATGCCGCTGACGAGAATCTGATGCCCGAGGCCCAGGATGAGGACGACGACTCCGACGTGGACGACCACGCTTGCAAGCACAAGAAGACGATGATTGCCGCCTTTGTGGTCGCTATCGTGATCGCTGCTGTGGTCGGCTTCTTTATCGGCAACGGTGGTTTTGGCGGCAAGGGCGTCGGCTCGGCGACCCTGACCGAGGACCAGCTCGATTCGACCGTGGCAAGCTATAGCTACAACGGCAAGAAGAGCGACATCACCGCGCGCGAGGCCATCGAGAGCCAGTATAGCCTCGACACCGTCAAGGACGACGACGGCAACTACACCGCACCGTCTGCCGACGTTATCCTGTCCTACGTGCGCAACCAGATTCTGCTGGACGCTGCCGAGGACGAGGGCATTACCGTCTCTTCCAAGGAGATGAAGCAGTACGCCGAGGATTCCATCGGCACCTCCGACTACAAGACCATGGCCACGCAGTACGGCGTGTCCAAGGACCAGGCCAAGCAGATCGTCCGCCAGTCTGCGACGCTGCAGAAGCTCTACAAGAAGAAGGTGGGCGATAGCTCCGCAAGCATGCCGACCGCCCCGACCGAGCCTGCTGACGGCAACGAGGAGACCGCGAGCAAGGACTACGCCGACTACATCATCAACCTTGCCGGCGACGAGTGGGATAGCGAGAAGGGCACTTGGAAGGATGCCGACAGCACCTATGCCAAGGCCTTTGCCGATGATGCCTTTACGGCCGATAGCGCCACCTACAAGCAGGCCATGACCGCCTATTACACTGCTTATCAGCAGTATTCCTCGCAGGCTTCGAGCGCCAGCTCCAAGTGGACCGAGTATGCTAACGGCCTCTACGCCAAGGCCAACATCAGCATCTACGGCCTGTTTGCGTAAAGATTTGTCTGAGCCACCGAGCGCGTAGCCGAAATATCTGAATAAGCCCGCTAGAACGGATGTTGTTCTAGCGGGCTATTTGCGTTGTTAGCGCCGGAATAATTTAGCCAAATATAGTCGGCCGAGATTGACCAATCCCGGCCGACCCATTTTAGCCAACACGCCCGCATCTATGACTT